>NZ_CP127162.1:3361500-3982500 GCF_030263935.1 Paenibacillus polygoni | reverse complement strand
GGCGTAGGAAATTTGAGAGGAGCTGTCCTTAGTACGAGAGGACCGGGATGGACATACCGCTGGTGTACCAGTTGTTCCGCCAGGAGCATCGCTGGGTAGCTATGTATGGAAGGGATAAGCGCTGAAAGCATCTAAGCGCGAAGCCCACCTCAAGATGAGATTTCCCAACTAGTAAGACCCCTTGAAGACGACGAGGTAGATAGGCTGGGGGTGGAAGTGCAGCAATGCATGGAGCTGACCAGTACTAATCGGTCGAGGGCTTATCCTACAAAATAAAATCGTAAAGATTGTTTCGTATCTAGTTTTCAGGGAGCAAATTCTTGAAGGAAAACTAAACGCTTGTTTCTTGATTCACACTTCGGTGCTGAACCCAAGTAAACGCGAAGAGCGTATGAATTTTCCGATGATTTTCGAGAAGCGTAAGCTATGAAAATCCTGTTTGGTGGCGATAGCGGAGGGGTTCCACACGTACCCATCCCGAACACGACCGTTAAGCCCTCCAGCGCCGATGGTACTTGGACCGCAGGGTCCTGGGAGAGTAGGACGCCGCCAAGCAAAGTTTTGATAATCTGGGACACCCAGTTTATTGATACCTAAGTATAATACATATTCCCTGATAGCTCAGTTGGTAGAGCACTCGACTGTTAATCGAGTTGTCACAGGTTCGAGCCCTGTTCGGGGAGCCAGCGGCCCGTTGGTCAAGGGGTTAAGACACCTCCCTTTCACGGAGGTAACAGGGGTTCGAATCCCCTACGGGTCACTTTACATGGAGATTTAGCTCAGCTGGGAGAGCATCTGCCTTACAAGCAGAGGGTCGGGGGTTCGATCCCCTCAATCTCCACCATATAAATATCGCGGGGTGGAGCAGCTCGGTAGCTCGTCGGGCTCATAACCCGAAGGTCGCAGGTTCAAATCCTGCCCCCGCAATTGTAATACCTGGAACTGTGGTGTAGAGGCCTAACATGCCTGCCTGTCACGCAGGAGATCGCGGGTTCGAATCCCGTCAGTTCCGCCATTTTTATCCTAGAAGTATTACTGATTGAGGGACTAGCTTCCTTATTGTTAGGAGCCATTAGCTCAGTTGGTAGAGCACCTGACTTTTAATCAGGGTGTCGAAGGTTCGAGCCCTTCATGGCTCACCATCATTTATATGCGCGTGTGGCGGAATTGGCAGACGCACTAGACTTAGGATCTAGCGTCTTTGACGTGGGGGTTCGAGTCCCTTCACGCGCATCCTTTAATTGCGGACGTGGCTCAGCGGTAGAGCATCGCCTTGCCAAGGCGAGGGTCGCGGGTTCGATTCCCGTCGTCCGCTTTTATATCATTTGCGCCCTTAGCTCAGCTGGATAGAGCGTTTGACTACGAATCAAAAGGCCGGGAGTTCGAATCTCTCAGGGCGCGCCATTCTTTTTTTAATAAGAAACAAGAAATTAGCCGGTGTGGCGGAATTGGCAGACGCGCGCGACTCAAAATCGTGAGGGAAACCGTGGGGGTTCGAGTCCCTTCACCGGCATATATATTACGGGATGTAGCTCAGCTTGGTAGAGCACCTGGTTTGGGACCAGGGGGTCGCATGTTCAAATCGTGTCATCCCGATTATGAAAAGGTTATTGCTTAGGCAATAACCTTTTTTTTGTATATATAGATTGGATCTCGGTCACAATAGATTAAAAAGTGTGTTAGAAGGGGATCCAATTGAAGTTCCTTAATTTTAATAAACGTTGGAAAAAAATCAAACGAACGTTAACAACTTTCACGATATGTATTTTACTTGCAGTATTAGCCGGGGCCGGCTTACCGATCTCTCAAATGATGCAATCCCTCTTAACCACAGGCAGCATAGAAGTGATGGAAGAAGACGCATCCTTTGAAGAGGACAGCACCATGGCCCAAGCCAGTCTATTGCAACAGATTCGTTCAAACGACAAATTGCGGCGAGTTTTTTTAGAGAAGAAGTATGTTTGTGGTACAGAAACGATGAACTTAGGTAACTTCACTCCTGAAGAAATGGTTACTCTAATCAAGCAGCATCCTGGTTGGTCTGGTTATATAGAGGCGGAAAGTGATTTAGTAGTGCAGGAAACCGTTAATGACCTGTCTCCGCATTGCAAAGAGAACGCATATATGAGTTTGGACAAAGAAGGAAACCTAACCCTCTTTGATGGAAAGCCGAAGGAAGAAAAGACCATTCGTACTTTTTTTCAACTTGATGTTGGTTCGATGGAAACCTCTTTACCAGCCGGCGTTCTTGAGCAACTGCAAAATGGCATACGTGTTCAGGATATAGAGGAATATAACAGTGTGCTTTCTACTTTTGGTGATTACGCGGTTGCCCCTGTAGGAAATATTATAGAATAGGTAAGAAAAGACAGGCCAGAGAAGGCGGATGAAAATCCGTCTTTTTTGGTTTTGCATGAAGAAAAAATTCAGGGAATATTTAGAGTTTTCGTCGAAGCGCAAACTTTTTCGTTATAGGGCTGGAACATTTGATATAATGAATAAACGATACATATGTTCGCAGTATGTTAAGGAGAGATGTGTTTGCGTTTTTTAGGAATTGACCCAGGTATTGCTATCGTTGGTTTTGGTTTTATAGATAAAACAGGGAGTAAACTCACTCCTGTTCAATATGGATGTATACAGACAGAGGCCCATACACCCGATGAGGAAAGACTCCTTCATGTGTATGAGGCGATGTTGCAACTAATTGATAAATATAAGCCTGATGCTGTGGCATTAGAGAAGCTATTTTTTAATCGAAATGTGACGACAGCCATGTCAGTCAGTCAAGCAAGGGGCGTGTTGATTCTCGCAGCAATTCAAAGAGGATTACCGATTGCGGAGTATACGCCGATGCAGGTTAAACAGGCTATTGTGGGCTATGGTAAAGCAGAGAAGAGACAAGTTCAGGAAATGGTCAAAATGTACCTCAAGCTACAAGCCATCCCTAAACCGGATGACGTAGCTGATGCACTGGCTGTAGCGATCTGTCATGCTCATTCTTATACACTAAATTCTAAGTTAAATGAGGTTTTTAAAAAATGATCGACTATATCAAAGGACCGGTCGTAATCATTGAGAATGATTATGTCGTAGTGGATGTGCAGGGAATTGGATATCAGATTTTCTGTCCTAATCCTTATATTTTCGCTAAACAGGAAGGTACCGTTACAGTATACACACATCACCATGTAAGAGAAGATGCGATGCTGCTTTATGGGTTTGGAAGTCGTGAAGAACAGCAGCTGTTTCGAAAACTCATTGAAGTATCAGGAATTGGTCCTCGTGTCGCTCTTGGGATTTTAACGGGAGGTACGCCAGAGCAGCTGGTTACTGCGATTCACCAAGAAAATATTACTTTCCTGACCAAACTTCCAGGGATCGGCAAGAAGACAGCACAGCGTATGATTCTGGATCTAAAAGACAAGCTGGATGGGTTTGGAGGAGCGATATATGCCACTGGACTCTTTGCTCCTAATGTAGCAGCTGAAGGCGACGGCTCATACTGGTCCGAGGCTAGAGAAGGTCTGAAAGCCCTGGGATATACAGACAGTGAGCTTGATAAAGTATGGCTTCGCATGAAAAACGATACAACCGCAGAAGATACAGCAGATGTACTTATGAAGAAAGCTCTGAAAATGCTCTTTACCGGATAAACAGGAATAGAATAGAGGGATAAGTATGGATGACCGGATTATATCCGCCAACCTGATGATGGAAGATCAAGCGGTGGAGCTGAGTTTGCGTCCCCGCTATTTGAATGAATATATTGGACAAGATCAAGTAAAGGAAAACTTAAAGGTATACATTGAAGCTGCCAAAATGAGAAATGAAGCACTGGATCATGTGCTCTTATACGGCCCGCCAGGACTAGGTAAAACCACGCTGTCAAACATTATTGCGAATGAACTTGGTGTGAACCTGCGGACGACTTCTGGACCGGCGATTGAACGGCCTGGGGATCTTGCAGCTTTGCTGACCAATCTTCAAGAAGGGGATGTCCTGTTTATTGATGAAATTCACAGGCTTAATCGTTCTGTAGAGGAAGTGCTTTACCCTGCAATGGAGGACTTTGCCCTTGATATTATGATTGGTAAAGGTCCAAGTGCGCGTTCCGTGCGTCTAGATCTCCCGCCTTTTACTTTGATTGGAGCTACAACAAGAGCAGGCCTGTTATCTGCTCCGCTTCGAGATCGGTTTGGAGTGATCAGCCGGCTTGAGTTTTACACAGTGGATGAGTTAACTTTTATCGTTTCTCGTACAGCCGATTTACTTGGTATTGAAATTGTTGGAGATGCAGCAGAAGAGATTGCACTTCGGTCGAGAGGGACACCGCGTATTGCAAACCGTCTGCTCAAACGTGTTCGGGATTTTGCCATGGTACGAGGGGATGGTATCATTACTTCTTCACTAGCAGAAGAGGCACTTAAAAGACTGCAAATCGATCCGCGTGGACTTGACGATATTGATTATAAGATGCTGAAATCGATGATCACAAGCTTCCGCGGAGGACCGGTTGGTCTTGATACGATCGCAGCTACCATTGGAGAAGAAAGTCAAACGATTGAAGATGTATATGAGCCGTATCTTCTGCAAATTGGTTTTCTGCAAAGAACTCCGCGAGGCAGAATGGTGACTCCAGCTGCTTATGCGCATCTAGGAATTCCAATGCCTACAGATCGATAATTTGATGCTTAGGCTGTAGAAATGTTATGTTGTGCGCAGCAACAAGGTGAAAATAAGCATGTAGGAATTTCTGGGTCAACGAATGGGGAGGAGAACGATAAATGAACCGAATAAAGAAAACTCAAAATGTCCGCTCTTTATGGAAAAAGGGAGCTAAGATGACCCTTGCTGCAGTACTGCTGGCAGGTAGTTTATGGGGGCCGCTTCCATCAGCTAGTGCTGCAATAAATGACACGATTCGTGTCGCATTGTTCGCAGATCTCGGAAGCACCTATAGATCCACTACACCTGCAGTTACACTTCAAACCGATGGAGATTGGACTGCGGGGATGAATGGGGCATCCGGTTATGAGTCTTGGATCTCATTACCTGCCTCGACACAAACTCGTTTTAGTGTCGATGGTTTTCGTGTGAAAGTGCTAGAAACAGATGTATTTAAGACAGCTTCCGGAGCCGCAAAAGTACTGCAAGGAACGGCCGACAAACCCATCATTTATCAATCTTCTAAAAGCGGAAAAACCATATATCAAGTTTACACAGGAAACTACTCGACATCAGCTCTTGCGGAAGCAGCAGCAGTACGAACCCAGAAGACAGCTGCTTCTTATTTAGCTGGACAAAAGCCTGTTGTGAAAGGAAGCAAGCATAGTCAAGCAGGAGTATTTGCAAGTAAGAAAGAAGCAGATACAATGCGTGATACGGTGGCTGCCAGCGGTTATGATGCCTTTACAGTCATCCAGTCGGAAGGCGGCAGGCCTGAATATGCAGTTTGGATTGGTGAAGAAACAACAGATGCTTCTTTAGCTGCGTTAGAAAAACTTGTGAAAGTTAAATTGCCAGAGCTATCTTTAAGTTCGGTAAATGCGGGAATGAATGCGTTAATTATTAGGCAAGATGTGACTCTTAATTTAGTCTCTCCAGAAGTAACCAATCACTATATCGTAAGCGGTACTGATATGAAGTTAATGCTGGATTCGAGTAGCACTGGCATAAAAGTAGCAGAGCGTTCCGAACGTACATATCGAGGAGATTTTGAAATAAGTGCATATAACGGACAGCTCGCTCTTGTCAATCAAGTGCCACTTGAAGAGTATCTGTATTCCGTTGTTGGAGCTGAAGTATACCCGTCCTGGCCAGCGGAATCGTTAAAAGCACAATCCGTTGCTGCGCGGAGCTATGCACTTTTTCAAGGGAATAAATTTAAGATTGCTAATGTGGTAGATACAACGTTAAGCCAAGCTTATAACGGAATCGGATCGGAACATCAGAATGTAACTGATGCAGTAAATGCTACAGCCGGAGAAGTTATTAAAAGCGGTGGGAAAGTGGTTGAGGCTATCTTTTCTTCCAATGCGGGAGGAATAACGGCAGATCCGTCTGAAGTATGGAATGGGGGCGGGACTCTATTCGCAAGCGTAGATAGTGCAGGAGATAAGTCTGCCCAAGAAGGAACACACAATTGGTATCATGTACTTCTAAGTGACGGAAAGACAGGATATATCCGGGAAGATAATACAAAGCTCTTGGAAGGGGTAACTGCGGCAGGACTGCCTAAACTTACGGTTACAGCTAAAAATACAAATGTTCGTAAAATCCCTCTGATCCAGTCGAGCGTATCTCCTGTAGCCCAGATAAATCCAGGTGCTGAATTGGTTATTTTGGGGGAAACAAAAGAATCGGGTACGTACAGCTGGATGCGCGGACCGTTTACATCTGCGGAGATTTCAGCGATGCTTCAAGGGAAAATATCAACGACTGTTCCCTCCACAATTTCTAGCTTGGAAGTAACAAACCGGGGTCCATCTGGTAGAGCAGTAGAAGTGAAAGCGAATGGACAAGTGCTTGGTGTTAAATACGGTGATGCATATCGCAGTGCTTTTGGAAGTTTACCGAGTACTTTGTTTGATATTACGAATACCGGAAGTTATACTGTACTAGGTGCAAATGGACAGGTTGTGACTAAATCTGGGGCAGCTGGAACTTCTGTAGTATCATCCTCAGGTACGACATCTTATTCTGGAGACTCCCTGGTTGTCATGAACAAAGACAGCGAGGCAAGAGCAGTCAGTAAGACCCAAGCTTTTCTGTTTACAGGTCAAGGATATGGGCACGGGCTGGGTCTGTCTCAGTGGGGAGCAAAAGGACTTGCAGATGAAGGGTATGATTACCAGTCTATTTTGAAACACTATTATCAGAACGTAACTATAGTTAAGGAATGACGACATAATGAATGTAGATCTATATGATTTTGAGTTACCTGAATCTCTAATTGCTCAGACACCGCTTGAAAATCGAACTGCATCAAGACTCCTGACGCTGAACAAGGACAGCGGGGAAATGGAACACCATACTTTTTCAGATATCATTAATTATCTTCATCCCGGTGATACGTTGATTCTAAATGATACAAGAGTTATACCTGCAAGACTGTTTGGTCTAAAAGAAGATACAGGAGCCAAAGCTGAAGTACTTCTCCTCCATAATCTTGGCGACAATCGCTGGGAGACCCTTGTTAAGCCAGGGAAAAGACTGAAAAAAGGAGCTGTCATCCGTTTTGGAGACGAGTTGTCAGCAACGATTGAAGAAGAGACCGATATGGGGGGACGGATTATCCGTTTCCATTATGAAGGTATTTTCCAGGAAATATTGGACCGGCTTGGTCAAATGCCACTACCTCCCTATATCAAAGAAAAATTAGAAGATAAAGAGCGGTACCAAACCGTTTACGCCAAACATGAAGGGTCTGCAGCCGCTCCAACGGCAGGGCTTCATTTTACTACTGAACTGCTTGAGGCAATTAAACAAAAAGGAGTTCGCATTGGTTTTCTTACTCTCCATGTAGGACTTGGAACGTTTAGACCGATGTCAGTAGATGTAGTAGAAGATCATGTGATGCATGCCGAGTATTACTCTCTTTCGCAAGAAACAGCAGATTTAATTAACGAGACGAAGAAGAACGGCGGAAGAGTCATTGCGGTTGGGACCACGAGTTGCCGAACACTGGAGACGGTGGGAAATCAATTTGAAGGTCAAGACTTGGCAGCAAGCAGCGGCTGGACGGATATTTTTATATATCCAGGATATACGTTCAAAGTAGTGGATGCACTCATTACGAATTTCCATCTTCCCAAGTCTACTCTTGTGATGCTGGTTAGTGCTCTTGCAGGCAGAGAGCAAATCATGAAAGCTTATAATGAGGCAGTGAAACAACAATATCGTTTCTTTAGTTTTGGAGATTCGATGTTTATTTATTCAGATAGAGGATGAGAGAAAAATGTCAGCAGCGATAACCTATGAACACATTAAAACTTGTAAACAATCGGGAGCACGTCTTGGGCGCGTTCATACTCCGCACGGAGTGATCGAGACTCCTATTTTTATGCCAGTAGGCACACAAGCAACGGTGAAAACGATGAGTCCGGAAGAACTCAAAGAAATGGAAGCACAGATTATTCTGAGCAATACCTATCATTTGTTTCTCAGACCAGGACACGATATTGTTCGTGAAGCAGGTGGACTTCACAAATTTATGAACTGGGATCGCCCTATTTTGACAGATAGCGGTGGTTTTCAGGTATTTTCCCTCAGTGAAATGAGAAAAATAACAGAGGAAGGCGTGCACTTCCGCTCTCATTTGAATGGAGATAAATTGTTCCTTTCTCCTGAGGTTGCCATGGATATTCAAAACTCACTAGGTTCTGATATTATGATGGCCTTTGATGAGTGTCCGCCTTATCCGGCAGACTATGAATATGTTAAAAAATCACTTGAGAGAACAAGCCGCTGGGCTGAACGCTGTCTTGAAAGTCATGCGCGGCCAAATGACCAGGGATTGTTCGCAATCGTTCAAGGCGGAATGCATGAAGATTTGCGTAAACAGAGCGCTCGAGATTTGACTTCCATGGATTTCCCGGGGTATGCTATTGGTGGACTGAGTGTGGGAGAACCCAAACATTTAATGTATGATGTACTGGATTACACCGTACCTTTGCTGCCTAGTAACAAACCTCGTTATTTAATGGGGGTAGGTTCACCAGACGCATTGATTGAAGGTGCAATCCGTGGAATAGATATGTTTGACTGTGTGCTTCCAACTCGTATTGCCCGAAATGGGACAACGATGACAAGTCAAGGCAGACTCGTTGTTCGTAACGCGAAATACGCCCGTGATTTTGGTCCACTTGATCCTGAGTGCAATTGCTACACTTGCCGGAATTATTCAAGGGCTTATCTTCGTCACTTGATCAAGGCTGATGAAACATTTGGTCTAAGGCTTACTACGTACCATAACCTTCATTTCTTGTTAGACTTGATGAAGAAAGTACGTCAAGCGATTATGGATGACCGGTTGCTTGATTTCCGGGATGAATTTTTTGATCAATATGGATTGCATGATAATGACAAAGGGTTCTAAGTAAACTACTTATAACCACTTCTTGAAAGGGGGGAATAGAATGTTGAATTTCACAGCAACAACGAATGCAGCTGGCGGAGGTTTGCAGCTTATCATTATGATGGTACTTATGTTTGCAGTGTTTTACTTCCTGCTCATTAGACCACAGCAAAAAAGACAAAAAGAACATCGAAACTTATTGAATTCCTTGAAAAAGGGAGACAAAGTAGTTACGATTGGCGGCCTTCACGGTACGATCACAGAGGTAATGGATGATACGGTTGTACTGCGTGTAAACGATGTCACTAAACTGACATTTAACCGCAGCAGTATTAGTGCTGTATCTCCTAGAGAGAGCGCTGAAGATAAAGCGTAAGTAACAAAAGAAGACTCCTGTTCAGGAGTCCTCTGGAGACTGCAGGCACACTAGCTTAAACTAGTGTGCCTGCAGTCTTTTTTATTTTAAATCTTGATGTATTACGATTTATCTACATTCACTCCAAAAATACCGCCGATTGCTCCTAGAATAAAGGCAGCACCCCATTGCAGTATATCTTGCAGTTGCAAGGAGGACTCAAGAGCAAGGAAACCAATGACAAGGATCAGCAGTCCATATACCGCTCCCATAATACCGCCGTGATACCATCCGCGCTCGTTAGATCTTTTGCCTGATATGAACCCGCCTATGAGTAATGAAACAGCATGTACTACATAAGTATAAAACGATAAATCCTGTTCACGCATCCCTGTAAGCCAAAGAAAAAGCGATAAAACGAATGCACCGATAAACATCCAGATAAAAGCTGCATTTAAACCAGAAAGCAGAGGACTATTAATTCGTACAGAAAACAAACGGCGAACAAATTGCATGAAGGTGACCTCCCTTAATCATTCGGTTCTCATTAATACATTGTATGGTCAAGCTACCTATGATATGAACTTGATTTTCCATTAATTAAATGGCATGACTTTTCCGTGTTCGGTCAACCTATGAACTGTTATGGCACAAATACATGTGACTAAAGCAGAGGGGGATAAGATAACAAATGGAACACATCATGATACATATTGGAAGAACCATTCTCATGTATTTTATAGCTGCATTCGCTATTCGACTGATGGGTAAGAGAGAAATCGGAAAATTATCTGTTTTTGATCTTGTTATATCCATCATGCTGGCTGAAATTGCGGTATTCGCTATTGAAGATATAAAAAGACCGATTTATGAAGGAATCGTTCCTATTATTGTTCTCATTATATTGCAAGTAGGTATCGCTCTGATCGGGCTTAAAAGCCGCTGGTTTCGGCTCGCTTTGGATGGTAAACCCGTCATCCTAGTCTCTAACGGTGAACTGCAAAGAGAAGAGATGAGAAAGCAGCGCTATAACTTAGATGATCTAATGCAGCAGCTCAGAGAGCAAAGTATTGATAATGTGGATGATTTACAGTTTGCGATCCTGGAGACGACGGGGAAACTCACCACCTTTAAAAAGGAAAATAATGCTTCGGAGTCTGACAACACAGGGAACTCAGGATCTACAGAAACAGCAATTGAGAGCGATATGGAAACGAAAGAAGATACCAAAAAGAATGATGAGAGTAAGGAACATTTAAAGGCAATGCAAAATATACGTTATGGAGCTCTGCCATTGCCGCTGATTATGGACGGAAAAGTACAGGATTCTAATTTAGAGTTAATTGAGAAAAATCGTTTCTGGCTTAAAAATCAGATTCAAGAAAAAGGAGTTAAAGATTTTAAAGATGTATTTTTATGTTCTATTGACCACAAAGGAGAGCTGTACGTCAACGTAAAGAAAAAACCGTAACACTTATTTGCGACGAATCCAAGCACCTAGAATAGGAACACGAGATAAATCATGCAGATCAATTAAACGACAAGCTGCCATAACCGATAAATATAGAAGCAGACCTATAAAGCTGGAAACAAGAAACTGAAGGAACAATATACTCGGCCAAGGAAGATGATGAAATAAATACTCGACAACGGCTGCCATTATGATCATCCCGGTACCCACTTTTAGAGCATCGAGCCAGCGAAAACGGAAACCAAGGAGCTGTTTTAGACTTCTTCCATGCAGCAGAGTTACAACCAAGGCATTAATACAGATGGCTATAATGGCGCCGTAAATGCCGTATTCGGGCTTTGAGGCAAGATAAAGGATGAGACTGATCTTAATGATGGCTCCCAGCATTGTATTGAAGAGCGCCTTACCAGGACGTTCTAAAGCTTGAAGAGCAGCTTGTAAGGGAGCTTGCGTGTAAATAAAGAGAGCAAAGGGAGACATGGTCCTCAGCATATCTGCAATGGAACTGTTATTGTAAAGAAGCAGGCAGAGCGGTTCTGCGAGGACATACATAATGACTGCAAAGGGTCCGCCAGTAACAAGCGCTAAACGCAGAGATTGATGCATTCTCTTGTGAATGGTTTTGTAATCTTTCCTTGCAGCAGCTTCAGACAGAGATGGAACCAAAGACGTAGCAAGTGAAGAAGTCAGGGCACCCGGCAAAAGAAGCAAAGGAATAACCATGCCCTGCATCGCCCCATACTGTGCGGTTGCTATAGCTTTCGTAAATCCGGCAAGGGCTAGACTTTGTGCTGTGACAATTGTTTCGAGAAGATAGGAGATGGAGCCAACCAAACGTCCTGCAGTAACAGGAATGGAAATAGACATGATTCGTTTGAATATCGATTTACTTTCCATCTTAGTCTTGCTTCTCTGCGGCATAGGTGCCGGCACCAATATACCTGCTTTTCGATTACGTTCATGTTGCCAAAGTAATACAAACATGCCAATTAGCTCTCCTGCTACTGCACCGAGCATGGCTCCTGCCGCTGCAAATTCGATTCCTTTTGGCAACAGAAGGTAGGAAAACCAAAGTACGCACAAAATACGCATAAGTGTTTCCGCAATGGAGGAACTCGCAGATGGAATCATATTTTGTTTCCCTTGAAAATAGCCCCTGTATACGGATGAAACGGCGACGATTAAGATCATGGGCGTCATACTAACAAAGGTGTAATAAACCCTTTCATCTGTGAGAATGCGGCTTGTTACAAATGGAGCAAATAGAAGGCATAACGCTGTAAAGATGGCACCAGCAGTCAAAGTAAAGAACAGACTTGTTTTCAAAATTTTCTCTGACGCTTTTACGTCTCCATAGGATTCAGCCTCAGCTACAAGCTTAGCAATAGCCAGCGGAATTCCACCTGTAATGAGTGTTACGATAACGATGAAAAAGGGGTATCCTTGTTGATATAAGCCAACGCCTTCCGCACCAATGACCCGTGGTAAAACGATACGGGGTATGAATCCCAGGATCCGATTAATGATGCCGGCTGCCAGCAAAATCATAGTCCCCTGGATGAACGTTTGTTTTTTCATAAGTGTTAATCCCTCTTCCCCATGGGTTAGTACATAATAAGTTCTGGCATGTGGTACTCGTTCTACTTCATGAATATGCCGAACCTGTCCCATCTCATGACTGTTAGTTAGCAATCAGGTGATTTCCTTTCATTCACGAGGGAGATGCTCGTTCAGCTAGGCAGGAATACTGTAGGAAGATGTCGAATAGATAAGCAGGAGCACAAAAGGAGTGATTTAACGCCATGGAATCATTTATTGAAGAAATGGACGCCCACGAGCTGGAAAATGCAATTGAACTCTTATGCTGCAGTAAGGCAGAAGAATTTCAATTAGTGGGATATCAATATGTAACAAGTAAGGATGTTTGGAATTGCGTCAGCCGCAAATATGAGAAACAAGGAATTCCCCCACTCCATCAACTGGTTAATGATATTTTGTCGCTGAAAGCTACCAGTTTTATGAACTTTATGACAGTATCTGCATACCGAGGCTCCTCTTTCTAAGGAAGAGGACTTTTTTAATGAAAATTGACTGAGATTTCCTGCATCGCTATAATGGGAATATTGAGAATGAAGGGGGAACTATGGACGGCATGAAAAGAATAGTCAGTTTCATTCTGGTCGTGCTTGTAACGGTTGGCGTTATGGCCTATACAAGCCCGGGGCTGCTCAAAGATATACGCTTGGGCCTCGATCTTAAGGGAGGCTTTGAGATTCTATATGAAGCACAGCCGCTCGAAGCTGGACAAGCAGTCACCAGAGAATCACTTACACAAACCGCAAAAAGCTTGGAGCAACGTGCGAATGCACTAGGCACAAGTGAACCTGAAGTAACTACAGAGGGTACGAACCGCATTCGTTTAAGGCTTGCAGGCGTTACGGATGAGGTAGAGGTACGGAGTAAAATGAAAGAACCTGCTGAACTGACATTTCGGAGTGCAGCAGAAGACGATGAGCCCGGAACATACAGCAAAATCGAGCTTCGCGGTAATGAATTTGTTGAGAACGGTGCATCTGTCGTTTATAACTCTCTGAACGAGCCGATGGTCGATATTCAGGTGAAAGACAAAGAAAAATTTGCTGAAATTACAAAACGTCTTCAAGGTCAACCACTTGCTATATACCTTGATGATGAATTGTTGTCTGCTCCAAAAGTTGGACAAACACTGACAGACGGTAAGGCACAAATTACAGGAAGTTTTACAAGAGAAGAAGCAAACGAGCTTCGTGATACGATTAACTTAGGGGCATTGCCTCTTAAACTCACAGAGAAATACTCCCAGAGCGTTGGGGCAAGTCTAGGCCAACTATCACTTGAGCAAACGATAAAAGCGGGAATTATCGCTTCCATCTTTATCCTGGTCTTTATGATTAGTATGTATCGTATTCCAGGCGTGGTCGCAAGCTTTGCACTCATCACACATACTTGGTTGGTACTCGCTATTTTCTATCTCGGTGATTTTGTTCTGACTCTTCCGGGTATAGCAGCCTTCATTCTAGGTATTGGGATGGCAGTCGACGCCAATATTATTACTTACGAACGGATTAAGGAAGAACTTCGCAGCGGCAAAAGTATTCTGTCTGCTGTCAAATCAGGTGAGAGAATTTCGTTCCGTACGGTCATGGATTCCAATATTACAACGATTATTGCCGCATCCGTTATGTTCTGGTTAGGAACCGGATCGGTAAGAGGCTTTGCCATCGTTCTAATTATTGATATTGTGACAAGTATCCTCACGAATGTCTTCTTCTCCCGCTTCTTATTGAACCTGCTTGTGAAAGCAAATCTCATCAAGAAGCCTAGTTACTTCGGAGTGAAGGAGAGTGAAATTCGTGCGCTTTAAATGGGATTATGATTTTATTAAGATCAGTAAGTATTTCTATACCTTTTCTATTATCATTACACTGCTTGGTATATTAAGTCTGGCGATCTTTGGACTTAACTACGGTGTAGATTTCCGATCAGGTTCAAATGTGGATATCACAGCAAGCAAATCCGTAACCAAAGAAGAGATTGTCCCGGTCCTTGAAGAAATCGGACTCGCAGCGGAGGAACCTCAGATCTCTGCAGGAAGCGACCGGATTAGTATTCGTTTCCCTTCTGTACTTAATGAAGAGAAAGAAAGCAGCTTAAAAGCATCTTTTAACGAGAAAATCGATCCTGAAGCTTCCTTTGAAGTGAATACAGTTGATCCAGAAATGGCAAAAGAACTGGGTAGAAATGCCATTTATGCTGTTCTCCTTGCAAGCTTGGGTATCATGATTTATGTAACGATCCGTTTTGAATGGAGATTTGCGGTTGCTGCCATTGTGGCATTACTGCATGATGCGTTTGTTGTCATTAGTATTTTCTCTATATTCCGATTGGAAGTAGATTTAACGTTTATAACAGCAGTACTCACCATTGTCGGGTTCTCGATTAATGACACCATTGTTGTATTTGACCGTATACGTGAAAACTTGCGTTTCTCTAAAATTAAAACACGTACAGATTTAAACGAAGTCGTCAACCGCAGTATTTCACAAACGATGACTCGTTCTCTGTACACAACAGTTACTGTATTTATTGCATCACTGTTCCTGTTCCTGCTTGGCGGAGAGTCCATCCGGATGTTCTCACTTGCCATGGTGATCGGCCTTGTATTTGGGGCTTACTCATCCATCTTTATCGCAAGTCCATTATGGGCAGTACTTAAAGGCAAACAAAAACCAAATCACAATAATCCTTCTAAGACGACTCCATAACTTTAAGGATTACCGAAAACCGCGTCTTATAGCTATAGGCGCGGTTTTCTAATATAACTGTCTTACGTGTAGAGGGGGAACACGGATGACCACCAAACAACAACGAGCAATACATGTAATGTTCTGGATGGAAGTATGTAAGAATACGGTTCTAACTATTGTAAAAGGAAGCGTTGGTATTGCTTCGGGAAATAGAGCATTATTAAGCGATGCTCTATATTCGGCAGGCGAAGCAGGTTCTCTTTTTACACGAAAATATCAGGTATGGAGCGGTAATGGGTCGCCCGCAGAATCTTCAGAGAAAAGGAAGAAAGTTGGCCAATTCATAGCACTCATTGTTCCGCTACTGGTTTTACTGGGCGGGCTCCAACTTGCCATATCTTCTGTTAAAGTGATGATGAAGGCAGATCCGGAGCCACCGCATATCAGTGCATTAATTGCAGCAGTTATCGCGTTCACTTTTGCTGAACTTTGGTTTCAATACGAATGGCGGCATACATATAAAGACGCTGAACGTTCGATTATGAAACAATATTTTGAACAACATAGATACGCATTTTACACTTCCTTATTGGTGCTTACTGGAATTATTTTATCGATGATTGGTAAATCATTTGATTATTTCTATCTCCTTTATGCTGAGCCTATGGCTGCTCTTGTAACTTCAGGAATCGTGATTTGGAGGAGCTATTTGCTTATAACTGGTCACATACCAGGGCAAAAAGAAGAGTCTTTTGTAGATACCTATGATTACATGCAGACAGTTCAGCGTGTTCATGGTATTGTTACCGTGGAGCATATTTGTGCCTATGAACGTGAAGAAGGAATTCATATAGATTTAACAATAACCGTCAATCCGCGTATGACCGTAGCAGAAGCACAAGAAGTAGCGGAAAGATCGAAAGTACTACTAATGGGACGTTTTGAACAAGTAAATAGCGTTCAGCTAAAAGTCGTTCCCTACCAATCAGAATACCCATATAAAAGTAATTGTGATCTTGCCGAGAGAGAGACGAACACGTTACTACAATAAGAATGAAAATAAAAACTCAGGATGATCTGAGTTTTGTTTTTTTGCTAGAAAGAAAGGTGATTAATGAGTGCTTTATTCTCAATATCATTGGAACGAGCCCAAGATTACAGATGAACAAGTAAAAGGGTTATCAGAGGAATTATCCGTTTCTCATTTGATGTCAAGATTATTGTTAAACCGAGGTATTGATAGTAAATCAACAGCAGAGCAGTTCTTGCGGCCTTCTGATGAAGTGCTTCATGATCCGTACTTGATGAAAGGAATGCAGCAAGCTGTTCCCCGTATTCGCGAAGCTCTGGATCAAGGCGAACATATCCTGATTTATGGTGATTACGATGCCGATGGAGTATCCAGTACTTCGCTAATGATTTATCTCATGAGAGAGCTGTCTGCCTCGTACGATATCTATATTCCTCATCGAGCGAATGAAGGGTACGGGCTTCACAATCATGCACTGGATTGGGCGCATCAACAAGGGGTTACCTTAGTTATTACGGTAGATACTGGAATTAGTGCTGTTGAACAAATTGCTTACGCTAAAACCCTCGGAATGGATGTGATTGTTACAGATCACCATGAGCCGCCTGAAGTTCTTCCTGAAGCGTATGCCTTAATTAATCCAAAACAGAAGGATTGTCCTTATCCTTTTAAAGGGCTTGCCGGAGTTGGTGTCGCCATGAAGTTGGCAGAAGCGCTTCTAGGAAGTGTACCTCGTGCCTGGATGGAGATTGTTACGATCGGAACCGTCGCTGATCTCATGCCGCTTATTGATGAAAATCGAGTTATTGTTCAAAGAGGCATCGAAGAGATGAGAGATTCCTCATTTCCCGGAATTCGAGCCCTGTTAGAGATCAGCGGAGTCGACATGCCTACTGTTAACTCAACGAATGTGGCATTTGCTCTTGCCCCACGTATTAATGCCAGTGGCAGACTTGCCCATGCAGGCAGAGCAGTTTCCTTGTTAACCACTGAAGACCCTCTTGAAGCTGCACATCTTGCGGAGGAACTTGATTTGCTTAACCGAGAGCGGCAGCAGGTAGTAGAGCAGATGACGCAAGAAGCTTTTGAAATACTGGAGCAAAAAAAAGTGGATGGTAAAGTTCCTGATGTTATTGTTGTAGCTGGTGAAGGTTGGAATCCAGGCGTAGTGGGTATTGTTGCCTCAAAAGTGCTCGAGAGATATTATCGTCCCACACTGATTTTGGGGATTGATCCTGCCACAGGAAAATGCAAAGGATCGGCCAGATCCACTCCGGGACTTGATATGTATGAGGCCTTGACCGCTTGTAAAGACATCATGGATCATTATGGGGGACACCCGGCTGCGGCAGGAATGACGCTTCATCGGGATAGACTGGAGCTGCTCGAGTGTAAGCTGAATGAGTATGCCGGGGAAGTAATGAAGCCTGAGCATTTTATTCCTGTTACAGAGACAGACGGAGAGTGCCGTATATCTGAAGTACCGCTGAATGTAATTGAAGAGATGGAACAAATGCAGCCTTTTGGTATGAACAATCCGACTCCTAAATTTATTATTCGAGATGCAACACTGATGGCAAGCCGGAAAATGGGCAAAGACCTAACTCACTTAAAATTAACGATTGAACAGGATGGGAAAATGCTGGATGCTATTTCTTTTGGAAAAGGTAAACTTGCTGACTATATCCCAGAGGGATCGGTAATTGATGTGATGGGGACGCTTCAAATTAATGAATGGAATGGGTCTAGAAAACCCCAATTCATGATGGAAGATATCCGGGTAAAAACACGTCAGGTGTTCGATTACCGTGGATGCAGAGAACCCCTTGAGGAAATGAATACCATGATAAAAGACCTATCGCATAGAATTATTCCTAATGATGGAAAGATTGCAGTTCTTGTTCAAGAGAAAAACTTATTTGCTATTGAAAACCATTTGTATGAAAAGGCCATTTGGGTATATGATAGGAAGGTTGGGATCGTTCCGTGGAACGATTCAGCCAAAAAAATTGGCGAAAAGCATCTGGAAAGTCTGTTTGTGCTGGACATCCCTGAAACTGCAGAGCAATGGACAGCCATGCAAAGCATGATTGTGAAAGCGAATAATGTCATTCTTCTTTACCATACGGCGAATCCTAAACAAAGATTACAACGACCGAGTCGTGATGACTTTAAACGTATATATGTCCTTGTTTCCAAATGGGGACAGGAAGCTGTGCCTGAAAAAGAGATGATCGAGGCTTTAAGCCGACAATGTGGATATTCTGTAAGAATGATGTCAAAAGTCATGGACGTGTTTGAAGAGTTGTCATTTATTAAACGTCATTCAGGTACATTGACCTTTGTGACAAATCCGCCGAAGCAGAATTTGACGGATTCCAGGAACTACCAGGACATAGAGCAGCTGGCTGAAATGGAGAAAGCCATGTTTGATTTGGCAGCGCCCCAACTGATGCAATGGATGAAATCTCAGACAAAGGGTGCATCCTAGCTCATTCAAATTAGGAGGAGATTATTTTGGATTTTAAAGAGTACATTCGGGTTATACCTGACTTTCCACAACCGGGAATCAGTTTCAAGGACATTACAACCCTGTTGAAAGACGGCGAGATGTATCGCAAAGCTATAGATGAAATGAAACAAATGGTTTCTGATCTGAAGATCGATGTTATTGCGGGTCCAGAAGCACGTGGATTTGTCGTAGGTGCACCGCTTGCTTATGCACTGGGTGTTGGTTTTGCCCCAATTCGTAAAAGCGGAAAGCTTCCAGGTGAGACCATTGAACTTGGATATGACCTAGAGTACGGAAAAGACAAGCTTGCAATGCATTCCGATGCGATTGAAAAAGGACAAAATGTGCTGATCGCAGATGACCTGCTCGCAACAGGCGGCACGATTGCAACTTCGGTGAGCCTTGTAGAACAGCTTGGAGGCAACGTGGTAGGGGCTGCTTTCTTAATCGAGCTTGAAGAACTTAAAGGCAGAAATAAACTGATAGATATCAACGTATATTCTTTGATGAAATACTAAGTTGTAAGCACTAATAATTCTCAGGCGGAACTTAAGATTTATGGTGACAGGGATCTGGGAAAACAGTCCACAAACTTGTCATCTGCTTTTTAGGTTTTGCAAAATAGCTTTCTTTAAAAAAAAGGTATCCTCCGCTTGGAGGATACCTTTTTTGATTTTAGTCATTATTTTTCTCGGTGGATTCATCAATCCATCCAAGTCTATGGAACAGACCGAACAGAAGGCTTGCAATCATACCTACGATCGTTGCTAGCGCCATTCCTTTTAATTCAACCGTACCAATGGTAAGAGTTACACCACTGAGGCCTGTTACAAATACTAAAGTAGTAAGTATCATATTACTTGTTTTAGAAAAGTCTACTTTTTGTTCTACAAAGATACGGAAACCAGATGCCGCAATGATTCCAAAAAGTAAAAGTGATACACCGCCCATGACTGCATCAGGAATATTAGCGACTACAGCGGTAAACGTACCCGAGAATGACAACACGATAGCAATAATCGCTGCACCGCCAATAACAAAAATGGAATACACTTTGGTAAGTGCCATAACCCCAATATTCTCACCGTAGGTTGTGTTCGGTGTAGATCCGACAAAACCGGAAATGATGGTTGAGATCCCGTTACCTAAAAGAGAGCGATGAAGCCCGGGGTCTTTCGATAAATCTTTTCCAACAATACTGCCTGTGACGAGTAG
The DNA here is from genome assembly GCF_030263935.1 of Paenibacillus polygoni. NCBI lineage: Bacteria > Bacillati > Bacillota > Bacilli > Caryophanales > Paenibacillaceae > Paenibacillus > Paenibacillus polygoni. The sequence continues at coordinate 3,962,552 of NZ_CP127162.1, read as the reverse complement.
ATGGCCAATGTGTTCGACAATAACAACGAGTGCTACAGGTACAATGGTTACAATCACACCAATATCCCATGAGGGCGTCGTAACAGTAGGTGCAGTTATAAGGTTCGCATTGGTAATGGTATGGATGTCTACCACGCCCATAAAAAAGGCAAGAACATAACCTGTAACGATACCAATCAAAATATGAATAATTTTAGCAAACCCGCGGAACAAGAGTGCACCTAGTACGGTTACACCCAGAGTTATCATAGAGAGTGTAATTGTGGTAGCATCAGGAGCCCAATTTGGATTGTCTGCCGGGTTAGAATTAATCAGTCCTGCCATTCCTGCGGCAACAGGGACGATCTCTAGTCCAATCAGGGCAACAACAGCGCCCATTACAGCGGGTGGGAAGAGTACATCCAGCCATCTTGTCCCAACAAACTTAACAATAAGTGCTACGAGACAAAAGATAATACCGGTAATAATAAAAGCAGCCAGTGCCATTGAGTATCCATTACCCGGATTGCTTTTTATTACCATACTTACAGGCGCAATAAATGCAAAACTTGATCCCAGATAGGCAGGAATTTTTCCTTTACATATAAATATGTATAGAAGTGTTCCTAAACCATTCATTAACAGGATCATTCCGGGATCTACACCGAAAAGATTAGGAACGAGAACAGTACTTCCAAACATAGCGAACAGATGTTGCATGCTGAGTAAAAAGCCTTGTCCTAGTGGTAGTTTCTCGTTAACTTGTATTTCGCGTTGCAAAATGATTTCACTCCTTATTCAATTTTCATATCATGCTGATCACGCTGTAAAAGACGTCATCGCAAAACAATCTTTACTAGGATATACAGATTCCCATCATTTTTCAATGTAATTTTTGCAGAAAAGGGATCATGGGGAATCAAGTACAGAGGTGAGGAATAAGGAGAAATGGTGATTAACATCAGATTATGTCATCTACTGGCGATGGTTGACGTAGAAGCAGGTAAGCGTCATAATATTATAAAATCACTTTTTCGGGGAACCTGTGTAGACGTAAGATCGGCGGGTTCCATTTTATTATAGAAAGGAATCGGACAAATCTAGATGGGCATAGAGCAATTACTGGAGAAGGCTGGAGCCTATATCAAAGAACCTGAGCTTACCCTGATCCGTGAGGCTTATGACTTTGCTGAAGAAGCCCATCACGGACAGATGCGCAAATCAGGTGAACCGTATATATTGCATCCGCTGGCGGTGGCAGACATCGTGGTGAATATGCAGATGGACAGCATATCAATTATTGCTGCCCTGCTTCATGATGTTGTAGAAGATACTACAGTTCCTCTGGATGAAATCAGAAAGAAATTTGGCGAGACGTGTGCCATGCTGGTCGATGGATTAACGAAGCTTGAGCGAATTAAGTTCCGTTCAAAGGAAGAGCAGCAAAACGAGAACTACCGTAAGATGTTTATAGCGATGGCACAAGATATTCGCGTCATTGTGATTAAACTTGCGGATCGTCTTCATAATATGCGGACTCTTAAATATCAGTCAGAAGAAAGCCAACGTCGTATTTCGTATGAGACCTTGGAAATTTTCTGTCCTATTGCTAATCGGTTAGGTATTTCTGCGATTAAATGGGAGATGGAGGATATCGCTTTACGATATCTGAACCCGCAGCAATATTACCGGATTGCGAACCTGATGCATAAGAAACGGGCTGAGCGTGAGCTTTATATTGATAACGTTATTGACCGAATAAATGAGAAATTGGGAGAAATGGGGATCCAGGCGGATCTTTCAGGAAGACCCAAACATATCTATAGTGTTTATAAGAAAATGACGACAAAAAACAAGCAGTTTAATGAGATTTATGACCTGCTTGCTATTCGTATTATCGTCGATAATATTAAGGACTGTTATGCAACCTTAGGTATTATCCATACCTTATGGAAGCCGATGCCAGGCAGATTTAAAGATTATATTGCGATGCCAAAAGCAAATATGTACCAGTCGCTTCATACGACGGTTGTTGGACCAAATGGTGAGCCTACAGAGGTTCAAATTCGTACTTGGGATATGCACCGTACTGCTGAATTTGGTATTGCTGCTCACTGGGCTTATAAAGAGGGCGGAGCAAATAATCTGGAAGACAGCATCACTTTCTTCCGGGAAATTCTTGAACTGCAGAATGAAGCAAAAGATGCCTCAGAATTCGTTGAGTCACTTAAAATGGATTTCTTCTCTGATTTGGTGTTTGTCTTTACGCCAAAAGGTGAGGTCATTGAGCTTCCGGCAGGATCGGTACCGCTGGACTTTGCTTACCGGATCCATACAGAGGTCGGTAATCGCACCATTGGAGCAAAAGTGAACGGCCGAATTGTTCCGCTGGATTATCAGCTGAAAACCGGGGATATCGTAGAGATTTTGACTTCCAAGCATTCATATGGTCCGAGCCGAGATTGGCTGAAAATTGCGCAATCTTCTCATGCACGCAGCAAAATTAAGCAATGGTACAAGAAAGAAAAACGCGAAGAAAATGTTGAAAAAGGCCGAGAGAGCTTAGAACGCGAAATGAAACGTCTCAGTCTTGAACCTTCTCAGTGGCTGACAGACGACAAACTTCAAGAAGTAGCTAAGCGGTTTGCTTTTAATGATATCGATGATATGTTATGTGCGATTGGATTTAGCGGTATTACCGCATCTCAAATCGTCACACGACTTACTGAGAAACTTCGTAAGGAGCAAGAAGAAACAAATCTTCTGGAACTCACTACGGAACGGAAAGAAATCAAAGTAGCACCTGAGCGCAAAGTACAGCATACCAACGGTGTGCGCGTGAAGGGAATAGACAATTTACTCGTACGCTTCGCCAGATGCTGTAATCCTGTACCTGGAGATGAAATCGTCGGCTATGTTACACGCGGACGCGGTGTATCGGTGCACAGAACGGACTGCCCTAACCTGCCGTCTGTCGATGGACAAGAGGAAGAAGCAGCCCGCGTGATTGAAGTGGAGTGGGAAGTCGAAAGTGAAACAGCAAACTACAGTGTCGATATTGAAATAACGGGACATGATCGGAATGGTTTGCTTAATGAGGTGCTTCAAGCTGTTTCTGAAAGCAAGACGAATATTTCTGCGGTTACAGGCAGAACAGATAAGAACAAACTGGCTCAAGTGCATATGACGATTCTCATTCGGAATACAGATCATCTGCAGTCTGTTGTGGAGAAGATCAAACGAGTGAAGGACGTATATAGCGTACATCGAATTATGCAATAGGCTGTAAGGTAAGGGGTATGTAAATAGTGAAAGTGATTATCCAGCGTTGCAGCAGCGCTAAAGTTACGGTGGACGACGATATTATTGGCAAGATTGATCAAGGTCTTATGCTTCTTGTGGGTGTTACTCATGAAGACGAGGAGAAAGATGCAGATTATTTGGCTGAAAAGATTGCAGGCCTGCGTATTTTTGAAGACGAATCCGGGAAAATGAATCACAGTGTTCTTGATGTACAAGGGGCTATTTTATCAGTTTCCCAGTTTACGCTATACGCAGATACACGCAAAGGAAAACGACCAAACTTCATGGCTGCAGCGAAGCCAGATGTAGCTGAACCATTGTATGAATACTTTAACGAGCAGTTAAGAAAAAAAGGGCTGCGAGTGGAGACTGGAAAGTTCGGAGCTATGATGGATGTGTCACTCACAAACGACGGCCCTGTTACTTTGATACTAGAAAGTAAAGTGTGAGAATGCTTTGGAAGTTTGTTTAAAGAACGACCCTGACTAATATGAAAAGGACCTGGACATACTAGGAGATATACCTGAAATGATCCGCTAAAAAGAAGGTGCTTTTCTTATGCGTCAATCTTTTAAACAAGCGAATATGAGTTACTCCTCTTTACTTCTGCCGAGCAGTGTTTCGGAAGCGATGCACCTTGCCAGGCAGGCATCAAGCAATCTACCGGCTTTTTTTGAAACAAGACAATTGGATAAACCGGCGAGAGAAAATATGCCTCGTCCTTAGAAGTTATTGCGATCCTCCTGATTGGCTGTTAAATCTCAGTCAACCAAGGGGATCGCTTTTTTTGGTGCAATGTTATGAAGAGAATACGACCAAGTATTTTTACCCTACATGTTATAAAAACGGCATAGCAGGGTAATTACATTTCGAGGCACATTAGCCAGAAAGGAGACGATATCGATGAGTAAAATCGCATTTTTATTAGCAGACCAATTTGAAGATTCCGAGATGAAGGTACCTTACGATGAGGTGAAAAAAGCAGGACACGAAGTCGTTATTGTCGGACTTGAAGCAGGTAAAACCGTTAAAGGGAAACAAGAGAAAGCAGAATATAAAGTGGACAAAGCAATTGCGGATGTGAAAGCAAGTGACTTTGATGGCGTAGTCATTCCAGGCGGTTCTTCTCCAGAAGGACTAAGAGGTGATGAGAACATATTGAATTTTGTGAAAGAAATTAATCAATCGAAAAAACCAATCGCAGCGATCTGCCATGGTCCACAAATTTTAGCGAGTGCAGATCTGTTGTCCGGTCGGACCATTACTTCCTATCCACCGCTGAAGGATGACATGGTTAATGCAGGCTCTACATTCGTGGATAAAGAAGTAGTCGTGGATGGTAACTTCATTACTTCCCGTACACCAGAAGATGAACCCGCATTTGTTCGTGAAATTCTAAAAGCGATTTAATCAAATCAATTTTTAATACCTAACAAAGTTGATTCAATGATTTTATTTAATAAAGAATATCAGTTTACCTGGGAACATCATTCTAAAGGAGGGTTTGTCATGTCAAAGAGGATACAAGCGTATTTTAGAACGGAAGATGAAGCAGAAGGGGCAAGAACTTCTCTGCAGGTCTATGCGACAGAACAGCTTGAGGTTGGTGCGCTAGAATCTGCAATAGGAAGGGAAAGGCATATCCTACTCCCCTTCGTACCGAATAGCGCAGGTTCGGGCGCAGCAAGCGGAACGGGAGGAGTTGGGGTAACAGGCACAGGAGGATCAGCTCAAGGCTTACCTATCGTACCTGTTATTACAGATGAGGACCCTAAGGAAGTAGTTTCTGCAGACGTCAACGGTAACCGGGAAGGCGGTATTCTAAATGCGGAGGATGTATCATCAGCAGATCTTGGCGACCTCCGGTATGTGCTTTCTTGTAAGGTGAACGATGAAGAATATAATGATGTAGTCAACAAAATTCGCCAAAACGGCGGTTATGTAGAATCTTTTGAATAACAATAATTTTATTAAGACAACAAGAGCTTTTTCCCAGGGGAAAGGGCTCTTGTTTTGTTATGATTTTTATTATGGGTTATCTTTATGATAGGTATAGGAATCGACAAACAAATGAAGCGCTTTCACAATTGTAACATACTTGTAATATAAACAACATCGTTCGTTAATATGTGCTGTTTATAATAACAGCATGACCCCCTTTTTTAATATATTTTTCTTTTAACCTACAAACCGTTTTTGTAGGTTTTTTTCTGTCTTTTTTAAAATTGATCAACACAATATTTTTAATTGATCAACATCATAAGGAGTTTTAAAATGGATATCTCTCACCTGTGGTGTAAATTTATGATGTGAAATGCTTGACTTTGAGGTATGGGTTCATTACAATCGAACAATAATAGGTAATATAAATGATTCGATGACAGGACCAAGTACTCCGTGCCCCACATGCCTAGAGATGAATCCCTTTGGCTGGAAGGATTCTCATGATGACCGGACGAATGACTTCCTCGAGAACGAGTGGCGAAAGAAAGAATCCTAGATGGGTTTTTGTTTGAGTAGCCATTACGCGCTGACGAGCGTTACACGTTGAAGCGAAAGCAATGGCTGGTTTTGTTCATGCCTGTATAAAGAGTATGTAATAGGTCATCTTTCGAAATGTGGGTGGTACCACGGTAGATTCTTGCGATTCAGCAATCTCTCGTCCCTGTTTCAGTAATGAAACAGTGCGAGGGATTTTTTTGTTGTATAAAGATTGATTAGGATGCAGTGGAGGGATGAGAATGGCTTTTCAAAAACCGACAGGAACTCAGGATTTGTTACCAGGTGTCGTAGAAAAGTGGCAGTATGTCGAAGAGAAAGCAAGGGATCTCTGCAGACGGTTTAACTACCGCGAAATTCGTACTCCGATTTTTGAACAAACGAACTTGTTCGAACGTGGAGTGGGAGAAACAACGGATATTGTTGAAAAAGAAATGTACACGTTCCGTGATAAAGGGGATCGCAGTATGACACTTCGTCCCGAAGGAACAGCGGGTGTCGTTCGTTCTTATGTAGAGAACAAGTTATATGGAGAACCGGATGTAACCAAATTGTATTACACCGGACCTATGTTCCGTTATGAGCGTCCGCAAGCGGGCCGCCAGCGTCAATTTCACCAGTTTGGTGTTGAGGTGTTCGGAGCGGTAGATCCTGCGATTGATGCAGAGGTTATTGCGCTTGGATATCAGTTCTGCCGTGAACTTGGACTTCAGGGCGTTAGCGTAGAGCTAAACTCTGTAGGAAATGCAGAGAGCCGCGCTGCGTATCGTGAGACTTTGCTTGGCTTCCTTAATCCAATGAGAGATACCTTGTGTAAGGATTGTCAATCTCGGATGGAGCGTAACCCGCTTCGTGTCCTGGATTGCAAAGTGGATCAGGATAAATTTACAGATGCACCTTCTATTTTAGATAGTCTTACTGAAGAGGAAATGACTCATTTCAAAAAAGTGCAACAATACTTGGATGAAATCGAGATTCCATATACACTCAATCACCGTTTAGTAAGAGGTTTAGATTACTACACCATGACGGCGTTTGAACTGAAAGCCGAAGGAATTGGGGCGATTGATACCATTGGCGGAGGCGGAAGATATAACGGTCTGGTGGCTGGTATAGGAGGTCCCGATCAGCCAGGTATTGGTTTTGGTATCGGACTGGAAAGAATCATACTTATCCTAGATAAACAGGGAGTAGATTTGCAGGCGGTTAAACCACTTGATGTTTATTTTGTAGCTTTAGGCGAGGCTGCTGAGCTTGAAGTAGGGAAACAAATCTTCAAACTGCGTCAAGCAGGTTTCAGTGCAGAACGAGATTATTTGGGGCGTAAAATGAAAGCTCAAATGAAATCTGCCGATCGCTTAAAAGCACGTTACACTGCTATTCTTGGTGATGACGAACTTGAGCGCGGAGAAATTGCGATCAAGTCGATGGAAACCGGTGAGCAACAAGTTGTAAAACTAACAGATATCGAATCCGTATTACGTTAGAAGTTACAACAACTTTATATACAGCCCTATGCGATGCAGGGCAGAGCACGCCGCAGGCTAAAGATCTGAATCACTTGCCTTTACTGCCCCAAGCGAAGCAGGGCAGAACACGCCGCAGGCTAAAGGTCTAAGTCACTTGATCTTCACTGCCCCAAGCGAAGCAGGGCAGAGCATGCCGCAGGCTAAAGGTCTGAATCACTTGCCCTTACTGCTCCAAGTGAAGCAGGGCAGAGCACGCCGCAGGCTAAAGGTCTAAGTCACTTGCTCTTACTGCCCCAAGCGAAGCAGGGCAGCACACGCCGCAGGCTAAAGGTCTAAGTCACTTGCCCTTACTGCCTCAAGCGAAGCAGGGGCAGAGCACGCCGCAGGCTAAAGGTCTAAGTCACTTGCCTTTACTGCCTCAAGCGAAGCAGGGGCAGAGCACGCCGCAGGCTAAAGGTCTAAGTCACTTGCCTTAACTGCTCCAAGCGAAGCAGGGCAGAGCACGCCGCAGGCTAAAGGTCTAAAACACTTGCCCTTACTGCCCTAAGCGAAGCAGAGCAGGACACGCCGCAGGCTAAAAAGGTTTGAATCACTTGCCCTAACTGCCCCAAGCGAAGCAGGGCAGAACACGCCGAAGGCTACAGGGGTTTTAAACTCTTTTAGATAGTTTTACCGCGGCTCGAGCAAAGCTGAGCAGTGTACCAGCCGAAGGCGTATTCAGCGCATGGAAGCTGCGTCTTGTGTATTTGCAAAGCAAGTACGCAAGACAAGCAGCGACTCCTTCCACAAACGTAAGTTTTTTCAACCATCCACTACCTGAGATCAGTTCGCTAGTTCCGGGTGTCCAGAGGGCAGCGCCTTCTGGGGTCCTCCCTGTCAGGGAGGATTTAGGTGGGTGCATTATAACTATAAGGGAGCAATCACAATGAAAAGAAGTCATTATTGCGGTACACTGACGACCGAACATATTGGACAAACGGTTACACTAAACGGATGGGTACAAACTCGCCGTGACTTGGGAGGCGTCCTTTTTATTGACCTGCGTGACCGCAGTGGTATCGTACAGGTTGTATTTAACCCGGCATATTCAGGAGAAGCACTGAATATTGCAGATCGCGTTCGTTCCGAGTATGTTATTGCCGTATCAGGAACCGTAGTGAAACGGGATGAAGAAACCGTTAACGCAAACTTGCCGACAGGGCAAATTGAAGTGCAAATCACAGAAATTGAAGTACTGAATGCAGCCAAAACACCTCCATTTTTCATTGAAGATGGAATTGAAGTAGATGAGTCTCTGCGACTCAAATATCGCTATATGGACCTTCGTCGTCCTGAAATGCAAAAAACGCTTAAACTGCGTTCAAAAGCAGCAAAAGTATTCCGTGACTTTTTAGACGGGCAAGACTTCGTTGAAGTAGAAACACCGATTCTGACGAAAAGTTCACCAGAAGGTGCACGTGACTACTTGGTACCAAGCCGTGTGCATGATGGGGAGTTCTTCGCTCTTCCACAATCTCCACAAATCTACAAACAGCTGTTAATGGTGAGCGGACTTGAGCGTTACTACCAAATCGCTCGTTGTTTCCGTGACGAAGATCTTCGTGCGGACCGTCAACCTGAATTTACACAAGTCGATATCGAAACTTCCTTCTTGCAGCAGGATGATCTGCTTCCGATGATGGAAGAACTCATGGTTCAATTGTTCCGTGAAACCAAAGGAATTGAACTGGAGACTCCTTTCCAGCGTATTACGTATGCTGACGCGATGGGCAAATACGGTTCAGATAAACCAGATCTTCGCTTCGGACTGGAACTGGTAGAAATGAATGATATTGTATCCACAAGCGGAGTGAAAGTATTTGCTTCTGTCATTGAAAAAGGCGGAGAAGTAAAATGCTTAAACGCAAAAGGCTGCGGTACTTGGACACGTAAAGAGATCGACGATCTTGGACCTTATGCAGCTCGTTATGGAGCTAAAGGGCTTGCATGGATTCAAGTAAAAGAAGGGGAATTCAAAGGACCTATTGTAAAATTCATGTCCCCTGAAGAAATTGAAGCAATTAGAGAACGTACAGGTGCAGAAGATGGAGACTTGCTGTTATTCTCCGCGGATAACAAAAAAGTGGTAGCGGATGTACTCGGAGCACTTCGATTGAAAATCGGCCGTGATCTGGGTCTGATTGATGACAACAAATTCAAGTTTGCTTGGGTCGTAGACTTCCCACTCCTCGGCTATGATGAGGATGAAAAACGTTATGTAGCGGAACACCATCCGTTCACACGTCCAAAAGACGAAGACCTTCACCTGTTCGATACAGATCCAGGTCAGATTCGTGCTCAAGCTTATGACCTTGTACTTAACGGTTATGAAGTAGGCGGCGGTTCCATGCGTATCTACAAACGTGACGTTCAAGAGAAAATGTTTAATGCAATTGGCTTATCTCCAGAAGAAGCAAATGATAAGTTTGGATATCTGATGGAAGCATTTGAATATGGTACACCACCACACGGCGGGATTGCGTTTGGATTTGACCGTCTGGTTATGCTTCTTGCAGGCCGCACAAACTTGCGTGAAACGATTGCTTTCCCGAAAACAGCAAGCGCAACAGATCTGCTGATGAACGCGCCTTCCGAGGTAGATGCGAAACAACTCGAACAACTTCATATTCGAGTGGCACGTAAGGTCAAAGCAGAAAAGAATTAAGTAAGGGGGACAAAAAGTCACCATGCTACATCAATTTTCTAGAACAGAACTTGCCATTGGAGCAGAAGGCCTCGACAAACTCAAGAACAGCACAGTAGCTGTTCTTGGAATCGGGGGCGTAGGTTCTATGGCTGTTGAAGCCTTGGCGAGATCTGGAGTTGGACGGATTATTCTAATTGATAAAGATGTCGTGGATATTACGAATATTAATCGTCAAATTCACGCACTGACCACAACAATTGGCCAGAAAAAAGCAGATCTTATGGTAGATCGGGTAAAACTCATCAATCCAGAATGTGATGCTATCGCACTAAATATGTTCTACACGGACGAAACCTATGAAGAACTTTTTAAATATGATCTGGATTATGTACTGGATGCATCTGATACGATTATCTACAAAATCCATCTGATTAAAGAATGCCGTAAGAGAGGCATTCCGATGATCTCTAGTATGGGCGCAGCAAATAAAATGGATCCAACCAAATTCGAGATTGCAGATATTTCCAAAACCTCAATGGACCCCATTGCAAGAGTGATTCGCAATAAGCTTCGTAAAGAAGAAGGGATTAAAAAAGGAGTGAAGGTCGTTTTCTCTACCGAACAACCGATCAAGCCGCGTCAAGATGTGACTGAGAAGATTGTTCCTGAAAATGCACCTGAAATTCGTAAAGCAAAGCAGCCTCCGGCTAGCAATGCTTATGTCCCTCCTGTAGTTGGACTTATCATGGTCAGTGAAGCGATTCGTGATCTACTCGCTGACATTTCTGTGTAATGTAAGAGGACTATGTACAAACTAGATTTATCCGCGTGAACACTTAACGCTTGGTGTTCACGCTTTTCTATGTCTATAGGGTGAATGTGAGGAAAGGAAAGAGGAACATAAACATGAAGCAAAATGGCTGGGCTCGTTCTTTCGGAATGAGGCAGGATGATGTAGTGAAGAAAGAAATAGGTGCGGGAATCATCTCGTATTTTGCCATTGTGTATATCGTAATGGTGAATGCTTCTATTCTGGCGGATGCGGGAATGCCGCTGCAGGCAGCAATGGTAGGTACGCTTCTGACTTCCATTGCAGGATGTTTACTGATGGCTTTTATCGGTAAATCACCTATTATTGTCGTTCCGGGTATGGGAATTAATGCATTTTTTACGTATACGCTTGTTCACTCTATGAATTTGAGCTGGCAAGAAGCACTTGCTGTAGTAACCGTAACTGGGATCTTATTTGCTGCGGTTGCTTTTACGAGTCTATATAAAGTGATCAGTGAGGCGATACCGCACAATCTGCAACATGGAATTACAGTAGGGATTGGACTCTTCCTTACGTTTATCGGGCTGCAGAAGAGCGGGATCGTGGTTGCACATCAAACGACTTTTGTTACGATCGGACATTTTGATGACCCAGGAGTGCTGACGGCCTGTATAACATTACTGCTCGCATTCGTTCTATTTGTTCGGAATGTGCCTGGAGGTCTACTAATCAGTATGATATCAGGAACTGCTCTTGCTTATCTGCTGGGAGCTGCAGAACTTCCTGCACATATGATGTCGGCAGCAGAGCCTCTTCAGCAATATGGCCAGCTCTTCGCTGAATTGTCGTTCGGGGGACTTGTACAGTTATCTTTTTGGATTGCTGTGTTTTTACTGCTCCTTATTGTCGTTTTTGAGAACATTGGACTCATTGCATCTCACACGAGTATCATTGGCCGGCCTGAAACATTCCCTGGGAGTCTGCGTGCTCTATCCATTACAAATGTGTTTGCCGGTATCTTCGGAACCAGTCCTGTCGTAGCTGCTGCGGAAACAACGGCAGGGATCGCTGCTGGGGGAAGGTCTGGACTTACCTCGTTTACGACTGCTGTACTTTTCTGTGCGACCTTTTTCTTCATTCCTGTGCTCACCCTGATTCCAGATAGTGCCATCGCCCCCATTCTCATTGTGATCGGTGGACTTATGGTACAGAGCGTGAAAGATATGGATTTTTCTGAATACACGGAAGCTTTTCCGGCATTTTTAATTATGGTGATGATTCCGTTCACATACAGTATTGTAGATGGGATGGCTTTCGGCTTTATTGCATATCCCGTAGCCAAAATCGCTGCTGGAAAAGTAAAAGAAGTACCTAAAGTGATGTATGGAATTGCGGCTCTGTTTTTACTCAACTTTATTATTTATGCACTCTTGTGATTGAGTTTCATAACTCCTTTAAAGGTGCTGTGAAGTTGAATTTGTAAAATAAATAAGCAGTGAAATTTATAAATGGAAGCTTCGCCTTAAGTGGCAAGGCTTCTTTCTTTATGCAATGTAGAGACAGGTAAACAGAATAGCTTTTTTCCATCAATTGTGTTATATTGATACTCCTTTTGCGGTACGGATAAACGTTAAACGTCCGAATGCAAAAACCATTCTTAGGAGGTAACTGAACATGGAGGAAACGTTTCAAAGTGCCTATCAAGAAGAAGAACAGAGGCTAAAAAACACAATGAAGGAAGTAGACCGTCAGCTCGCTAAGTTTACGTCTATACCTGTGTATACAGGGCATGACTTTACAGAGCAAGTGCTTGAAGCAGGACGAGAAGAGCGCCGTCAGCGTCTTTCCAAAATTGTAAATGAGCCTTATTTCGGACGTCTTGATTTTGAAGAACAGGGCACGAACCAGATGAAGCCGCTGTACATTGGCAAGGTTGGTGTAGATCGGGAAGATTATACAGACCAGCCGCTCGTAATCGATTGGCGTGCCCCAATAGCAAGTCTTTTTTATTCCTTTACGGGGGGAGAAGGGCCTGCGGAGTATGAATCTCCAGAAGGGGTCGTAGAAGGACTTGTATATCTAAAACGAAATATTGTCATTAGACAACAAATTCTAGAACGTGTGGCAGATACCTATAATCGGGGGAGTGACCAGCCGGCTGTATCGGATGAGTTTCTCGTTTACCGGCTAGGTGAGAATAAAGATAATAAACTGCGTGACATTGTATCTACGATTCAGGCAGAACAGGACCGGATCATTCGGGCAGCACGAAATACTGCGCTGATCATACAAGGGGTGGCGGGAAGTGGTAAGACGACCGTTGCTTTGCATAGACTTGCTTTTTTACTCTATCAGTATAAGGAACAAGTATCTGCAGATAAAATGATCATATTCGCACCGAATAATATGTTCCTTGATTATATTTCTAATGTACTTCCTGAACTGGGTGTAGGAGATATTCAGCAGAGTACATTTTCGGACTGGGCTCTTCAAATGCTGAACCTTGATGTACGGCTTGCCGATACGGCAGAAACACTGGAATATTGGTTTGAGAGAGAAGGAGAACTGCCTGAGATAACGGATGAAGTCCCGGGCAGGTTTAAGGGTTCAATGAGATTCATGGACATCTTGCGCAGCTGTATAGAGCAGATGGAGATGACCTCAGTTCCTGATATGGATTTCTCTCCATGGGATGGGAAGGTGCTGCCGCGGGCAGAGATTATGAAATGGTTTGACGAGGAATATAAACCTTACCCTCTGGCTAAGCGTAAAGAACGGGTAATGGCCCGGATTCACCGCTGGATTGAGATGGAGCTGAAGAAGGCCCCTTCTGCAGCAGTGCAAAAAGAGAGAAAGAAAAAAGCGTCAGCAAGAGAAAAAGCATATGCAAATAAATGGCCAAAATACGAGCCGCTTACTTTGTACAAACATATATTTAAGGCAGCTAAAGGCGGAAGCGTCATTCCAGACGAAATACGAAAGCAGATTCCGCAATCAGTAATGAAATCGACGGCAGCCGATCTCAAGCAAAACGTGGTGCGAGAAGAGGACCTTCCTGCATTGGTTTACTTACACGTACTCGTCAATGAAATTTCAGGTGAACAGCGTTTTGATCATGTGGTTATTGATGAAGCACAAGATTTTTCGCCATTTCAGATTGCCTTATTGGATCTGTTTGTGAAAGGTCACTCGTTTACGATTCTTGGTGATTTATCACAAGGTATTCATGCATACCGGGGAGTTCACCGGTGGGAAGAGATGAGCCAGCTTTTTGCCGAAGAACATAACGATTACTTTGCGCTTACCCGCAGTTACCGATCCACCATGGAGATTATAGAGTTTGCGAATACGATTCTCGAAAAAGGGGTACAAAGCGGCATTACAGCGGTCCCTGTGTTCCGGAGCGGTGATGGGGTTAGGCTTATTGATTATGGAGAGGATTCAAGAAAAAATGCGCTCCAAAGGGCGATGCAGCATCTAATCGATAAGGATTATAGAACGGTTTCCATCGTGACTCGTACCCTTCATGAAGCAAAGGCATTATACGAGGAGCTGAAAACCGCTGGAGTAGAAGTGAATTTAATTGATGATGGGAAAAAACAGTACGAGGGCGGTTACTCTGTATTGCCTGTGTATTTATCCAAAGGGCTTGAATTCGACGCAGTGATTGTAGCTGACGCTGATCAGGATCATTATGGAAACAGCTCTTGGGATGCGAAACTGCTGTATGTAGGATGTACGCGCGCCCTCCACGAGTTGTGGCTTATGAATGGCAGTGAGCGTCCCGTCTACATGGAGCAAGAAGCAAAAGAAGTGGTAATACACGGCTGGCCAAGCGAATAAGCTGCCTCGTGCCTGAATGTCACTAATAAAAAAGCTGGAGGATCATAATTCTCATTGATGAGAGCTATGCATCGCCCTCAGCTTTTTTGTTTAGAGCTAAATGGCTTTCTTAGTCATTGTACTCATTCACCCGCGATTCATGGAGTGGGAGCAGGATGACTTGCTTCTTTTTATGTTGAAGTTCGTGGTGGTTAAAATAAAGCCGAATCAGATTTATGATCCATATGACAAGTAAATAAGAGTGGATTAATATGGTGAATATGACATCTGTAATAATGTGTTCTAGTGAGTCTGATCCGAGTTCTCTCAATAAGGGGATCGAGTCATGATAGATGAATGTAAAATAAATTTGTACAGCACTTGTTGCCATACCGAGAATTGAAGTGACTACATTTGCCCAAAAGCTCCTGATCTTGGAGGCAATCGTTTGATCTGTCAAAACAGCGTTTTTTAGCTCATGATATTCTCTCCTAAAATAGATCGATAAAAGTGTGACAGTTATGACAAGGCAAACAACGTAATGTAACATAAGGATTTCTTTATCATAGTGGTAAGACAGAATAAAACGTCCTAATAAAATGATATTAACGGATAGGACTGCAGTGATCGGATAATATTTTGAAATTTTCATAAAAGAGTCCCTCATTTATTTTGCTTAGATTGAATCAATTTCATAACTTATTAAAATGATGAATTTGTAACTATATATAGACAAACAAAACCATTTTGATCTATATATACCCCTGATTAAAGCGACTTAAGGTATTATGAAATTGATTCGATTAACTAATATTACCATATAAAAGAGGGTTTCAAGCAGCTGAACTGGAATGTAAAAAATAAGTATGTTATGGAGGTGTTCTCATGAGATGTGGCGCCAAACGTTACGTTGTGATTACAGAAGCAGGCGGTCAAACCAAAGAAACGATTGTAAAAGCAAGAACTGCCATAGAAGCAAGGAAAGTGATTCGTAAACAATATGGCCCCTCGGTTCCTATTCAGAATGTATATGTATTGCCAGAAGAACAAGTTCAAGAAGGCAGTATGTTATCATAGAAGATAGAGTATTAAAGGTCTTAAGTAAGTAAAGGAAGTGAATGCATCATGGATTTATTCTCGTTTAGTCAGGATTCAGAGCCAAAAGCAAGGCTTCTTGCTGACCGGATGCGGCCACAGAACCTAGATGAATATATTGGTCAGGAACATATCGTAGGTCCGGGAAAGCTGCTTAGACGAGCGATTGAAGCAGACCAGGTATCTTCCATTCTTTTGTATGGACCGCCTGGATGCGGAAAAACAACACTTGCTCACATTATTTCTCATCATACAAAGGGACATTTCGTTCGTCTTAATGCGGTTGATGCGACGGTTAAAGATGTTCGTGAAGTAATAGATCAAGCCCAGAATAACAAAGCAATGTATGGAACGAAGACAATCTTATTTCTGGATGAGGTTCATCGTTTTAACAGCTCAAGGCAGGATGCGCTTCTTCCTGCTGTTGAGAAAGGGACGATTATTTTTATCGGGGCAACAA
The DNA here is from genome assembly GCF_030263935.1 of Paenibacillus polygoni. Taxonomy (NCBI): domain Bacteria; kingdom Bacillati; phylum Bacillota; class Bacilli; order Caryophanales; family Paenibacillaceae; genus Paenibacillus; species Paenibacillus polygoni. The sequence continues at coordinate 3,946,467 of NZ_CP127162.1, read as the reverse complement.
CGGAAAATCCTTTTCACTATGTAAATGGGGCCCTTCTCAGCCGTTCAACTTTGTTTCAGTTAGAATCTTTAACGAAGGAACATTCGTTAGCTGCGATGAGAAGAGCACTGCAGGACTCAGAAAAAGGGCTTGGATTCATGGATATTGCTGCCGATGAAGAAGCGCTTCTCCACATTGCCACGATGGCGAATGGGGATATTCGCAGAGCGCTGAATGCGCTTGAACTGGCGGCGCTCACTACGCCTCCCCGGCAGGATGGAACGGTGCATATTACGCTTGCGGTAGCGGAAGAGTCGATACGCCGGCCTATTGTCAAAGCGGACGAGTCAACCCAGTATGACGTTTTATCCGCCTTTCATAAAAGTATACGCGGATCAAGTGATGCCGCCTTATTTTGGTTTTTATACGCTGTAGAAAAGCTCGGTATGGATCCGATGGTATTTATCCGCAGACTGATTGCGGCATGCAGTGAAGATATTGGACTTGCTAGTCCGAGTGCAATGGTACAGGCTGTTGCTGCGCTGGATGCCTACCGAAATAACGGCTGGCCGGAAGCAAAGCTGAATATTGCGCAGGCTATATTATTTGCTGTGGAAAGTCCAAAATCGAACCGGGTATATACGGCGATTTCAAACGCGATGAATGCCATTGAGGAACTAAAGTCGGCTGATGTTCCTTTACATCTTAGAGATGGTCATTATAAAGGTTCTGTACAGCTTGGTCATGTCGGCTACCAATATCCGCATCATTTCCCAGGGCATTATGTAGAGCAGCAATACTTGCCTAAAGAAATTAGTAATTACGTTTTCTATGAAGCTTCGGAACAAGGAAATGAAGCAAAAATTAAGGTGAACCAGGACCGCAGGCGTATACGTAATCAAGGACGCTAACTGTAGAATGGAATTAAATCAGGATGGGCATAGAGAGATTTGTAATGGTTCTAGTCTAGCAATGTGTACAAGGAGAATTTCAGAGTTATGAGAGAACTGATATATGTAGGAGCAGGCGGTTTTCTGGGCACGATTCTTAGGTATGGAGTCCAGTCAGGGCTGGAGCCTGCATCTTCTAATTTTCCACTAGCGGTGCTGCTGATCAATTTAGTGGGATGTTTTTTTCTAGGGTGGTTTTTCACCGTTACCCCAGCGAAGTGGCGGATCTCTGCTGAATGGAGATTGCTTATCGGTACAGGATTTACGGGTGCATTTACTACCTTCTCTACTTTTTCGGTAGATAGTATTCATCTGTTGCAGGGGCGTCAAGTGGGACTAGCAGTAAGCTATATTTTGCTCAGTGTGGTTATGGGACTGCTTATGAGCTTTATCGGTATAAAAGCAGGGGAACGGATGACTTCCTCCCGCTATCCAGGGGAGAGTAAACGATGATTTGGTTAGCAGGATTGGGCGGAATTGCCGGAGCTATGATGAGATTTTCGTTAGGACGTTACATCATGAAAAGAGTAAACGATGATTCACCGCACCCATTTCCTTTGGGGACATGGGTTATTAATATCAGCGGATCGCTTTTGCTCGGTGTATTGTTCGCTTTATCGAAAGAAGGGTTGTTATCTTCTGTAGGGTGGGCACTGCTTGGCACTGGATTTTGCGGAGCGTATACCACGTTTTCCACATTCGGATATGAGACGATGCAGCTAATTACTGCTAATAAAATACGCAAAGCCTGCATGTATGTGATCAGTTCCGTTACGTTAGGGCTTATCGCTGCTTGGATCGGAATCTGGGGTGTCAGCCTCTTCATTCATTAAGGGATAGGATGGAGAAGATTTTGCTTATAGGCAGGAAAAAAGCCATCCTTCATGGTAATATGATACGCTCCCATCATAGTAGACAGTAGAAAAAACAAAACTTCTACCTCTATCATGATGGGAGTTTTTGTAATGTCTAAAAGAAGCCCAATTCCATATGAAATTAAGATTCAGGTTGTAAGACGTTGCCTGCAGCATGAATCCAATCCCAACTACGAGGCAAAACAACTGGGGATCCATAAAAGCACGGTTACCGAATGGATAAGAAAATATCAAGCAGGTGGAGTGGAAGGTTTAAAAAAATCGAAAGGTTGGAAAGCTTACTCCAAAGAGTTACGACTGGCGGCGATACAAGATGCACTTTCTGGTGAACACTCTGTACGATCAGTGGTGAAAAAGTACCATATTTCGAGTAAATCTGTGTTAGAGAGCTGGATTTCCAAGTATACTGAAGGGGCGAAAATGAAACCAACTCCGAAAAGGATGGGATCCCCTCATATGAATAAAGGACGGAAAACGACTTACGAAGAACGTATTGAAATTGCACAATTCACCATCGCCCATGATTTAGATTACCAGAAAGCCATCGACAAGTACGATGTCTCTTATCAGCAAGTCTACGCCTGGGTTCGTAAATATCAAACGAATGGTCACGAAGGGTTAAAAGACCTCCGAGGTCGTAAAAAACCGCTAGAGGAGCTAGATGAACAGGAAAGATTAAAGCTTCGGATTAAGGAACTCGAAGCGCGTAATGAGTACCTTGAAATGGAGAATGCACTCGCAAAAAAGTTGGCAGAGATCCGGCGAAGAAATACACACTAACCTACGTTCGGCATGCAGACATCTATCAAGCGATTAAGGAACTGCATGGCGAAAAGGGATATGCACTCACCAAGCTCTGTGAGCTCGCAGGAATCGCCCGATCTGCCTATTATAAGTGGCTGAAATGGACGCCATCCACCAGGGAACTCGAAAATCTTAAACTCGCCAAGGAAGTCAAGTGTCGCTATGACAAACGAAAAGGGATACTCGGTTATCGCCAAATGCGTATTCAGTTAAATCGCAAACTAAAAAAAGGCTACAACCGTAAACGCTATTACCGTATCATGCGCGCCCTTGAACTAAGGGCAGTGATTCGCAAAAAGCGGCCAAATTACGTGAAAGCTCCAGCCCTTCATATTGCAGAGAATGTCATGAACCGAAAATTCCAAGCGGATGCCCCTAACCAAAAGTGGTGCACCGATGTAACAGAATTAAAGTACGGAAATGGCCGTAAGGCCTATTTGAGTGCCATTATTGACGGATATGACAACTCCGTGGTGTCATGGGTACTCAGCCATTCCAATAACAATGAACTCGTTATGAATACAGTAAAGAAAGCTTACAAAAGGAACCCAGGTGCTAAGCCACTCTTGCACAGTGATAGAGGTTTTCAATACACCTCACATGAATACCAACGACTTCAAAAGAAATACAAGTTTAGAACAAGTATGTCTCGTGTAAGTCGGTGTTTGGACAACCAACCTATTGAGCGATTCTGGGGTACCTTTAAAACAGAAAGCTTTTATCTGGAGAAATACGATACATACGACAATCTCCTTCGTAGTGTAAGAACTTATATCCATTATTACAATAATTTTCGATACACCGAACGACTTAACGGCTTATCCCCTAACGAATATCGGCAAGCAGCATAACTAAGAAAAAATAATCCCCTCAGCTTTGATAACCGAGGGGATTGAACATTTATAATTTTGTTTTTTTATCTGTCTACTTGACAGGGTGCACTTCAATACATGAGGGATGGCTTATATTTTAGGATTCTATTTTATACCAGGATGTTAGACTCATACGGCACTTTTTCAACTTGATCAATCGTTCCGCCTCCAAGACATACATCACCATCATAGAATACAACGGCTTGTCCCGGGGTGATTGCCTTTTGCTGTTGATCAAAAGCAACATGAACCGTACCGTCTTCACGCCATGTCAAAGTAACACCTTGATCAGGCTGGCGATATCTGAACTTGGCAGTGCAATGGAATGGTTCCTTCGGTGTTTGATCGCTGCCCGCAATCCAGTTCACACTTGTCGCAATAAGTCCTGTTGAATACAGGCTTGGATGCTGATCACCTTGAACGACGTAAAGAATGTTCTTCTCCAGATCTTTGTCAGCTACAAACCAAGGTTGTCCGTTACCTGAACCACCGATTCCCAGACCTTGACGCTGACCGAGGGTGTAGTACATGAGTCCATCGTGACGGCCTTTTACTTCACCCGTCTCGATGTCCACCATGTCTCCGGATTTAGCTGGCAAATAACCAGAGAGGAATTCTTTGAAATTACGTTCACCTATAAAACATACGCCAGTACTGTCTTTTTTCTTGGCAGTATATAGACCTGCCTCCTCCGCTAAGCGACGAACTTCCGGTTTAGGAAGGTGCCCGATCGGGAACATCGCTTTAGAAAGTTGTTCTTGACTGAGGGCATTTAGGAAGTAAGTTTGATCCTTGTTATTGTCTACGCCGCGAAGAAGTGTGTATTTTCCATCTTCTTGAACGAGTCTTGCATAATGTCCTGTTGCGACATAATCTGCGCCAAGATCAAGCGCTTTGTTGAGAAATTCTCCGAACTTGATCTCGCGGTTACACATGACATCAGGATTCGGTGTCCGTCCGGACTTATATTCATCGAGGAAATAGGAGAATACTTTATCAAAATATTCTTTCTCGAAGTTAACTGTATAATAAGGGATATCCAGTTGTTCACAGACGCGGCGGACATCTTCCGCATCATCTTCTGCCGTGCAGTGTCCGAATTCATCGGTGTCGTCCCAGTTTTTCATGAAAATACCGATGACGTCGTAACCCTGCTCTTTGAGTAGCAGTGCTGTGACGGAGGAATCAACGCCTCCCGACATGCCGACGATGACGCGGGTGTTTTTGTTGTCGTTAGACATCGTCATCACCATCTTTAATTAGAATGTTTTTACGCGTTTTATTGTAACACATTCGTGGTTAACTTACGATAGAATGGAAAAGCTGTGTTTATGTCCTTCCAGGACGGACATTTTTACTATTATCGTCAAGGTTTATTTTCCATATTCACTGTTCTTATGTTACCATTATCACAGGGTTATGATCGGAATAGAGTGGATTGGTGAAATATAGAAATAGACAAAGAGACTTTTACTGATATAACAAACAAATGACTATAAATTAATGAGGTGTACCTACTTTGAAAATATCAACCAAAGGCCGTTATGGATTAACAATTATGATGGAACTCTCTGGTCGTTTTGGCGAAGGACCGACTTCACTGAAAAGTATTGCAGAGAAAAATCAACTTTCGGAACATTATCTAGAGCAACTCATCGCTCCGCTTCGTAATGCGGGACTTGTAAAAAGTATTCGCGGTGCGTACGGCGGATATATTTTAGCTCGTGAGCCTCACACGATTACAGCAGGAGACGTAATACGTGTACTTGAAGGACCGATTTCGCCGGTTGACTTTACAGAAGAAGATGATCCGGCAAAACGTGATTTATGGATCCGTATCCGAAACAGTATTGCGGATGTGCTTGATTCGACGACATTACAAGATCTTATCTCTTATAAAGAAAAATCCGACGCGGATAACTATATGTTCTATATTTAATGCGGGGTGAAAAGAAAGTGAATATCTACTTGGATCATGCTGCATCTACTCCTGTACATCCAGAAGTTGCCACTGCAATGTTTGAGGTAATGACTGGCCAGTTCGGTAACGCATCAAGCGTGCACGCTTTCGGGCGTGCCGCAAAGCGTTCCGTAAGTGAAGCTAGGGATAAGATGGCGGCTTATTTGGGCTCTTCTCCGGACGAGCTTGTTTTTACTTCGGGCGGAACTGAGAGTGATAACTTGGCCATCTTTGGCACAGTAGCTGCTGCGCAGCATAAAGGAAAACATATCATCACTAGTCAAATTGAGCACCATGCAGTGCTTCATGCTTGTAAGTCACTGGAGAAGCAAGGGTATGAAGTTACGTACCTCCCAGTTGATTCCTATGGAATGATCGACACAGCTGATGTAGAGGCAGCGATTAGACCAGACACGATTTTGATTAGCATTATGTATGTCAATAATGAAGTAGGCACAGTCCAAAATATAGAAGAGATTGGCCGGATTGCAAAAGCTCATGACATTCCTCTTCACGTGGATGCCGTGCAAGCACTCGGTTCTATTCCAATACACCTACACCAGTTGCCTGTAGATCTGATGAGTTTTTCCGCTCACAAAATTAATGGACCTCAAGGAATCGGACTGCTATATGTGCGCAAAGGAATAAAGCTTGAGCCGATGAACTATGGCGGGCTGCAGGAGAGAAAACGCCGTGCGGGAACAGAGAATCTGGCGGGAATCGTAGGTTTTGCTAAAGCACTGGAACTCTTGCAGAAGACGATGGAGCAGCGGATGTCACAGGATACGGCTCTGCGTCAATTTTTTATTGAAGAGCTGCAAAAAGAAGCAGGAGAAAAGGCAATCGTTGTCAACGGACATCCGCATCAAACGGTACCCCACATTGTGAATGTCAGTTTCCCAGAAGTGAAAACAGAAACGATGCTGATGAATTTGGATGTAGAAGGGATTGCTGCGGCAAGCGGCTCGGCTTGTACATCGGGTTCTCTTGAACGTTCTCATGTCCTTGAAGCTATGAATTTGCCAAAAGAAATTATGGATTCAGCGATTCGATTTAGCTTTGGTTTGGGTAATAGTAAAAAAGATTTGGAATATACAGCAAAAAAAGTTGGAACCATCCTGAAACGCCTGCGTAATAGAGCGTAAGGGTTTCCTTGTATAAGGACAAAGGAGGGATTATTACGTCTGTTGTCGCCAGCCTAAATGGAAAGGTATCTAATCTTAATATGTTTTCTTGTGCATACTAAGATCAGTATACGATTTCATAATTGACTCTAGGTGATGAAAGGGATAATCCTGTCATGAAATTTCAAGAAATGATTGGACTTGCTGTATTCGATATTGAAGAAGGCAAGAAGATCGGCAAAATTTGCGATTTTATTTTAACAACTGATTGGCAGCTTGCCGGAATTGAATTGGATGGAAGATCTCTTTTTTCTAAACAAGTCAAAACGGTGTCTTGGGAAGACATCCTTGCTTATGGCAACGATGCTGTAATGATTCGAAACAAACAGGCTGTCCGTAAAACGGAAGCTGACAACATAAAATATAGTTATTTAAAAGGACATCATAAACTCAGGGATATGACCGTGATGACGCAGGAAGGTCTGCAGCTCGGACGGATCACCGATGTTTATTTTGACCAAAAAATGGGGAAGAATATATTAGGACTTGAAATCAGTGATGGTTTTGTAATGGATCTGATGGAAGGTCGTAAATGGTTGCCTCGCACGGATGAAATGAAGATAGGTGAACATACAGTCGTAGTTCCTACGGCAAGCGAGCAGCATTTAGTAGATGCTATTCATTCTGTTAACGGATAGGTGGAAATGTAATGAAATGTCCAAATTGTAACTCAAAAGATATAGGTAAAATTGGTTCTCATCAATTCTATTGTTGGGGATGTTTTATAGAATTAAATGTGAACGGTGAAAAAATGTCGGTGTATCAAGTAGAAGAAGACGGTACACTGAGTTCTCTTGACGATCTTTTCTTTGGAGAAGAGATCGTTCAAGAATACCCAGGAATTCACCTTGCTCCTTAACCTTTGTTAATAACTTCCTCTATAAACGGTCTGGCACACTTTTGTCGCAAGTTGGACTTGATTGTAGTTTAGTACTTCTGATTAGAGGCAGGGGAAGGTACATAGGGGACGAAGACTTCAATATAATAGAATGCTTTTCTATATAGAAACACTTGCGCAGCTTGAGATCATTTTTTCGAGCTGTACAAGTGTTTTTGTATTTTTACAGAGGAGGCAAGCGGATTTCACCTCGATCTTCAGGATTAATTTATCCACTCATTACATATACTTACAAGGATAAGCCTGTCCGAGGAGGAAACTTACTGTGGAACAACTATCAAAAAACAAGCTGTTCCGTTACGGACTGCTCGTGCTGCTGGCCCTCGTCATTCTGTATTTTGTGTGGCTGCTGCGTCCCATGCTGCTAGGAATTTACGGTTTTTTAAAAGCCATATTTGCCCCTTTTCTAGTGGCATTAATCATTTCATATGTACTTAATCCGATTGTTTCTATGCTTGGAGGACGTAAAGTTCCGCGTACCATCGCCGTTCTGCTCATCTACGCTGTATTTCTGACATCTCTGGCTGTCATTTTGATGAATGTCATACCGATGTTTATTGAACAATTGGAGCAACTGAATGAACATTTGCCTGAGCTGAATATGCATGCTCAAAGCTTGCTGAATAATATGAACAGTAATCTTATTCCACCAGGCGTTCGTGTAGGGATTAATGGCTGGATGTATCAGATGGAGAATAAGCTGGCTTCCGGGATTTCTGTTTTTATGGATAATATCGGGGCTACCATCAGCACCATTTTCAATATTTTCATCGTACCTTTCTTAATCTTTTATATGCTTAAAGATTTTGATGTGATGGAAAAAGCCGTTGTTTCCTATTTACCCCGTACGCAGCGAAAATCGATTGTCATGCTTCTTAAAGAGATTGATACTGCCCTTGGTAATTATATAAGAGGACAATTTCTGGTGTGTATTATTGTGGGTGTGTTTGCCTATATTGGTTATATGGTGATCGGAATGCCTTACGCACTTATTCTAGCAAGTATGGTGAGTGTGTTTAACATCGTCCCCTATTTGGGACCATTTCTTGGGGCAGCACCTGCCGTAGTGATGGCTTCCACCATATCAGTGAAAATGTTGATCTTTGTCATTGTCGTAAATACACTATGCCAAATTCTCGAAAGTAATGTCATCTCGCCTCAGGTTGTGGGGAGAACGCTTCATTTACATCCATTGACCATTATTTTTGCCCTCCTCGTTGGGGGAGAACTGGCAGGCATTGTGGGGTTAATTCTGGCTGTTCCGGTCTTTGCGGTGTTAAAGGTGGTCTGCCAGCATTTCTTCTTGTACTATATCAAGCGTAAAACTATTGAGTAACGAGAAAATCAGGGGACTAAAAATAAAACTTGTTTATTCTCAGATATGCCTCTGCAAACGCTCTTTAATGGACCAGTGAAGTCTCAGTAAAGACGCAGTAAAGAACCTGATGAGCTCGGCCTGCTTGCATTGACACCATTCTGCTCTAAAGATATAATCGGATATATATGTATATCGTAAAATACAGTGATGAAATCAAGTACGTCAGGGTGTTTCTACAGAGAAGGGACTCCTACTATTTAAGGTACGAAGTGTTACCTTGGATAGCAGGCTGGAAGAGTCCTGAAATGAAGCGGCGGAAAGCTAATTTCGGAGTGCGGTTAAAAGCCGCCGGATGACCTCCGTTATCGGGTTCTAACAAGGCGATCGCCCGTTTTACTCTTTTGCTCAAGATATGCTTATTGCATAGCTTGCATTAGAATGTAATGGCGATAACCAGGGTGGTACCGCGAACTTCTCGTCCCTGAATTATTCAGGGGCGTTTTTTTGTTTTTCAGAAGATATGTTTTTCACAAGAGAAGTTCCGCTCGTTTTTGTGTCTGTTACTCCTGTTTTTTAGTATAGGGAGTAACCTTTTCAATCTTTATATTTTTTAGCCCGGTAGATTTGGGCATGAACTTAGCGTAATAAACGAATTTGGCTCATAGGAGCGAAGCGATCGTATTTGGTTTGAAATACAGGGGAGGGAGAATTATTCTCCAGCCAAGTGTTCAAACCAACGACGACCGAGAGACAAATCGTTTATGGAGCAGCGAAAGTTTGAGCAATCATACCGGAGCTAATCCAATATACAATTTAAACCGGAGGTTATGACCATGAAGGCAAGTGAAATCCGTTCCAAATGGATCGAGTTTTTTAAAACCAAAAATCATAAAATTGAACCGAGTGCATCGCTTGTACCTCATAACGATCCCTCTCTATTATGGATCAATGCAGGTATGGCGCCGCTTAAACCTTACTTTGACGGCCGTGTAAAACCGGAGAACCCGCGTATTGCGAACTCTCAGAAATGTATTCGTACCAACGATATTGAGAATGTAGGGAAAACACGCAGACACCATACGTTCTTTGAGATGCTGGGGAACTTCTCCATCGGCGACTATTTTAAAGAAGAAGCAGTAACGTGGGCATGGGAATTCTTAACTGATAAAAAATGGATTGGTTTTGATCCGGAGCGCTTGTCCGTTACGGTGTACCCAGAAGATGAAGAAGCTTTCAAACTATGGAATGAAAAAATTGGCCTGCCTGCAGAGCGCATCATTAAATTAGAAGAGAATTTCTGGGATATCGGTGAAGGTCCTTGCGGCCCATGTACAGAAATTTTCTACGACCGCGGAGAAGCGTACGGCAATGATCCGGAGGATCCAGAACTGTATCCTGGCGGAGAAAATGAACGTTATCTTGAAGTATGGAACCTCGTATTCTCCCAGTTCAACCATAACAAAGATGGCAGCTACACGCCGCTTCCGAACAAGAACATTGATACAGGTGCTGGACTTGAGCGTTTTGCATCCATTTTGCAGAACGTAGACTCTAACTTTGATACCGATCTATTTCAGCCTACCATTCAGCGTACGGCAGAAATGGCTGGTGTGAAATATAACGACAGCGTAGAAATTGATGTAGCACTGAAAGTAATCGCTGACCATGTTCGTACGGTAGCTTTTGCAGTAGGTGATGGGGTACTTCCTTCTAATGAAGGCCGTGGATATGTCATCCGCAGATTGCTGCGCCGCGCCGTTCGTTATGGAAAAGTACTTGGACTCGATCGTCCATTTATGTATGAGCTGACACAGCAGGTTGCTGATGTAATGGGCGTATACTACCCAGAGGTCGTAGAAAAACGCGAATTCATTGCGAAGGTAATTAAAACAGAAGAAGAACGCTTCCATGAAACGCTAAGCGACGGTCTTGCTATTCTTGCTGATATCAGCGGACAAGCAAAAGCAAACGGACAAACTGTGATCAGCGGCAGCGATGCTTTTAAATTGTATGATACTTATGGTTTCCCGTTTGATCTTACCGAAGATTATGCAGCAGAACATGGGCTGACGGTTGACCGCGAAGGCTTTGATAAAGCAATGGAAGAACAACGGAATCGTGCACGTTCAGCACGCCAAGATAACGCTAGTATGAAAGTTCAAGGCGGAGCGATCTCGGAGCTTACGGTTAAAAGTGAATTTGTTGGATATAATGACCTCGTGACTGAAGCGAAAGTCGTAGCGATTATTCGTGACGAGCAGATGGTGGATTCCGTAAGTGAAGGCGATACTTGTCAGATCGTTCTAGACCGTACTTCCTTCTATGCGGAAAGCGGCGGACAAGTGAGTGACGAAGGTATTTTGCGCGGTGAGAGTGTTCTTGCTACAGTAAAAGGTCTCTTCAAAGCGCCTCTTGGACAACATGTTCATATGGTAACCATCGATTCCGGGGAACTTCGTGTTGGAGATACGATCAAGGCTGAAGTAGATAAAACCAGTCGTGAAGCGATTGTAAAAAACCATACAGCAACACATTTGCTGCATAAGGCACTAAAAGAAGTGTTAGGAGACCATGTGAATCAAGCAGGTTCTCTTGTAGAACCAGGACGCTTGCGGTTTGACTTCTCTCACTTTGGCGGCATTTCACCAGAAGAACTGGCTGTTATTGAACGCAAAGTAAATGAACAAATCTGGAGACAAATTCCGGTTGTGATCGAATATAAATCCATTGATGAAGCAAAAGCAATGGGGGCTATGGCTCTATTCGGTGAAAAGTATGGTGATATTGTTCGCGTGGTACAGGTGGGTGATTACAGCCTAGAACTGTGCGGAGGTTGTCATGTAAATAATACGTCCGAGATCGGTTTGTTTAAACTTGTGAGTGAAAGCGGAATTGGGTCTGGCGTAAGACGGATCGAAGCTTTGACAGGACGCGGAGCATATGAATACATGGAAAGTCAGTTAGATCTTTTAAAACAAGCAGCAGCTTCGCTCAAATCAAATCTAAATGATGTTCCAAAACGGATTGATGCATTGCATGCCCAGGTCAAGGAACTCACTCGTGAGAATGAATCCTTGCAAGGAAAACTTAGCTCCATCGAAGCAGGACAACTTACGGATAAAGTAGTGCAGCATGGAGATACCAAAGTTCTTACGGCTCGCGTTGAAGCAGCGGGAATGGATACACTTCGTACACTTGCAGATGAGCTTAAAGTGAAATTGCCTGATACGGTGATTGTTCTTGGTGCTGCAGCAGAGGAGAAAGTTAACTTCGTTGTCATTGTCCCTCAAGATCAAGTGAAAAAAGGTCTGCATGCCGGTAAAATTGTGAAAGAAGTCGCTGCAGTATGCGGCGGCGGTGGCGGTGGACGCCCTGATATGGCTCAAGCTGGCGGTAAAGATGCGGCTAAGCTGGATGAAGCACTTCGTCTTGCTGAACAAATTATTGCGGGATAAGGTTTTATAACGTTTACAAAAAACAAAATATTCTCACTTTCCTGCTATACTTACAGAGGACAGAATATGTTATTATAAAGAAGAAATCAATTCGGCATACCAAAATGAATAATTTTGATTTATGCAGAAGCGAGGTGTCGTTATGGACTCCATGGATAAGACAGTTAAATTTAATGTGAAAGGCGATGTGGAAGAGGCTTCTGCACAAGAGATTCTTCTTAAAGTGTATGACTCCCTTCAAGAAAAAGATTACAACCCCATTAATCAAATGGTGGGCTATCTTATTTCCGGGGATCCTGCTTATATCCCGCGCCACAACAATGCAAGAAGTCTGGTCCGCAAAAAAGAACGCGACGAACTGATTGAAGAATTAGTACGTTCTTATCTGGCCAATCACCGATAAGAATAAGGAGAAATGAATGAAGATCTTAGGCTTAGATTATGGCGACCGCAGAATTGGCGTTGCGCTTAGTGACGCCTTTGGCTGGACTGCTCAGGGTTTAGAAGTTATTGAACGGCGCCGCGATGGGGACGAGATTGCACGAATCACTGAACTTGTCAAAATGAACGAGGTAAGTGAAATCGTCGTCGGGTTACCCAAGAACATGAACGGCACCGTGGGTCCCCGTGGTGAGATCTGCATTGAATTTGCAGAAACGCTACGGGAAACATTGGACTTGCCCGTACACCTATGGGATGAAAGGCTCAGCACCGTTTCGGCGGAACGTACGCTGGTTGATGCCGACGTAAGCCGAAAGAAGCGTAAAAAGGTTGTGGACAAAATGGCCGCAAGCCTGATATTACAAAATTATTTAGATGCCAAAAGTACAAGGTGAGGGGGAGTTTACTATGACTGATATTCAAATGGGTATGGAAGAGGATCGCGAGATCATATATATTACGGACGAAGAAGGTAATGACGAAGAGTTTGAGGTGCTCATGACCTTTGATGTAGATGGATCAGACGCTAAATATATGATGGTTGTTCCAGTCGATGTGAACGATGACGAAGAAGAGTCTGAGGTTTATGCCTTCCGTTATGAAGAAGAAGGGGACGACATCAAACTATTTATGATTCAAGATGAAGCAGAATGGGCGATTGTGGAAGAAACTTTTAATACTCTCGTCGATTCAGAAGACGATGAGGAGAATGTATAGATGACCGATTTTCCTTTTACAAGAGCGGATCTAACCATTACGACTCGCTTGCAAGAAGCATTTGGAACAGAGGTTGAGCTTGAAGAAGCGAATGGTAAATCTGTTCCTTATGAATTGCTCGCTGAGTTTGAAGTGCAAGGTCAGGGTTATGCTGTATTACAATCCTTAACAAGTAAGAACGAGGAATATGAACTTTTGCGTGTGGAATTTACAGCAGAAGGACTTCCCGAACTTCATACCATTGAAGATGATGAAGAATGGGAAAATATTGCGGAACTCTATGATGAATGGTCTTTACCTGACGATCAAGGTTAATATGAGGAGGCACCTCTACCGAGGTGCCTGCTTTGTATGTTATTATAGAATTCTTGGTATACTTACTTAAAATACGGTTGATGAGAGGGCGGAGCAGTCCGCTCTTTTTGGCTGTGAAGGGGTTGTGATTTTTTTGAAAGCAAAATACTTCAGGCGATTCATTATCCTTATAGTCACTTTGGTAGTTCTTGCCGGCGGTGCATTATATGTATGGCAATCTACAAAACCTGTTACAGCATCCACAGAACCCGTTATTTTCACGATTGATAAAGGGACGGGCACCTCTCAGATCGCTGATAATCTAGAGGAAAATGGAATCATTCGAAACAGTTTATTCTTTAAAGTATATTTGAAACTGAACAATGAAGGCTCGGGTTTTAAAGCGGGTACGTATGCATTTGTTCCTGGACAAAGTTACAAAGAAATTGTTACGGCTCTAAATAATGGAGATGTACAGCAAGAAGAAACTTTGAAGTTTACGATTCCTGAGGGGTATACACTGAAACAGATGGCGGAGAAGCTGGACACGGAAGGTGCGACAACGAAAGAACTTTTCATGGATATTGTAAACCAGCCAGAGTTATTTAGTGATATTCCGATCGTAGCTGAGATTAAAGACAACGCAGATTATCTATATAAGCTGGAAGGCTACTTATTTCCCGAGACGTATGAGCTTGCAAAAGGTAGTACAGCAGAAGATATTGTTGTACGTATGCTGACCGAAATGCAGGAAAAGCTGGATTCTATCCCGGATTTTGAGGCAAAACTAAAAGCAAGAGGCCTCACGGTTCATGAACTCCTTACGGTGGCCTCACTGATCGAGAGAGAAGTTGTCGTCCCAGAGGAAAGACCATTGGTAGCAAGTGTGATCTATAACCGGTTAGAGAGCAATATGAGGCTCCAAATTGATGCGACCGTTCAATATTTGCTGGGTAAGCAGAAAGAACGTCTGCTTTATAAAGATCTAGAAGTGGATAGTCCATATAACACGTATCGAAACGCCGGACTGCCTCCAGGGCCGATTGCAGCTCCAAGTCTAAGTTCTATTGAGGCTGCATTATCACCGGAAACTTCGGATTATTTATTTTATGTTACGAAGAAAGACGGAAGCTCGGAACACCTTTTTGCCAAGACGTATGAAGAACATTTGAAAAATATAGAAAAAAGTAAAGAAAGTGCGGAATAACGGAGGGATGACTTTTGACTCGGCCTTATGAATTGCTAGTAACGGCAAGTGATTTACAGGAAGCAGAAGTACTGCTTACAGCGGGAGCGGATGCGATACTTATTGGAAATGATCGCTTTGGGATGCGATTACCCGGCAGTTTTACTTTGGAAGAAACGAAGGAAGCAGTGAAGCTTGCTAAGAATCATCATGCCAAGGTATACGTTTCGATGAATAACATTATGACAAATGAGCTTCTGCCAGAAATACCAGACTATGTTCGCGGGCTTAAAGAAGCGGGAGTTGACGGCATTGAGTTCAACGATCCATCGGTTCTGCGGGCAGTGCGTGAAATTGCTCCTGAGATCAAGCTTCACTGGAATGCGGAAATGACTTCTACCAACTACAGTACTTCGAATTACTGGGGACGCAAAGGTGCTTCCCGAGTAGTGCTTGCAAGAGAACTGAACATGGATGAAATTACAGAAATGGTACCTATGCTCGAAATAGAGGCACAAGTGCAGATTCATGGCATGACGAACATTTATCATTCCAAACGTCAATTGGTTGCCAGCTACATGCAGCAACAAGGACGTCCTGTAGAGGGAGATCTCGGACTGCACAGAGGACTTTTCCTTATCGAGGCGGAGCGGCAGGATGAGAAATTTCCAATCTATGAAGATGTGAACGGTACGCACATTATGAGCTCCGAAGATATTTGTATCATGGAAGATCTCCACCTTTTAATGAACGCAGGCGTGCACTCTTTTAAAATTGAAGGGATTCTAAAAAGCACAGCATACAATGAAGCGGTAGTGAAGGCTTATCGTAAAGCCATTGATGCTTATACGGTTGACCCGTTAAACTATGCATTTGATGAGTCCTGGCTTGACGAAGTACGGAAAATGCAGGATCCTGAGCGCGAACTGTCATTTGGATTTTTCTATAAAGAACAAGTTTATTAATATGAGGTGGTAAAAGGAATGGACACGACTACGAAACCTAAGTATACGGGCAAACGTTATCGGCTCGACAAGCCTGAGCTGCTCGCTCCGGCAGGAAATTTAGAGAAGCTGAAGTTTGCGATCCACTATGGTGCCGATGCTGTATATATCGGAGGGCAAAAGTACGGCCTTCGTTCGAATGCGGATAATTTTAGTTTTGAAGAAATGCGCGAGGGTGTTGAATTCGCTAATAAATATGGGGCAAAAGTGTTTGTAGCGACAAACATTTATGCACATAATGAAGATATAGAAGGCATTGAAGCTTATCTCAAAGAGTTATATGAAGCAGGGATTTCGGCTATTATCGTAGCGGACCCGGCTATTATTGAGGTGGCACAGCGTGCCGTTCCCGGCCTTGAGGTACATCTAAGCACACAGCAATCAACGATTAACTGGCAAGCAGTGCAGTTTTGGAAAGAAGAAGGTCTGCCGCGTGTTGTTCTTGGACGGGAAGCAAGTCTTAAGGAGATTGCGGAGATCAAAGAGCACATAGATATTGAAATTGAGGCATTTATTCATGGCGCCATGTGTTCCTCTTTTTCGGGACGCTGTGTATTATCTAACCATTTTACAGACCGTGACTCTAACCGTGGTGGATGCTGTCAGTCTTGTCGCTGGAAATATGACCTGTTTGAAGATGCGAGAGAGAATGAAGTATGGGTATCGGAAGAAGATACAAGGGATTCCCAGATACTGAAGAATTTTGAGCTAGGTGTAAATCAGCTTCCACTGTATGAAGAAGGAGATCAAGCGTTTACGATGGGTTCTAAGGATCTGTGCATGCTTGAAAATATACCGGATCTCATTGATGTGGGGATTGATTCTTTCAAAATCGAAGGACGAATGAAATCCATTCACTATGTGGCAACGGTGGTAAATGTATATCGTCAAGCGATTGACTCTTACATGGCTGATCCGGAAAATTATGTGCTGAAACCAGAATGGCTTGAAGAAATTCAAAAAGCAGCTAATCGCCCGCTGAATACGGGATTTTTCTACGATACACCAGATCATGAAGATCATATTTACGAACCGGAAGAAAAAGCAGTTCCTTATGACTTTGCTGGTCTTGTGATGGATTATGATCCGGATTCACAAATGGCTACTATTCAGCAGCGTAACTATTTTAAGACAGGGAATGATATTGAGTTCTTTGGACCGAATGGTACCTTCTTCAAGCAAAAAGTGGGAGAGATCTATGATGAAGCTGGAAATTTACTTGATGCAGCCCGTCATCCACTGCAAACAGTGAAAATAAAAGTCGATCAACCCGTGGCGTATTTCGATATGATGCGCAAGAAAAAATAATATAATCAGGACGAAAGCCCTCATCTTACGAGCAAGATGAGGGTCTTTTTATGGTTGTAATAGGAAATAAGCTTCAATTATTTTCATAAAAAGCAAAGGTTTTACTTCTAACCTGCCGAAGTAATAATTATAAATGCATCTTGAAAACGATAACATTAACGGCGGTGGTGAATAGAATGAAACCTTTTTTTAAGTTTAAAAAGAAGCCTGATTTAAAAGACTCAACACAAGTAGATAAGGAGGGAGTACATACCACATTTTTAAGGAGGCAGATGAGTACGCTGAATCCAGCGGCGTCAGTAGGAGTACGATTATTTCTTGTTTTTATGATTGCCGTTCTGCTGGTTGTATTTGGCCTCGGAACTTTGTCCTATCAGACAGCTAAAGCAACAATTAAAGAAAAAGCTGCAGAAGCTAACCAAGAAACCATGGAACAGACGGCACAGAGACTAACGATTATTTTAGAGAAATATGTAGATATGTCGACACAAATCTTCTTTGATAAAAACATTGAGAAAAATTTAGAAGCTTTACATAAAAGCAACGCGACCGCTTTCGATATTTATGAGTCAAGCTCCTCGCTGGGTGAACAATTGACGAATTTACAATTCACCAATGATTCAATTACATCGATTTCACTAATTCATGAAAATCAAGATACACCTGCAATAAGTACAGGAACAGGTGATTTAGTTAAACTCCGAGAAGAAGAATGGTTTGCATCCCTTATGGAAAATGGGGGAATGTTATGGCTTCCTACCGTAGAAAAAGATAATGGATCAGAAAGTACATATCGTATGGCTCGTGTTTTTAAAAATGTGAATGCTACGATTGGAACGATTATGATTGTTTTTGAGATTAAATCCAGTGCCTTAGAAGAAGAACTCAAGAAAGTTAACTTTGGAGAGAATGGAATCGTTCAAGCTATTTCGGAAGATGGTACAGTGATAGGATCAACGGTAGCAGAACGGGAAGGGAAGCAAACTCAGCTCACATTCCTACAGGATCTCACAGAGAAAAGCGGTTTTAGAGATACCATGAACACGATTAATGGTAAACATCAGGAAGTGCTCGCTGTGTATACTACACTTGAACTTACGGGATGGAGAATTTTTGGACTCATTCCTGTCAGCGAACTGGTTAAGGGAGCTAATCAGATTTTGCTTGTGACGATTATCTTTGCAGTTGCCGCAACCATTATGGCTTTGTTAATTGGAATGTGGATGGTCCGCATGATTGCGAAACCTCTATCTATGCTGAAAGATCTGATGCAGCAAGGTGCAAAAGGGGACTTAACCGTACGAACAGCACATCAATCCAAAGATGAAATCGGACAGCTCTCTGCCAACTTCAACCAAATGATGGAGCAGATTACACGTTTAGTTCAGCAAACCAACCAAACAGCACAGGATGTATTACAGACTGCGTCCGAATTAAGCAGTGCTTCACAGAAAACGGCAGCATCCGCAACGGAAGTAGCTGTAGCAACGGAGCAAATCGCGGGAGGGGCAACCAATCTGGCGAGTGAAGCAGAACGAGGTTCGGAAATGACGGAACTCATCTCTGCACAGATGCGGCAAGTTGTTGTCACGAATGAGGAGCTCGGAAGTTCAGCACGGGAAGTAGAAGGAGCAAGTCAGCAAGGAAGCGCTTATTTGACAGGATTGACGAGCAAAACAGAACAAAGTGAAGAAATGATTCGTGCGCTGGTTCATAAAGTAGATCAGCTTAAAGAGAGCACAAGCTCTATTCTAAACATCCTAGATGTACTGCAAAACATCGCAAGACAGACCAATATTTTATCTTTGAATGCGACGATTGAGGCAGCTAGAGCAGGAGCAGCTGGTCGTGGATTTATGGTTGTAGCTGGTGAAGTTCGGCAGCTTGCAGATCAGTCGAAGGAATCCATAGATATGGTCGCCGGTATAACGGACCGGATTATGAAGGAAATGAATGAGACCGTAATGACCTTGTCTGAGGCATATCCACTGTTCCAGGAACAGATTATCGCTGTAAAAGATACAGGGGAGATTTTTCAAACGGTTGAAGACCAGATGGGCATCTTCGTGAAAAGATTAGAGGAAACATCGATGTCTATAGAAGAACTGAATCAGTCCCAGATTACCCTTTCCGAGACGATGATGAATGTAAGTTCGGTTGCTGAGCAATCTTCTGCGACATCTCAAGAGGTGGCATCACTGAGCAGTGAGCAGCAAAGTATCGGTAATCAGCTTGTTGAATTGTCAACAAAATTGGAGAAGGTTTCGGGTGAGTTAAAGGCAACGTTATCTGCTTTTAAGTATTAAAACTGTAATCCTAAAGTACAATAAGTTCTAGCCCTGTTTCCTGAATGAAGGAGGCAGGGTTTTTATTATGCTGTAAAAGGGGATAATAACCAAAAAAAGTCGAAAGTAGGCACCCGGGTATGGACCTGTTAAGGAAAAAACGTGTCTTTTTTACGTTACTTCTATTAGGTGGTTTGCTAGTTATACTGATGTTTCGTCTGGGATATATCCAGTTTGTCAGGGTGAACCAAGAAGTTTTGGAAACCGGAAGAACGATGAGAGAAATGTCGGTATTGCAGCGTGAACAAGGCATTATTCTGGACCCTGGACGCGGACAATTTCTTGACCGTCACCATAAGTCTTTAACCGGGCAAATGGTTTATGTACCCGTCCTCTTTCCGCTGCCCGACCGAATTACAGAAGAACAGAAGAGTGAGATCTTAGAGATGGCAGACATTCTAAATATTAATCCAGATACATTATGGACGAAATGGAATGCCTTAACTTCGCCTGAATGGTGGACGCTTGCGAGTGGAGAACCACGGATTCTCACCTCCCGCGAAGTCGAAGCAATTCAAGCAAAGAGTGTGGGGGTAATTAAAGCATTGCCCTATATGAAACGATATATAGACTCGGAGAACGGGAGGCAGTGGCTCGGGTATCTTGCAGAACTTCCTGAAAAGACAGCGAAGAGTAGACTGCATCAGGAAGTAAGAGATCCTTTTAATGTAAAGTCAGGAGCAGGCGGACTTGAACGAACCCTAGAACCCTTATTAAAAGGTCTTGGACCAACGATTGTATCAAGTATGGTAGACGGACATAAACAGCCGCTAAACGGAACCCTGGGGGCAAGAGTGATTGCACCTCACAATCCGAAATACCCGCTAAATGTAGAGACTACAATTGATTTAGTTCTGCAAGAGCAAATAGAGAAGATAACGAAAGAGGCAGGGGTGGCGGAAGGAGCCGTTGTGGTACTGGATGCCAAAAATGCAGATGTAGTGGCTATGGTATCAAGACCTTTTTATCAGCCGCAGCAGATTAGTCTGGAGAAGAATGAATGGGCAAATCAGGCGCTAAAGGCGGCTGTACCCGGATCTATTTTTAAAATTATCACTGCTGCTGCTGCCCTTGAACAGGGAGTGGTGCATCCGCAGGAAAAATTCCACTGTACCGGTCATTATGGAAAGTATGGACTAAGCTGCTGGAAAACAGAGGGTCATGGAACTTTGACATTTGCTGAGGGTTTCGCAAAGTCATGTAATATTACTTTTGCAGAAGTGGCATCACGTCTAAGCTCTAAACAGATAGCAGATGCAGCAGAGTCACTTGGCCTTGGCAGAACAGTTGGATTTGAAAAAGATCATTATTTAGGACAGGATCATTTTGTCTTGTTCGATCATGAAGAGAAAGGCCGAATTTTTAATAACAAAGAAAGTATTCAGCTTAATGATGAAGGGACACGGATACAGACGGCAATCGGTCAGCGCGATGTGCAGGTTACTCCTCTGCAAGCAGCTAATCTTATGGTGACACTGCTTCACGGGGGAAAAGTGCAGTCTCCGCGAATTGTCTCTCATATTCATTATGCAGATGGATCTCTGCTCACAGAAATCCCGCAAAAAAGGTTAATAGATAAAAATGTACCTAGTATTCAGCAGTCGACAGCGAGAAAGCTGTTAGAATTTATGGATAAGGTAGTGGAGGAGGGAACGGGACAGACTCTTAAAGAAGCCTCGTGGCATCTTGCAGGAAAGTCGGGTACAGCCCAGGTGATCCAAAATAAGGGGAAGCGAAACCATCAGTGGTTCATCGGGTATGGTCCAGGGGAATCTCCCGAATATGCGGTCGCTGTACTGATCAAGAATGTATCCCCCTCATCAGAGCACAAAGCGACCTCCATATTTAAACAGGTAATGGATCTGCTCGCTAAGACTCACTCTAAGCTATAGCAAATAAAAAAACTCTACTGTCGCCATTAGGCTGAGCGGTAGAGTTTCTTTAGCTTGGTGATTACTCGGCAGGAGGAGCCGGTTTATCTATTACGAAAGGTGAAGATTGGAACTCATCTTCAGGCAGATGGATCCACTTCTGTAAATATCCTTGTTGAAGCAATTCCTTAATTAAAATCAGCAAGATTGGCGATAGAATTACACCAGCAATCCCAAAAATAGATAAGGAAATAAGCATAAAAGAAAGCATTAAATAGGCAGATGTGACTCCGATTGAATTTCCTGAAATTTTAGGTTCGGCTAGTTGTCTTGTCAGCATGGTTACTACTAATACAATGATGAGTCCTACAGCTGTCCCTGTATTACCTACAATAAACAAATAAATAATCCAGGGTATAAAGATAACGGGAATACCCAGCAGCGGCAGCAGATCAAAAAATGCAGATACGAGCGCGATCGTCAGAGCATTGCCGGTTCCCACAATTAATAGTCCTACATATACAAGTACAAAGGTAATGGAAATGAGAATCAACTGTGCTTTCAAATAAGAACCGATGGAACTTAGGACATGATCTTTTAAAAACATATAAGCTTTCTTGATTGTTTTTGGTGCTTTCCTCTTGGTAAGAGCCCGCCACATATCAATCTCTACACTAAGGAAAAAGGCAAGAATGATAGCTACCGCAAAATTTCCTATAAATGTAGAGAAGGAGCTGAGCATAGTAATAAGATAACCGAGAAATGTTTTGCCCCAGTTCGACAAGGTTGCAGTGACGATTTCAAAATATTCATTGATCTGATTTATAACGCTTTCTGGCAGCGCGTTGATTTGGGTATGTAAAAAGGTCATCGACTGATTAAACTGTGTTTGAATCATTTCAGTATAGTAAGGGATATTTTCCTGAAATTGAACGATAGACGAGACAAGGATGACTCCAAGTCCGAAAAATATACCGATTAGTATACCAAGAAACATGAGAACAGAAATAGCGGAGGCAATTGCTTTCTTAATTCCTTTTCGGTGCAGAAACTTGGCCAGCGGCTCAATAATAATAAATACAAGAAAGGAAAGAAATACAGGTGCTGCAATGTGATACAGCTTGCTTGAGACAAACATAATTAAGAACACGGTGAGTGCAATCAGGCCGATATCAAAAGCAGTGCGCCAATACTTTTTGTAGAGAGGAAGCATACGTTAACAACGACTCCTTTTTTATTTTTGGTGGGCATTACTTAAGAGTATACGTAAAATTTGAAATCAAAGGTTCATTTTATTCACAATATGATAAAATAGGAAATAGTGTGGTTTGGATTGGCAGGCAAGTAAAGCGAGAGAAGTGAGGAATTACATGATGCAAAATTTGTTGCTTTTGCTTTTTTATATTACATCCTTTTATGCATTTATTCCTAGTCTAATCAGCCGGTTATTCGGTTTTCGTGTATTTCGAAAAGGGAAAAACGTAAAGGATTATGCACTTACCTTTGACGATGGACCAGATCCATATTATACACCGCTTCTGTTGGATTTGTTGAAAAAGTACGATGCAAAGGCTACATTTTTTGTAGTGGGAGAACATGCAGAACGTAATCCCGACCTGCTAAAACGTATGCATAATGAAGGTCATTTGATTGGTATCCACAATTATAAACACTATACGAACTGGTTGATGTCACCTAAGCTTGTCCGCCAGCAAATTGAACGCACAGATACCATTGTGTTTCAGATAACAGGGTCGCATACGGAGTATTATCGCCCGCCGTGGGGAATTACCAATCTATTTGATTTTTCAAAAAAACATCACCATCGTATCATTCTTTGGTCTGGCATGTTCGGTGATTGGAAAGAACGGATCGGGGTGGATCGCTTAACAGAACGGATGAAGAAAAGACTTCGCGGCGGAGAAGTCATGGTTCTTCATGATTGCGGAACGACACCAGGTGCAGACAAACATGCTCCGAAAATTATGCTTCTTGCGCTGGAAAATGTGCTAGAAATGGCGAAGCAAGAAGGACTGAAAAGCATCCGCATTGATGAGATGATTGAACTTCACAATGCATCAAAACATGCAAATTCGGTTAGGAAACTACAATATAGAAAGGAGGGGCTTGCGGCGGTGAGAACGGGGATAAAAAAAGTAGTCGTTAAACTATGGTTAGGCTGGGAGAAAGTATTTCATCTTGTTACTCATCTAAAGACGATTACCCCAGAGAATCCTTTCTTGCATTACCGAATTCGTCCCTATCAAGGAAAACGGGTAGCCATGACAGATGGCAAATTTCTTGAAAAAGGCGATTCGATCGTTGAACTTCATTTTGATAATAAAAAATTATATCAGTTGGGAACGACATCACGAACATCAGTTCATTTAGCGATTCGTATGATCCGGGCAATGGAAAAACAGCTTCCTGACCTTGCTCATCTTATTGCAAAGGATCCCGATGCAGCCGAGGTAAAAGCCCTGTATGGTGTTACGATGATTAACCGAGGACCAGAGCAATTCGGGTTTCTTGTCAAAGATTTACCAAAAGGGTGGTTTGCTGCTTCCAGTGCTGTTTATCTCCGAATCTTGATGAGTGTAATTCATCCGCAAGGGCAGAAGCGTCTAAAAGAAGGCAGCCAGCAAATGATACCCAAAATGATCATCATGCCTATGGATGTACTCTATGAACGATTCGGGAGCATACATAAGCCAGAGCGAACTGCCCCAAGAGAAGTAACAGAGGAACGGTATGAAGAAGAGGAATCAGGAATTCTTGCCGGAAATTCTGATTTAAGCAGAACACCGCCGGTAGCATAAATAGAAATATATTAAAAAGGATCCTCTGTTCTTATGAACGGAGGATCCTTTTTTATGAAATATTAGATTTTTAGAACGCCGCCGTTACTTGCGTTCGTTACTAGTTTAGAATAACGCGCCAAATATCCGGTTTTAACTTTAGGCTCAAATTCTGTCCATTCTTCCGCACGACGACGTTCCATTTCTTCTTCACTAATAAGCAGTTCAATCTTACGATTATTGAGGTCAAGTTCAATCAAATCTCCATCATGTACGAAAGCGATGGGTCCGCCTTCCGCAGCTTCTGGGGAAATATGTCCGATACTGATTCCTCTGGATGCACCCGAGAAACGTCCGTCAGTGATCAGACCTACTTTGGCACCGAGCCCCATCCCTACAATCTGGGAGGTAGGAGCGAGCATTTCCGGCATACCTGGACCGCCTTTTGGACCTTCGTAACGGATAACTACTACGTTTCCTTCAGTTACTTTTCCATTGGCAATGCCTTCGAGTGCTTCTTCTTGCGAGTTAAAGCAGATCGCAGGACCTTTATGATATCCGCCAACAGAAGGATCGACTGCTCCGACTTTAATGATGGAACCTTCAGGTGCTAGATTACCAAAGAGTACAGCCAGTCCGCCACGTTCGGAGTGAGGATTATCCAAGGCATGAATTACGTTATGATCTTGAATTTCTACACCTTCAACATTCTCACGAATGGTTTTTCCTGTTACGGTAATACAATCCCCATGGATTGCACCTGGTTTTTTGAGAAGTTCATTCAGAACAGCACTTACACCGCCTGCATTCTGAACATCCTCAATATGATAATCGGAAGCAGGTGCCAGTTTGGACAGATGAGGTACTCGGTTCGCTACTTCATTAATACGGTCAATTGGGTAGTCAATTCCTGCTTCATGAGCAAGCGCAAGCGTATGAAGTACCGTATTCGTAGAACCGCCCATCGCCATATCGAGTGCAAATGCATTATCAATAGCTTCATGAGTTACGATATCACGAGGTTTTAAATCAAGTTTAATGAGTTCCATCAATTGAGTTGCAGACTTACGTACAAAATCACGGCGTTCTGGTGAAACCGCGAGAATAGTTCCGTTACCCGGCAGGGCTAGTCCCATTGCCTCGGCAAGACAGTTCATCGAGTTTGCAGTAAACATACCAGAACAAGATCCGCATGTAGGACAACCGAATTGCTCTAATTCGAGCAGGCTTTGATCATCTATTTTACCTGCTTGGTAAGCACCTACTCCTTCAAATACAGAAGTAAGAGATAATGCACGACCATTACTGTCACGTCCTGCCTTCATAGGTCCGCCGCTGACGAAAATCGTTGGGATGTTCACGCGAAGTGCACCCATCATCATGCCCGGCGTAATTTTATCACAGTTAGGAATACATACCATACCGTCAAACCAGTGAGCAGAAACTACGGTTTCTACCGAATCTGCAATAATATCTCGGCTTGGAAGCGAATAGCGCATCCCGATATGACCCATTGCAATCCCATCATCTACACCAATGGTATTGAATTCAAAAGGAACACCGCCTGCTTCACGAATCGCATCTTTTACAATTTTCCCAAATTCCTGAAGATGCACATGTCCTGGTACGATATCGATATATGAATTACATACGGCAATAAACGGTTTACCGAAATCTTCCTCTTTTACTCCAGCTGCACGAAGCAAACTCCGATGCGGTGCTCGATCAAAACCTTTTTTAATCATGTCTGAACGCATTTTTTTCGGTGCCATGGTGACTGTTTCCCCCCAGAATCAAAATAATTTCATTTGTGCTTCGTTCGTTCTGTAATGCTTTACCGCAAATAGGCTTTACCGTAAAAAGAATATATAATTTGTATGAGTCTATCACAGTTTCCGGCATATTTCTACAAAATTAAGGGATCATAGGTATAGAAAAACAAAAAAAGAGACCTAAATTTCCCAGTAATCAAGACTCCGCAACTTTACGAACCTGTATATTTTTCTAAAAGATTCGCTAGATTCGTTTTATGTGAGCAGATGATTGTCATGTGAAATAAAGTCTCTTTTATTTATTCATTTTTTTGCGTTTCAGAATGTAAGAAAGACCACAAGATATCTTAACGAAGGCCCCCTTTGCGTCCAATCTCACGATAAAATGTACGGTCATGGGAGCGAGCCGTAGCCTGTCCACCTTTGCTTCCAATCTCTTGGTAGAAATCTGCATCATGGTTCTCTGATGTGGAGATTCCCCCTTTTCTTCCTATATTTTCATAAAATGAGCGATCGAATTTTTTTGAAGTGGCTTCCCCGCCAAGCCGCCCTGCTTCAGCACGAGTCATTTTGGGTCGGTTGGTTTTTGAATTTGGCATGTAGACTCTCTCCTTTGTCATTATTAACATCTAATTACCACAGCTGATTTGCTGTGAAACGAAGAAAATAAATCATTGTAAAAAAATGTTGGTAAGTACATTATTTTAACAATTTTATAATTGACAACGGTTACAATGCAGATGACAATGGAGTTAATGCACCTTAATGGAAGATTGTGAACCGAAACGGAAATTATCTAAAGCAAAAACGCCTGCGTTTTTGTGATAAAAAGGGTGGGATTTCTGGAAAATGCAAAATACATCTGTTCAACCTGAAGTGGTTACTTTTGGGGAAAGCATGGGGTTGTTCACCGCACAGGATACCAGGGGACTCGAGTACGCTGCAACCTTGCATAAATCTTTTGGCGGAGCAGAGAGCAATGTAGCCATTGGTCTTGCTCGTCTGGGACAACGAAGTGGATGGTGCGGATGGCTTGGTAATGATCCTCTAGGTCAAATGATCATGAAGTCGATTCGCGGAGAAGGAGTCGATGTATCCCGAGCAAAGTTGAAGGAAGGAATGGCGACAGGGCTTATGATCCGCGAAAATCTACCGGGCAAGTCTTCGGTGCATTATTATAGGAAGCTGTCTGCAGCAAGCTGTATGACACCATCTGAACTCGACAGGGATTATATTGCTGGTGCCAAAATACTTCATGTTACCGGGATTACCGCTGCTATTAGCCCATCCAGTCTAGAGACGGTGCAGGAAGCCATCCGCATTGCTAAGGATTCTGGTGTGAAAGTGAGTTTTGATCCTAATGTAAGGTTGAAGTTATGGACAATTGATGAGGCTAGACCTGTGCTTCTGTCTTTGGCCGAGCAGGCAGACTATTTTCTGCCGGGTCTTGATGAATTGAAGCTTCTATATGATGAGGACAATACGGAACGGATTTTTGAGAAGTTATCGACTTTGAAGGCCGTGTCCATCGTAAAAGGCGGACCTGATCTTACCTATGTGCTGGATGACGGAAGAATAGACAAGGTTCCTTATGTCAAAGCAGAGCAAGTACTTGATACCGTAGGGGCCGGAGATGGATTTTGCGCTGGTTTCCTTGCTGGTATATTACAAGGCAAGACGCCTTTAGAGGCAACGAAACTCGGAAGTTTAATTGGAAGCATGGTTATTCAGGCGGTAGGAGATTGGGAAGCGCTCCCGACACATGCTGAGGTAGAAGCTGCTCTGAACAATATTCAGCATATTGAACGATAGTATGGGGCATTGGCTCTCTGATCTAAGGAATTTACCTTTTGAAATCATAGAACAAATCATACATAATATAAGGAGTTGTAAGGACGATGAAAAAACTGCAGTTAATCCAAAAAATCGTGGAGCAGGGTGTCGTAGCTGTCTTACGTGCAGATTCTGCAAAGCAGGTTGTTGAAATGGCAGAGCAAGCGATTGCGGGCGGAATCAAAGTCATTGAGATTACCTTGACCGTACCGGGTGCTTTGCAGGCGATTGAAGAACTGAGTAAAACGTACAGCTGGGACACAGCAGACGAAGAGCGTTTTGCAATCATCGGAGCGGGGACGGTGCTTGAACCTCAGACCGCAAGAGCTGCGATTATGGCAGGTTCCGCTTTTATAGTAGGACCTTCGTTAAATCCGGACACGGTAAGATTGTGTAATTTATACCGAGTGCCTGTGATGCCAGGTGTGATGACGATTGCTGAAGTTCAAGCTGCGCTTGAGCTTGGTGTGGATGTAGTAAAACTGTTTCCAGGCAGTGTGTACGATCCATCCGTCATCAAAACGATGAAAGGTCCGCTTCCACAGGCTAATTTTATGCCTACGGGTGGTGTGTCCTTGGATAATCTAGGTCAATGGATTAAGGGCGGAGCTGTTGCAGTAGGTATTGGCTCAGATCTGACACAGCAAGCAGTAAAAACAGGGGATATGACTTACGTGAAGCGAAAGGCTGAAGAGTATATCGGTGCTTACCGTAAAGCAATTCTCGAGAAATAAGAGAAGAAAAGGTGACTGAGTTGAATAACAGCAAGACAAAACAACATCGAAAATTAAAAATAACAATTTGGAGCATTATCATAGTAGTAGTGCTTGCTATTGGAGGTATGTGGGCTTATCTTTCCATGAACGCCCTCGAACCGCTGGAAAAAGCCCAAGCTGCAATGCAGTCTACCGAGCAAGTTGAAGTGATAGATCAGAAGAATTGGATTGAATTTCAACCTAAACAACCACAGGGTGTGAGTGTGATTTTTTATCAAGGAGCCTTTGTTGAAGAAGCAAGTTATGCTCCATTAGCTCAGCTGCTTGCAGAAGGCGGACATCCCGTATATGTAATGAAAATGCCGGCTAATCTGTCGGTGGCTGGAGGAAATTCAGCTAGTAAAGTAATAGAAGCTTATCCTGATGAAACGTTTGTGATTGGTGGACATTCACTTGGCGGAGCTATGGCTGCAAGGTTTGCAGCTGGTCATGCGGAGGATCTTGCAGGTATGTTTTTATTAGGTGCGTATGCAGATGAAAAAGGAGATGTGAGTGATACCTCGCTTTCTGTCATCAGCATTATTGGGGAGAAAGATAAGGTAGTTAATCGTGAGAATGTAAAGGTAGGCAGAGACTATCTTCCGCAAGATACCATCTATTACAACCTGCCTGGAGGTAATCATGCGCAGTATGGTGACTATGGCCTGCAAAAAGGGGACGGCACCGCTGACATTACGATGGAAGAACAGATTACATTAACTGCCGATTCTCTTCTTTCTTGGATGGATCAGATACAATCCGAAAAGTAAGTCAGTAATCTATAGACATATTAACTTTCATTCTGATCGGGGACCCGGTCAGAATTTTTTTTACATAAGCTGTTGTATGATAGGATGACGATTGTTTAATTATGGAATAGGGGAAGGGGGACCTAGCAATGGTTTTATTAAAAACAGAAAAAGCAGAGGCACACGTCTCAGGAATTTTGTTTGACAAAGATGGAACATTGCTTGATTTGAATAAGCTGTGGACGCCATGGGCTACCTTTGTACTTGATCAACTGGAGAAGAAACTGGCCTCATTGGGACGTTCTTTTACGGGACATAGAGACCAGGTATTCGGTACGCAGTATAATAGCAGCGGCAGCGTCATTGGTTACGATGCACAAGGGCCGTTTGCCATTGCAACCGTAAGTGAATCTACGGGAATACTTGCCTGGCAGCTGTATGCTGCTGGAATGCCGTGGAACGATGCAATCACCTATGTACGAATGGTCAGCAGGCAGGCGATGAGTAAAGTGAAACAAGAGCATGCCCATCCCACTTCAGGTTTGATCCCTTTTCTCATCAAATGCCGTGAAAAAGGGCTGAGGCTCGGCGTGGTGACCGCTGACTCAACAGATACTGCGGAGATTCATTTGAGATGGCTTGGGATATTAGATTATTTTGATGTTATAATCGGATATGATCAGGTAAAGAACAGTAAACCTCATCCGGAAAGTGCTTATGCCTGCTGTGCCAAGCTCGGTTTATCTCCACAAGATTGTGCCGTCATTGGTGACAGTAATGGTGATATGCAGATGGCGAAAAGTGCAGAATCAGCACTTGCTGTTGGTTTCATACAATCGAATGATTCGTTTTATTTACACGATGCAGATACCGTGATTACGAGTTATACCCAAATATCGCTTGAATAGACCTTTTATGAAATGGAGTGCACTTTCATGATGGAACCCGTTGAACAATTAACAACCTGGATAAAGCAAAGTTCCAAAATCGTTTTTTTTGGCGGCGCAGGTACTTCCACGGAAAGTGGTATTCCTGATTTTCGCTCTGCGGCTGGTATTTATCAAACGGAACAGCATTCTCCGTACTCACCCGAAGAACTATTAAGTATCGATTTTTTTAAACTGCACCCTGATATCTTCTATGATTTTTACCGTAATAAGATGCTGCACCCGGATGCCATACCAAGCGGAGCACACCGTCTGCTGGCTCGTCTTGAAAACGAAGGGAAGATGACGGCTGTCATAACCCAGAATATTGATGGACTTCATCAAGCAGCAGGCAGTAAAGTGGTACATGAATTACATGGTTCCGTTCATCGTAACTACTGTATGGACTGCTCTAAGTTTTATCATTTGAATTATATTCTGCAATCGGGGAGCGGGGTGCCGTACTGTGAAAAATGCGGCGGCATCGTAAAACCGGATGTTGTGCTCTACGGAGAATCACTCGATCAAGGTACGCTTTATCATGCCGTTGATGCCTTGTCGGAGGCAGACTTGCTAATTATTGGCGGCACCTCGCTAACCGTGCAGCCTGCTGCGCAGCTTGTGACGTATTTTCAAGGGAAGCACATCGCACTCCTAAACGCTACCCCTACACCGTACGATAACAAAGCAGATCTTCTCATTTCGGAACCGATTGGTAAAGTGATGGATCAAGTAAATGCTTTATTGTAGAGAAGGTTACACTACAGCCTGTCTTAGATTATTAAGATAGGCTTATTTTTTTATTTACTTGTAAACGTTTTCTTGCGTAGAACAGTGGTAAGGTCTATCATAAATACTAGAAATGAATGGTGTGGTATGAGGAATAGAGAGAGGATGAACAATAATGGTTTATATAGCGAATGAAGCAAGATATGAGACAATGACATATAACCGGCTGGGACGCTCAGGCTTGAAACTGCCTGCCATCTCACTTGGACTCTGGCACAACTTTGGTGGAATTAACAGTCTAGAGAACGGTCGTGAAATGATTCGTACCGCTTTTGATTTAGGGATTACTCATTTCGATTTAGCTAACAATTATGGACCTCCTCCTGGATCAGCAGAGGAAATGTTTGGTCAAATCCTTGCGAGTGACCTGTTACCCTATCGAGATGAGCTGGTGATTTCTACGAAAGCAGGATATCACATGTGGGCAGGGCCTTATGGAGAATGGGGTTCACGTAAATACTTAATATCAAGCCTTGATCAAAGCCTGAAACGAATGGGATTAGATTATGTAGACATTTTTTACTCTCATCGTTTTGACCCAGAGACTCCGCTTGAGGAAACGATGCAGGCACTAGACCATATTGTTCGTTCGGGAAAAGCCTTATATGTTGGGATTTCTAACTATTCTGCGGATCAGACCAAAGAAGCGGTTCGTATTCTAAATAGACTCGGAACACCGCTATTAATCCACCAGCCGAGATATTCAATGCTTGATCGCTGGATTGAAAATGGACTTCAGGATGTACTCGAGGAAAATGGAGTTGGAAGCATTGCTTTTTGTCCATTAGAACAAGGGGTTCTCACGAGTAAATATTTGAATGGAATTCCTGACAATTCAAGAGCAAAAAGTTCGTCTGTATTCCTGAACGAAAGTCAGATCACTCCTCAAACACTGCGTAAAGTACGCGCACTCAATCAGATTGCAGCTTCAAGAGGACAAAGTCTGGCACAGTTTGCTCTTGCGTGGGTACTTCGCGGCGGAAAAGTTACCTCTGCTCTGATCGGAGCAAGCCGTCCTGGTCAGATTAAGGAGAATGTTGACGCGCTGAAAAATCTCGATTTTTCTCCAGAAGAGCTGGAACGAATCGAGAATATTCTGCGAGACAATGAATCCTAGTAGATCACTTATATAGATGAACGAATATGATAATTTAATAAAAAATCCTGCCTGGTTTGATCTCGGGGCAGGATTTTTTGCTTGTTCAAGGGAATGACTTTTTATCACTAGGCTGCTTTTGTACTTGTTTTCGATAGGCGGTTGGTGATTGTTTATAAAATCGTTTGAATTGTCTTGAAAAGTATAGGGCATCCGGTAACCCGACCGATGCAGAAACCTGTTCCACGGATAACTCGGGTCTCTCCCGAAGCAGTTGTCTTGATTTATCAATTCTTAGTTTGAGCAGATAGGTTACCGGAGAAAATCCCGTCTCTTTTTTGAAAATACGAGAGAGGTAGGCCCGGTTATATCCAAGGCTCGAACACATTTGCTCTATAGAGATGGGGTGAGCATACTGCGTCGACATGTACTGAATCATTTGCTTAACCGTTCCTCCGACTCTTGCATCTACAAGAGGTAATGCTGATTCTAAAAGAAGCCGTTCTTTAGCTAAAGCGAAAACAAGATACAAACATCCTAAGGAGGTGAGGTGTGCACTCTCCTTTTTCTCGTAAAAGGCCTGCTGCATCATACCGAGGAGCTTCGAAAATTGCTCTTGTTCTCCTGCAGAGGATACAGGTAAGTCTAATGTGAATCCGGTATACCGTACTTGTTCATCGGCTTCTGTTCCTGTAAAAGCAATCCACCGATATCGCCAAGGCTCTTTCTCATCTGATACATAACTCACGAGCTGTGAAGGGTGAATAAGAAACAAATCCCCTTGTTTTAAATGGTAGGTGTGATGTTCTGTTTTGTAGATGCCTTTTCCCGACTCGATGTAATGAAGCAGGTAGTAATCATAAATTTTCGGCCCAAGTGCATGACTTGGCTTGGTTTGGCTTTCGCCTGCAAAAAGAACGTGCAGAGAACTGTTTTCATAAGAAACAGGGTTGGAAGCTATAGAATACGTATATGGAATTTCATTTTGTGTCATGGGAATGGGCGTCTCTCCCTTATTCATTTACTTGTTTATTGATATCAGAATTATACCATAAAAAGCAGGGTGAATACGTCCAAAATTCCAATGTTTACCATGTTTGATTTTATTTGAAGGTCACATTTGTCCATATATAAAACACATCACTACATTACCATGTGTAACGCTTTCAAGTATACTAAACCTATAAATCAAAACAACTTATACAAGAGGTGATATACCCGTGAACGTGCAAGATCTTACAGCTTCTTTTATTAACCAGTACGGTAACAGCTCTTCTGACATTCGTGTATTTTATGCTCCGGGACGTGTAAATCTGATCGGTGAACATATTGATTATAACGGCGGTTATGTACTGCCAGCAGCACTTGAATTTGGTACAACTCTACTCATTCGCGAGCGTAATGATGATGAGATTCATTTCTTCTCTACCAACATTCCTTATACAGCGACTGTTAAGGTAGGAGAGATTGGTGCATCTAAGACAGATGAGTGGATCGATTATCCAGTCGGTGTCATGGTTGAACTGAAAAAAGCAGGAACTCCTGTAACTAGAGGATATGACTTGTTATTCCACGGCGAAATTCCAAATGGAGCGGGCTTGTCTTCTTCTGCTTCGCTGGAAGTTCTTACTGGATTTGCACTGCTAACGATGGAAGGCGGCAAGATCGATACGGTAGAACTTTCCCTTCTTTCTCAGCGTGCAGAGAATCAGTATGTTGGCGTAAACAGCGGAATTATGGACCAATTCGCGGTTGCAAACGGAGCGAAAGATCATGCGATTCTGCTCATGTGCGATACGCTGGAATACAAACATGTTCCTTTCCAAACTGGATCTTACAAACTCATTATCGGTAACACGAATAAACGCCGGGGATTGGTTGATTCCGCATATAACGAACGCCGCGAGCAATGTGATCGTTCTCTTTCCATTCTGAAAGAACATGTACCGTCACTCGAGTATCTTGCTGAGCTGAAGCCAGAACAATATGAAGAGCTCGAAGTACATCTCGGAGAACAAGTCCTGAAGAACCGGACTAGACACGTTGTAGAAGAGAATGCGCGTGTACTAGCTTCTGTTGAAGCGCTAAGCGCAAACGACCTTACGACATTCGGTCAGCTGATGAATGCTTCTCATGACTCCCTTCGCGACTTGTATGAAGTAAGCTGTTCAGAACTCGATGTCATGGTAGAAGAAGCACGGAAAATTCCGGGCACTCTCGGTGCTAGAATGACAGGTGCAGGATTTGGCGGATGTACGGTATCTCTTGTACATGAAGATGATGTAGAACGTTTTGTTAAGGAAGTCGGAGCGGCTTATAAAGAGCGCACAGGCCTTGAAGGCGAATTCTATGTATGCGGTGTTGGCGATGGAGTAAAAGAATGGGACGGGGAGGAATAAAAAAATGGCGATTTTAGTTACAGGCGGAGCAGGATATATTGGATCTCATACAGTAGCGGCACTCCTTGAACGCGGAGAAGAAGTAGTGGTAGTGGATAACTTGCAGACAGGGCACCGTGAAGCGGTACTTGGCGGAACTTTTTGCGAGGGTGACTTGCGAGATAAAGCATTCTTGGATCAGGTGTTTGCCGAGAATAAGATTGAAGCGGTTATCCATTTTGCAGCGAATTCACTCGTTGGTGAAAGCATGCAGAATCCGGCGAAATATTACGATAATAACGTTTTTGGTACGTTAACTCTTCTGGAAGCAATGAATAATGCAGGGGTTAGCAAAATCGTATTCTCATCTACCGCTGCTACTTACGGCGAGCCGGAAAAAGTACCAATTGAAGAAACAGATCGTACGGAACCTACGAATGTATATGGTGAAACGAAGCTCATGATGGAACGCATGATGTCTTGGTTTGATAAAGTTCTTGGTATTAAGTATGTATCTCTTCGTTACTTTAATGCAGCAGGTGCTCATAAGGACGGGAAAATCGGGGAAGATCATCAGCCGGAAAGCCATCTGATCCCATTGGTACTGCAAACTGCACTTGGACAGCGCAAACAAATCGCGATTTTTGGTGATGATTATGCGACAGAAGACGGTACTTGCATCCGTGACTACATCCATGTGAGTGATCTGGCAGATGCGCATTTACGGGCTGTAGATTATCTTCGCAAGGGTGAAGAGAGCAATGTATTTAACTTAGGAAACGGTACAGGCTTCAGTGTAAAACAAGTAATCGAAACGGCGAAGAAAGTGACCGGTCTTGAAATTCCGGTTGTGATGGAACCGCGCAGAGCAGGAGATCCGGCAGTTCTTGTCGCTTCCTCCGCGAAAGCACGCTCTGTTCTTGGTTGGGAGCCGAAATATACAAATCTTGAAGATGTAATCGCGAGTGCATGGGGCTGGCATCAGTCTCATCCAGAAGGTTATAATACGAACAACAAAGGAGAGTAAGCGAATGTCTGAAATGAATATGAACGCCGGTGCAGGAACAACTTCAGAAAATTCACAGTCCTTATCAGCTGCAGAAGAAGCGCTTCATGCCATTGAAAGGCTGGTATTGTTTGCTCACAGACATACACTCATTGAAGATGCAGATGTCGACTACAGTCGTAATCAGCTGCTGAGCTTGTTTCAATTCGATGAGCCTTTTGCAGGGTTGGTAGATGAGTCCGAACTTTCCGGACCGCAGCCTGTTCTCGATATTTTAATAGATTATGGTGCCGAGATTGGACTGATCCCTGAGAATACAGATACGTACCGTGATTTGCTCGATGCTCAGATTATGGGTCTTCTTATGGCCCGTCCATCTGAGGTGATTCGGGAGTTCCGTGAAAATGAGACCAAATCTGGTATTCAGGCAGCTACCGATCGTTTCTACCAGTTGTCCATAGACTCCAACTATATTCGAATGGATCGAGTTAAGAAGAATGTGTACTGGAAACAGTCTACAGAGTATGGCGACATGGAAATTACCATCAATCTATCTAAGCCGGAGAAAAGTCCGAAAGAGATTGCAATGGCGAAACTTTTGCCGCCTCCTGTATATCCAAAATGTCAGTTATGCCGGGAGAATGTAGGATATCGGGGCCGGATTAACCATCCAGCTCGTCAGAATCTAAGAACAATTCCGCTGACGATGAATCAAGAAAAATGGTTGTTCCAGTACTCCCCGTATGTGTATTACAACGAACACTGTATCGTGTTCCATCATGATCATGTGCCGATGAAACTGACGAAGGATACTCTTCGCCGCTTGCTTGGATTTGTTGATCAGTATCCGCATTATTTTATTGGATCCAATGCTGATCTTCCGATCGTTGGCGGAAGTATTCTTACGCACGATCACTTCCAGGGAGGACGTCATACCTTCCCAATTCAGAAGGCTGCTGAGGAAGCTGTATTTACGAGTGAAAAAGCTCCAGAAGTGAAGCTTAGTCTTGTGAAATGGCCAATGTCCGTGCTTCGTCTGACGTCCCAAAGTTCAGATGCACTTCTTGAAACTGGAAATGAGATTTACGAGGCGTGGAAGGAATACAGTGATGCAGCAGTTGATATCTTGTCCCATACAGAGACGAGCGGAGAACGGGTACCGCATAACACCGTGACTCCAATTGTTCGCCGTACAGAAGATGGACAGTATGAGATGGATTTAGTACTGCGTAATAACCGTACGAGCAGCGAGTATCCAGATGGAATCTTCCATCCGCATCCAGAAATGCATCACCTCAAAAAAGAAAATATCGGCTTAATTGAAGTTATGGGACTAGCTATTTTGCCAGGTCGTCTAAAAGAAGAACTTGATCTCATCGCAGATATGCTTGCAGGAGATCAAGAACTTAGAGAACAAACCATAACGAATGAACAATCTGCTCTCTATAAGCACAAAGCATGGATTGAAGAGCTTACAGATAAATATGGAACTTCCCTACCTAAGGAAGAAGCAGTGAGTAAAGTTCAAGAAGAAGCAGGTATCAAATTTGCGAAAATT
The DNA here is from genome assembly GCF_030263935.1 of Paenibacillus polygoni. Classification (NCBI taxonomy): domain Bacteria; kingdom Bacillati; phylum Bacillota; class Bacilli; order Caryophanales; family Paenibacillaceae; genus Paenibacillus; species Paenibacillus polygoni. The sequence continues at coordinate 3,909,346 of NZ_CP127162.1, read as the reverse complement.
CTCGAACATGCCGGTGTATTTAAACGAGATGAAGCAGGTAAAGCTGCATTCCGTCGTTTTGTACAACATGTTGGTTTCACAGAACAAAAATAACGATAAGGCACACCTTCCAACCGGGGGTGTGCTTTTATTCTAATTGTGCATGTAAGTGAATCAATTTCATAATACCTTTAGTTGCTTTAATCAGGGTTATATATAGATCAAAATGGTTTTGTTTGTCTATATAGTTACAAATTCATCATTTTAATGAGTTATGAAATTGATTCAAGTTACTATTCTTTCATTCAGCTCGTGAGTAATTTCATAGTGATTAAAGCAACGAAAGATAGGATGAAGTACATTTCTAGTCTATGAAATTTGTTTTACTATTCTTTGGCATTTATAATGATAGAACGGCGCAAATAAATAGACGCTATTCTTCTAAACAATCTGGAGGCGATCCTCATGATGAGATCATTTCAATTTTATAATCCAACACGTCTAATTTTCGGAAAAGGACAGTTGGAAGCTTTAAAAACAGAAGTACCGAAATACGGCAAAAAAGTTCTGCTTGTATATGGCGGAGGAAGTATAAAACGTAACGGTCTCTATGATCGCACCCTATCCATTCTTAGCGACATTGGGGCAGAAGTACATGAGTTGTCTGGTGTGGAACCAAACCCGCGCTTGTCCACCGTTCATGAGGGAGTAGAGATTTGTAAAAGCAAAGGAATAGACTTAATTCTTGCTGTCGGCGGCGGCAGTGTAATTGACTGTGCGAAAGCTATTGCAGCAGGCGCAAAATACGATGGAGATATGTGGGATTTCTGCAAACGTACAGCAATGCCGCAAGATGCTTTGCCACTCGCAACCGTACTGACAATGGCTGCCACAGGTTCAGAAATGAACAGCGGATCTGTTATTACAAACCAGGATACTCAGGAAAAACTGGGCTGGGGAAGTCCGTACGTTTTCCCTGCATTCTCTATTCTTGATCCGGAACATACGTATTCTGTACCTCTAGATCAGACGGTATATGGAATGGTCGATATGATGTCTCACGTACTGGAGCATTACTTCCATTTGGATCCAAACACCCCGGTTCAGCTTGGATTCTGTGAGACGCTGCTTCGTACTGTAATGGAAGCTGCGCCAAAACTGATCCATGATCTCGAAAACTATGAACTGCGTGAAACGATTCTGTACTGTGGTACGATGGCTCTAAACAGCATGGTAAGCATGGGTCTAGCAGGAGACTGGGCGACCCACAACATCGAGCATGCGGTATCTGCGGTATATGATATCCCTCATGGCGGCGGACTTGCGATTTTGTTCCCGAACTGGATGAAACATAATCTTCATGTGGATGTAGCTCGGTTCAAACGCTTAGCAATCAACGTATTTGAAGTGAATCCAGAAGGGAAAACGGATGAGGAAATTGCCCTTGAAGGAATTGAAGCACTTCGTACGTTCTGGACTTCCATTGGAGCGCCAAGTCGTCTAGCTGATTATGATATTGACGATAGTCAAATTGATACAATGGCAGATAAAGCAATGGTATTTGGGCCATTCGGTAACTTTAATAAACTGCAACGTGAAGATGTTGTGGCCATCTACAAAGCATCATTGTAATTTGCAATCGTATATATATTAATTCTAACCAAAAGCCCTTTGCAGGTGTTTACTCTGCGAAGGGCTTTTTCATTCGTTTTTCTACAGTTTCAAAATATTGAAACATTTTCCTAATCCATACGTATTAATTTACATGTACATACAACAGAAGAGGGGGTGGAACATGGAAACTTTATACTGGTCTTGTCTTATAGGAGGAGCGCTTTTCGCAGTAATCGGTGTATTATTTGGAGATTTGCTGGATGGCTTGCTTGAAGGTGTTGCTGATTTCCCAGGGTTCGATTTTTTGAATACAACGGTCATCGCAAGTGTGATTACAATCTTTGGTGGAGCGGGAATTATGCTCTCCAAGTACACAGAGCTCGATACGGCAGGCCATCTTTTCCTTTCATTGCTTATTGGACTGTTAGGCGGCGTACTTGTGTTTTTCGCCTATATAAAGCCAGCGCGAAATAGTGAGATGTCCACCGGGTTTTCCCTTAATGAGCTGACAGGCAAGATGGGTGAAATTACAATTCCTGTTCCAGAGAAAGGGTATGGAGAGGTCATGATTAAGTTGGTGAGCGGAAATACAGTACATACCGCAACCAGTTTTGAATCTAAACCTATTCTTGCCGGAGCTCAAGTCGTTGTTGTCGAAGTCGCTGATGGAGTCCTTCAGGTGGCTGAACTGGATTATTAACAATATGTAATAATAAGGAGAGATGAGTATGCCAGAAGTGTTCGTAGTTCCTGCCATCGTTGTAGGTGTGATTCTCGTGTTAGGTATTGCTTTTTGGGCGAGGTACAAAACAGTTGGGCCGGATGAGGCCATGATTGTAACAGGTTCTTTCTTAGGAAATAAACACATTTCAGATGATGACAGCGGACGCAAAATAAAAATTGTTCGCGGCGGCGGTACGTTTATATGGCCGGTATTTCAGCAATCCGAATTCATTTCATTACTGTCTCACAAGCTTGATGTAACGACCCCAGAGGTATATACAGAACAAGGCGTTCCTGTTATTGCAGATGGAGTCGCTATTATTAAAGTAGGGAGTTCAATTGAAGACGTATCCACTGCAGCAGAGCAGTTTATCGGAAAACCTGTGGAATCGCTGCGAGGTGAAGCACAGGAGGTGCTTGAAGGACATCTGCGTGCCATTCTCGGTACGATGACGGTTGAAGAAGTATACCGTAACCGGGATCGTTTTGCTCAAGAAGTACAAGGGGTGGCTGCAAGAGACCTCAAAAAAATGGGGCTTAGCATTGTATCATTTACGATTAAAGATGTACGTGATAAACACGGCTATTTGGATGCGCTTGGTAAACCGCGTATTGCTATGGTGAAAAGGGATGCCGAAATTGCTGAAGCAGAAGCAGTGCGGGATGCTAGAATTCAAAAGGCAAATGCAGAAGAGCAAGGACAAAAAGCAGAACTTTTAAGAGATACGAACATTGCAGAAGCTGCTAAAGAAAAAGAATTGAAAGTCGCTTCCTTTAAGAAAGATCAAGATACAGCAAAAGCAGAAGCGGATCAGGCTTATCATATCCAAGAAGCACGTGCAAAACAGACGATGGTTGAGGAACAAATGAAAGTAGAACTCGTTCGTAAAGAGCGTGAAATTGATTTGCAAGCCAAAGAAATTATGGTTCGTGAGAAACAATATGATGCAGAAGTGAAGAAGAAGGCGGAAGCCGACCGTTATGCCGTTGAACAGGCAGCAGAAGCGGATAGAACAAAAAGAATGCGAGAAGCAGAAGCACTTCAGTATTCAATTGAAACCCAGGCAAAAGCGACTTCCGAACAAAAAAGGCTCGAAGGCCAAGCGATGGCGGATGCAGAACTCGCAAAAGGTACAGCAGATGCCGAAGTTATTCGTCTGCGCGGTTTAGCTGAAGCGGAAGCAAAAGAAAAATTAGCCGAAGCCTTCCAAAAGTTTGGAGAAGCAGCCGTACTCGATATTATCGTGAAAATGCTGCCTGAACTTGCAGGTAAGATTGCAGAACCAATCTCCTCTATTGATAAGTTAACCGTTGTGGATACGGGGAAAGGCGAGGGTGCTGCACGCGTAAGTAATTATGTGACAGAACTTATGGCGACCGCGCCGGAAATGCTGAAGAGTGTATCTGGCATTGACGTAGAACAGCTGATCAAAGGCTTAACCAAAAAAGGAAGTGTAGAGCCAGCAGCAATAGAAAAAATCAATATTCCTGCTGAAGTTGCAGTAACCAAAGATTCAATCTAAGGAATTACCCGCATCATTCATTTATTTACTATGATCTACATTTGACCTCTGCCTCATAATTTGTTACTTTTAGCAGTATGCCTTATCTGAATTTACTATGCGGATGTTACAAGAATTATGAGGCAAAAGAGGTGCAAAAGTGAACCTGAAAGTGGCAAAAGTACTGAACAATAACGTTATTATTGGAACCCATCCAGAACACGAGGAAGTTGTTGTTATCGGTAAGGGGATTGGTTTTCATCGCAAGTCTGGAGATATCATCCCGCTTCAAACAGTAGAGAAGATGTTTATTTTAACCAATCAGGAAGAACAAGAGCAGTACAAACAACTCGTTCCGCGAGTGAGTGAACAACTAATAGAGACAATAAACGATATTATTTTATATATAACAAGTGAGAGTAATGTGAAGTTAAATGAACATATTCATATTGCTCTAACGGATCATATTGCATTTGCAATGAAACGGATGGAACAAGGAATTGTACTTCACAATCCTTTTTTGTATGAGACGAAGGAAATTTATCCAATGGAGTATCGTTTAGCATCTTATGCCATAAATCTCATCAAGGAACGGCTTGGTGTAGACTTAGGAGAAGAAGAAGTAGGATTTGTCGCTCTCCATATCTACAGCGCAATGACGAATCAGAATTTAAGCGAAGTGCAGCAACACTCTAAATTAATAGCTGATCTTGTAGCGATTGTAGAAGATAAACTTGATTATCAAATTCCTCGGCAATCCTTAGATTATTCTAGGCTTGTTACTCATTTAAGGTTTGCAATAGAACGGATTAAGCGCGGTGAAGAAGTAGCTGAGGTACAAAAACTGGATTCTCTGCTAAGTAAAGAATATCCGGAGATGTACTCTCTTTCCTGGACGTTAACCAAAGTTATGGAAAAACGAATGAAGCATGCGGTGTATGCAGCCGAAGTGAGCTATCTCGCGTTACATTTACAAAGATTGTCACAAAAAAAAGAGCAGGAAACAAAAAAATGAATTTTTTTGTTGAAAAGGCTTGCACTCTTTTTTAGATGGTGCTATTATGTAGTCCTTGACAAGCTTAACAACTTAATACTTACAACGTGTTACTGATACGATCAGGCATGAGTTGAGAAAAGTATGATTGATGAAGACCATATTGGGGCAAGATAACCCATAGGTCGAACAAGAATACTCTATTAACTCATGCTTTTTTTTGCGTTTTCAATTAACACTAGGTTGATTTTACAGAAGGAGTGACGAAAATGTTCAAAAAGCTTTTCGGCGTGTTGCAGCGTGTCGGTAAAGCGGTCATGCTTCCGGTAGCGATCTTGCCGGCAGCCGGTTTGCTTCTAGGGATTGGTAACTTGTTAGCTAATCCAGACTTTCTGCAATACGTACCTGTCCTAGAAGCACACTGGGTACAGGTGATTGCCAATGTTCTTATGAACTCAGGGCAAATCGTATTCGATAACTTGTCCTTACTGTTTGCAGTTGGGGTTGCGGTAGGACTTGCTGGTGGAGACGGGGTAGCCGGACTCGCAGCGATTATTGGTTATCTCATCATGAATGTAACGATGGGAACAATACTCGGTGTAAACGAGTATGTATTATCACAACAAGGCGCTGCATATGCGAATGTCCTAGGTATTCCTACCTTACAGACTGGGGTATTTGGCGGTATTATCATCGGGATCTTGGCTGCGGCGATGTACAATAGATTCTTCAAAATTGAACTTCCGTCGTATTTGGGATTCTTTGCAGGTAAACGTTTTGTACCTATTGCAACAGCCGCGTTTTCCTTAATAATCGGATTGGTTCTTACACTTGTATGGCCGCCGATTCAACATGGACTAAACTTTGTGTCTCAGAGCATGATTAGTTCAAACGAGACACTGTCCGCGTTTATCTTCGGAACCATCGAACGCTCGCTGATTCCTTTTGGTCTTCACCATATTTTCTATTCTCCGTTCTGGTTTGAATTTGGAGAATATGTCAACAAAGCAGGTGAAGTTATTCGCGGTGACCAGCGTATCTTCATGGCGCAGCTTCGTGATGGTGTTGAATTCACAGCAGGTACGTTTACTACCGGTAAATATCCGTTCATGATGTTCGGACTTCCTGCAGCAGCGCTGGCGATCTATCATACAGCGAAACCAGAAAATAAAAAAGTAGTTGGTTCCCTGATGGTATCCGGTGCTCTTACTGCGTTCCTTACAGGGATTACAGAGCCACTTGAATTTTCTTTCTTGTTTGTTGCACCGCTTTTGTTTGCAGTTCATGCGGTATTCGCAGGTCTATCTTTTATGATCATGCAAATTCTGGGCGTTAAAATCGGGATGACATTCTCGGGCGGTTTAATTGACTACATCTTGTTCGGGGTAATTCCTAACCGTACGCCTTGGTATCTGGTTATCGTCGTAGGTCTTGCATTTGCGGTAATTTACTACTTCGGTTTCCGTTTTGTTATTACGAAATTTAATCTCAAAACACCGGGACGTGAAGAAAAAGTCATTGAGACTGGTTCGGCGGGTTCAGGTTCAAAAGACGAACTGCCTCATCAAATCTTGAAAGCTTTTGGCGGTCCGGATAATATTAAACACCTCGATGCTTGTATCACCAGACTTCGTATTGAAGTTAAAGATAAATCGACAGTTGATAAGAATCGTCTAAAAGATTTAGGCGCTTCGGGTGTTCTTGAAGTGGGTAATAATGTACAAGCTATTTTCGGTACACGTTCAGACACAATCAAGTCGCAAATGAAAGATATTATGGATGGCCGTACTCCTGCGGCACCGGAAGTTGATCCAGAACCAGAGGTAGAACAAGCTCAAGGGGAGTCTGGTGAAGCGATTATTCCTGAGCAAATTGTAATGCCTGCTAATGGTGAACTTCTGGATATCACGCAAGTACCTGACCCCGTTTTCTCTGAGAAAATGACAGGTGATGGTTTTGCCTTCCTGCCACATGAGAATACGATTCATTCTCCGGTAAACGGAAAAGTATTTAACGTATTCCCTAGTAAGCACGCAATCGGCATTTTGTCCGATGGTGGAAAAGAAGTACTTGTTCACATTGGGGTTAACACCGTTAAACTCAAAGGACAAGGGTTCAAAGTCTTGGTTGAAGAAGGCGATCTTGTATCCGCTGGTCAACCAATCATGGAAGTAGATGTGGAGTATGTAAAAGCACATGCGCCATCCATTATTTCCCCAGTAATTTTCTCTAATCTGCCTGAAGGCGCAGTGGTTAAGTTGGAAAAATCAGGTGTGCAAAAGGCCGGAGAAGACAAAATTATCACAATTCATTAAAAATTTTGAGGTTCACAACCATTGAAAAAAAGGTAATATGTATTACGTGATTTTATGGTTGAAATGAAATCCAAACTAAAATAACAGAAAGTGGGATGAATCCATATGCAACAAACATTCAGAATTACAGACGAAGACGGTATCCATGCACGTCCAGCTACAGCGCTGGTAAACACAGCTAACAAATTCAAAGGTGCAGAATCTTTCGCAGAAGCAAAAGGTAAAAAAGTAACTTTGAAATCCATCTTGGGCGTACTTTCTCTTGGTCTTGAAAAAGGTGATGAAATCAGCATCATCGTTAACGGCGAAGGCGAAGCAGAAGCACTTCAAGCTTTGACTGATGTTATGGTTAACGAAGGGTTGGGCGAAATTAATGCCTAATGTTTCCGGGATTGCTGCTTCGGCTGGTATTGCCATTGCCCGAGCGTTTATCTTGGAGCACCCTGATTACTCTGTAGAAAAACGCTCGATTAACGACGTAGACGCAGAGATTGCTAAACTGGAGTCGGCTTTGGATAAATCCAGAGCCGAACTCGAGGCAATCAAAGAAAAAACGTTACGGGAACTTGGGGAGAAAAAAGCAGAGATCTTTGCATCTCATCTTTTGATCCTGGATGATCCTGAACTGATTGATCCGGTAAGATCCAAAATTGCTGATGAAAAAGTGAACGCTGAGTTTGCTTTGGATGAAACAGCAACTACCTTTATTCAAATGTTTGAAAATATGAAGAGTGCTTATCTTCAAGAACGTGCTGCGGATATGCGTGACGTTACAAAGCGTGTGCTTGGTCACTTGCTTGGTCTTAAAGTTGCAAATCCAGCAGAGATTGATGAAGAAGTGGTTGTTCTTGCAGAAGATCTAACTCCTTCGGATACAGCGCAGCTCAACCGTAAATATGTTCTTGGTTTTGCAACGAACATTGGCGGACGTACTTCTCACTCTGCAATTATGGCGAGATCTCTTGAAATTCCTGCTGTAGTAGGAACAAAAGACATTCTTTCACAAGCTAAAAGCGGCGATCTGATCATCGTAGACGGACTAGATGGACAAGTTCTTGTTAACCCGGAAGATTCCGTGGTTGAAGAATATAAGTCCAAACAAGCTGCATACGCTGCTCAGGTTGAAGAGTGGAGAAAACTTCGCGACGAGCCGACTGTAACTGTTGATGGCGTTCATGTAGAGCTTGCTGCGAACATCGGTACTCCTAATGATGTAGCAGGCGTGCTTGATAACGGCGGAGAAGGCGTTGGTCTGTATCGTACAGAATTCCTATATATGGGACGCGATAAGCTTCCTTCCGAAGATGTACAATATAATGCATACAAAACGGTTCTTGAAAAAATGGAAGGGAAACCGGTTGTTGTTCGTACACTAGATATTGGTGGCGATAAAGAACTTCCATACCTTGATCTTCCAAAAGAAATGAATCCTTTCCTTGGCTTCCGTGCAGTTCGTCTGTGCCTTGATCGTCAGGATATCTTCCGTACACAGCTACGCGCATTGCTGCGTGCGAGTGTCCATGGGAACCTAAAAATTATGTTCCCGATGATCGCAACACTGGGTGAATTCCGTGAAGCAAAAGCTGTTCTTCTTGAAGAGAAGGAGAAGCTTGTGAAGGAAGGTATCGAAGTTGCAGATAACATTCAGCTTGGTATCATGGTTGAGATTCCTTCCACTGCGGTATTAGCGGATCAATTTGCGAAAGAAGTGGACTTCTTCAGTATCGGAACAAACGATCTGATTCAGTACACAATGGCAGCAGACCGCATGAATGAGCGTGTATCTTACTTGTATCAACCATATAACCCATCCATCCTTCGCTTAATCAAAATGGTTATTGATGCATCGCATCGTGAAGGTAAATGGACAGGAATGTGCGGTGAGATGGCAGGAGATACAACAGCTATTCCGCTTCTTCTTGGCCTCGGTCTTGATGAATTCAGCATGAGCGCAACTTCCATTCTTCCTGCACGCAGTCAGCTGACGAAGCTGTCTCAAGCAGAAATGAAGGAACTTGCGGCAAAAGCGCTGGATATGCAAACCGCAGAACAAGTCGTTGAGCTTGTTCGCAGTATCGGACAATAGTTTTCAAGACCTTTATCATTTTCCAATGTAATTTTATAACTGCTTTTGCAGTAACTACGGTATTCGCTTTTATGCGGATACCGTTTTTTTTATGAACCGTGAACTGAACTGGATGAAGCAGATTGTAAAGAGCATTGCTTCTTCCTGATTGACAGGGTAGACTTTAATCAAAAAGGACGAGGTGAATATTTCTTGAAGGGCGCTATGATGAGGATCGGAATGATCATTGGCTTTTTTATCGTCATTATTGGAATCATCTTGTTATCGAATTTTAATGTAATCAATCCAGAATCCATCTATATATCGGAAAGCAAGGTATCCAATCGATCTATATCTTTGACAGGTGGATTTATAGATAGTGCCAGCTTGTACAAAGGATACAAAGTAGATTACCGTGATCAAGCCCTTTATGTACAAATTCAGGGAAATCTACTCAGCCTCCAAAAATCCAGTGGTGAATTCCATCTCAACATTAAAAACGAATATAAAGATCTACATAAAATATATATTCAGGGATCAGACAAAACAAAGCTTGAGTTAGTATGGGAGAAGAAGTAGCTCCATTTTTCAAGGTACCTATTGTCCTGATTTAAGCAGCTAAAGGAATTATGAAATGGATTCAATCCATTATGGAAATAATAATAGGGAAAAAGACCTTGCGAGGATTAGAGCCTCAGTAAGGTCTTTTTGTGTTTTTATACTTATTAGGGTACATGAATCGCTTGGATATGATCCGTGTGCATCATGAGAGATATGCCTTCTGCCTCTACCAATTCGAGCAGATTACCTTCCACGCTTTTTAATAATCCGGCTCGGTACGGTTTTGCTCCAAGGTTCAGAGTAACAAGTTGTCCTTCTAGTTTATGAATCTGTTGATCCAGCGTCCTAGATAGCGATATAGCAGCAGGTTGTACAGGAAAATGGTCGTGTCTCAGGGAGAATGGGGTCGTATTTACCGGGTAGGGTACGATATATTTTAGGTGCTTTACAGATATATACACGGAGTGGTGGAGGGGGGAGAAAAATACAAAGTAATCGTTCATAATCGCAGTGACATATCCATGTATTGATTGATCGCCTAGAGATACTTCACTAAAGATCCCTCTTGAATTCATGAGTATTTTACGATACGAAATTTTGCTATGATCAATGGCAGGGTCAGGAGGCGTGCTGTCGGTCATATTACTTCGATTGGGAGTAAGTCTCATCTGCTGCAGATGATGAATTGGTATATAAATATAACGATCATTTTCATAGACGACCACAATATCATTTCCAATATCGATTATTTCTCCTTGGATCGAGTTCTTACAACCGGAAAGTACGAATTCTGCTTGTTTGCCTAACCAAGATGTAATCAGCTGCATGGTTTACCTCCTCTCAAAATAAAATGAATGTCCAAATATACAGAGAGATTAGGCTGATGATTAAACTAATGGGTATCACAATAAACGTGACTTTCATATACTGTTTCCAAGAGATCCGAATATGGTGAGTTTTTAAAATGTACATCCAGATCAGTGTTGCGAGGGTGCCGATTGGTGTCAGCAATGCTCCAATATCACTTCCTAAAATATTAGCGAGATAAGCTAGGTGGAGTTGATGATCGGTTAGGCCGAGATCTGTAACTACAAAAGTTCCAATCATCACAGAAGGTAGATTGTTTACTAGATTCGATAGGAAAGTAAGCAAAATGCCGGATGATAGAATCAAAGCAGCATCTCCCATTTCAGCAACCGGTTTTAATAGATCGATTAATGATTCTGTGATACCGGCCCGGTGCAGACTATCCACAATTACATAGATACTGAATGCAAACAATAAGATATGCCAAGGTGTCTGTGTAAACACATCTCGCAGTCCTTGGCGAGTACGGTAATATCTAACGCATAACAAGAGAACAACGCCAGTAACTGCAACGATCTCCATGGGAATACCTACGATTTCGGCTAGAAAAAAACCTCCGCGAATGAAAACGACAATGCTGATGCAGACTCGGAATAGCCACCAATCCACCTTTTCCTCTTCATTAGGTGCGGTTTGTAATGGATGATAGTTTTTTGAAGAGAATGAATTGGGGAAATAATAAATCTTTCTAGGGATATTTTTACGGAAGTAATAATAGAGTAATAACATCATACTTAGAATACCGAGCATAGAAGGGACAAACATCATGAGTGTGTACGTGTTTAAGTTGAGTCCCACCATTTTTAGTGCAATTAGATTTGCTAAATTACTTAACCCGATGGGAGCACTTGAAGCTGTTGCAATTAACGCCCCAGAGAGTAGATAAGGAAGTTTTTGATGCAATTTCAAACGAAGCATAGAACAGATGCGAATGATAATGGGGGTGGTGATCAGTATACTGCCGTCATTGTTAAAAAATATGGTCATCAGAAAACAGAGCAAGATGATAAGCCAAAATAATGCGATACCGGACCCCTTTGCCTTATCAATCATGTTGATCGCAATCCAGCGAAAGAAACCGATACTATCTAGAATAATGGACATGACAATGGTCGATAGGATGGTTACGGCAGCCCCTGAGACGATACCGAAAATATCTATAATGTTGGTATAACTGGTTACCCCCGTAAGGATAAGAAGAAGGGCGCCCAAAGAGGTTGGAATCGATTCATTCATTCCGCGTGGACGCCACATTAAGAAGGTCACAGTAGTGATGAATACACCAAAGGTCAGCCAAAGCTGATAATCAAGCATTCTATTGGGATTCACCTCCTAAGGGAAGAATTCCTTGTGTCAGCTGTATGGCTGTTTCTTCGGACGGCGGATATCTCTTAGGAACGACAATGACGTATAGAGGTATGCCAGTTAAAATGATTGCGATAAAGATCAACATGATGATTCCCCCCTTTAGTTTGATAGAAAATGGACTTTTATTTCTTTATCTTATTTTCCTGTTCTCTTTGCACTCCGATTTCCTTGGGCTTGAGCACCCCGGGACTGATTGCCACCGGATTGTTTACCTCTGGAGCTGCTGTTTCTTGCTGCGGACTGGTTGCCTCTCGCTTGATTGTCATTCGATTTGTTATCTTTTGCTTTATTGTCGTTGGACTTGTTGTCCTTGGATTGATTATCTTTATTTTCTTGGTTTTCGTTGTTATGGCCGTGAACATGAACAGAGATTGTTTTCACATGATGGATAAAAACGCGAACAATTTCGTTGTTTTTCAAGATGATGATCAATCGATTATGAGACACACTTACAAGTACCCCTTCTAATTTCTCTGGTCCGCCTTGATTGATCTGTACGCGCTTAAGACGTAAGGATTTTAATACTCCTTGAAAATCATTAGAATGAATGAGTTTCTGCTTTGGTCCTTTTTCACGGTGGGAATGTCCTGCTTCAGTTACACTTTTAACATGGGCTTCATTCACATAAATGAAGCCTTCTTTGCTGCGAATAACCATATAGTCAGAACTTACCTTTACTAATGTTCCTTCAAATGATTCTGGTCCGCCTCGGTTGATCTTTACCACTTTTCCTAGTAAACCTCTCATGCTTTGTCCCTTTTTCGTCATTATTTATTTCCCCTTCCTCTTACTTAAGATTTGATAGATTAGAAGAATCAATTTCGAATGTTCCCCTCCATTGGTCCTTCAAGTCTATCTGTAGTTTATTAATATGTGACTTGTAGCAAAAAGGGACTAGCCAAACATACATTTGACTCTGAATCTAGTTATTTATCTATGATTTACTAGTAGATTGTTTATTTGCCATTAGAAATCAAAGCGGAAGATAAGAGAGGGAAGGTTAAAAGATTCGTATTTTCACTTTGTAAAAATTGGTTTACAATTCCATCTTGGAGTGATAATCTAAATTTATAGATCGATGATCTGTAAAAACAGATTGATAAAGGGGAACTCATTTATGAATGAGGAAATGCTGAATATTTCCGTTCAACAATCCAAATTATTAAGCAGTGCGCTGCGAGTAAAAATTATGAAGCATTTGCTCGATTCTCCGAAAACCTCAAAACAAGTCGCTGATCTTCTTGGTGAATCCGGCGGAAATGTTCATTACCACATCAAAAAATTGTATGATGGCGGTCTACTAGAAATGGTCGAGGAGAAAAAGAACGGGGGGGTTATCGAAAAGTATTACCAATCCAAGTCGAAATGGTTTAACACGGAGGGAGCGGAGATCATTGATCCCGTACTCAGTGATCAATATGAGTCCGCAGATGCGACCAAATTAAGCATCCGAATGGAGTTAACGGAAGTGCAGAAAAAAGAAATGACGAGTGAATTCAGATCCTTTTTGGAACGTTGGGTTAACAAGTCTACAGCTGTGAGGAACGAAGATACACAAGAATTTAGTATTGGAATCAAGATCATATCGGTAGAGCCTAAGCAAGAGGGGAAAGGGTGAGTGATTCATCTATGAATCTGTTCTTGAATCGGAATTTTCTATTTATGTTCTTTGGAAGACTTGTCACAAATGTAGGAGATTCCATCTATGCCGTAGCGGCAATGTGGCTGGTATCGGAGCTTGGCGGCTCTACTTTTTATACAGGGCTCGCTGGCTTCCTCTCGCTAATACCCAGGTTTATTCAATTTTTCAGCGGACCGATCATAGACCGGATATCGATACGGCATCTGCTCATCCATACTCAGCTCATCCAAGCTTTTCTATTATTGATTATTCCGGCAGCAAGTTATTTGGGTCAGCTGAATGTTGTTCTTGTACTTATCATTTCACCCATTATATCGATCTTCAACACACTCATATACCCCGCACAAATGTCGTCATTACCCTCTTTTGTCCCTAAAAAAGATCTCACCAAAGCGAACTCCTATTTCACCTTTGCAGGTCAAGGGATCGATACCTTCTGTAATGCAGTATCTGGTGTACTCATTGTAATTGTAGGAGCTGTCTCCATTTACTTACTGGATTCTGTCCTATTTATCATCAGCGCTATTTTATTCTCCTTCCTCCGAATTCCGAAGCATAAGCAGCAAATTGAACAGAGTCAGCCCGTTGAAAAGGAAAATATATCGGTGATATTACAGCACTATAAAACAGAACTCTTAGAAGGGATCCACATTCTATTAGGCAAATCTTTCTCAAGACTTCTTTGGGGGATGCTCCTCATTAACTTGGTCGGGGGAGCCACGTTTGTGGTATTGCCTGCGTTTAGTAAATTACATGGGGGACCAGAACTATATGGGCTTTTACTGATGGCGCAAGCGATGGGAAGCATGTTTGGAGCCTTGATCGCTCCTTTTTTGAAGTTGGAGAGGATCGGTATGGGTCTTATCTATGCAACCGCTTTTTCGGTGAGCGGTATATTGTGGACCCTTAGTGTGCACAGCCCAAATATCTGGATGATGATGATCATATATGGTTTGTCTTGGGTTCCCGGCGGAGTGACCAATATTCTGATCAATTCTTATATCCAAAAAGCAATCCCTCAGCATCTATTAGGCAGAGTATTCTCCGCATCCTACAGCCTCAGCGGTATTGCAGCGCCTATTGGATCGTTATGCGGGGGTATCCTAGGAGAAGTGTTTGGAAGTGAAGTGATTATTGGGGTAAGCGGACTGTCTGTGTTATTCATTGGTCTGTACTGGTTGTTTGATAAGACCACCCGCAAACTCCCAAGCTCTGATCATGTTACGGAGAAAGTATTTCAGGCATAAGCCAGTTTACATAGCTGATTTAAAAAAAGCACCCTGCAAGAGTAGACATTCGCATCGAGTGACCAATCTATAGGGTGCTTTTTAATTTCAGGAGTCTGCCTTAAACGCTCTTACACAGGCTTCACATACACAAGATTTGCCTCTTTCTTCGTCTGGAATTTGCGAAAGCAGTCGTTTGGGGACAGGTAGATTCATACACCAGCACTCCTCGGCAGGTCTTCCCGCAGCATAAGCACAGTGATTAGGTTTACGGCATAAAGGGCAGATCAGCGGATTATTCATGGAGCATGTGTTCATATAGAACCTCTCTTACTGAAGACTGATTTTATTTAGTTTATCATATTTCTGCAGGATGCCGCAGAGGCTCTGTGTGAACGAACAGAATAGCGCAAATGAAATAAAGTTTTCACCTTACAGATCCTCGGGTCTTCTTTCGATCGTCAGCCCAGGCACATGTCTTTTGGACATTAATTTCCGTTTCTTACGGACGTCTTTTGACTCAAACACAATATCAAGATCATACTCTTCTGGATACAGCTCTTCGGCAGAGATTTGAAGCTGTAATCTTTTACGAGCGATCTGAATTCGTTTGCCTCTTACGAGCACCGTGCATTGACCTCTCGTATCCGTATCTACAATAATTCCAGACTCCTTCATAAAAGGAATCAATACACGATCTCCCGTTTTTAGCGGCTTTTCCTTCCGTTTCTCCTCATTGGCCTCTTGATGACTTGAGAGAACAGGCTGCTCCTCCTGGGTCTTCGGCTGTACATCTTGCTGTTGTCCTTCCTCGTCCTGATCATGCTCATCATTAGAGGGGGCGTGATCTTTTTCCAGTATGGTTGGTACAGTCACAGCAGATGCTGCTGAGAATGGAAAGGCTGATGCAACCGGTTTAGCGGCAATTTCTTTTGATCGTTCAATGATGTGAGGCGGTATCCCGAGCTTCAGTGCAATTGCAAAAGCGTAGCTTTGTCCCGCTTGCCCAATCGTTAGTCGATACAGGGGTTTAAGCGTTTCTGTATCGAATTCCATCCGTGCATTTTCAAAACCCGGTGTACTGCTTGCAAAGTTTTTGATCTCGGTAAAATGAGTCGTAGCAACAACGACAGCTTTTCTTTTATGCAGTTCTTCAAGCAGGGCAATCGATAGTCCAGTGCCTTCACCGGGATCTGTCCCAGAAGCCATTTCGTCAATTAGAACGAGAGTTGATGCACTCGCTGTACTCAGAATATCAATCATGTTCTTAATGTGCGCAGAAAAGGTACTCAGTGCATGTTCAATGCTCTGTCCATCGCCGATATCGACTGCGATCTGTTCAAACATGCTAAGTTTACTTCCTTCGCCAGCAGGAATAAGCAGACCCGACTGTGCCATTAGCGTAAGCAGACCGATTGTTTTTAAACATAGCGTTTTTCCACCTGTATTGGGTCCTGTAATAATGAGAGACCGATAAGAATCACCAATATGGAAATCGAGCGGGACCATGTTTTTAACAAGAGGATGTCTTGCTTCACGTAAATGGATGCTGCCATCACTTGTTATTTCCACAGATCGTGCCTGTATAGATAGAGCATAACGCGCTTTTGCTAATAGAAAATCATACAGACCCACCGTATCGGTATTCACTTGCAGTTCATACCTATATGAGTCAGCAAGCTCGGTAAGTTCACTAAGAATTTTACTTTCTTCACGCTGTTCCTGCACTCTGTACATATTCAGTTCCATTTGGAGCATCGAAATATCTGTGGGTTCTATAAATACAGTCTGGCCGCTTGCTGACTCATCGATGATGGTACCTTTTAGCTGTTTGCGAAACTCTTTTTGAACAGGAAGGCAATAACGATCGCCCCTTTTTGCTACTAACTGATCTTGTAAAATGGAACGGTGCTTGTTTAATAAAGTGTCTAGTTTCTTTTTCAGCCGTTCTTCAGAGATTGCTGCTTGTTTGCGGATTTTCGCCAGTTCCTTACTAGCCTGATCCGTAATTCGTCCCAGATGAATACATCTTTCTATTTCCTCCCTAAGGGAATCTAAGGTATACATAGAACTTGCATAGGATGCCACGCTTGGGGCGATATCTTGTTTGCTGATCATGTATTTCTGAAGTTGATGACAGCTTCTTACAAACTGCAGCAGGTTCATAAAATCTTGTTCTGTAAACAGATATCCGGTGCCCAGCAGATTTATGATATTTTCCATCCCCGTCAGGGAAGGGAGTGGAATGCTGGAACTATAACGAATCAGCCCTAGAGCTTCTTCTGTTTCCGCCAGTTTCTGACGAATGATCTTCACATTCATGATCGGTTCGAGCTGTTCTATATGAGCCTCGCCGAGATAGGATACTGCATAACCTTTCAGTTGTTCCTTTACCGTGCCAAATTCAAGTCGCTGTGTACTGCTCTTATTCATGTGATAAGCTCCTTTTCGTTTCCTAAAGTGTTGTGAAAAATAGAAAAAAGGCAGAGCTATGAACGATTGCGCTCATTGCTCTGCCTTTTATGGGGGAGATCTCGGATATTGTGGCGTACCATAAGTAGAAATGATTGCAGAAGGTATATTCTGCAGCCCGTATAAGCTTGTGGCTTACAGAGCATGCATAAATCCTAAGCCTATCATTTCCATTTATCTACGCGGCCTTTCTTGTGAACGGTACCCTCAAGATGTAATGGAGGTACAAAAAAACCGTGCTGAAAAACAGCACGGTCTTACGTTCACAAAAATATCCGGGGGGTGACTACCCGCTGGAGAGTTATGTTGTCCGCTGTTCTTAACTGATTTCACGAGGATAATCGAGTCGCCATAGCAGGGCATCAAAAAATAAACGTCGCTATAGGGACGAAAAAAGAAAATCCTCATTATGAAATTTGATTAGTTAAGAACATACCCCGACATGAAATTCTCTCCTTTGAATAGAAGTTATAAACTATAATATGCGGCAACAGATGAAATGTCAAACCTTGGTTGCCCATAACAATAACCTGGTGTAAACTGGAAGGGATACTAAAAACTAAATCGTAGAACGGGAGCCTGCGGAAGCAAGCTGAGAGTACAACTAATCTGTTGTTGACCGGTGGAACCTGCCATGGATAATGCCAGCGTAGGGAGCGAACATGTATATTTACGCATGCTTTCGCATGCGTTTTTTTGTGCATTTTGCATAAAAAATCATGATTCTTCTTATCATGTGGGTCCTATCCCATTCCTCAGTTATCTATCTTTTCACCGTCAAAGACATTAGATCAGACTCCCTTATCTCGAGAAAGAAAGGTCTGATGAAACATGCTGAATATTAAGAAACTTCCCTCCCTCATTACTCGCATTCATGAAGAACAGCCTTTAATTCATAACATGACAAATACGGTAGTCACGAACTTTACGGCTAACGGACTGTTTTCACTTGGCGCATCTCCGGTAATGGCCTATGCAGAAGAAGAAGTGGCCGAAATGGTCCAAAATGCTCGTGCGCTGGTACTCAATATCGGTACCTTAACGACGGAACTTTTAAACGCCATGATCGTAGCAGGCAAAGCTGCGAATGTTTATGGAGTCCCTGTATTACTTGATCCAGTAGGAGCGGGAGCAACATCTTATCGTACAGATGCGGCCCTTCGCATTATCCGCGAGGTGAATGTAACGTTGATTCGAGGCAATGCAGGGGAGATTAGCCGCCTGATTGGTGAATTCATGACCGTTAAAGGGGTGGACGCAGGCCAAATCGAGACATTAGAAAGAGCGCAGTTAGCCATACGGGCTGCACGTACGCTTGGAACCGCCGTCATTGTATCCGGACCAGAAGATGTGATTACGGATGGGGATACGGGATATGTTGTGAAGTCCGGTCATCCTCTATTAACACGTGTGACGGGAACAGGGTGTTTGCTTACTTCCGTCATTGGAGCTTTTTTGGCTGTTGAACCTTCCATAATGGAAGCAGGCACCGCGGGGCTTGGCTTTTACGGAGCCGCAGCACTTCAGGCAGCAGAGGACAAAGGACAGGCGGGACCTGGTAGTTTTCAGATTGCTTTTCTCGATGAATTATCAAAACTTACTCCTTCTTCATTTGAAGAATATGTAACGGTCTTAGATATCCATTCTTTGTTCAGTAAGGGGGAGATCTAGGATGACCGTTATAAAAGCATTAACGATTGCAGGATCAGACAGCGGAGGCGGAGCTGGCATTCAGGCTGATCTCAAGACCTTTCAGGAGCTTTATGTCTATGGCATGTCGGCGATTACAGCAGTCACAGCGCAAAATACGCTTGGGGTACAGGGAGTTCATCCCTTGCCTGCCCGTTTTGTAGTAGAACAGATCGATTCCGTATTTTCTGATTTGAGACCGGACGCTGTGAAGACAGGGATGCTGTATAGCAGTGAAATCATTGCAGCGGTAGCAGAAAGGATTAGCAGATACCGTGTGGATAAGCTGGTCATAGATCCCGTTATGATTGCCAAAGGAGGAACCTCTCTGCTGAAGTCGGAAGCGGTGGAAGCTCTAATCTTGCATTTACTTCCGCTTGCACTGGTCGTTACGCCAAACATTCCGGAAGCAGAGGTCATGACGAGAATGGAGATTCGAACGATTGCGGATCGGAGGGAAGCCGCTAGACGATTACACGATCTGGGTGCGGCTAATGTGATCATCAAAGGGGGGCATGATGCGGTAAACGATATGATAACGGATATAGTATATGACGGTACATCTTTCACCGAGCTTTCGGAAAGACGAGTGGATACCGTTCATTCTCATGGGACAGGCTGTACGTTTGCAGCAGCACTTACGGCGCAGCTAGCCAAGGGTACAGAGATGAGAGAAGCGGCATCGATCGCGAGAGAATTCGTGCAAGCGGCCCTTACGGATACGCTGGGTATTGGAAGCGGCCATGGACCTACGAATCACTGGGCATATGCGAAGCACAAAGGAGTGATTGTGTGAGCCGAATTTCAAGCAGCCGTATGAAGGAGTTGCTTCAGGTGTATTTTGTGATGGGAAGCCAAAACTGTAAGAAATCGCCGGAAAGCACGTTAACTGAAGCGTTGCAAGGCGGAATTACCCTATTCCAGTTTCGGGAGAAAGGGCCTGGATCTATGAGTGGAGTAGAGCGGATGGAACTTGCTCTTCATTTGCGGCGATTGTGCCAGGAAAAAGGGGTTCCCTTCATCGTTAATGATGATGTAGATTTGGCGCTTGCGATCGGAGCGGACGGTGTGCATATTGGGCAAGATGATGAAGAGGCCGCAAGGGTAAGAGAACGAATCGGCGATATCATTCTTGGTGTTTCTGCTCATACGTTGGAAGAAGCAAGATTAGCACAAGACCAAGGGGCTGATTACATCGGGGTCGGACCGATTTATCCTACGAATTCCAAGGAGGATGCACATGCGGTGCAGGGACCGGAGGTAATTGAGTCGATGAGGGCGCAAGAGATGGATATTCCGATCGTAGGGATTGGAGGCATTACTTCGGTGAATGCAGCCAGGGTGCTGGAGGCAGGAGCAGACGGAGTAGCGGTAATTTCAGCGATCAGTCTGGCAGAAGATATTGCAGAGAGTGTTAAGAGGCTGCGATATTAAAATGGAAAATGAAATGAGAAGGATACCTGACATTAGTTGGGTATTCTTTTTTTGAACAAAAATCGAAATTCTGGCGCTGATTTTCGCAATCATTCCTTAAAACCTGACATTGAAATAACACTAAAAAGTGCCTTAAGCACAAATTGGAGGAGTCGATTTATGTAAATATCCAAAATGGCGTGAATTTTGTTTACATCAAAGGCTTTCCCCCATTACATTGTTCTTAATAGTAGTGAGAAAAGAGATGTTAACGGAAGTATTTAAGCATGTTACTTGTGAGTGATTTCCTCCCATTACACCAGTTGAGAAACTTTGATTTAGCAAGAAATGCAGCAGAACTATTAAAAATCATGGCTACATTCAGTTTTAATCTGGAGAATGGTCCAATTAAATTCTTACCAAGGGAGAGATGACATATGAGCAGTATTATTAGCACATCAGGGGTAACGTCAACTGTAAAAAAACGATCCACTCCGCTCGTAGAAATGGAGGGAATCAGTAAGATTTATCAAACAGGCACCATTGCGCTCCAAGATGTAAATCTACGTATTCCCGAAGGGGAGTTTGTCAGTTTTGTAGGCCCGTCTGGCTGCGGTAAATCAACGATTTTTAGGCTGATTGCCGGCCTTGGGGATCCAACGTCAGGAACGATGCGGCTTATGGGAATGGATCCAGCGGACGCGAGAAAGCAAAGTGATATTTCCTTTGTCTTTCAGGATGCTACACTGCTCCCTTGGTGCAAAGTGATTGATAATGTCACCCTGCCGATGGAACTGCGCAAAATACCTAAGCAAGAGAGAATCGATAAGGCCATGCATGTACTGGAAATGGTGGGACTTCAAGATTATGCTCATGCCCTGCCAAGGCAGCTGTCCGGCGGGATGAAGATGCGGGTGTCTATTGCAAGAGCGCTGGCATCTGAGCCGAAGCTGCTTTTGATGGATGAGCCTTTTGGAGCGCTGGATGAAATGACAAGGCAAACCCTGCAAGATGAGCTGCTTGGTATATGGCAAAAAGATAAGAAAATGACGGTATTGTTTGTTACTCATAACGTATTTGAAGCCGTCTATTTGTCCACCTCTATCGTGGTGATGTCGGCTAGGCCCGGTAAGATTGCAGAAACCATTTCCGTTCCTGTTCCATTCCCGCGAAATGAGAATTTCCGTACTGCTTCTGAATTTAGTCAGATTGTGGGTCAAGTTTCGGATGTACTGCACCACTAAGCAAGAGGTTACCCTAGGAAATTTGAATAAAGGCTCTAAGAAAGAAAGGACGTGCGCGACATGGCAATGAATCAACCAAAGCTTGCATATGAGAAAAGCAGTCAGGACGGAAATGGAACACCTTTCTCTACTACCGAGATGATGGACATTCCTCCAGCTCAGAAGAATAATGAGTTTTTAGAAAAGTTCATTCCCCCAGCCATTGCTTTTGTTGTGGTAGTGGCGCTGTGGGAAATAGTGACCCGAATGCTGGGATATGCTCCTTACCTGCTGCCAAAGCCTTCTGATATTGTACTTGCTGCTGCAGAGAACTGGAGTAATCTGATGACCTCTGTACTTACTAAAGTGTATGAATCGGTACTTGGTTTTTTACTTAGTATCGTAATCGGGGTAACGGGAGCGGTACTGCTCGCCAGTTCCAAAATCATTGAAAAAGCAGTATACCCTTATGCAATCGTCCTGCAGACCATACCGGTCGTTGCGATTGCGCCGATTATTGTCATCTGGTTTGGTGCAGGAGTGAACTCCATCGTCATTATCGCTTTTCTGATCGGATTCTTCCCCATGATTTCGAACACGCTGATTGGTCTGAATTCTACGGAAGGCAACATGCAAAATCTGTTTAAACTTTACAATGCATCACGCTGGCAAGTGATGTGGAGACTCCGCCTGCCAGCTGCGCTGCCTTACATTATTGCTGGACTAAAAATCTCTTGTACGCTTTCCGTTGTCGGAGCCATTGTCGGTGAATACATCGCGGGTATTGGCGGCGGTCAAGGTGGACTTGGTTATGCGATTACGGTAGCCTCATCGAGACTTCAAACGCCTTATCTATTTGCTTGCGGGCTCTCTGCTTCTGTCCTTGGAATTACCTTTTTCTTGCTAGTCAGTGCATTCTCAAAATGGGCACTCAGCTCTTGGCATGAATCAGAAATGAAGTCAGAGAACTAGGATTTTATACAATAAGGGAGAAGTCGTTGCCCCTACCCCAGCAGTAGAGACTGCATTCAACCATAAATCTATTACGGGGTGATAGACATTTTCCTCTATATGATAGATGACAAAAACTGCCCAAATCCGCTGCTAACAAGGCGCTCTTGGGCAGTTTTTGATCTATGGACAACAATGAATAGGTTCTACATAAACTCCCTCCCATATTCCATTTAAAACATAGGTAGGAGCCTTTTTTGTGACCAGGGGAAAATAGCCGACAACCTTTGCAGATATCGACATATACTACATGGTGTAAGCGTTTTCTGCGCTTGTTCTTGTCCGATGTATCGTAATCTTCTCTGTTCATTTAGTTATAGTTTCTCTATGAAATGGCATTACTGATAGTAACGGAATGAACGAGCTTTATAGCGTAGGCTAATTACCTTGCTGTCGGTATACACAATATAGTTCGAAAACGTATTTGTGGCATAACCCACAAACCTACTAATACGAGAGCAGGGTCCGTAAAGATTGATTTTACAATAACGGGCGGTGAGTTATATGCAGGATTTACACTATGAAAGCAATGATCTGGGTCTCACGTATGGGGGCAATGCTTGCAGGTTTAAGGTGTGGGCTCCTACGGCAAGTCAAGTAGAGGTTGTTCTCTACGAGGATGCCGGGGAATACGATCAGTATGGTATGGTGCATAACCATGAGGGCGGACTCGCTTTTCTCATGAACCCAGGGAAAAAAGGGACTTGGTCTCTTGAATTGGAAGGAGATCATACCGGGAAGTATTACATGTACCGGGTTTCTTTTTCTGATGGAACCGTAAATTATGCCGTGGACCCTTATGCAAAAGCGGTAGCCGCAGGGGGAGCACGTACCGCAATTATAGATATGAAGAAAACCAATCCCGAAGATTGGGAAGATGATGTACGACCTCCGCAGATCAGACCGACAGATGCAATTATTTATGAACTGCATGTCAGAGATTTTTCGATTAACGGTGATAACTTGTTTCAGCAAAAAGGGCTGTACCGGGCCTTTACGGAAGAAGGTCTCACCGATCAAGACGGTAATCTGGTTGGTATTGATCATTTGGTTGAACTAGGGATTACGCATGTGCATTTGATGCCTGTATTTGATTTTAAAACGGTAAATGAGCTGACGGTTCATGACCCGTCTGTAGCGGATGGGAAATATAACTGGGGATATGATCCGCAAAACTTTAATGTTCCCGAAGGGTCGTATTCGAGTGATCCAACAAACCCAGCTGCCCGGATTATCGAGTTTAAGCAAATGGTTCAAGCGCTCCACCGAAAAGGAATTCGCGTCATTATGGATGTCGTATATAATCATACATTTGGTGTGGATGATGGTCCATTTGAAGGGATTGTACCGGGATATTTCTATCGTACGAACAGTGAGGGGTATCTTACGAATGGTTCAGGTGTAGGAAATGAACTTGCCACAGAACGGCCTATGGTGCGGAAATACATTAAAGATTCTGTCCGTTATTGGGCGGAAGAGTATCATATTGATGGTTTTCGGTTTGATCTTATGGGACTGATCGATACACGAACGATGACGGAAATTACGAATATGCTGCAGCAAGAGATAGATCGTACGATCCTTGTCTATGGAGAACCGTGGACGGGCGGAGACTCACCGCTGTGGGATAAAACATTAAAAGGTGCACAGAAAGGCAAGGGGTTTGCTGTCTTTAATGATAATTACCGGTCTGCTGTAAAAGGAGACAATGATGGATATGCAAGCGGCTTTGCTACGGGTTGGTGGGGGGTTGAAGGTGCTGTTCTTAAGGGAGTTCAAGGTGCGATTCATGATTTCACCTATCATCCTTCGGAAACCATTAATTACGTAACGGCCCACGATAATCTTAACTTATGGGACAAAATAGTTACTTCCCTAGGCATGCGGCATGCGCTTTCTTTTCCGGAGTGGCATAATGGATCGCCTTCTGGAGGATATACTGCTCAAGAGGCCGTTACCTCCGCTGACCCGTATCGATTTGTTGAACCAGACAATATGCTCAGTAATGATACAGTACGGCGCTCACTTCTAGCGAATGGAATCATGATTACATCCCAAGGCATTCCGTTTCTTCACGCGGGAGATGAGATCCTTCGATCTAAATACGGTGACCATAACAGTTACCGCAGCGGGGATGCTGTAAATGCACTGCGCTGGAGTAATAAGGCAAGATTTCGCCCTGTATTTGACTATTACTGCGGACTTCTTCGTTTGCGTAAAGAACATGTGGCATTTAAGATGGCGCACCGGGAACAAGTGGAACGTCATTTAAAGGTGCTTAGCTGCGGGCATGGAGTAGTGGCTTATCTCTTAGAAGGAACAGAGGTAAAGGACTCCTGGAACCAAATTTTGATTATTTATAATGGGAAAGAACAGGAGAGTAGAGTGGATCTGCCTCAAGACTGTGTATGGAATGTTGTTGTTAATGATCGTGCTGCGGGAGTTGAAGTGCTGGACCATGTCCAAGGGAATGTGACCATTCCGCGGCTGTCTATGATGGTTCTCTACGACAAGGAAAGCGGAGTGGAACCTCAGATTCTTACATCTATGGACATCCGGTCTCCTAAAAAAGCAATACAATGTGCAGAAGAAGTAAAGCTTGAGGTCGTGTTTAAAGATCAGCATGACAAAAGGATAGAAGGACTGCAGCCGCAGTGGAGATCTTCGGATCCTGAGAAGATTATCGTTCGTCAAACAGGGAAAATAATAGGAACGGCTCTAGGTGAAGGCATCATTACTGCTGTGTGCGGAGAAGTTGAGGCTTCCATCCGTATCATCGTAGATCATCTAGTACCTGCCCGCATTGAAGTTACGGGAGAACCCATGATGTATGCAACCCGGCACTATCCTATACAAACGACTGTGCGGGATCAGTATAATCAAGTCCTTCCGGGCCAAACGGTCCAGCTTGCTACGACAACTCCCCGAATTGTGTCCATAGATCATTCAGGAAAGCTTCTAGCCATTCGTCCTGGGAAAGGAGTGATCTTGGTGCATTGTGGTTCTCTTACAGCGGAGTGGAATGTTCAGATTCATCCCTTTTCTATCCGGACGGTTGAGATTGAATATGAACGTCCTGACCATCATTATGATGGCTGGAACGTTTGGGTATGGGGTACTGGAATCCATGATGGGAAGATTCCATTCCATCCGACTTCCGATGGAAGCGTGGTTGCCAAGGTTAAGGTCGCTCCAGGTATGAAGCGAATCGGATATATCATACGGCTGAATGAATGGGAAAGACGTGAAGGTGACCGCGATTTGTTCATTGAAATTCCTTCGACCTCGGGAAATGAGCGCATTAAGGTCAAAGTGAAGAGCGGTACAAGGGAAATCATGGTAGCCGTAGGAGGACGATTAATGAAGCTAAATGGTTTAAGCAGTGCATAATTGTGGAGAAGAGGCTGCTTATTTGGCAGTCCTTTTCTTTTTCAACGAGAGGATTCTCAGCGGATATTTTTAAAAATTATTCATTAATAAGTTAAGTTTCCTCCTCTAGTGGGTAATGTAGATTATGACCAAGTGGCCAAATTAGGAAAACCACCGATCTTTGAAGGAGGATGTTTTACAATGAAATCCAACGGAAAAACAGCCCAACTCACAGCTGAGCAAAGAACAGAGAACAAGGGCGCAGCACTTGCAACTCTCAGAAAAAGTGGACGAGTTCCTGGCGTCGTATATGGTCCATCGTTTGATAGTGTTTCCATTCATGTAGATGAGAAAGATGTCAATCGTTTAGCACGTACGGGACGTTCTGAGTTATTTGAACTCCAATTGAAAGACGGCAAAAAAGTACCGGTTCTTATTAAAGATATGCAAAAGAAAAATGATCAATTGATTCATGTTGACTTTATTCAAATTTCTAAAAATAAATCCATTCAGGTAACCATCCCGATTGAGTTTCAAGGAACACCAAAAGGGACGAAAAAAGCGGGTGTTCTTCAGACACAGGAAACAGAGCTGATTGTAGAAGGGTTACCGGATACTCTTCCTGCTTCCATTGAAGTGGATATTTCAGGAATGGATGTCGGAGATAAATTATCTGCGTCGGATCTGAAATTGCCGGAAGGAGTCACCTTAGTTTCTTCGGAAGATATGCTCATTGCTTCGGTAACCGTGCTTAGAGCCGCAGATACGGATACAGGTGAAGATACCGCTGTTTCTGAAGAACCAGCAGAGGGATCGACTGAAGAATAACTTGACTTAAGAATAATATATAAATTAAATTAGTAATAGAAATCAAATCGAGAGTAAAAAAGAGCTCGGCCCTTAGGGTCGAGCTCTTTTGGTATGTCAGCGTAAGAAGAAAGGAAAGATCTATTTTGCATAAATATGCAGAATGAATCGAACTAAAATCTCATTTTTCCTAATTGAGTGAAAAACAACATGGGTTTGTTTTAGGGTAGTTTAGTGACTTTAGAACCAATTTATTGAAATAAAAAATCTGGTATAGTTCAAAAGTTTTAGTTAATAGTGTAAAAGAACGAATATAGGTTACCGATATAGTAAGTATTACATGTTGATCGTGTTGAAGATAAAGGAGGAAGAACAGTGCATAAAAAGGTTTACGCAGCCATTATAGGTATGAAATATTATCCGAGTTCTTTAAAAGTAAAAGTGGGTGATCCCGTATTCCTTGTGAAGGATCCTGATAATCTGTCTGATCCTGAGGCGATCCGGGTCGTTCTGCCTTCTCATGGACAAGTGGGTTATATAGCAAATAATTCAGCTTCCGTTCCCCGAGGATGTCGCAGTGCAGGCCGGATTTATGACTCCTTTCGGCAACAGACCTTAGGGGTAGTACAGTTTATTTTTCATGATATCGCCATTATTGAACTGAAGGAAGTAGCAACGAAACCAGGAACGGGAGAGAAGGAAGCGTTCATTATGTACCGCACTCCATCAGAACAAATCTAATAACAGGCGGATACATAGGTTTCATAGCAAACGAATCATAGCGAACTCAAACTCGTTATAGCAAATTCATATAAACAGATTCCAGCTTTTGAGCGGTTACTTGCCAAGCATATCTTTCGAGTACAGTTGTTCTTCCATTATCGCCCATTAAGCTTAATAGTTCTGCTGATTGAGCCAGATGGGAGAGATGAGGAGTGAAGTTTTTTGCTTGTTTATAATTGGTTACTAAGAAACCATTATACCCATGAGTAATTATCTCTTTCATCCCTCCATTACTGGAGGCGATCACGGGAATCCCGCACGACAGGGCTTCTATATTGACGAGACCAAAGGCCTCGTGTTTTTGAGAGGGACATACCATACAAGAAGCGAGCGGGTATAAAGTATGAATCTGCTCATGCGGTATCTCACCAAGAAAAGTCACGGAAACGTGCAGTTTTTGAGCGAGTTCTTGTAAGGTGTTTCTGTAAGCTTTACTTTTTGTTCTTCCCGCAATGATTAGATGAGTTTTAGATTTGATGCTCGGTTTAAGATGATGAATCGCACGAATAAGGGTAGAAATCCCTTTCTGGGGAATAAGTCTGCCTACGTAAAGAATATGAAATCGATCTGCGGGAAGACCATAGAGTTCATAGTAAACTTGCTTCTCTGTCTCATGTAACGGTTTGAAGCGAAAATGGTCAACGCCGAGAGCGATATGAGTGATTTTTTTTGCCTGTATAGGAAAGCGACGGAGGACAGCTCGTTTTAGCGACTTACTATTGGTAACGATAAGATCAGCCTTTTGAAGGGAAGAGGTAATAAGACGATTCTGCGGCGGGATAAAGGTAAGCGAGTGGAGGAAAAGAACGACCGGTATGGAAGGGAATACCTCCTTTATTCTCGACATGGATCTGGGACGATTATCGACTTGGATGATATCGACAGGCTGTTCCAGCTGAGTGATGGTCTTAATCACTGCTTTACTGTATTCAGAGGGATGTTTTGCGCCGTTTATTCGTTTAATCCGCAGCTTAGGGTTGCGCCACGTTTCTTCGGTTTGATGAGAGAATAGAGGGCTGATTACGGTAACTAGATGGTGCTGAGATAACTGTTCAGCAATGGCAAGAATACAAATTTCAACAGATCCGCTTCCTGGCAAAGGAAACTGCTCCGGGCTGACGATGAGGATATGCACCCTGTATTCATCCTCCTTATCTATCCTGGTTTTCATACTATATGCACCGCCTCGTAAGGAAGACAGCCTAATATAAAAAAGCGATCCGTACCGACAGAAAAAGAACTGCCGACCGAATCGCTATTCATTATTTTATTCAGAAACCGCAATGGCTTGCGGGATCTTTACATCCGGATTTACATCCGCTTCGTAATTAACCCCGTCCATTTCAAATCCAAATAATTGGAAGAATTCTTTACGATAACCTTCAAGATCCGATAGTTCATTGATATTTTCCGTAGAAATTTCATTCCAGATGCGGCGAACTTCTTCTTGAACATCTGCTTGAAGCTCCCAGTCATCAATTCGAATACGGCCTTTTTCATCCACTGTCGTGCCTTCCGCATGATATAAACGATCTGCGAATAAACGATACATTTGTTCAATGGTACCCTCATGCAGTCCCTTTTCCTTCATCACTTTATAAAGTGCGGATACATATAGCGGAACGACAGGAATTGCAGAACTCGACTGGGTTACAAGTGCTTTACTTACTGCTACATAAGCGCGGCCCCCGTTTTCAGAAAGTGTATCATTTAACGTATGGGCTGTCGCTTCGAGATGATCTTTCGCCTGTCCGATCGAACCTTCGCGATAGATCGCTTGTGTAATATCAGAACCAATATAGGAGTAAGCAATGGTCACTGCATTCTCGGCAAGTACGCCGCCTTCTTTAAGGGCATGAATCCATAGCTGCCAGTCGTCTCCGCCCATAACGGTAACCGTATGCTGAACTTCTTCTTCTGTTGCCGGTTCAATCGTAATCGGCGTTACTTCGCCGGTATGGAAATTGACCGTTTTATTGGTATATGGCTCACCGATCGGCTTAAGTACCGAGTTAACCATCTCACCCGTAACCGGATCTTGACGTCTAGGAGCTGCTACACTATATACGACAAGATCTACCTGTCCCAGTTTTTCACGAATGACTTCTATCGTTTTTTGTTTCGTTTCTTCTGTAAAAGCATCGCCAGTCACACTGTAAGAAACAAGCCCTGCTTCTTCCGCAGCTGCTTCAAAAGCGGCAGAGTTATACCAGCCTGCAGATGCGGTACGTTTCTCACTTCCCGCGCTTGGGCGATACACGCCAATGGTATTTGCGCCTGCGCCAAAAGCAGCCACAATACGGGACGATAAACCATATCCGGTAGAAGCTCCAATAACGAGGACATTTTTTGGCCCCTCAACGGCCGGCTGTGATTTTACATATTCGATTTGTTGTTCTACGTGACGTGCACAACCCGCCGGATGGGAAGTTGTACAGATGAATCCGCGGGTTCTCGGTTTTATAATCATGTAATGGGTAGGCCTCACTTTCAATTCTAATCTTCAGTTATATTCACACATTCAAACTCTATTGTAACAATTTTTCACGAGGGAGAAAAACCTATTATCATTTTATGATTAAAATAAGGGAACTCTATTTCGAAATATCGATAAATCCTTCACCAAATACATCCCGTACATCGTGAATAGTAACGAACGCATTCACATCTGCGGCCTTTACAATTTTTTTGAGCATTGAAACTTCTTGTTTATTGATTACGATATATAATACATCTTTCGTTGCACCCGTGTAATATCCATAACCTCGCAGGACGGTAACGCCGCGATCCATAATATCGGTTACTTGTTTTGCAATTTGATCGTGATGAGGAGAAATAATAGTTACTGCTTTTCTTGGATTTAAGCCCTCAATGATAAATTCCATCGCTTTCGTACCGATGTAGAGAATGAGAACGGTGAACATTGTTTTTTCTACACCAATAACAAAAATAGATAATCCGGCTACAATAAGGTCAAAGAACAGCAAAGCATAGCTGATATTCCAGTCCCAGAACTTATTTGCAAGCCGTGCTAGAATGGTTGTTCCGGCCGTGGTCCCCCCGACTCTGATAATAAGTCCAATACCGACCCCTGCAAATAAACCAGCAAAAATCGCATTAATTACCGGTTCATTCGATGCAATATACCAATTCTCAGTAAGATGCAGGAACAGGGCGTTAAAAGCGACGACAATAATCGTATAGACCGTAGTCGTTTTATCTAGAAGTCGATAGCCAATAATCAGCAAGATGCTGTTTGCAACCAAACTGACGACAGCAGGGGACCACTGAAATAAATAAAATAGGATAATGGAAATCCCTGTAACTCCGCCTTCTCCAAAATCATTAGGAATAATAAATAAATTGACAGCAAGTGCGAAAATAAAAGCTCCGACTATGAGCATAACCATGTCATACATTCTTTTCTTCATGTGTGTATCCCTCCGTTGTCTTTATTACTCACAAAAAAAGCGACTAAAGGAAAGGATATCCTTTAATCGCTTTGTGCAAACCAAAACTTGCGCAGCTCTTTTAATAGACTCATTATAATGAATTAGATTCAGACTGTAAATACGTGAGCAAAGGAAAATGAAGAGACTTAAGAATCTGTAGTTGTTCTTTTAGCTTCATTATTTCCTTCTTCCATACTGCTTGGCATAGGTTAAAATTCGGTAATACATGCTTTTGTCCTTCATTTGTTTAAGTGGATAGATCTGCGGCCTTGTATTTACTTCAAGGATCCACAGGTCACCGCCTTTGTCCAAGGCAACATCAAGCCCGAGTTCTTGAAATCCAGGATCATGCTGGTTAAATATAGTTCCTACCGATTCGCCTAGAGTAATCAGTTCTTCAGTGATCCTATTTATTTGTGTCTTTCTGAATCCTGCTTGAGCCAAAGTTCGTGAAAAATATCCGATAGTTCCGCCTTGGTTGTAGTTTGTTGCTACGGTATTCGGTCTGCCGATTTTAACAAAGAGGGCTGTACTTTTCCACACGCCTCGATTGGTTTTTTGAACCATGACACGAATGTCAAAAGGTCTGCCTTTAACCGTGGCAAGTTTGATTCCTTTTTGTAATAGATAATCTCGCCCTTTTGTATGTTTTTTTAAATATTCATAAAGCCCATCCATGGTAGCGTAACGTTTCTTTATGGATTTGTGCTGAGTTTGATAACTCCCGCCTATTTTTGTGATTCGGACAATATGATGCCCGCCGGCACCGCTTACAGGTTTAACATAAACGGTGGAATACTCAGAAATCATAAATTTTAAATTGGTATAGGTAAAGGGCAGAGTTTGGGGGATATACTTTTTTATTCTTGTGCTGTCTACGAGCCACTTTGTTTTGGTCCATTTACTTTTAATGGTCGTACTTTGATAGTTCATAATGATCTGCTCACCCCTTTCTCCCTAACATATGAGAGAGGGATGAAGTCGGTCCGTGTTTTTGACTAGTGTTCAGTCTAATCTAGTTCAAATATAGATGGAATAAACCTTCAATTATTAGTGAACTATATTATTTATGAAAAAACTAATACTTACAAAGACAACCCTTTTTATTTGTATTCTTTTGTTTATTTTTACGTTTAATTCTATCTTTAGTACGGATAATACGCTTATAGGTGTAACCATTGTTATCGCCACTCTTATGTATTTGGAAAGAGATTTAACCGCTAACCCTTGGAAAAACTTTTTTCTTTTACTCGCTGTTAATTTACTGCAAGGGATATTTGGGTACTTATCGGCTATTCACATGTGGATCGCAATCCCTCTAAACTTTGTATCGATGTTTATCGTCGGCTATTTCTTTTCATTCAATCTAATGAAGCCTTTGACGATTGCGTTCGGTTTACAATATCTTTTTATCTTGACGACACCTGTACCCTTTGAAACATTGCCGCTTCGTATTATGGCTCTGATATTCGGTGCTGTCATGATCATGGCAGTTCAATTCATAGTTAATAAAAATAAAATGGGAAAAATAGGCAGTGAACTCCTGGCTTTGATCTTGGAACAATGGATTCAGAAGTTAGAAGCGATTGAATTACAAAAAGATACTCTACATTTCAATCATTCGATTGAAAAAACCATTAAAGAGATACGGAAGATGATTTACCATCGCACAGTCGATGGCTATTATGTATCAAACGAAGGTAGAATCTATCTCAAAATTTCGGCCTGTCTCGAAAAATTGCACCTGTTGCTAGATCAATATGATGGACCTTATCATAATGATGAGTTTATTCAGGCGCTGACGGCAGAATTAAGAAATGTAGTTCATTTTATTCGAAAAGAGCCACTTGATGGAGAGAAGCTTCAATTCTTAACACAGGAGGAAGAAACAGCTAACCGCGAATCCGCTGCGGAATTATTTCTTACTTTTGAAATGATTTATGAGCTGCTTGAGGAATTACAAGATACGGAGAAACAGGAACTACGAAAAGTCGAAAAATTGGAAGGTATCCCAAGATTATTTAAAAAATCGTATCTTCATATGGCCAATTTCAATAAAAATTCGGTGCGATTTACTTATGCTGTTCGTTTGAGCATTTCGGTTACGATCGCGGCTTTTATTACAGATTACTTTGCACTTGAGCAGGGAAGATGGATGATGTTTACGATCTTCTCTGTAACGCAGCCTTATGCTGAAATTGCGAAGTTTAGATTTACTGAACGGCTCAAAGGAACGATAATGGGAGCTATTATCTTCTTTGTGTTGTTCAGTATATTTGATAGTCCATCCAGCCATGCACTGATCATCCTGCTGTTTGGATATTTGAATAGTTTTGCAGTCGCATATCGTACGATTATTCTCACAGCAACAGTTCCGGCACTGGGAACTGCTGCACTAGTGAGTGGCATGGGTGTCGTGACATACGAACGAATTTTATACGTCATACTGGGTATTGGCATAGGGATGCTTGCGAATCGGTTGATTCTTCCTCATAGCATTGAAAAAGGCACAAAGGACCTAGTTCAAATGTACAAAGATACGTCTAGGTTTCTTATAGAGGAGTTTTATGACTTTATTAAAAATCCCAATCCAACCAATATTCACAGTATTCATCATCTATTTGCGATCTCGACATTGATGGAAGATCGGATTCTTCTGAACAATGAAACGAGAGAGTTAAAAGATGCGAACCGTTTTTTAGAGAACATGAGATTGGTTAATCATTCGATTTACGAGCTTTTCTTACGCGTACAAAGGAAAAAAATAAATCAGGATACGGTGAAGATTATTTTAGAAGAAGTCGATAAAATTAAGGATTCTAGTGAGGTAGAGTTAGACCATCTGATTGCGAGGATCAGGCTTACAAACCATGAGAGACATACACAAACGATGTATGACACCATTGTTTTGAATGATGTAATGTCGATCTATCAAAGATTCCAAAAAATAATGGAATTTCAAGCTGAGTATGAAACTTTTACCGTTATAAACTAGTCTATTCAGTAAAGATACTGGCATAGAGGAGGTAAAAGAACGATGAAAAAGTTAGGTTTTAAAAAATGGATAATATCCGCTGTTATGCTTCTTATACTAGCTGGTACTATTTATATAATCTACAGTACCTGGGGGAATACAGATCGTCAGCAGCCTCTAACACAAATAACCCCTCCACATCAGGTAACAGAGAACTATGAAGTTGATCTGAACGCTTCTACAGAAAAAGGCATTATGTTCCGGGGTACCCATGGTGAAGAAGTAGAGCTCCCGTTACAAATAACAAAAGCGGATCTCAGTATAGATGATGGTACTCAGTCAGAACCTTTTCAGATTCTTACGCCAACTGCTGTAAGTTATAAGATTCCACCTGAGATGAAGGATGAACTGCAAGCAGTACTTGTCTATCGTTCTGACATGGCTTCTGGATATCTGCTGCTTGCGCCCATCGGTTGGGAAGCTTCCGCGATCGTTGGAGCGAATGGTTCTTATGGGGTAACGTTGACCGATCCAAGTAATAAAGAACAAACGCTTCGTTATAGCGACACGGCTGGGTCTTGTCAGGGCTGTGCGATTACTAAAATAGGTACGTATTTTCCAGATCAAGCGAAGTGGGCTGATGAGAAAGGGTTTACCGTATATGAGCCATTGTCATTCACCGAATGGAATCAGTCAGCCGCAGCAGCGGAAGATGAGGGAACAGCCACCTATACGACAAGCGCGAGTGAAGGTTATTACACTACGGGCATAGCTTCCTACGAAAAGGATGCAGTAGACGAGGGGTATCAGTTTCGTCAGTTGGAGTTTACGCTTTCTACAGAGACAACCCGGGGTGATCTAGAGGATGTGGTGATCGATTTCTTCGATGCTCATCATGGGCCACTTACGGTAGCTAATGTTATAGAAG
This sequence comes from Paenibacillus polygoni, assembly GCF_030263935.1. Lineage (NCBI taxonomy): Bacteria > Bacillati > Bacillota > Bacilli > Caryophanales > Paenibacillaceae > Paenibacillus > Paenibacillus polygoni. The sequence continues at coordinate 3,874,369 of NZ_CP127162.1, read as the reverse complement.
AACAAAAAAGTACAGAATAACGAGTTGGAGACATCCTTGTTACACGGTCCATATGAATTCATAGCACTAAAAGTGAAAAAGAACCCTTACAAAGTGTGGGTTCTTTCGTTTTTATGGAGATTTGATAGCCGACCGATAATCCAGTTTGACCCTGCAGATTCCTCAAGACCAAATATCTAGAAGCAGCGAAGCAAGAAGTCCCATCGAAGCGATGAATCCGACCAAAGGTCCGCCTTCCTCAAACGCTTCAGGCATCATGGTTGAACAGATCATCGAAATAATGCCTCCTCCGGCAAAAGCTCCGATTGCTGCCTTCATTTCACCTGACAGTTGTTCGAGAAAAAGATATCCGCCCATTGCAGCCAGGGCAGAAATGAGTAATACACAAGCCCACATAAGAGCGATTTTCGCTTTGGAATAACCGTTTTTTTTGAGTCCAATGGTACTGGAGAGTCCTTCGGGAATGTTACTTACAAAGATGGAAACAACAAGCACAATACTGACTCCTTTACCTGCCAGAAGACTAGCTCCCAGCATGATCGATTCCGGTATAGCATCCATTACAGTTCCTGTGCAAAAATGCCGAGGCCGCTCTGATTCTCTTCTTTTGAATCTTTTTTATTGTTGCTCGATCGTTTACGGTTGGCTCCGCCTTTGTTAGATATATAAAGGTCAAAGGCAGTGTAAACGATAGAGCCCGCAGCAAAGCCTAAAGCTGTTGCTTTAATTCCGCCGCTATTTAGTGATTCATCTAAAAGTTCAAATGCTGCTGCACCGATGAGAGTACCGGTACCAAAAGCCATAATAAATCCGGTAATTTTTTTAGGAATAGACATAAATAAGGCGGCCAGCGCGCCCAACAAAACAGCGGAAGCTGAAAATCCGCCCCACAAGAGTGCAGCCCACATTATGTAACCTCCTTCGATATATACATGGTTGTAAGTTGTAATTAACCGAAGAAGAAAAAGTAAAACAATCCCTAAGTAAATATCCGCTTACTGTATTCGCTCACTGTAATGATGGGTGGATTTATATAAATAAAAAAACAAAAAGAATCCGCGATGAGTACGGATTCTTTTCGTTTTACTCGTCTCCAGTCGCCACCGGATTCTCCGGATAGGAGATCCAGTCGCTCCAGCTTCCTGCATATAGTTTCACTTTATCAAATCCCGCTGCGCGAAGAGCTAACACATTAGGACAAGCCGTGACACCTGAACCGCAGTATACAATGATCTCCTGATCTTTCGGCAGGTGGTGGAAGCGATCTGCAAGTGCATCGTGGGATTTCCATGTACCGTCCGAGTTGAGATTGTCTTTCCAAAATAAGTTGATCGCACCTGGAATATGTCCTGCTGTATGATCAATCGGTTCTTCAAGTCCTAAATAACGTGCATGTTCACGAGAATCAATGAGTAAGGAAGATCCTTGCTTAGAAGCTTCTCGAACTTCTTCCAAGCTTGCGAGTAGATGCTGCTGAAGACGAGGTGTAAAAGAAGCAGGTATACGAACCGGCACCTCTGCCGTAACCGGAAATCCCGCTGCTTTCCAGGCACTGTATCCTTCATCCATCAGGTATACTTCTTCGTGGCCCATATAGCGCAGCAGCCACCATAGACGGGAAGCCATCGCACCGCCCTGATCATCGTACACAACAATACGTGTCTCGTTACTTACGCCTGATTTTCGCAATAGCTGCGCAAGGCTTTCGATATCCGGAAAAGGATGACGTCCCCCGTGTCCCTGATCTTGCAGCGGAGAGGACAGACTGTGCTCAAGATCAAAATAAACCGCTCCAGGGATATGGTCTTGCTGAAAAGCCGTTCTTCCTGCTTCAGGCTCTGCCAGAGAAAAACGGCAGTCTGCGATAAAGAGATCTGGCTCATACATTCTTGCCAGGACCCATCTCATACTTACGATTGAGTTCATTTGAGCTTCCTCCTTTTTGATGACTTCTACTTCATATTCTTACGCGCTTACGCGTTATCCTTTGGTTTGAGGAATGGGACTTATCGTATTCAAGGGATCTACTGCTTCTACCAGGGGTATAGTCTCTGCATCAAGAGGTTCACTACCATACCGAAGAAAAAACCATACCCCGGCAAGTATAATTACTCCCGCGATAAGCTGCAGGATGGTCAGCGCTTCTCCAAGCAGTACCCAAGCGAGAAGAGATGCAATCACCGGTTCTCCAAGTACAGACATGGATACAGTGGTTGCATTCATTACTTTTAGCAGCCAATTAAACAGGTAGTGACCGAGCAAAGTAGGTACAATCGCAAGAAGAAGGAAGATTCCCCATTCGCGAGCATCGTATCCTGTAAAAGGAATCTGGTTTCCCGCGTTATACACGGCCAGGGAAGAACCTGCGAATAGGAACACCCAGAAATTATAGACAAAAGCACTGATGTTCTTTCGCGCATATTGCCCAATAATCATATGTATGGCTACCGCAATCGTGCCAAGCAAAGAGAGAAAATCACCTTTGAGTGCATGCCCAGATACCTGGAAATCACCCGCTCCAATAATGACGGAACCGGCTACAGCCATTCCCATGCCTATGAGCATCATACGATTGGGTTTGGCAGCGAAAATCCACATGGAACCCAGCATTACAAGAATCGGTTCAAGTGTCAGAATGACCGTAGAACTGGCTACAGTAGTCAGCCGTAAGGAGCTCATCCATAATAAAAAGTGGAGTCCAAGCATGATGCCGGAGATACCAAGTGTCAGCCAATCTTTTTTGCTTAATCGAAAGATGTCATGGCGGTACTTATAGAGCAGTGGAGTCATCAATAGATTTGTTAAAAAAAGCCGATACATGGCAACGACAGATACTTCCGCCTCAGACCATTTTACAAAAATAGAGGAAAACGATATGGCAACAATGCCAATAATATAAAGCAGTTCATACTTACTAAATGACCGTCGTTCACTTTGCATTTCTTCTTCTCCCAATCCAATGTATGTATTGTCTCTAGATGTATATTAAAAATCACCTGCAACCTTTCATATTATACCGATAAAAAACAAAGCCGAAAAGCAAAAAAACAAACTTGAAATGCACCCCCTCTTTACGTGATATGATTGAACCCATCATTTTCCGTGTAATGAAAAGTAAGCTTAACTCAGGATTGGGAGGATAAACTTATGAAAAGACGAAAACATCATTCGACGTTGTTAACGGGAAGTATTTTGATGTTAGCTGTGGCTACTTTTAACGCAGAACAGGCGGCGGCTGCAGAGCTCAGTACAGCAGACTCCCCTGAAAAGCCGATTATATATGAAACAACTTCAGAGACGACTCAAAATAAAACCGAGATCAAAACAAGTGAATCTAATAAAATAGAAGCTAAAGCAATTTACACCGGTCTTGCGGATCCACATACTGCGGAAATTGAAGTAAATGGGGAAGCTATCTGTTTTCAACTGAAGGAAGGCATCATGGAGAAAGTGGAAGCTTGGGATGCTGAGACGTCTGTAGAAATTACTTACAGCATCAAGACCTTTGCTGGTATGCCAGATGTGAAGCAGTTTATTCTGCATAACATAAATCAAGTGAAATAATTATATTGAAGAATCAATACTTATATCTCATCTTTAAAACAGTTCCGGTGTGGGAACTGTAAATGCGAAACGGAGGAACCAAAAATGAAAACGATTACATTAAACAAACCTATGGGCATGTTAATTGACGGCGAGTATGTTCAGACGAAAAAAACGATTCCCGTAATTAATCCTTCCAATGAAGAGGTCATCGCTGAAGTTCCTGATGCCTCACGTGAGGATTTAGATAAAGCGGTTGCAGCAGCCAGGGAAGCCTTCCCTGCTTGGTCGAGCAGACCAACGGAGGAACGTGCAGAACTGCTGATGAAACTAGCGGATGTAATAGAGAAGAACAAAGAAGAACTAACAGAACTGCTTATGAATGAGAATGGGAAGCCGCTTCAGGCAAGCCAGGCTGAGATGGAAGACTCGATTCGGTGGTACCGGGCAATCGCTTCGCAGCGTCTAGAGGAAGAGATCTTGGAGGATTCCGAAGTACATAAGGTGGTACTGCAGTATGTTCCTCTTGGTGTAGTAGGGGCTATTGTTCCATGGAATTATCCTATGAATTTGGCGGCTTGGAAAATTGCACCGGCACTCCTTACCGGGAATACACTCGTTGTTAAACCATCTCCTAATACACCGCTTTCTACCCTTCGTATGGCAGAACTCGCTAAGGATTTATTCCCTAAAGGAGTACTGAATGTGATCTCGGGTGGTGACGATCTAGGTCCTTGGATGACAGCGCATGAAGGAATGGATAAAATCTCTTTCACAGGGTCAACGGCAACAGGGAAAAAAGTAATGAAGAGTGCATCAGACAATCTAAAACGAACAACCCTTGAGCTAGGCGGGAATGATGCCGCGATTGTACTGCCTGATGCAGATCCGAAGCAAGTGGTTGAAGGGTTATTCTGGGCAGCTTTTGCGAATACAGGACAAGTATGTGTGGATGCAAAACGACTTTATATTCATGAAAAGATGTATGATGAAGTGCTGGAAGAAATGATCACTTATGCGAAGACGATTCAGGTAGGAGATCCTTCTGATCCGAAGACGGGTCTAGGTCCGTTGCAGAACAAAATGCAGTATGACAAGGTGAAGGAACTCATTAAAGAGACAAAAGACAGCGGAGCCCGGATTGCTTATGAAGGAGAAATTCCTGCAGGTAAAGGATATTATATTCCTGTTACAATTGTAGATAATCCACCAGAAGATTCTCGGCTCGTTCAGGAAGAGCCGTTTGGCCCCATTGTACCGCTTTTAAAATATAAAGATATGGATGAAGCGGTACAGCGTGCTAATCATACGAAGTATGGTCTTGCCGGTTCTGTCTGGGGCAAAGATTTGGAGCTGGCGTATGATGTGGCTTCACGCCTAGAAACAGGAACAGTCTGGATTAATGAATCTCAAGTCATGCAGCCTGACTTCCCTTTTGGCGGCCATAAAGAGTCTGGGATTGGCGTAGAACACGGTAAATCAGGACTTGCTGCTTTTACGAATTCTAGAACGGTGATGATTAAGAAAAAGTAACGTTATGATAATGGAATAAGCGGAATAGGTTAAACTGCTGAGTTTGAACTGCACCCCCAATGTTAGATATCAACTAACATTGGAGGTGCAGTTTTTATATGGCTGAGTTTAATTCAGCACAGCCGTTTTTATGATGGCAATGGGATGAACTATATTATCGCCAGTGATTTTCATATTTGATTTCAAGTGTTTGCTCGGATACAAATCCTTTTTGTAGAACAGGATTTGGTACTTTTTTATTATAGTTTTTAATCTTTTCATTAAGTAGTTCAATCTCGATCTCTACTTCCCCTGGGTTAATATGATTCATTTTATGAATGAGGAGTTTCATTTCTTCTGCAATTTCTTTTCTAAGCTCAACCCAGGGAGGGAGGTAATTTGCGTTCTTTAGAACACCGGACAGTGCATCCCCCTCTGGAACCTTTAGAGGTTTTCCCATTCCTGCCAGATCATCAAAACCTCCACGTTTAGCGAAGTCTTCAATGGCATCGTTAACCAAATATACGCTTGGGCTTTGATGCGATTCTGGCTGATGCTTTTCTTGTTTTTGGGCTTCTTTATCTTTTGGTTCTTTTTTCGAGAACATATCTGTTTACCTCCTACTAAAACATTATTTTTCACAGATGAAGTGGCAATTTCATTACTTGAACCTTACCATAATCCATAAATAATAGGAATAATATGGATATAATTTAGAAGGGATAACCAATGAAATTCGTGATCATCTTTGGTCCGCAGGCCGTTGGTAAAATGACGGTAGGGCAGGAATTAGCCCGTAAGACAGGAATGAAGCTTTTTCATAATCATATGACGATTGATTTGGTTTCTAATTTTTTTAGCTGTAGTAGTCCCGCGGGGAAACGGCTGGTGAACTTGTTTCGAAAAGAGATTTTTGAAGAGGCAGCAAAAAGTGATCTTGCGGGTCTCATCTTTACGTTTGTATGGGCTTTAGACCTTCCTGAGGATCGAGACTACGTGGAGAAGATTTAGTAGTATTTTCACCTCGCAGGGGGCATCCATATATTATGTTGAACTAGAGGCAGATACGGAGGAACGGCTGAGACGCAACCAAACACCGAATCGACTTGAACATAAACCAACCAAGCGGGACATCACTTTTCAAAGCAGGATTTACTGGACACGATGAAACAGTACCGCCATAATTCGCTAGAAGGAGAGTTTTCGGAGTAAAATTATATGCGGATTAATAACACTCAGGTCGATGCTGAAAATGTGGCCAATATGATTATAGATCGTTATAAATGGTAGCAAAAAGACATTCCAAAATGGAATGCCTGTGTTCAATTATAGTTGGCTTCTCCGGTTCATCCGGCTAAGCTGTTTTTCAAGTTTGGCAAAACTTTCAGATAGAGAGTGGATTTCCTGCTGTTGAATTGAGACCAGATGGAGTACATCATGTAGACTTCCTTTATTGTATTCGGTCATATCTACTGTTATTTCTGTTGCCGCTCCAAGATCCTGTAACATGGATTTCATCTCACAAAGAGCCACTTCTACAGGTGCAGTTACTGTTAAATCTATGGTTGTAGCTGAGGAAGAAGAGCTTTGTTGATGTGGTAAAAGGGTGGGTATTAATAGATTGTTAATCTGCTCATTAACCTGATTGAACTGATTAGCTAGCAGCAAAGATTGTTTGTTCTGCATTTCAAACGATTCAATGATGTTTTCGATGGAAGATACAATCTCAATCGATCGTTGATTGGTTTCATTTGTGGCAACCTGTAAGTCATTCTGATACTGATTCGCAGCCTGAACGGATTCTGTAATTTTAGTCAGCATCGTTTCCATTGCGCTTTTGGCTTCTAATGCTCTTTGTTTTTCTTGTTCTTTTTCCTGCTGTAACGTGTTATTAAACTGCGCATACATCAGATTTACGACAGATACCAAAGTAAAAGTTATGATATAGAAAAGAAGGTCCTGAACATCTGTGGAATGAAATATATTTTCTCCTTGAGTAAAAAAATAGAAACATAAGATCGACAAGGTAATGAGCAGGGTGAGTGCATTAATCACTCGATCCTGGTAGATGCCCATGATGGCCACATAAAAATACATCGTCATAATATTGATCATATGAGGATCGACCTTGATTAATAAAAATAAAGCAACACCACTAATGAGGGTAATAAAGTATTTTATGTAAGGAACAGTCCGAGTGAATTTTGGATGATTCGATAGAAGTGTCATAGGCACAATAATGAGAAATATGGTACCCATTACTAGAAGTATAAATTGGAGTGAGATCCCAATTGTAAAACTAAGCATTTCGTTTACTGTGCTAACTGCTGCAAGGACAAAAACCAAGCGGTTATTTCTTTTTTTTGTGAGTTCAATGTCAGTCACAAGTAGACACCCCTGTTTCTCCCAAGGCAATTCTGTCTTAAAATCATCCTATACTGGTAGATAGCCATTGGTTCTTTCTCCTCCTGCTCCTATGGATTGCTATGTAAAGTATATCGGAAAATGTCGAAAAAGACTGTAGTTTTATGCAAATACCAAGCTTTCCGTTTTAAAGAAGGGTTCCGAGGGATAGTATGAGTACATAAGATCAGTTATAATGAATCTTTTAAGACAGGCAGAAAGGGTGACATAAAATTATATGTTAACAATTACAGAATTTGAGGTACAAGAAATTAACGACCCCTTTGGTATTGTAGAAGGGTCTAGATATGAGTTCCAAATCGTAATTGATCCAGAGGAAGATGATGAGTTGTACTCTGAGAATGGGGTTTACATTCGCGTTATTTATAGAGCGGACGAGCCTAAAGATGGAATTATTAAGTACGAATTGTATGAAAATGTAACCGAAAAATATCTTGACTTTGATCTTGAAGAAGATGAATTGGCCGTGCTTGAAACGTTCTGCAAAGAACACATCTAATTGTCGTTTAAGTAACGACATGGTTAATAAAGCATATTCTGAACAGCGTAAAGGCTGTGAAGGGTATGCTTTTTGTTTTTTCATCCTTTTTCTAGATGGAATGGGTATATAGGTTATGATGGCGAAGCAAATTCTTCAGAACCTCAATATATTCGGAAGAAGTCGAGTTTAGGCTACAATGAAATAAATGAAAAGCATAGAAATTCGTTGTTAGCAGCAACGATGCAGACGTTATTAGATGCCACATTTAAACAAGCGGTAGCCTCTTTGCTTCTGCCGATGAGCATGATGGGGTTGTTGTTCACCGGAGTAACGATTATCATCATATACAGTATCAGTCGAATGACCATTCGAAAAGAAAGCAAAACCTACGGTATTTATAAATCGATTGGATTATCTTCACAGGATCTTCGATTATCGATTTCGATAGGGCTGATCGTTCTTTCTGCTGCGGGAGTCATCATTGGTATTTTACTGGGTGTTTATTTACTTCCGAGCTTGCTTGGGACGATTCTATCGGATTATGGGATTGCGGAGCTTCCTTTGATTTTGCACTGGGGAGGAGTTCTTTCTTTTGCGGCTGTTACCTTCATTGCGGTAGGAATAGGTTCGTGGGCTTCCTCAAGAGTAATCGCTGCCACATCTCCACGAATTCTTGTTATTGATTAGTTCGGCATTAATCGAGAACACATTATAGGGTGGAAGAAAGGGAGATATGCACAGTGAATCATAAGAAATTGTTTAACGATAGCTGGGAGTTTTGTAAGAGTGATTTAGAAACAACGGCTATAACAGAGCTTGATTTTGAACCGGTAGATATCCCTCATGACTGGTTGATTTATAACACATTAGATTTATATGAAAATAGTATTGGATGGTATCGTAAGCGCTTTACGATATCGAAGAAAGAGAAACATACGCTAATCTGCTTTGATGGCGTTTATATGGACTCTACTATTTATGTGAATGATACGTATGTGGGAGAATGGAAATATGGCTACTCCTCCTTTGAATTTGAGATCACCGACGCGCTCATTGAAGGGGAGAATGAGATTCTCGTGAAAGTCGTGCATCAAAGTCCTAACAGCCGTTGGTATTCGGGAGCGGGCATGTATCGCAATGTATGGCTTAAGACAAGAGAAAGCAGTTATATCGAGACAAATGGAGTGTATATACACACGAATCAAGAAGGGCATAAATGGAGTATTGAAATTGACACTGATCTACATAGCGCAGGGGAAACTCAGCTATTACATACATTGCTGTACAAAGACCAAATGATTACGAATGGTGTAGAGGTAATTCCTGAAAAGAGTGAAGCGGTTTCAAAAGTAAGTCAAGTTCTCTATACCGAAAATCCTTTGCTATGGAGCACAGATGAACCGCATTTGTATCAGCTGAGAACCGAATTATTATGTCTCTTGCCAGGTGATGTAGCGGAGAAGGAATGGAAGGTTATTGAAAGCATCACTCAGAACATCGGATTTCGAACACTAGTCATGGACCCTCAGCAAGGGTTGAAGTTAAATGGCGAGAAGATGAAGCTGAATGGGGTATGCGAGCACCATGATTTGGGCGCATTAGGGGCAGCGTTTCATGTAACGGCACTGCGAAGACGATTTGAAATTTTGAAGGATATGGGTGTTAATGCCATTCGGACAGCACACAATATGCCTGCAGTAGAGTTTATGGATTTAGCCGATGAGATGGGAATGCTGATTGTCTCGGAAGGTTTCGATATGTGGGAACGACCCAAGACGACCTATGACTATGCACGTTTTTTCAAGGAATGGGCACCGATTGATGTGAAAAGCTGGGTCATGCGGGATCGTAATCGTCCAAGCCTGCTGATGTGGAGTATCGGCAATGAAATTTATGATACGCATGCAGATAAGAGAGGACAAGAAGTAACGAAGATGCTGATGGAAGAAGTCCAACTTCATGATTACAAAGGCAATGCCAAAGTGACGATCGGCTCAAATTATATGCCATGGGAAAACGCACAGAAATGTGCAGATATCGTGAAGTTAGCCGGCTATAATTATGCAGAAAAATATTATCATAAGCATCACGAAGAGCATCCGGACTGGATCATCTACGGCAGTGAGACCGCATCGGTTGTCCAAAGCAGGGGGATCTATCATTTCCCATTCGAACAATCCATTCTGGATGATGACGATGAGCAGTGTTCAGCACTCGGGAACAGCACGACGAGCTGGGGAGCAAAGTCGGCAGAAGCATGCATTATCGCTGAAAGAGATGCGCCTTTCTCGCTGGGACAGTTTATTTGGACAGGGTTTGATTATATTGGTGAGCCGACACCGTATCATACAAAAAATTCGTATTTCGGACAAATCGATACGGCTAACTTTAAGAAAGACGCTTATTATATCTACCAAGCTGCATGGACGGATTATAAGAAGAAGCCCATGATTCATATTTTCCCCTATTGGGATTTTAACCCGGGTCAAATCATTGATGTTCGTGTCTGCTCGAATGCACCAAAGATTGAACTTCAGCTCAATGGGGAAACGGTAGGAACCTATGAAATTGACCATGAGCACGGAGATCAGCTGGTAGGCTGGTGGAAAATCCCTTATGAAGCGGGAGAACTGAAAGCGATTGCTTATGATGAGTCAGATCAAGTGATTGCGGTCGATGTGAGAAGATCCTTTGGTGATGCGAGTAAAATCGGTTTGAAGCCGGATCAGAATACGGTTACAGCAAATGGAACCGATGTCGTTTACATCGAGATTTTGATGGAAGATGAGCATGGGTATCCGGTAGAGAATGCGAATAGCCGTGTACATGTACAGGTTACAGGAGCCGGGCGCTTACTAGGCTTAGACAATGGGGACAGTACAGATTACGATCCATACAAGGGTACAACCCGAAGATTGTTCAGCGGTAAACTGATGGCGATTATTGGAACAACGCTAGAGCCAGGTACGATCAAGGTGGAAGTTTCATCAAAAGGGTTAGAAAGCCAAAAGATCGAAATTACATCTCTGCCGGCAGATGAGAGCATATTAGATGGCATTTCTGCAAGTACCCAAAACAAAGAGCTGCAGCCTAATCTTGGAATGGTAGATGAAATTCCTCTTCGCAAAATTGAACTGCTGAGTCCTTCTGGGCAACAGTTTGATGAATCGACAAAAGAGATGACGGTGCAAGCTAATTTATTCCCTGCGGACACATCGTATAAAGATGTAATTTGGAGTGTGGTGAATGATGCAGGGATTGAGTCTAGTCTAGCCCGAATTGAATCCTTTGGCCAAGAAGCGAAGATTACGGCACTCGGGGATGGAAGCTTTCGAGTCCGCTGTATGAGTAAGAATGGCTCGGATAAGATCAGAATAATATCCCAGTTGGAATTTACTGCAACAGGTTTGGGTACTGCTTTTAAAGATCCGTACAGCTTTATTTTTGGAGGGCTTCACGATGAAGTGAAAGGGGAAGTCGGCAATGGAAATGAACGCGGTGTAGCGACAAGCCGAGATGGAGAGACGGAGGTCTGCTATCGTAATATTGATTTCGGCGCCTATGGATCTGACCTGATCACAATTCCAATCTTTGCGCTGGATGATGATCCTTATGAAATGCAGATATGGGAAGGGATGCCGGGTGAAAAAGGCAGTGAACTGCTGGCTGATGTAATCTATCAGAAAAAATCGCAGTGGAATGTCTATCAAGCGGAAACGTATCAACTATCAAGAAGACTTGTTGGGGTTACTTCTCTTTGCTTTGTTTTGCAGAAAAAAGTGCATATCAAGGGATTCTCATTTGAGAAAAAGAACCGGGCCTTTGAGCTAAATAAGGCGGCAGATTGTGATCGTATTTACGGAGATACCTTTACCTTAGCTGAACAGGGAGTGGAAGGGATCGGAAATAACGTATCCCTTACGTTCGAACAGATGGATTTTGGAGCAGAAGGAGTTTCAAAGCTCGTTATTCATGGAAGATCGCTAATTGATAAGAATACCATCCATGTTCGCTTCGAGGATGAGGAGGGTTCAAACAATCAACTTATCGAATTTTTAGAGTCCGAAGGATACGTGGAACGTGGGTTTGAGCTGGAGAAAGTTACAGGGCTTAAGAAAGTTACCTTTATCTTCTTGCCAGGAAGCAATTTTGATTTTGGCTGGTTCCGTTTTGAACAATAAGGATTGCTGAAATGATATTTTAAAATTTTCGGTAATTAGCTATTTCCGCCGTACAGGCACGAATAGGTGTATGCCTACATACAATGATTAGACGACAAACCAAGAACTGTCCCGAAAATTGTAGGAGGTGTCACCCGTGCCTGGATTATTTACGGCGATTGCACTATTTATTAAAGAGCTTTCCTTGCTGGTGTCTTATGTAAAAAATAATGCATTTCCTCAGCCTTTGTCTGAGAAAGACGAAGCAAAGCATTTAAAGCAAATGGCCGAAGGCGATGCCCGTTCACGTAATTTACTTATTGAACATAATTTACGGCTGGTTGCACATATTGTGAAGAAATTTGATAACACTGGTGAAGATCAAGAAGACCTGATCTCGATTGGAACGATTGGACTCATCAAGGCCATTGAGAGTTTCCAGCAAGGAAAAGGGACGAAACTGGCGACTTTTGCTGCACGCTGTATAGAGAACGAGATACTGATGCATCTCCGCTCCTTGAAGAAGACAAGAAAAGATGTTTCTCTACATGATCCGATAGGAACTGACAAGGAAGGTAATGAAATTACCCTTATAGATATCCTCGGTACCGAAGCCGATGAGGTAATGGATAAGGTTCAGCTTAAAATAGAGAAGAGCAAAATCTATCAGAACCTAGATATTCTCGATGATCGGGAGAAAGAAGTGGTAGTGGGCAGGTTTGGTCTGGTAACCGGCGGAGAAGAACGGACACAACGAGAGATTGCGAAGGAGCTTGGTATTTCGCGGTCCTATGTTTCTCGTATTGAGAAAAGGGCACTCATGAAACTGTATCATGAATTTTATAAGTCGAAGCAGTAACTAAAAAATGTAGGGAATAACCTGTAGGGGGCGATAGGAACGTCTTAATCCTACAGGTTATTTTTTGTGTTATGAAAAGGCAAAGGAAGTTACTGCAGCGGTTCTTGTATTAGAGTCTGGGAAATGAGAAGGCTTTGATAATGCTCGTTCATTTTAAATGATTTCGGTGACATTTTATAATAAATCGTGCATTACTCTCATATAAACCGCGATTATTTAGTGCTACGATACGCTGTAAGAATGATAATTTAGAGAAAACGGGAGGGTTAAAGATGTTTAAGTGGAAGCGTTCTCTTTCGATTTTAGCAATTACAGCTTCTATAGGAATCTTAGCTGCATGCAGCGGAAACGGAGACACAAAGAACAATGCGGATTCCACTGTAAAACCTGCCAACAATACGTCATCGGAACAAACAGCGTCAAGCACTGATCCAGTCAAGCTTCGCATCATGTGGTGGGGCTCTCAGCCGCGTCATGAAGCTACTTTGGCTGCGCTGGATTTGTACACCAAAAACAATCCAAATGTTACATTCGAACCGGAGTATTCCGGAATGGACGGGTATTTGGATAAACTGTCAACACAGGCTGCAGCGAAAAACGCACCAGATATTGTTCAGCTAGATCCGGGCTGGATGCCGGACTGGATGTCTCGTAATCAATTAATTGATTTATCACCTGAAGTGGATGTTAGCAAATTTGACGAAAAACTTCTGTCAGGCGGTCAACTTGACGGCAAGCAATATGCTGTACCGCTGGGTTCAGTAGCATTTGGAATGGTATATGACAAGGCGGCTATGGATAAGCTTGGAGTCGCAAATCCAGAGAATGGGTGGACTTGGGATCAATTCTTCTCTTTGGCTAAGGAATCGAAAACAAAACTGCCAAAGGGTCAGTACTTTACGTTAGACTATGGCGGTAACTACTTTGTATACTCAGCCTACCAATATGCTAAAGGAAAAGGCCAAGTGATTACAGATGATGGACATTTTAATGTGGACCAAGCTACCTTCCTGGAATGGACGAAGAAATTTGATGAACTGCGTAAGGAAGGATTAGTTCCGCCTGCCGACGTCAATGCATCAGATAAAGAAAATGATCCGCAAATGGACTTAATGGCCTCAGGCAAAGTATTGATGCGTTATAGCTTTTCTAATAATCTGGGAACGTGGGACAGCATCAAACCAGGTGCTTATGCCCTTGTAACCATGCCGCGTGCTGAAGAAGCAGGCGGATGGCTGAAGCCGTCCATGTTCCTTGCTGTTACAGAGAATTCTAAGTACGCTGTGGAAGCTAAGAAGTTTATCGACTGGTTCGTAAACAGCCAGGAAGCGGCCGATCTATTGCAAACGTTCCGCGGACTGCCGGCTAATAAAGATATTGCGACTTCCCTCGAAGCGAACATGAGCGAATTGGATAAGGTTGGCTTAGGGCTTCTCCGCGCTACAGAGCCGGATGGCCAGAAATGGTCAGCCGGGGCAGGAGGTTGGACCAACTTTATTGACAAAGATTGGGTACTCGTCCGTGACCAGCTTATGTTTGAGAAAGTCACACCGGAACAAGCCTTTGAGCAGCTGAAGGAAGCTGCACAATCTTACGAAAAATAAGGAAGGAAGAAGCCTGGGACAATGGTGTCCTAGGCTTTTTTAATGATGAAGGTATTGGAGCGAAATTTCTTACATATTACGGCAGAATGGGAAGCGGTAGGTTCCGTCCTTTTTTATATCGTTAAATTTTGAAAGAATTCGAGGATTGCTCTCATTTAGCACACTTTATACCAAATGTATACTTGATGCATACCATTATGAGATCCAAGAGGTGAACACGGATGAATCGTACGACTGCTGCGTCTGCTGAAACTGTCGTTAAAAGTAAAAAAAGACCGTTCTTTCAAAACAAATGGAATGATTCGCTTACAGGTTATTTATTTATTTCTCCTTGGCTGATTGGATTTCTTGCGCTGACAGCATATCCGTTATTCTTATCGCTGTATTACTCGTTTACCAACTATACCTTGATGCAGCCAATCGAATGGATTGGGGTTCAAAATTATGATCGTATTTTTACATCGGATCCGAAATTCATTAATTCCGTAAAAGTAACCTTTATGTATGTTCTAGCTTCCGTACCTTTGAAACTCCTTGCTGCCCTGTTTGTCGCCATGATTCTCAGCAAGGAGATCAAAGGAATTGGCTTTTACCGCACAGCTATTTATTTCCCTTCGCTTATCGGCGGCAGTATCGGGGTATCGCTGCTCTGGCGTAACATTTTTGGTGTTGACGGCATTTTTAACAAGATTATCGGGGTCTTCGGTTTTGAAGGAAAAGGCTGGATAACAAGTCCGGATACAGCGCTAGGTACCTTGATTCTGCTGACTGTCTGGCAGTTTGGTTCTACGATGGTTATTTTTCTCGCAGGGTTAAAACAGATTCCTACTGATTTGTACGAAGCTTCTTCAGTTGATGGGGCGAACAAAATAGTTCAATTTTTCAAAATTACGTTGCCCATGCTTTCACCGATCATTTATTTCAATTTAATTATGGGTGTCATTGGTGCCTTCCAGATGTTCACTTCAGCCTTTGTTATTACGAACGGAGGACCCATGAACTCCACTTACGTGTACGCCTTATATTTATATGAGAGGGCATTCAGTCGTTATGAGCTGGGGTATGCTTCCGCTCTAGCATGGATCATGCTTGTTATGATTGTAATCGCAACACTGCTCATTTCTTATTCATCGAAGTATTGGGTCTTCTATGAGACAGAATCAGGAAGGGGGAAGCGGAAATGACAAGAAGTTGGAAGCCATTAGCTCGTCATATGTTTATGATACTTTTTAGCTTCGTCATGATCTATCCTGTTCTCTGGTGGATTGGAGCATCGCTCAAAGACAGCACAGAACTGACCTCTCCGGGGATTTTTCCGGCCGTTCCGAAATGGAGCAATTTTGTGGAGGGATGGAATTCTATTCCCGGACATACGTTTACCGATTTTTATCTGAATACGTTTGGACTTGAAATTGCGGTTATTGCCACCACCCTGGTGTCTTGTACGCTAGTAGCCTTCGGATTTGCAAGACTTGACTTTCCGCTCAAAGGTTTCTGGTTCTCTATCCTGATGCTTACGCTCATGATGCCGGGTCAGGTGTTAATTATTCCGCAGTATGCCCTGTTTTATCAGCTCGGCTGGGTGAATACGTACTTGCCGTTCATTGTTCCTCACATGCTTGCTGGCGGAGCGGGCGGTACCTTTTTCGTCTTTTTATTAATTCAATTCATACGCGGTATTCCAAGAGAATTAGATGAATCCGCCAAAATAGATGGATGCTCATGGTTCGGTATTTACTGGAGGGTGGTTGTTCCGCTTACCCTGCCTGCAATCATCACGGTAATGATCTTCTGCTTCCTCTGGAATTGGGATGATTTCCTGGGGCATCTTCTTTACCTAAATACGGTTGATAAGTATACGGTAGGTCTTGCACTTCGAATGATTAATGATTCGCAATCTGCGCAGGAGTGGGGACAATTACTCGCAATGTCACTAGTATCTATCTTTCCGGCAACGATTCTCTTTATGTTCCTGCAAAAGTACTTCGTAGAAGGGATTGCGACTACGGGAATAAAAGGATAATATGAAGAAAAGTTCCAATTAAAAATCGGTAGAATGGCGAACCCCCTTCGCCGTTCTACCGTTTATTTTGTTTGATTTTGGAAAGGAAGGTAATCGACTTTGCCCAATCCTTTTAAAAAATGTAAGGTTGACCGTCTTTTCTTCCAAAGTTTTGCTGTCGTACTGATCTTGGTAATTGCAATTACCGCATGGACAAGTTACTCCAATTCGTCCAAAGCACTCGTACAAAACACTTCTTATTATCAGCAACAACTGCTTGATGAACTGAATAATGAGATCACAACCCGGCTCATCATGATTGAACAAATTTCTCTGTCTAGCTCTAGGGATACGGAATTAACTAGATTCCTTCTGAAAAAGCAGGATGATTTTGAGCGTTACCGCAGTCGTGTAAATATAGAAAGCTCACTGGCAAATTTGACGTTTGCGATTCCTTTAATCCAAGGGATTGACCTTTATATGCATAGCCCCATCCTGAGTGAAAGGCAGAATTATATTCAATTTCGGGATTTTGGGTCACTGAATCAGCAGGAGTTTTCAAATTGTCTGGAAAATAGTGATTTCTGCTGGACTGGAGAGTATGCTTTCTTAAGCAACCAGGGAGAGATACCAGTACTCAGCTTCGCGAGAAAAATCGTACGTGATAACGACTATCTCGGTGTTCTTGTTATTCATATCAAGGCAAACGAAATTCGGGAACTCCTCGCTGGTAATTCGCAAGGCTCTAACCGGATTCTTGCCAATATAGAAGGACAGCAAGTTATAAAAGCAGGAAATCCAATTGATCAGTCTGACTGGTCTCAGTGGATCGATCTGAAGAGTGATAAGTCAGGTTATGTTCATTTAAAAGGGACAGCGAACGATGGAGATACACTGCTTGTATATTCTAGATTGAATCATTCGATTTGGACATTGATTGAATTTACTTCGTGGGACAAAATTACGTCAAGCAGCTTAAAGTTGGCAGAATGGATCGGCGTGATAGGTGTTGCTGCCATCCTGCTGATCTTGATCCTAACTCACTTTATCAGCAGACAATTTACAAAACCAATCAAGCAGCTAGTTCATGCGATGAGTATGTACTCTGTTGAAGGGAACAAAGTTGATCTGCCAGATGATTATGAGAATGAATTTGGTTATTTGTTCGCCGGTTATCATAAACAAAATAAACGTATTGAAGAACTTTATCAATCGCTTGAACGCAGGCACGAGCAGCAGCGCAAAGCTGAAATTGAAGCCCTTCAGGCAAATATTAATCCTCATTTTCTGTATAATATGCTGGATCAGCTGAACTGGATGGCAATTGAAGCAGGACAGGAGGAATTGAGCCGTATTTTAGAACTAATGGGCCGAATGTTTCGAATTGGTCTGTCTAACGGGAACAGTTTTATTACGATAGCCGATGAGCTTATGCATATTGAGTGTTATCTGGAAATTCAGCAGCTGCGCTGGGGTGATGGACTGGAATATCGGATTATGGCAGATCAGGAATTGCAGGAATTATTTATCCCCAAACTTACACTTCAACCCTTTGTAGAGAACTCCATTATCCATGGATTTAATAAGCAACGCTATGGTCATATTTTCATCCTGCTGGAGAAAGCCGGGGATGCGCTTCGAGTAATCATTGAGGATGACGGAATGGGGCTAAACCTGCCGCTGGAAGATCAGCCGAAACGCAGTACAGGGGGATATGGGATACGCAATGTCAGAGAAAGAATAGATGCTTATTTCGGAGACACTTACGGCATCAAGTTGAATAATCGTGAAGAAGGCGGTACACAGGTAGAGATTATGTTGCCATTGCTAATGAAACCGTATTCAAACAGGGGGCACTAAACTAAATAAGCTTCTTATCTTTGATAATAGTTCATCCTTTTTCTTTTAACTATATACAAGAGTTTTGGAAGTGGACTGAATCTCAGGTCATAGAATTTTTTTTCAACACAGCTGTTACATTCTTTCAAAATGTAAGGGAGTTGACACGGATTATGTGGAAAATTGCAATCGTTGACGATGAGAATCAAGTGCTGCAGGGGATGAAACGTGCTATTCCTTGGGATCGCCTTGAGTCAGAATGGGCGGGGGATGCGTTAAATGGGAGAGATGGGCTGGAGATGATTCGCACTGCGGATCCCGATATAGTCATCACTGATATTTATATGCCCATTATGAATGGAATGGAGATGGTAGAGCAGCTAAGGAAAGAGGGATACCAGGGTAAGATTATCTTTTTAAGCGGCTATTCAAACTTTGAGCATGCAAGACAAGCACTTAAATTACAGGTTAGTGATTATGTCTCCAAACCGATCAGTATACCCACGCTCACCAAGATATTAGGCAAGGTTATAAAGGAACTGGAAGAAGAAGAAGGAGAACGCAAAAGACAGGGAGAGCTTGAGTTTAAATTGTCGCTGTACGAGCCTTTCATTGAGAAGGAATGGATTCGTTCCGCAGCAATCGGTACTTTGAACCAGGCATACAGGAACATTGCCTATCTTCCACAACCTTATCATTATTGGCTTTCGCGCAGGCACGTGACCGTGGGTATCGATTTCCTCCGTGATGAGCGGGCAGGCAATTTATCCGTAGCGGATTGGAATTTATTCCGTTTTGCAGTCAGTAACATTGCTTGTGAAGTTACACGTAAGTTGTTCCCTGATATGGAATACACTGAGCTTCATAGTACGAGAGCAATTCTAATTCTTCATCCAGAAGAAGATAGCAGAGAGATGCTGGAAAATAGACTTAAAGAGCTTGGAATCAAGCTGGCGAATAGTATCGGCAGTTACCTGAAACTGATCGTACGAATAGGCATAGGGGGACTGAGGGACGTATGGACGGAGATTTCGGAATCAACAGAAGAGGCTTTCCGGGCCATTGATCGAAGCGCGGGAAGGTCCATTACAGCTAGTGAAGTTTATTTTTACCGGGAAGATTATCAATGGGAACAAGAAAAAATCGCTCTTTTTCCGGTCAAACTTTCGTATAAGCTGGCCACTGCAATGAAGTTATCACAAGAGGCAGAAGCGCATCATTTAGTAGATGAATATATGACTCTAATGAAGAATCAAAAAGGAACAACCTCTGCAAATGTTCAGATGCTTGCGGGGGAACTTTGGGGCATTATAACTTATTCCTTATATGAGTCAGGTATGTTGCTGGATGAACTATTTACAGATGAACAGGTAGCTGAGGAGATCGGGAGTCTAGTCGTGCCAGAGCAATTGGAACGATGGTTGAAGGGGAAAATAACCACGATTTGCTCTAGCAGAATGTGGAAAGGAAGCAGTAAACATCGTCAGGTTGTTGATTATATGACCAGTTACATCCATGAACATTATGCCGAAGATCTCACTTTGGCGGAACTTTCCGAAAAAGTGTATATTTCACGGAACCACTTGTCTATTATTTTTAAAAATCTGACCGGTGAAACCTTTAATAACTATGTAACACGGGTAAGAATTGAAAAGGCACGCGAGTTGCTGTTGGAACGGAATATGCTGGTCTATGAAGTGGCAGAGCAGGTCGGATATAAAAATATCCCTTATTTTAGTACTCTATTTAAGAAAGTGACAGGTATGAACCCTACTGAACTAATCAAATAAGTAGTTAAATTGATTTTATATACGCCTCTATCTAGCAAATCTTCTACTATGGAAGGTTTGCTCTTTTTTATAGATTGAAACGCTGAATGTAAGATGTAAAATGTACGGTGCTCATCATATTAGTATTATTTTATAATAGATCGTGCATTACTCTCCTATAAAATCACAAATAAAACTGATAAAATACAACCGACACAAAATGATAGCGCATACAATTGGCGTAGAAAGGAGGAAAATGACTCATTCTATTTCTACATAAAAAGGAGATGAAAGTATTGAAATCAGGTCTTAAGAAGTTTATTTGTACAAGTTTGGCATGGGCAGTTGCAATGCCGCTTATCCTAGCCGTGCAGGCTCCGGTACAGGTTTCAGCTGCTTCCCTGCAGGACGCAGGCATTTCTAATGGAAATGAAGTTATTGTTAATCTTTCTTCAGAAAAACAAACCATCCGAGGGTTTGGAGGTATGAACCACTCTGTGTGGATTAGCGATTTAACACCAAATCAAAGGGAGATTGCTTTTGGCAATGAAGAAGATCAATTAGGGTTATCGATCTTACGGATTCCCATCCATGAAGATAAAAATAATTGGCAAAGGGAAGTCGAAACTGCCAAAAAAGCAATTGAAAAGGGAGCCATCGTCTTCGCTTCCCCATGGAATCCACCAAATGAAATGGTCGAGACTTTCACGATGGGGATAACCTCGGGAAGTGGAACTATTTATGAAGCTGAGGTTAGTACAGATTTGATTCATGCCAAATCAGAGAGTGCCAATTCAGGCTATATCGGGAGTGGTTACATAGAATTTCAGGAATCAACGGATGCGTCTGTTCAGTGGAATAATGTCATTATCGGCAGTAACGGAACGAAAAACGTAAAAATTCGATATGCACTGGAAACCGGAACAAGAATGCTGGATGTCTATTTGAATGGGGAAATAGTGAAGAGTGACGTTACTTTTGAGGCAACGGGAAGCTGGTCAACATGGAAAGAGTTGTCCTTTCAAATTCCTATGACCGTGGGAAACAACAACAAGCTCAAGTTCGTAACCACGGGTACAGGCGGACCTAATATTGATAACATTCATCTTACTGCCTATACGGAGCAAAAAGGTGCGAAAAGATTGAAACATGACAAATATGAGGAGTATGCTCAGTATTTGAACGAATTTGTTTCTTTTATGAAAAGTAATGGAGTAGATTTATATGCGATTTCCATTCAAAATGAACCTGATTATGCACATGAATGGACATGGTGGACTCCGGAAGAGATTCTCCGTTTTATGAAGGAAAATGCTGGGTCTATAAATACGAAAGTAATTGCACCAGAGTCGTTTTCTTATGTGAAAAATATGTCGGATCCCATTTTAAATGATCCGGAAGCGCTTGCGAATATGGATATCCTCGGTGCTCACACGTATGGCACTAATTATAACGATTTTCCTTACCCGCTATTCGAGGAAAAAGGAGCAGGTAAAGAACTCTGGATGACTGAGGTATATTATCCGAATAGTGAGACGAACTCAGCGGATCGCTGGCCAGAAGCATTAGGTGTAGCGGAACATATTCACCATTCCATGGCCGATGCAAATTTCCAGACTTATGTTTGGTGGTACATCCGAAGACATTATGGCCCGATCAAAGATGACGATACCATCAGTAAACGTGGATACAGCATGGCACATTTTTCGAAATTTGTTCGTCCTGGATATGTAAGGGTAGAAGCAACGAAAAACCCAGTACCTGACGTGTTGGTATCTGCTTATAAAGGTGACAACAAAACCGTCATTGTTGCTGTTAACAAGGGAGATTCAGCAGTAAATCAAGGATTTGCTGTAGAGAATGGGTCCGTGAAGAACGTGTCATCATGGGTAACAGATGTCGATAGAAATCTGGAGCCTGGTGCGTCAATCGCTATAGAAAATAATGCTTTTTCTGCTGAGCTGCCTGCGAAAAGCGTAACGACGTTTGTGGCAGAGAATACGGACAGTTCAGAAGAGAAAGATACAACACCGCCGACATGGGCAGCAGGAAGTTCGCTAGAAGCTTCTAATGTAAGCAGTACTGATCTTAATTTAACATGGTCCGCAACTGCATCCGATGATCAAGGTGTAGCTGCTTATCAAATCCATAACGGACTAGATGCAAGTCCAATAACGGTAACGGATGCTGTCTATACAGAAACGGTAACAGGCGCGGTATATAGTTATAAGGTTACTGGACTAAAGCCAAATACAACGTATGAGTTTACGGTGCAAGCAGGCGATGAGGCAGGAAATTGGAGTACAAACGGTCCCAATACTACAGTAAAAACACTCCAAGTAACACCGACACCAACGCCGACACCAACACCGACACCAACGCCGACACCAACACCAACACCAACGCCGACACCGACACCGACACCGACACCGACACCAGCACCGACACCGACACCGACACCGACACCGACACCGACACCAACACCAACACCAACACCAACGCCGACACCTAACTTTAAGGATGTAGGAGAAAAGTTTGTTTGGGCATCTGAAGCCATTCATACGCTGTTTGCCAAGGGAATTATTCAAGGAACATCAGAGACGAAGTTTAGTCCAGAGAAAAATGTAACCCGAGCTGATTTTGTATTGTTGCTGGTAAAAGCATTAGGTCTGGAAGCAACTGCAGATTCTAATTTTGCAGATGTGCGTAAAGATGACTATTATTATGAGGCTCTCGGGGTTGCGAAAAAACTGGGCATTATAACAGGTAACGATGGTAACAAATTTAATCCAAAAGCGGAAATCACAAGACAAGATATGATGGTAATTGCTGCCCGAGCATTAAAGGCAGTTGATAAATTGTCCTCTACAGGAAGCATAAAAGATTTAAGCAGTTACTCAGATGCTTCCAAGGTAGCACAATACGCGATTGAGAGTGCAGCGGCTTTGGTGAAGGAAGGGATTATTAAAGGAAATGGTAAGTTAATAAACCCAATGGGAAAAACCACTAGAGCAGAAGCAGCTGTGATTATTTTCAGAATTTATAGTAAATAGATAACTATTAGTGAGTTATCATAAATAAATATAAAGATTAATCTCAAAGAAGAGGGCATTCATGCTCTCTTCTTTGTTGTATTTGAGAGTTGTAAATGAAATGAGAGGGAAAAAGAGTGACTCCCTACAACTTTGGTTTGCATTTGTATTTGTCGGTTAAATTTGGGTATACCTATACGAACATACGTGCTATAATGGTCAAGATATTTCAGATGGAATGTTAGCTTTCTAAGCGCCGGACACCTCAGACTTATACATATTACAGAAGGGAAGTATTATTGCCATGATGGGTAGAACCCATATTATCGTTGGAACAGGGATATCTTTATCCCTCTTAGAGCTGGGCGGTATACCAATCACGGTTCCTGCAGTGGCTGTTGCTCTCGTAAGCTCCATATTGCCGGATATAGATGAACCGAACTCGCTGCTTGTGACACGTGTAATTCCCAATTGGCTGCTTAGAATTGTTCAGATTGCGCTAATTATTTTGGCGTTAGCTGTTGGTATTTATGGGATGGCTCGTTCACCCTGGAACTGGATCCTTGCTGCGCTGATTGCCACGGTTTCTTTTATGCCTTCCAGGTCGCTGAGGCAGTGGATTATGTTCTTTATTGGACTTGGGCTCATTGTGTATGGTCACTCATTCCATCCGTGGAATTTGCTTGTTGGCAGTCTTTTGATTTTGGCCACCCTTGTTCCTCATAGAGGACTAACCCATACCTTGTATGCAATTGCAGTCTGGACATTTTTACTATACGGGACCACCAAGTCCTATGGAGATGCCGTATGGATTGCCGGAGGATTGTCGTACACCCTTCATTTGTTGGCTGATAGTTTAACAAACCGGGGAATTCGCCCGCTTCCGCCGTTCAAGTGGAAGATTAAATTTAAACTGATGAGTACGGGATCGAAGCAAGGGGCTTGGGTAGAAATCTTTTTTATCGGGGTTACATTTATTATTGCCTGGCTGTCCTTTTCCCCCTTATTTCTATAAGTATCTTTCTCTCGTAAGAATTTTATCCATAAAAAAGGTGCCTTTTTAAGCTTTGTGCTTAATAGGACACCTTTTTTTGTTTTATACAAACAGATTAGGAATTCTCAATTATGGTATTCAACGTCGTACGATCAAGACCACGAACGAGCTTGATAATCAGCTCTTTGGCTGCATCATAATCATCGGTGTGAATAATCGAAGAGGAGGTATGAATATATCTCGCACAGATTCCAATGACCGTAGATGGAACACCAATGCCGCTCAAATGAACTTGCCCTGCATCGGTACCGCCTGGAGAAATAAAATATTGGTATTTAATTTTATTCGTTTCGGCAGTATCTTGCACGTACTCAACCATACCGCGATGGGTAAGCATACCTGGATCGAGAATCCGTAGAAGCGCACCTTTGCCGATGTGACCAAACTGACTCTTATCTCCTGTCATATCATTTGCTGCACTGCAATCGAGCGCAAAGAAGATATCCGGCTGAATAAGATTAGCTGCCGTGCGTGCTCCGCGCAGACCCAGTTCTTCCTGAACCGTTGCACCAGAATACAAAATGTTGGGAAGCTTTTCTTTATGCAAGGCTTCTAGCAGTTCGATGGATAAGCCGACTCCGTAACGATTATCCCACGCTTTGGCCATGATTTTTTTCTCGTTTTTAAGAGGAGTGAACTCACAAATGGGCACAATCTGCATACCCGGTTTAATTCCCCAGGATTCTGCTTCCGCACGGTTATCTGCGCCGATATCTAAATACATGGTACTCAGCTCAACAGGCTTGCTGCGCTGCGCCTCAGACAACAAATGAGTCGGAGTGGAACCGACAACACCTGTAATCGGGCCATCCGGTGTAATGATCTGCAGCCTTTGTGATAATACAGCTTGGCTCCACCATCCGCCGATTGGACGGAAAGTAACCATACCTGTCTCCGTAATACCCGAAGTCATAAAACCTACTTCATCAAAATGTCCAGCGACCATAACTATCGGTCCTTCTTCATTCCCGCGTAATACACCAAATAAGCTGCCAAGACGGTCCTGAACGAACTCATTAGTATACTCGGACATCAAACTTTTTGCATAGGCACGAAGTTCTCTTTCAAAACCAGGTGCGGAAGGGAACTCGGTTAACGTTTTAAACAGCTCTTTTGTTTTCTGTTCCATCGTCATCTCTCCTGTCATCTATTATTTATGTACCAATGTTCAATTCCTCTATTATGAACTTGGAAATCCTGATTGTCTATGTTGTAATCTCTCCCTCTCCTGGGTCCTTAGGACGATAATACATAACTTAGAATAGGAGTTGCTCACAAGACAACTGCCTAGTGCATAGACTAATCAGGAATGCAAAATTTCCTTGAAAAACTGCCAAATTGATGAAGGGAGCGGACGAGATATGGATCCTCACGTAAGAAAAGGATTAATTATGCTCGGCGTTTTAATTATTTTAACTATTTTTGTTCTTTTCTATAAATGAAACATTAATTCACGGAAGAGCGGCATTATAACAATAGATGAACACATCCCCCTTTATTATCCATCCAAAAGGATGATTTACCAAACATAAGATTGGTGAGTGTAACCCATAATGAACATATCTCAGGCACGACGAAAGTGTAAGAGAAATCACTTAGGGTTATGAGGGGGGTGTCAGCTATTTCGGATCAAAAGAAATCTCCGGAAACAAGCGCGAAATCTTCTTCGCTATCAATTGATACGAAGGAATACAAAAAGATTGCATCAAAACACGAGCCTTCAAGGCCTGTTTTGAAAAACTGTATTCGCGCTTTTCTTGTTGGAGGTACCATTTGCCTGATTGGACAATGTATCCAGCAAGCTTTTATGACTGGATTTGACATGACACAGAAGGATGCTGCTAGTCCTACGGTGG
Organism: Paenibacillus polygoni; assembly: GCF_030263935.1. Taxonomy (NCBI): domain Bacteria; kingdom Bacillati; phylum Bacillota; class Bacilli; order Caryophanales; family Paenibacillaceae; genus Paenibacillus; species Paenibacillus polygoni. Next base: position 3,848,234 of record NZ_CP127162.1, on the reverse strand, counting down.
CAGTTCTTATTTTGACTTCTGTCATTCTGACTTGTTTTGGAGTATATGATAAACTGGCGCAATTTGCGGGTGCAGGTTCTGCTGTACCAGTTACCGGTTTTGCCAATTCCATGTGTTCTGCTGCACTTGAACATCGGTCGGAGGGGCTTGTTTTAGGCGTAGGTGCAAACATGTTTAAGCTGGCCGGATCGGTTATCGTTTTCGGTGTGGTCGCTGCCTTTATTATCGGAGTTATTTACGCTTGTCTCGGGTTTGGGGGGTACCATCTATGAAGCGAGTTGGAAAGCAGAGCTGGGAATTTGAGAACAAACCAAAAATTATTGGAGCCTCTAGTGTGGTAGGTCCAGAAGAAGGCGAAGGTCCTTTAAAAGACTATTTCGATTATGTTTACGATAATTTGGAACTTGGTGAGAAGACATGGGAGAAAGCCGAAAGAAGGCTTTTTGAACAAGCAGCACAAATGGCGATTGCAAATGCCGGCATATCGAAAAGTGATTTGCAGTTTTTTGTTGGCGGCGATTTAATGAACCAGATTATCAGCAGCTCCTTTTCAGCAAGGCAGCTAGGGGTTCCATACTTAGGATTATTCGGGGCATGTTCTACATCGATGGAGAGTTTAGCTCTTGCAGCGCTTATTGTAGATTCTGGAGGGGGAGACAAAGTCCTAGCCGGTACATCGAGTCATAACTGCACCGTAGAAAAACAGTTTCGTTTTCCTACCGAGTATGGTTCTCAAAAACCGCCAACTGCGCAAAATACGGTGACCGGCTCTGGATGTGCCGTAGTCAGTAGTACTGGCAAAGGACCCACTGTCACACGGGCGACAATCGGACGAGTTATGGACCTTGGAATCAGGGACCCATTTAATATGGGTGCTGCTATGGCCCCTGCAGCTGCAGATACGATCATTGCTCATTTTCGCGATACAGGACTTGAACCCGGCTACTATGATCTTGTGGTTACCGGTGACCTCGCATCAGTGGGACATCCCATTGCTAAGGATTTGCTCAAAAAAGAAGGAATTAAAATGGAGCAAACGGTCTTTAATGATTGCGGACTAATGATCTACGACCTGAAGAAACAATCGTATGTCTTTGCCGGAGGCAGCGGATGTGGATGTTCGGCGGTAGTAACGTATGGACATATCCTGAAGAGAATGGAGCAAGGGGAGCTAAACAAAGTATTGGTCGTAGCGACGGGTGCCCTCTTATCCCCTTTATCATACCAACAAGGTGAGACGATTCCTTGTATTGCACATGCAGTGGCCATTGAGAAAGAGGAGGCTAAATAAAATGCAGTTTCTATGGGCTTTTTTGGTAGGCGGAGCGATCTGTGTCATCGGTCAATTGATGTTTGACGTACTTAAACTAACTCCAGCACATACGATGAGTACACTGGTTGTTGCTGGCGCAGTCGCTGATGCTTTTGGTATATATGATCCGCTTGTAAAATTTGCGGGCGCAGGCGCATCTGTGCCCATCACGAGTTTTGGGAACTCCCTTGTTCATGGCGCCCTGATTGAACTTGAGAAAGACGGCTGGCTAGGTGTAATCACAGGGATATTCAACGTAACAAGCGCCGGTATTTCGTCAGCGATTATCTTTTCATTCCTCGCCGCTTTGTTTGTCAGACCGAAAGGGTAATTTGCATACAAAATGAATAATAAGAAATCTTGTGAGAATAATCATGAGGTTTCTTTTTTTGTATACATGGTGTGGAGACTCTATCTTTCTTTCAGTTAATAGAGTTCTAGCTTGCTTGCACTGCCCGATGTAAGTTACACTATCCACACTTCCCTATTTTTGTATGAAATGGTCAATAAGGATTCATTCTTTTATCATTTAATCCTAGTTATAAAATTGTGCTTTCCGCACTAATTTCATGTACAATATAAGGAAAAACTACTGCCTATTAGGAGGTAATACAATAAATGCCTGTGACTAAGGAATCAGTACATACTATATCCAGAGTCAGATCGAATCTCGAATCTACTATATTAGGCAAAACATTTGAAATAAAGTTGCTTCTGACGGCTTTATTAGCCGGAGGGCATGTGCTTATAGAGGACGTTCCTGGAACGGGAAAAACACAGATGATTAAAGCGCTCGCTCGTTCGATGAAGGGAGAGTACCGCCGAATTCAGTGCAATCCTGATATCTTGCCAAGTGACATTACAGGGGTCTCCGTATTTCATCCTCGCGATGAACGTTTTTACTTTAGACCTGGTCCTGTGATGACAAATATCCTTCTTGCAGATGAAATCAACCGGGCGACCACCAAATCTCAGTCAGCTTTGCTTGAAGTGATGGAAGAACGCAGTGTAACCGTAGACGGGGATACGTATGACCTTCCTAAACCATTTATGCTTTGTGCCACCCAGAACCCAATTGATTTTGAAGGAACTTATACACTTCCAGAAGCACAGCTGGACCGGTTTATGCTGAAGTTTAGCCTCGGTTATCCGGACGCAGAGACGGAGAAGTATCTATTAAAACAACACCAGCTAGGACAACCGGCAGACAATCTTGCTCCGGTTACTACAATGGAAGAAATCGCATCCATTCAAGATGAAATTCGCAGTGTATACATGGATGAAGCAGTTACTGATTATTTACTTGGGATTGTCCGCAGAACAAGGGAACATCCGGCAGCACTGCTTGGTGCGAGCCCGCGCGCTGCAATCTCTTTTATGAACGCAGTGAAAAGCTACGCCTTTTTGCATGAAAGAGATTACGTCATTCCTGATGATGTGAAGGTTCTAGCTCCTTATGTGATCTCGCACCGGATCGTACTGAAACCAGAAGCTAGGCTTGATCATGTCAGTCCGGAAACCGTTCTTGCACAGGTGCTTCGAAACGAAAAAGTTCCTGTCTCGATGGAGCGCTGATATTACATGCTGAGACCGGCGCGGTTTAGACCGTTGCAATCTATGAAATCCAGACTATGGGTGGTGCTGCTAGTATGGATTACATGTCTGTTTTACGTTTTGTTTCAAGGCGGCAAAACATCGATCATGCTTTTTGGTATGGTCAGCTTACTGAGTATATATTTAGTGCTCGGCAAGTTTAACGGAACTGCCCGAACGAAGGGTGTACGCAAATTAACTTCGGGTAACGAACATGCAGATCTGCTTCATGCAGGCGATCAAGTTCAAGTACGGCTGGATTTACAGATTCCCGGCATACTTCCATTGCCATATGTTGTGATTAGAGAAGTATTAAAACGTCATAATGGAGAATCTTGGTCATTTGAAGAAAGTCTGATTCCGAATATGCGGGGAAACGGTACCCTTATTTTTCAAACTCCGCCGCTTGAACGGGGAAAATATGATTTTACAGATACAGAATGTGTGAGTGAAGATATTTTCGGACTGATTGAGCATAAAGGGAAATTTCAAGCCCAAGGTTCATTCAGAGTACTGCCGAGAACCATTTTTATCCCGTACTGGCAGCTGTATGATCGAAACTCCAAGTTATCGGGTCCGCAGACAGCAATGATGAAATCTCGCCGAGAGACAACACAAATTAATGGGGTTCGTGATTACGTGTATGGAGACCGTTTATCTCGGATTCACTGGAATGCTACAGCAAAAACAGGGCAGTGGAAATCGAAGGAATTTGAACATGAATCTGTGCCGAAAACGATGATTGTCTTAGATTCACGAGCACTCGGCTATAAAAATTCAGAACATTATGAACTTGCCATTTCAGCCGCAGCCTCACTTCTCGAATACGGCAGCCGAGAACGGATGGGCATGGGGCTATGTACCCTTAGCGAGAAACCTGCTTGTTTTCAGCCGACCGACAGCTTAAATGAACGTTATAAAATGATGCACCATCTAGTCGATCTGGATTCCAGTGGAACTGGAAATTTACTTTCGGGCGTGCAGGAATCGATTCGTTTCTTCCCGCAAGGTGCATTTTTTGTGCTCATTTCGGCCGAACATAATTCAGAGATTATGGAAACACTCCGTTTTGCAGGTTCGAGGGGAATGACAGCGTGTCATATTCAAATCATCAGCAAATCTGAACCAAAGTCAGAAAGCGAATGGATCTCATTGCTTCGTACTCGAGGAATAAAAGGGTATAGGGTGTCTGATTTGCAAGAGCTGCCCTCAGTTCTAGGAGGAGGGAATGCATGAGGATCTTTTCTAGCAGACAAAAACGTTCTTGGTATGACGCATTCGCATTATTATGGATTGTCATCATCGGGATGCAGTGGGTCTCTTACACAGAGCCTATTTGGTTTCAGCAGACGACCACACTTGTTGCCGTCACATTAATCAGTGTAGCGATCTGTGAGATGATTCTACCTTTTCGTACAAGTATTCGAATGATTCTGAAATTCATCCTTATCGGATTTATTTTATATTATGTATTATCTTTTTACGGTATTTTTATACCAAACGGCACCTTGCCTGAGAACCTTATTGCCTTTGTTGCCAGCCTGAATCCATATGTTTGGTTTGCAATTTGTACGTGGGTGATGATGGAGTGTATCATCCGGCTGATAACCGATGCAAGAAAAGTGCTGATGTTTCTTGGTTTGAACATTGTTGCGCTAGGTATTCTGGATTCTTTCACACCTTCTGTCCTATGGAAAGAAGTAGCTTGGACTGCCTTTGCAGGAATGGCTTGGCTTGTATGTCTGCATCTTCGGTCATTCCAGATCAAATATCCTCTAGGCTGGAAAAGATTACGGCGTAATCCTTTTAAAATTGTTGCCAACGTGATTGTTATCTTTTCTCTGATTATCGTTGTCGGAGTTAATATGCCGATTATACCTCCGATCTTAACCGATCCTTACACGGCATGGGTTAAGAATAGAGGGGATAGTACACAACCGAATTTTTCTGCTACTGGGGAGAATGGAAGCTTCACTAACTCTGAATCTGGATATAGCAGAGAAGATAATCAGCTCGGCGGTGGGTTCAATTATGACTATTCTCCTGTTATGACAATATATACGTCAGAGCGGAGTTACTGGCGTGGTGAAACACGGGATGAGTATTCCGGTACAGGTTGGCAGGATCCTTCTTATTCTCGGAGATCCTTTGATGATGCGGATCTCGGAAGTGAACTTCATAACGACGGTGCTGCGGCTCGGGGAAATACGAAGCAAGTAACCCAATCCGTTACCATGCTTAATGATAAGGTGTATCCTGTTCTATTTGGTGCGTATGCGATTAATGAAGTGGTCTCCGTTGATGGAGAGAGCGAAGCAAGTACGCTGCTGTGGAAAAGTGAACAAGCTGAGCTTCACTGGGATGGGAGCCGTGACACGCCTTTTCCTAGAACCTATACGATTCAGTCGGAAGTGCCGCTAATTCCAGTGGACACAATTAAAGCGAAAACATACGAAGAACTGTACGGAACAGATGAGATAAATTCGGATTACTTACAGATTCCTAATCGTTTCCCTAAACGAGTTACCGAACTTGCAAAAGAAATTACAGCAACTTCAGAATATCCGTATGAAAAGGTCAGTTTACTGCAAAACTATTTAACAACCAATTTCAGTTACACAAACAATCCCGATCTATCGTTAAAACAAAGCAATGACTTTGTAGATGGGTTTCTGTTTGAAATAAAAGAAGGATATTGTGATTATTTCTCGACTTCACTTGTCATGATGGCACGTTCTTTAGATATTCCGGCCAGATGGGTAAAAGGCTATGCTCCTGGTCAGGCTGATTTTGCTGAGGATGCTGCGTTCTCACAGTATAATGATGAGATGTCTTCTATGTCATACGTGGTAACAAATGCCGATGCTCACTCTTGGGCTGAAGTGTATTTTGGAGAGGAATACGGCTGGATTCCGGTGGAAGCGACTCCGGGGTTCAATATGCCGCTCCTTACGAGTACAGAAGATGCAGATCCAGAGGAAACACCTAAGGAAGAAGATGAGGTTCAGCCAGAAGAAACAAAAGAACCGATTACAAATGAAAAGGATGAGGCTTTTACCGTAAGTCCGATTATTGGATGGACGGCTGTATCAGTACTCATCCTATGGGCAGGATATATTATATGGCGCAATCGATATAATCTGCATTTCTATGTGCTTAGATTAAGAATAGGTAAGCCGCTTACACCGGATCAAAAAGTCGTCGTAGAAACAGAGCGGTGGATTCGTTCGGTTCGGCGTAAAGGGCTGCGCCGAGAGCAGCACGAAACGCTTCGAGAATCGGTTACAAGATGGGGGCAAGAAGTTCCTGTAGTCGCAGCTGAGCTCTCTGAACTGCTAAGACAATTTGAAATGGCAAGATATAGCCCGGATCATGTGCAGGAGAATGCTTGGCAAGAGGTACAAGACATAGCTGCACAAATGAAGAAAAGGCTGAAATCGGCACGGGTGTAAGCTTTCCCCGTGTCCGTTTGCCTTTTTACTAACTGTACAGATTATGTTATAGTTTGTCGTATGAAATTGAGGTGAACATGTTGTTTAAAAGGCTAATACCAAAACTCCAGGTGGAAACCGTGTTTGATATTGATTTGGAAGCATTATATGAACGTGGATATCGCGGGATTATTACCGATCTTGATAACACACTTGTGGGAGCCAAGGCACCTGAAGCAACCCCGGAACTCATCGCTTGGTTCGAGAAGGTGAGAGATGCTGGGTTTAAACTGGTCATTGTTTCCAACAACAAGTTGACTCGGGTGTCTACTTTTGCTACTCCCTTACAGATTGAGTATGTACATGAGGCACGAAAGCCCTCGAACACCCCGTTTCGCAAAGCAATGAAAATGATGGACTTAACAGAAGAGCAGACGATTGTAGTCGGAGATCAGATGCTTACGGATGTGTTTGGAGGAAACAGACTAGGACTTTTTACTGTTCTGGTGCTGCCCATTGCAATTGCAGACGAAGGGATTATGACGAAGTTTAACAGACGGATCGAACGTATTGCGTTATCTCGTCTACGCAGGAAAGGCCTATGGCTTGAGGAGGAAAAGAAAAAATGAATCATATGCATGACGGCACAAAAGGAAGATGCAGCGGATGCGGTATTCTACTGCAGACAGAACAACCTGAGCTGCCGGGATATACACCCATTAAAGCGCTGGATCGCGATCCTGTCATTTGCCAGCGTTGTTTTCGTATTAAAAATTATAGCGAGGCTTCTTCCGTTACGGTGGATCAGGATGAATTCTTGGCTCTGCTCAGTAAAATCGGAGATAAGGATGCACTCGTTATTCATATCGTCGATCTATTCGATTTCGAAGGCAGCATGATTTCAGCTCTGCAACGTTTTGTCGGGAACAATCCGGTACTACTTGCAGTAAACAAAACTGATTTGCTTCCTAAAGTAACGAATTGGAACAAGGTTCGCAACTGGGTTCAGATGCAAGCCAAAGCGCAAGGACTGAAAACGGTAGATATCGTGCTATGCAGTGCGAAACAGAATCAAGGTTTTGATCGACTTCTTGAATCCGTTAATGAACATCGCGGAGATCGGGATGTATACGTTGTTGGTGCGACGAATGTTGGGAAATCAACACTTATTAACCGATTGATCCGTGATTACAGTGACCTAGATCAAGAGCTTACCACTTCTAGATATCCAGGTACTACGCTTGATATGGTCCATATTCCACTGGATGATGGAGCATCCATCATTGATACACCAGGAATCGTATATCCATGGCGTTACAGCGAGATTGTATCGCGCAAAGACTTATCTGCCATTATGCCGGATAAGCCGCTGAAACCAGCTGTCTATCAGCTGAACAGCGGACAGACTCTGTTCTTTGGGGGACTTGCACGATTCGATTTTATCGAAGGAGAACGTCAGTCGTTCACTTGTTACATCAACAATGCAATTAAGATCCACCGGACCAAACTGGAGCGTGCAGATGAACTTTATAAAGATCATGCAGGCGAATTATTGTCCCCTCCATCTCGCGAGGATATGGAAGATCTTCCAGAGTGGACACGTCATGATTTCCGCATTAAAAAAGGAAGTCGCAACGATGTCTTTATTTCCGGACTTGGCTGGATCAAAGTGAACGGACAGGAAGGAGCTCTCGTTGCAGTGCATGCACCGCGCGGAGTTCGTGTTATGATTCGTCCTTCCTTAATCTGATTTTGCTCTATCTGAACATGGGAGTTCATAGGGGGAGACAGGATGTCAAACAAAATACAAGAACTTAAGCCTAGTGGATATACGCTTCTTGGGGTCATGGGTGATCCCATTGCACACAGTAAGTCTCCCGCTATGCATCAAGCAGCTCTTTATAAAACAGGGATCCATGGGGATTACGTCCCTTTGCATGTGAAACCGGAGGGCCTTGATGCAGCTGTTAAAGGAATAAAGTCAATGGGATTTCGAGGTGTAAACGTGACAATTCCTCATAAAGTCGAGATCATGTCTTATATGGATGAGCTCGATGACAGTGCGAAGCTTACAGGCGCAGTCAATACCGTCGTTCATGAAGAAGGCAGGCTGATCGGATATAATACGGATGGAGCCGGTTATGTGAGGTCGTTAAAAGAAGAAGCCATCTCATCACTAGAGGGAAAACTTATTGTCGTGATTGGTGCTGGCGGCGCCGCCCGGGGAATTGTGTATGCACTGCTTCTGGAAAGCCCGGCATCGGTCACCATCCTTAACCGAACCATGGAACGTGCGGAGAAGATGGCTGCCGATTTCAAAGCGATGGGACAAGTTCAAGGACTGCCTATTTCGGAGGCACATCATGCACTATTACATGCGGATATTATCATTAATACGACTTCGGTAGGGATGCATCCTAATCTGCATGAAACTCCGATTGAACAAGACGCTTTGCCAGAAGGGGTTGTCGTAAGCGATCTAATATATAATCCACTGGAGACAAAGCTGCTTTCTATAGCAAAAGAAAAGAAATGTATCATTCACGGTGGTCTTGGTATGTTTATATACCAAGGAGCGATCGCTTTTGAACATTGGTTTGGTATTCCTGCCCCTGTTCACGCCATGAGAAAAGCAGTACTAGAAAGTTTTTAATTTTATATTATTCTGTATTTCTCATAATCTGTCATACGAATGGACAAACATAAAGAGGAATGCAGATTCCGACAGAAAATGCATATTATAAGGGGTTAATACAATGTTAACGGGTAAACAAAAAAGATTTTTACGTGCACAAGCACATCACTTGGATCCTGTGTTCCAAATTGGTAAAGGCGGTACGAATGAACATCTATTCCGTCATATTGAAGAAGCAATTGAAAAACGTGAACTTATGAAAGTTTCTATCTTAAGCAATAACCTGGACGATAAAAAAGAAGTAGCAGCTGAACTGGCAGAGCGTACAGGCAGCGAACTTGTTCAAATTCTAGGAAACACGATTACTCTATATAAAGAGTCTCGCGATCATAAGCAGATTGAATTGCCGCGAAACTAAACAAAGAATAGATTATTTGATGTAAAAGGAGTAGGCCGTATGAAGGTAGGTATCATGGGCGGTACGTTCGACCCTATTCATATGGGGCATTTGCTTGCGGCAGAGACGGTGAAGGATGCTTTTAAGCTGGATGAGGTATGGTTCATGCCTTCTCATATTCCACCGCATAAACAAGCAGCAGGAGCAACAGGCGAGCAAAGGCTGGATATGACCAAACTTGCGACGGAGGATTATCAAGATTATTCAACGCTTGATATTGAAGTCGTTCGCGGGGGAGTATCCTATACCATTGATACGATCCAGCTCTTGCATAAAAAATATCCAAATACCACTTTTTATTTTATCATTGGTGCAGATATGGTGAATTACTTGCCGAAGTGGGAGCGGATTGAAGAGCTTGTCCAGCAGATTACCTTTATCGGTGTAGGCAGGCCCGGATTTGAACTGCATTTGGACGATCTTCCGGAATTTTTGCAAAGCCGTGTGCTACTTGCAGAGATGCCGCAAGTTGATATTTCATCAACAGCGATCAGAAGACGTTTAGCAGACGGCAAATCGGTGCGGTTCATGGTACCTGACTCGGTCCTTACGTATATAACAAGGAGCGGATTATATGAGTCTAAATCGAGATGAATTAATAAAAGCCGTCTCCGAGCAAATGCCACCTCAGCGCTGGAAACATACAGAAGGTGTCATGCAAACAGCGGTAGTGCTTGCTGAACGATTCGGAGCAGATCCGGTCAAAGCGGATCTTGCTGCTATTTTGCATGATGTAGCGAAGTACTGGCCTGTCAAAGAGATGGAAAAGATCATTCGGGAGAATAATCTGAATCAAGATCTTCTTCTTCATGATAAACAGTTGTGGCATTCAGAAGTCGGTGCTTTTGTAGCGGAACAGGAGTATAAAGTGACAGATCCTGAAGTTCTGAGTGCAATTAAATGGCATACTTCCGGACGTGTAGGTATGAGTCTTCTGGATAAAGTGGTGTGTCTTGCCGATTATATGGAGCCGGGACGAGACTTTCCTGGAGTGGACCGGATCCGTGAACTCGCAGAGCACAGCCTCGAAGAAGCTCTTTTAGCCGGATTTGATGGTACCATTACTCACCTGGTTTCTCAGAGAAAGATTATCTATCCTTTAACGATTTTTACTCGTAATGATTTAATTGAGCAAATTAAGCTAATGGATAAATCCAATACACATAAAATCGGAGGTTGATTCATGAGTATCTCATCCAAAGAATTACTTCAGATTGCAGTAGAGGCAGCAGACGATAAAAAAGCGATGAACATTGTAGCCCTTGATCTTAAAGGGGTTTCACTTGTCGCAGATTATTTTGTTATTTGTCACGGGAATTCAGATACACAGGTCCAAGCCATCGCTACAGAAATCCGTAAACGGGTGCAAGAATCCGGAGTTCAGATAAAAGGACTAGAAGGAATGAATTCTGCACGCTGGGTACTGATGGATCTTGGCGATGTGGTAGTGCACGTGTTCCACCGCGATGAGCGGGAATATTATAATATTGAAAGACTTTGGTCAGATGCTAAAGTGGTGAATAAAGTATGAGTTTTGTAGCAGGAACGGTAGTTACACTCCCGGTATCCCGGGAAGTGTCCCCGTATGGGTATTTTTTATCAACAGGCAGTGAAGATGTATTATTGCATTATTCGGAGCTGACGCGTGACATTAAAGTGGGAGAAGAAGTGGAAGTTTTTCTTTTCTTCGATACCGATGATCGCCCAGCAGCAACAATGAAAAAACCTTATCTTACCTTGGGTGAAATGGCGAAGCTCGAAGTAGCTGATGTCCACCCAAGACTGGGTTGTTTTTTAGAAATGGGACTGGGACGTCAGCTGTTGCTGCCGATTCGCGAGCTTCCCGAAATGAGAGAACTTCATCCGCAAGTTGGAGATGAGGTCTTTGTTATTATGGAGCATGACCGGCAAGGACGCCTTCGCGCAAAACTTGCAGGGGAAAGAGAACTTACTCCTTTGACGTTCCATGCACCGACGACCTGGATGAATGAGTGGGTAGAGGCGACGGTGTATAAACCGCTGCAGATGGGTACTTTTGTACTTGTAGACGGCGGGGTACTAGGCTTTGGCGCGATTGGGATGATTCATTCTTCCGAGCGCACTCGGATGCTGAGACTTGGAGAGAAAGTAAGCGTTCGTGTAACCCTTGTTCGTGAGGATGGAAGAGTGAATCTTTCTATGACTCAACGTAAGGAAATCGGACGTAACGAAGACGCTGAGCGTATCCTTGAATTTATTAAGGAACGGCCAAACGGAGCAATGCCTTATTCTGACCAGACACCGCCGGATATTATCAAAAATAAATTCGGAATCAGTAAGTCTGCTTTCAAGCGTGCCATGGGCAAGCTTATGAAAGACGGCCTCGTGACTCAGGATGAAAACTGGACGTATCTTGTAAAAAAAGAAGAAGCGTCTGAAGAATAAGCAAGTAACCTTATGTTGTAATTAGAGTAACGAGCCCTTTAAGGGCTCTTTGCTTTTCATGAAGGATGTTTTATCTTTGAAGAAGTTCATGATTGGAGAGAAGCGAGCGTAGTGTCTAAATCATGATAGGTTTTGTCTTTGAGGAAGTTAATGATTCGAGAGAAGCGAAGCATAATGTCCAAATCATGACGTGTTTTGTCTTTAAAGAAGTTCATGATTAGAGAGAAGCGAAAGCGTAATGTCCAAATCATGAAGGGTTTTGTCTTTGAAAGAAGTTCATGATTCGAGAGAAGCGGAGCGTAGTGTCCAAATCATGAAGGGTTTTGTCTTTAAAAAAGTTCATGATTTGAGAGAAGAGAGGCGTAGCGTTCAAATCATGCTTGGTTTTTCCCTTGACTAACAGTTCCTGCCAGTAATACTGCAGGAACTCACCCAGTTGCCCCTCTAAACTTAGGGGCAACCATATTTTTGAAAACAAAGTGGAAGCAGAGCGGAAGTGGATGGAATGGTTCTATCGAAGCGAAGCGGGCGCCTTTGTTATCGGATTTCTACCTTGGCTGGTTTTATACAACCCTAGAAATCCGAAAACAACAGCGCTCGTAAGAACCATCCATCCACTGGAGCCATAAAGCAGGAATCGCGCGAACAGCAGAATCCTGCCCACGCTTCCACTCCATTTTCAACTTTATTTTTGACATTAAGGTGGTGCTTTCTATGTCCTATCGCAAATTTGCTTACGTATATGATGAACTGATGGAAGACATGCCTTACCCTGAATGGATTCGATTTGCTAGAATTGCTTGGGAGAAGCATGGAATACCTAAAAGTGTGGTAGAACTCGGCTGTGGTACCGGTTCTCTGACCATTCCTTTGGTTAAATCAGGATTTGAAGTAACGGGGATTGATCTTTCTGCTGATATGCTGTCCGTAGCACGGCAAAAGCTAGAAGAAACTCCGCAGGGTAACCGTTTCTTTCGTGAAGGAACGATCCGCTGGATTCACCAGGATATGAGAAACTGGGAACTGCCGGAACCCGTGGATACCGTTATTTCTTTTTGTGACAGTATTAATTATTTGCTAAAAGAAGAAGATATTATCCGCACGTTCCAAAAAACGTATCAAGGTCTCAAGTCAGGCGGTACGTTCCTATTTGATGTACATCACCCGAGCACTTTTATTCGTTATGAGGAAGAGCAGCCTTTTGTATTGGATGAAAAATCAATCTCCTATATTTGGACTTGTGATTTAGACCGTGCCAGTTATGAGATTGAACATCATTTAAGCATTTTTACGCGGGCAGAGGGCAGCGGACCCGATGTATATCACCGTTTTGAAGAAGTTCATAATCAGAGAGCTTATGATCCGGAATGGATGAAAGGCCAGCTGCTTAAAGCAGGTTTTCATGATGTGAATATTTATGCCGATTTTGAGTGGGAACCGGCGAATGAGAATTCATCACGTTTATTTTTTGTAGCCGTTAAAAAGTAGCTTATATAGCATCCTTTCGATGATTTATTGAGAAGGATGCTTTTTTTTAACCATAATTCAATTATAGGAGAACTACACATAGAACCAAGAAACCATTTGGGATATAATGGATAGAAAATGAGATAGAGAGCAGGTGTTTAGGAAGTGAAATTTAGTGAATATGCATATGAACGGCCGGATGTGGCACGTTTTGAACAAGAGTTTAACGGGCTGCTCGCCACATTCCGTGAAGCAAAAAATGCAGATGAACAGGAAGCGGCTATGTCGGCCATCAACAAACTGCGCGGGGCTTTATCCACACAGGAGACGCTGGTTTCGATTCGCCATTCCGTAGATACCAATGATGAATTCTATAAGGCGGAGCAAGACTTTTTCGATGAAACATCGCCGATGTTCCAGAAATATACGACTGAATTTTACGAGGCGCTTGTGAGTTCTCCTTTTAGAGCTGAGCTGGAGAAAAAATGGGGTAAGCAGTTATTTCAGATCGCAGAGCTTACCATCAAAACATTTAGTCCGGACATTATCGGTGACTTGCAACAAGAGAATAAACTGACGACAGAATATTCAAAACTGATTGCTTCGGCTAAGATTTTCTTTGAAGGGGAAGAGCGTACCTTATCGCAGCTTGCTCCTTTCATGCGGTCTACCGATCGGAACATGCGTAAACGTGCGGAAGAAGCACGGACTGCTTTTTTGAGTGAACATGAAGAAGAGCTTGACCGGATTTACGATGAACTGGTGAAAGTCAGAACCAAGATGGCGAAGAAACTTGGATTTCCGAGCTTTGTGGAGATGGGTTATGCCAGAATGAATCGAACGGACTATAACGCTGATATGGTGTCGAGCTTCCGTAAACAAGTGCTGGAGGAGATTGTTCCGGTAGCTACGAAGCTGAAAGAGCGTCAACGCGAGCGCATCGGGGTAGATGAGCTGTATTATTACGACGAGAATATCGTATTCCCATCAGGAAATGCAGCGCCCAAAGGGGATCCCGAATGGATTTTGCAAAACGGTAAAAAAATGTACGACGAACTAGCTCCAGAAATGAGCGAGTTTTTCAATTACATGCTGGACCATGAACTGATGGATCTGGTTAGCAAAAAGGGGAAACAAAGCGGAGGCTACTGTACCTTTATTTATGATTACAAGTCTCCTTTTATTTTCTCCAATTTCAATGGGACTTCAGATGATATTGATGTCCTCACGCACGAAGCAGGCCATGCACTTCAGGTGTACCAAAGCCGAAATTACGAAGTGCCTGAATATTTATTTCCTACATATGAAGCGGCTGAAATTCATTCCATGAGTATGGAGTTCTTAACCTGGCCGTGGATGAATCTCTTCTTTGAAAATGAAGTGGAAAAGTATAAATTTGATCATTTGTCGAGTGCTCTTCTATTTATTCCTTATGGTGTTTCCGTGGATGAATTCCAGCATTATGTCTACAGTAATCCAGATGCAACTCCGGCAGAGCGTAAACAAGCTTGGCGTGAAATCGAGCGTAAATATCTGCCGCATCGGAATTACGAGAGCAACCTCTATTTCGATCAAGGCGGTTTCTGGCAAAAACAAGCTCACATTTACCAATCTCCATTCTATTATATCGACTACACACTGGCTCAAATCTGTGCATTCCAGTTCTGGAAGCAGTCTAGAGAGGATTATCAAGCAGCTTGGACGAATTATTTGCACTTGTGCAAATTAGGAGGAAGTTTATCCTTTACCAAACTGGTGGAAGAGGCAGGTCTTATTTCACCTTTCAAAGACGGGTGTGTAACTTCTGTAATTACGAGTATTGAAGATTATCTTAATTCTATAGACGACAAAGCTCTATAAAATAAGAGATCAGCAGAATCACTTTCTATTGGCCCTGCCCTGTTTAGTCTTCAGCTAAATATATTCTTAGTTTAATTAGAACGGGGGCCAGGGGTTTACAGAGTTATTTGACTTTATCTGTTACAGTCTTGTATAATGATTGCGATTAAACTTAACATGTTTTCGATGAAGAGGAGTAGTAATAGAACCAATGCATAACAGAGAGCCAGCGGGTGGTGCAAGCTGGTTGCCATGGTTGTATGAACTCGCCTTGGAGATATGAGGTCAGGCTATATTTTATAGGGGAAGCCTCATCGGTTCACCGCCGTTACAGGGTGCTTAAGGGAGTGGACAGCGAAGCACGTATGTCCGCTAACTAGGGTGGTACCACGGGAATCTAACCTCTCGTCCCTAGCGATGATACGCTATGGGATGCGGAGGTTTTTTTGTTGGTCCGTGATACGTTTTGGCATGGTATGACGTTCAAGGCGTAATCCGGTTCTAACGTTTTCATATGACGAGGAGGATGGACATTGAGTCAGAAAGAACTGCCGAAGCACGGCTATCAACCGCAATCCATTGAGCCGAAATGGCAACAATATTGGGATGCTAACAAAACATTTAAAACAGGGGAAGAGGCAGATAAACCAAAGTTTTATGCCCTTGATATGTTCCCTTATCCTTCTGGAGCGGGTCTCCATGTAGGACATCCAGAAGGATATACAGCGACTGATATCGTATCTCGCTACAAAAGAATGCGCGGATATAATGTTCTGCATCCGATGGGTTGGGATGCTTTTGGTCTTCCGGCAGAACAGCATGCAATCGATACAGGAGAACATCCGCGTGATATAACGGTGAAGAATGTTAATAACTTCCGCCGTCAGATTAAATCACTTGGATTTTCATATGACTGGGATCGTGAGATCAGCACGACAGATCCTGACTACTATAAGTGGACACAGTGGATCTTTATCCAGCTATACAAACGTGGTCTTGCTTATGTATCTGAAGTTCCGGTGAACTGGTGTGAAGAGCTTGGAACGGTTCTTGCAAACGAAGAAGTAATTGATGGGAAAAGTGAGCGTGGAGGCTTCCCTGTCGTACGTAAACCAATGCGTCAATGGGTACTAAAGATTACTGAATATGCAGACCGTCTTCTTGATGATCTGGATGAACTGGACTGGGCGGAAAGCATTAAAGATATGCAGCGTAACTGGATTGGACGCTCCAAAGGTGCGGAAGTGACATTTGAGCTGGAAGGACATGAAGAACAGCTGAAAGTATTTACGACACGTCCAGATACTTTGTTTGGCGCAACTTATGCCGTTCTTGCTCCGGAACACGAATTGGTGGAGAAGATCACAAAACCGGAGCAGCAGGCTGCGGTAAAAGCATATCAAGATCAAGCGGCACGTAAGAGTGACCTTGAGCGTACAGATCTTGCAAAAGAAAAAACAGGGGTGTTTACTGGCGCATATGCAATTAATCCGATCAGTGGTGCAAAATTGCCGGTATGGATTGCTGATTATGTTCTTGCTGGTTATGGAACAGGTGCGATTATGGCAGTGCCTGCACATGATTCACGTGACTGGGAATTTGCAAAACAATTCGGTCTTGAAATCATTGAAGTGGTATCGGGTGGAGATGTGGAAAAAGAAGCCTACACAGGTGATGGCCCTCACGTAAACTCCGGTATGCTGGATGGACTTGAGAATGAAGAAGCTATTGCCAAAGCAATTGCTTGGCTTGAGGATAATGGAAAAGGCGAAGGAAAAGTAACGTACAGACTTCGTGACTGGCTCTTCAGCCGTCAGCGTTATTGGGGTGAACCTATTCCAATTCTGCATCTGGAAGACGGTACGATGAAAACTGTACCTGAAAGTGAACTTCCGCTTGTGCTTCCAGAGATGGATGAGATTAAGCCGTCTGGTACAGGGGAATCTCCGCTTGCTAATGCAACAGACTGGGTAAACACTATCGATCCAGAGACAGGAATGAAGGCACGCCGTGAGACCAATACCATGCCGCAATGGGCTGGAAGCTGCTGGTATTACCTGCGCTTTATTGATCCGCATAATGATAAGGAACTGGTATCCAAAGAAAAACAACGTGAATGGCTGCCAGTTGACTTGTACATTGGCGGAGCAGAACATGCCGTACTTCACTTGCTCTATGCACGTTTCTGGCATAAAGTTCTGTATGATCTAGGCATCGTAGATACAAAAGAGCCATTCCATAAACTCGTAAACCAAGGAATGATTCTTGGAACGAACAATGAGAAGATGAGTAAGTCCCGCGGCAACGTAATCAATCCAGATGAAATTGTGGAAAAATACGGTGCAGATACGCTTCGGATTTACGAAATGTTCATGGGGCCGCTTGAGGCAACCAAACCTTGGAACGAGAATGGTGTAGAAGGAGCTTATCGTTTCCTAGCACGTGTATGGCGTTTGTTTATTAATGAAGATGGTACACTTAATGAGAAAATTGGCGATGGCGGAGATGACGATTTCAAACGCACATGGCATAAAACAATTAAGAAAGTTACCGATGATCTCGAGCATCTACGCTTTAATACAGCGATCAGTCAGCTGATGATCTTCACTAATGATGCGTACAAAGCAGACCGTCTGCCGCGCGAAGCAATGGAGAACTTTGTACAAATGCTTGCTCCTCTTGCTCCGCATATCGCAGAAGAGTTGTGGTCGCGTCTTGGTCATGAAGAGAGCATCAGCTATGTATCCTGGCCGCAGTATGATGAGGCACTAACTGTTGATGCAGAAGTAGAAATCGTAATTCAAATTAACGGTAAAATCGTACAGCGCGCAAGCGTTGCAGCTGATCTTGATGCAAAAGGTCTAGAAGCGTTCAGCTTAGAGATTCCTGCAATCAAGGAAGCATTAGAAGGCAAAACCATCCGTAAGGTGATTGCAGTACTAGGTAAACTGGTTAATATTGTTGCCGGTTAATCTCACCTGCACCAAATTCAGCATCTAGCGCTTCCAGGTCTTTTTCGTACTTCGCGTGCGTGACCTGAATGAGCTGATCAAATACACCCGCGAGGCTTGAATCAAGCAGGTTCAAGGCCTTGGCGGTTATACCGCCGGGTACGGCAACACGTTCTTGGAGCTGTGACGGAGTCACAGCTCCTTCTGCTAGTAATTTACCTGTACCAAGCAGCATTTCACTCGCAAGACGAGTCGCTTCATCTGAAGTGATTCCCGTCTTGCGAACAGCTGCTTCCACCCATTGTTCCAGAAAAAAGGCAACAAAGGCAGGTCCACAGCTGCTAAAATCAGAGCTGATTCGGGTATAGGTTTCTTCTACGCGTATCGGTCTGCTAATGTAGCTGAACAGCATCTCAACCCGTTGTTTGTCTTCATCGTTCATTCGATTTCCATGAATACATAAGGAAGCGCCGCTGCCGGTTAAGTGAGTAATACTCGGAATGATTTTTGTGATTTTACATGGTAGGGCGGATTCCAAGTGTCTAATTTGAACAGGACTCGTAATCGAAATAATGATCTGATCAGGAGTTACGACGGGTTTAATATATTCGATGACTTCTTTAAATTCATGCGGTTTGATACAAAGAAATACAATGTTGCTTCTTTCGGCAGTCTCACGATTGGTTTTTGCTGGATAAAGACCTGGATGCAGCGAAGCTAGGTTTACGACTTTTTCACGGGTTCGATTACTTGCAGTAATTTGATACGCGTCAAGTGCTCCGGAAGCAAGGAAGGTGTTAATGAGTAAACTTCCCATGCTGCCGGTTCCTATAAATCCGACCTTCAACATCTTGAGGTTCCCCCTTTCTTGCTTTACGGTACTGGCGCGGGTACGTTCTTCTTAATGTATGCATCAAGACTTGGACGACATGACGATAAGTTTTACCTAGGAATGATAATCGTTTGGGAGGTTTTGAATACGGTGAAGAAAGCGACAGTGCTGTTAACGATTGGGGCTTTTCTTGGGAGTGGTTTAATCTTGTTTGGAGGAAAGAGTGACCCGGCGCCTGCGGAATGGACTGCTATTAATGACAGGGCAGCTATATCGGTGAGTGATACGGCAGCAGAGACACAGCAGGAGGAGAGCCCAGCAGTTTCGGATAAAACTACTTTACCGGAAATACAGCCGTCAGTTCCTACTGTAGAGAAAGAGATAGAAAAAGTAGAAATTGATAAGACAGGACCTACTGAAGTTGTTGCAAAACCGACGCAAGAGGAAACAGTAAAGCCTGCCGAGACTACTTCTATAGAAGAACAAGGTACTCAGAGTCAGAACGCTCCATCTTCAGCCAATACAGATGGCAGAATAGCCGTAAATACAGCATCACGTGAAGAATTGATGAATCTACCTGGTATTGGTGAGAAGAAAGCACAAGCAATTATTGATTATCGTACAGAACACGGCTCCTTTACCAAACCGAGTGACCTGACCAAGGTTAAGGGGATCGGGATGAAGATGCTTGAGAAAATGTCACCCTATGTCGTAATAAATTAAAGTATTATTTTATCGAGACTTTCTGAATGCTTACATTGCAAACATTTAAACTTAGAGGTAAGGAGAAGTGGAAAAGGATGAATACGGGGGTAAGAAAAGACTGGGATACGTACTTCATGGATATTGCTTATATGGTATCTACTCGTTCCCGGTGTTCGCGCAGACATGTAGGTGCAGTTCTCGTTCAGGGGAAGAAGCTGCTTGGAACCGCATATAATGGAGCGCCTATGGGTGTGCCGGACTGTTTGGAAGCAGGATGTATGATTTCGGAAGAGTACGAATTAATCGTTAAAGACGGAAAAGAAGAAATGATCAAGAAACAGCGCTGTGTGCGTACGATTCATGCAGAGCAAAATTTGCTGTTGTTTACTGATCGTGCGGACCGGGAAGGTTCAAGTGTTTATGTAACAGATGAACCTTGCTGGACTTGTGCTAATATGCTTGCGAACAGTGGAATCGTCGAGATTATATACCACCGTCCCTATCCGAAAGATACATCGAAAGTGCGTCAAATGATGGAGCAAAAAGGGATTACCTTCCGTTCACTGAGCACCTATGAACCTCCAAAAGAGACTATAATGACGGTGCTTAATTAGAGATATAAGATCAACAATAGAATATAAGGATTGAAAATAATAAGGAAGAACCTTATGAAGAACAGTGTTAAAGCTGGCTCTTTATAGGGTTCTTCTTTTCTTTTTGAGGAGGAAAAGGACTTTGAAAGGGAGGCCGATTGCTTTATTTTGTGTATGCTGGATTATGGGGAGTTCGGCAGCTTATCTCTATAATGGATGGTCCCTGATCAGGATCCTCCTCGGTGTCTTATTGCTGCTGGGTATATTCCTCTATTTGCAACAAGTACAAAGAGTATATTCGCTAGTTTTGCTGATGGCTGTTCTCGTGTCTTCTTGTTATATGGAGTGGACAGATGTACGTAATGTGAGTAAACTTCCGACTACGCTTAACGTGATACCTGCTGAAGTATCCGGGATGGCCGTTGAGGTGGAAGGAACGATTGCATCTAAGGTCAAAGTTGACGGAGACCGGGCACAGTTTGTCCTTTCACTTCAGGGTGTCCGCCCGCTCGGCTCAGATGATGAGGAAAAGGAAAGAAAAGGTGAATTCTCTGACATTAAGGAAAAGGTACAGGTTCAGATTAAGCTGCTGGAAGAAGGAGAACAAGAGACAGCAGAGGGATGGAAACGAGGAGATCAGATCCAGTTTACAGGTACCTTGGAGATCCCGGGGGGAGCGAGGAATTTTGGGAGTTTTGATTATGGACAGTATTTACACCGTCTCCATATTCACTGGCTGCTCAAAGGAAAAGGGGCAGAAGGAATTGCCCATGAGCCTCTTGAAACGTGGTTTAGTAAATATATCGTATTCAGGCTGAGTGACTCAGCGCGAAAAGAACTAGGAAGCCAAATGGAAGCTGTGTTTGAGGAACCTCATGCGGGATACATGAAAGGTCTTGTAATCGGTATTGGTGATGAGATTGATGCAGATACCTACGGGGATTTTTCTAAACTCGGGCTTACCCATATTCTCGCAATATCTGGAATGCATGTCGCAATTTATGTTTCGGGTCTACTTTTCTTATTATCTCTTCTTCGGCTTAGTAAGGAGACGGCACTTGTTGTGACTTTTCTGCTGATCCCGTTCTATGTGTTGTTGTCGGGCTCATCTCCCTCTGTCGTGAGAGCAGGTATAATGTCGATGATGGGACTGTATATGACGAGGCAGGGTCTGATGAAAGATGGGCTCAATATTCTTTGCCTCACGGCGCTTATTATGTTGTGGGTAGATCCGTATATGCTGGTAAATGTGAGTTTTCAGCTCTCCTTTTTGGTGACAGCAGGTCTCATGATTTTTGTTCCGCTGCTTCAGCCTCACTTTGATGCTTGGCCCAAGTGGTTGTCAGGAACAGCGGTCATTACTATTGCGGCTCAGTTACTATCTTTTCCGATGACCGTGTTTTATTTCAATCAGTTTTCGCTTTTATCATTTGGTGCTAATTTCCTGCTTGTCAGTTTTATTAGTTTTCTTATTCTCCCGCTCGGCGCACTTGTGCTGCTGCTTGTTTACATATGGGAACCTGCCGTGAAACCGATCGTATGGTTCGTCTCTTGGCTGAATCAATGGACTTTTGATTTTGTGAACTGGCTAAATACCTTTGATCAGTTCGTGCTTATTTGGGCTAAACCGCACTTTATCATCGTCCTTATATATTATTTATTGCTGTATTACCTCTTTCAACTGCTTAAGGAATGGAAAATAAGCAAACAGCCGCTTCCTTTGAGTTCAGAAGATACGGTTCCGCTCACGCCGCTGTTGCAATCCGTACAGCCGGATGTAAGGAGGAAAAGTCACACTTTTTCTTTTGCGAGTGGATTCGATCCATTTCGAACTAACGAGAAAAAACAAGGTTTACTTAGCGGCGGCACCCGCCTGCAACAGGTGTTTCAAGCTGTACAGATTTCATCCGCTTGGCCTGAGCTGGAAAGTCTTTTTTCAGTCCAAGGTGCAGGATATTTTGCACGGAAACCTTTTACTTTTGAAAAGAGAATCACCCTGATTATCTTGGCTATTGTTTTGTTAGCAGGTCTATCGATTAGTTATCAAGGACCCTATCGCAAGGGGGAAGGAACGGTTGCATTTATTGATGTGGGGCAAGGGGATAGTATACTGATCACTACGCCTACAGGTAAACATATTCTCGTGGATGGTGGAGGCACTATTCAGTTTGGACAACAGGCGAGCTGGAAACAGCGAAGAGATCCATATGAAGTAGGGAAATCACTACTCGTTCCACTGCTGAAAAAGCGGGGGGTTCATAAACTCGATGCGGTCATTCTAAGCCATGCCGATCAAGATCATGCCGGAGGACTGAAAGCCGTATTTGAAAATATACCTGTGTCCAAGTTCATAAGTAATGGAACGATAACGGAGAAACCTTTTTATCAAGAACTCATACAGACGGTATTGGAACAAAAAGTGACCATGTATGAAGTTTCTGACGGAATGGAGTATCGTCCTGATTCAGAGACCATTCTTTCTTTTATTGCTCCTGAGGAGAATCTTCTTCATACATCGGCTGATAATGCGGAGGCGATATCACCACTGCCTGTTCTTGAAGAGCAGAATCATGCATCTGTTGTATTTCTGATGGAGATGGAGGAAGTATCTTTTTTGTTTTCGGGCGATGTAGACAGTGCTGGAGAGCTGGATATTTTGGATAGGATAAAAAACTCAGCTGATAAAAAACAATCTACTAGCGAGATTAGCCATACTAACAGTGTCAACGGCAGTAATAACGATGGTAAAAGTAAAATGTTTCCGATCGATGTACTAAAAGTTGCTCATCATGGGAGCAAATCTTCTACGACGGAAGAGTGGCTGAACTACTTTCAGCCTCGTCTCTCTGTTATTTCGGCAGGAGTAAATAATACATATGGTCATCCTCATCCGATTGTCACCGAGAGACTGGAGGAACACGAAAGTGAAGTCTTCAGGACAGATACGATGGGAGAAATCCAAATTCGAGTTCGGGATGGGAAGATCCAGACGAGAAGTATTTTAGGTAGTGAGAAATAGGGCAATTATTCGGAAGCCCCGGTACGGGGTCCTTTTTCGGCCGGGGTTCCATGTCCTAAGTATGAATAGAAATGTATTTATGATTAACGATATCCTTCAGCGTTTGCCGGTTTTCCTGCTTCTTGTACTTCTTTTAGATAGCGGAAGCAGTCTGGCTGTGAACCATCTATATCTGTAAAATGATATCTCTTTGCTAGCTCTCCGCTGGAACAGGAGCTGCCGTTTAGTTCATGTTTCTTTTCATCCATCGCTACCGCGGCCACCGCACGTCCAATATAACGCGGAGATTCAGAGATGATAAAGTGCGGGTCTTTTTTCGCGCCATCCCTCCAGTTCTCTTCGGTGACACCGAAGACTTCAAGCATAATTTCAGACCGCATCCAGCCTGGTGTAATAGCAAGAGCTGTACATTCATGAGGTGCGAGTTCGTGAGCAAGCGATTTGGCCAGTCGAATGACAGATTGCTTTGTCAGATCATAAAATAGGGACAAACGATAGCGATCCGCATTATAATCGGCCGTCCCATCGGTGATTTCTACCACAAGCCCGCCTTTATTTTGAATAAGCAGCTTCAAGGCATAGTGGCTTGTAATTAAGTGTGTTTCCACCCCTAGACGAAGCATGCGTAAGCCTTTATCCAGCGAGTGCTGCCACACCGGTGTATCCCACTCCGTCAAGTATTCTCCGCCCCATATATCGTTTACCAGGATATCAAGTTTTCCTTGTTCTTTTTCTATTTTCTCTATTAAAGATGCTACTTGTTCGGGGACTAAATGATCCACTTGAACCGGAATACCAATCCCCCCAAGTTCAGTTACTAATTCCGCCGTTTCTTCAATTGTTTCCGGACGTCCATATTCTGAAATCTGCTTTCTGGTTGTTCGACCCGTTACATATACGGTTGCGCCCGCCGCACCTAATTCCATGGCAATTCCTCGACCTGCTCCGCGGGTTCCGCCTGCAACGAGTGCAACTTTTCCCTCTAATGGTTTCATATAGCTTCAGCTCCTATTCGGTATTGAGTATAGTATACTCATGAATGTAGACATCTATTGTCATATTAAGAAGTGAAGAAATCATTTCTTTTATATAAAAAGTAAGGGTGATATACGGTGCGGGCAGATCGATTGATTCGAATTCTTTTGTTATTACAGAACCAAGAGAGATTGACTACCAAGGAATTGGCACAACAATTGGAAGTGACAGAACGGACAATACATCGGGATATGGAAGCTTTAAGTGTGGCAGGGATTCCTGTTGTAGCTAGGCGGGGAAAGTATGGGGGCTGGCAGTTAATGGAGAATTATCGAACTCGTCTTACGGGATTGAAAAAAGAAGAAATCATGTCTTTATTTCTATCTCCTTCCCAGCAGCTTCTAAAGGACCTCGGCTATTTACAAGAATGGACAGAAGCCAGGGAAAAACTTATCGCCAGCATTCCAAAGAATCTGCACAGTGAGGTGAAAGATGTTACGAATCGGCTGCATATTGATTCTAGTGCTTGGCGTCCATCTACTGAAGTGATTCAAATGTTTGAGTTACTGCATCAAGCGGTTTGGGATCAACATAAACTAAAGATCAAATATGAACGGGCTGATGGAACAGTGGTTACACGCATTGTGGAACCCTTGGGTCTAGTAGCCAAAGGAAATACTTGGTATGTAGTTGCCGCTGTCGAAGGAGAAATAAGAAACTATAAAGCATCCAGGGTCATTACTGCTGAAAAGCTGGACGAGCCGTTTGAAAGACCAGATGATTTTGAGTTAGCTAGTTACTGGCAAGAATCAAAACAGCAATTTATTCGTAGTTTGCCGAGTTATGAAGCTCAAGTGGAAGTTTCTCCTGACATTCTAGCAAGACTCAAGTTTACAGGGCGGTTTGTAAAAATAGAAGATCTGAAGAAACAAGAGGGATCATGGATTTCGGTTAAGCTAAACTTCGATACCGAAGAGGAAGCAAAGTCATTTATTTTAGGATTTGGTAATCAGATTCGAGTTATACAGCCTCTCCAGCTAAAAGAACAAATAATTCAGGTGGCAAGATCTATTATTGATTTTTATAATCATGACGGTGTTCATTCTAAAGAGTCAAAGCATGGCCACGATGAATCCTAATTTACTTATACAAAAAGATTATTCCCATAATGTGGGGATAATCTTTTTTATTTTGACTAAGAGTGTTATGAGTATACCGTTTATCGAGACAAAATCCCTATTGATATTTACATACATTATATAGCGGAGTATAGCGATTTGGAGGTATATGGCCTCCTACGTGAGAACAGTAACGTACATTAAAATAACGACTTACACTATTGGTTCAAGTGAATATTATCTAATTTTCATAGATTCAGCCTTGGAGAAGATCTGTTTCTCAGGAGGCTTTTTTATTTTGCGAAAAAATAATGACTTCTCTCTTCAAATTAAGCGGTAATCTGCCGATATAAAGAAGTATCGATTTATACTGATTTTCATTTTATAGATTTAAGAAAATACTCTAACATGCGGACCTACTTTTACATTGGTTTCTCTTCTCTGTAAAAGAAGTCGGCTTTTTTTGTGTCTTTTATAAACAAACTAATAATTGGTTATTAATAAATTTACAACCAGTAATACAAATGGTTAACTGGAAATAATAATGACGAAGTCCTATATATTTGATATTCTATAGGAAGCTTTTACTTCAATTACCTTATTTTTGGTTAAAATTACATAAGATCCTTCGTGTGATAATAAAACGTTTAAATTTGGCATAATGTTGCAACAATTTTATATTATGGCACGTCAGTAAAGATACAAGGAGAGGGGGATCCTTTGTGGTAGAGCAGGGACTCATCAGAGCCGCTCAATCAGGCGATCGCGACGCATTAATTACCCTATTGAGAGACATAGAACAGCACGTCTACAAAACTGCTTATTATATTTTAAATAATGAACAAGATGCACTAGACGCTGCACAAGAAGCACTTATTCGAATATATACCAAGATCAACTCGTACGAAGAAAAAGCACAGTTTAAAACGTGGGTACAGCGTATAGTAACAAATATTTGTATTGATAAATTCAGAAGAACAAAGCCTACGGTATCGATTGATGAACATGAGATGGTATTTGAGGGACGTCAAGATGTAGAACATGAAGTGATGCTTACTTATGTTTCACAAGATGTACAAGAGGCGATTAGTCAACTCCCCGAGCATCATCGAACGGTCATTGTGCTCAGGTATTTGCAAGAACTCTCTTACAATGAAATTGCAGACTGTTTGGATCTGCCGCTGAATACGGTGAAATCTTATTTGTTTAGGGCAAGACAACAATTGCAAAGTCTATTACAGGAGTATCAGAAAGGTGGTGTAACCTAGATGAAATGCCAAGAGGTGGTAGAGCGTATGCACCGATATATTGACCATGATCTGAATGATAAAGAGAAAGAAGAGTTACTAGCACATATAAAAACATGTGAAAGCTGCTCTGAAAAGTTTCAAATTCTTCAAAAACTATCTCACGATCTCGAGAAATTGCCGGATGTATCTCCTCCGTTCAGCTTGGTAGATCGAATTATGCCACAGCTTGATGAGATAGATCGAGGTCGTAAAGAGCAAGGCAGCACTATTCAAGAAATGAAAAAAGAAGATAATATGATTCCTCTGTCTGTGCATACAGGAAATACGTTAAGAAGCTTTAGGAAGACCCGATTGGGACGAATACTTATGGGTACAGCAGCGGCAGCTGTAGTTCTTGGTGTTGCTGTATATCAGCATCAGCCGCAAGAATTAAATCAGGCGGAAATCGATAAGAACTATAGCTTAAATGAACTTGGACCGAGCTCAGTAACGGGAAGTGGCGGGGGAGTTCAGGAAGAAGATAATGAGATTTCTCCGCAACCTATTGATGAGAAGCCGGGAATAGAGGAACCTGATTCCGAGGTGTCTTCTGAGGATAATTCACAAGCAAAGCCAAATGTAGACGCAGCGCAGCCGGCACCCGCTAGTGAGCCTGCAGATCGGGATGGATCCAGATCAATCACTGCGGATCCTGATAAATCCAAGTCTGTTTCTTCTGATCCGGCTGTGCCAAAAGAGAATCCATCTGCTGATCAGAAAACCGTACCGAATTCTTCATTAGATAAAAATAATGATAAATCGGTAACTTCTCCAAACAATTCGGTTTCTTCAGGTACTCCTAACAAGAAGATGGAAAATCCAAAAACGGACAGCAAAGGAACCCGATCTAAAGAAGATCCTGAATTACAAATAACAGGGCCAGAATCAGAAAAGTCTCTAGTGCCAGACACAAGTGTTTCTAATACGGAGAGTGAAGAGCCGCTTGGCAGTGAAGATACCTCAAGCATAAGTATGTTTTCTTTGGATGACAGTATTTCAAGTCTAGCAACTTCGGTCTCACCAAAATGGCTTTCCCCGGATGGACTTTACTTAACAGGTTATAAAGACAAGAAGCTGAGTATTTATCGTCTGGACGGGACTAAGAAGGACCAAAGAGTACTTTTGCAAGAGATTGAGATCCAATCTACCTTTGTAAAAGGCAGCTGGTCAGATGATAGCTTGACCTATTATTATGAAGTAGAGCAGGATGGAAAAACAACGAAATATAGTTATACCGTTACAAAGGAAGACCCAAAAACAGCTGAAAAGATAGAAGACAACAGCACCACCCATTCTTCTTCGCAAACTGAAACACAATCCACCGATAACAAAAGGTAGCTTCTGAATGAACGAAATAGAAATAGACAATAGCACAAATGATAAGAATGATGAAAATACAGTCATCATTCAGGCACCATAAGCACCTGGTATGAATATGTATAGGGTAACTCCTTATATGGAGTTTTTAAGGGAAAGCGTCGTATGACCGCGGGCCGGATGGTTTCTAGAGCCATTATTCGGACCTTCGTTTATATAGATGCGTTGACATGGGGACCTGGTTCTGCTTGAAATTAGCAGAACAGGTCCCTTTGTTGTTTTCTTGATTTCTGATAGGATAGAAGGGATGGAGGTGTGTACGTGAATGGACGTAAAGACGGCCGTTAAAGCGATTCGAAAGGGAGAGCCGGCTAGCGTATACTTGTTGTACGGAACTGAAAAATATAGCATTAAACAGTTTACCGATATACTTAAGGAACAGCTTATTGAAGAAGAGCATCGAGATTTTGCGATGGCCTCTTATGATACGGCAGAGACCCCGATTGAACAGATCATTGAAGAAGCAGAGACGGTTCCCTTTCTTGTTCCCCGCAAGTTAATCTTTGTTCGAGATCAGAATTTATTTACAGCGGGGAAAGATACAAAAATAGAGCATAAGATAGAGACATTAATTACCTATCTTGATAATCCTGTGGATTATAGTATTCTTGTTTTCCTAGTACAGGGAGAGAAGCTTGACGAACGTAAAAAAATCGTGAAAACAACGAAGAGTAAAGCGACCGTACTCTCTTTTGGACCGATACATGGAGAAGAACTGACAAGTTGGCTAGTGAAGCAAGCAGCCAGCCGTAAGGTAACGATGGGACAAGAAGCAGCAGAGACGCTGATTTCGCGTGCAGGTACAAGCCTGCAGACTTTGTCGGCTGAAGTAGATAAACTTTGTTTGTATGCAGGTGAGGGTGGAACTTTATCTAAGGTAAACGTGGAGGATCTGGTCGCTCGAAATACGGAACAGAATATTTTTGCTATGGTCGAAGATATTGCAAATCTAAGATTAGGAAAAGCACTGGATATCTTCTATGAACTTCTGAAGCAAAAAGAAGAACCCATCAAAATTGCTGCCCTGATCTCAAGGCAATTCCGGATTATTTTGCAAGTGAAAGAGCTGGGGGCACAAAGCTATTCACAACAGCAAATTGCAAGTCAGCTCGGGCTGCATCCTTATGCGGTCAAAATAGCAGGCGAACAGTCGAAAAAATTCCCAGCCGACCGGCTTCGGTTCATTTTGAAGTCCCTTGCTGATCTTGATTATCAGATGAAAACAGGGGCTATCGATAAAGTGCTTGGCTTAGAGTTATTTTTACTAAGGCTTGGAAGTCATTCGTAACTCACCTGAGTAGTATTCATTTCAATACCTATTCTTTTTAGCTTGGAAATAAGTAGAAAGATCGAAACAGCGTCTCTTTGGCGCTGTTTTTTTGATGATCATGCCTGATTCGGATTCGGATTAGTGTAAGGAGAGAGAAAAACATATAAGTATTTATCGCGGGTGGAGGACATACTAAAAAAACCTGATCAGCAGAGCTGTTCAGGTTTTTTGCCTAGTCGTTATGGAAAGCGCTGCTTACGCGTTAGTAAGAGCGTTCAATTTTTTGGCCAAGCGGGATTTCTTACGAGCTGCAGCATTTTTATGAACAAGACCTTTAGTTACAGCTTTGTCCAGGCTTCTGGAAGCAGCTTGAATCGCAGCTTTAGCTGTTTCAACTTCGTTAGTAGCCAGAGCTTGGTCAGCAGCTTTAACGGAAGTACGAAGAGCAGACTTCTGGGAAGCGTTCAAAGCACGACGTTTATCATTTGTTTTCACGCGTTTTACAGCGGATTTGATGTTTGGCATTACATTCACCTCCTGTTAAGGCAATACTTATGAAATACAAACCTTTCACAACTTAAAATATTCTAGCACGAGACCCCTTAAAAAGCAAGGATAACATGAGACAAGCCTGCAAAACAAAATTGGAAAAACATTTGAATAATTAAAGGCCGTTGTCACAAACTACAAGATATCTGTATTTTGAGGGAGGATCATAACCAAATGACACTGGATTTGCAAAAATATGGCGTGCGCACTGATTTAGCAGTGGAAGCTAGAGAACTGGCTCAAATGCAGGATCGTTCCCCCATTCCAGGCGTAGAGGAAGAAGTAGAGCAGTTTGGAGATATTAAAGTTACCAGACTAGATGTACTAAACGAAGAAGGTTCAAATCGAATCGGACGTATTATTGGACACTATGTCACACTCGAAGTTCCAAAACTTCGCAATGGTGATACGACACTTCAGGAGAAAGTTACAGCTACTTTTACAAAAGAAATGGAAGATTTTATTGCGAAAATTGGAATATCGAAAACGGCGAAGGTCCTGATCGTGGGGTTAGGTAACTGGAATGTCACCCCGGATTCACTGGGTCCGCTTGTTGTTGAGAATACAATGGTGACTCGACAATACTTTGAACTCATGCCAGACCAGGTTTCCCCCGGGTACCGAAATGTAAGTGCGATTGCTCCAGGGGTGCTTGGCCTGACGGGGATTGAAACCAGCGAGACGGTGCAAGGCATTGTAGAGCGTACAAGGCCTGATCTGATCATTGCGATTGACTCGCTAGCTTCTAGATCACTCGAACGCATCAACACGACGATTCAGGTTGCGGACATCGGCATACATCCTGGGTCCGGAATTGGTAACAAACGCAAAGGAATTACAAAGGAAATTTTGGGTGTTCCCTGTATAGCCATTGGCGTGCCAACGGTTTGTTACGCTTCAACTATCGTGAATACAACGTTTGAGCTGATGAAGGCTCATTTTGCCAAAGAAACAAAATCCGGTCGTCAAATTCTTGGTGTACTTAATGATATAAGTGAACAGGAACGACTGGGGCTTGTGAAAGAAGTACTTGAGCCGCTTGGTCATGATCTGATCGTTACTCCAAAAGAAATTGATGATTTTATTGAAGATATCGCGAATATTATTGCAAGCGGATTAAATGCGGCACTTCATGAAGCCGTTGATCTTAGTAACGTAGCTTCTTATACCCACTAACAAAGAATGCCGTGAAGTGAAGACCGAATCTGAAGACCGAATTCGAAGATCGAATCAGAAGACTAAGCAAGAAGATCAAAAAAGAAGGCCGAATCTATCGGTCTTCTTTTTTTGTTTCTATTATTTTAGTTCTACTTGTTTCCTCCGGTTCATAGTTTTGAAGTATGAGAGATTTGCAAGAAAGAGGAGTGAATCTCTTACGCTTATCACGAGAAGCATAGATGTACTTCGGCTATAAGTGCTTACGGAGGTGGACAAGTTCAAATGAATAAAATACAAACATGGAATGTAGCAAAATGGAGAGCTGGCGTTCTTAGGATGTTAGCAACAGGAAAAGCACTCATGCTGCTTATCATGGTTTCCGCTTTATTTTTTGTTGTGTTAGGTCTTGGAGGGATGGCAGAGCGAAAACTGAGCACCTCCTCCATATCGTCTATGAAAGGTTTTGCGGGTTCCATATCAAGCGGAATTTTCATGGATATGCTCGGAATGGAACTGCCTCATCTTGCTCAGGGCAAACAGCAATCCGAAATAACGGGGGAACAAATCACTTCCTTTGTGTTTGAAATGCTGACAGGTGTAGATCCACTGAATCCGAAAAGCCTTATTGCAAGTCAGGTTCCAGGTATGGGGACGAATGAACCGGTACTGCTGCGTATTGGTTCAGGCAACGAAAAGGCAGAGGCTCCGCAAGACTACCAGCCTGATCCAGGGTACGTTGCTGAGTCCAGCGGGGAAACACCAGGCCAAGCAGAACCTGATCCTGAACCGAGTCCTGATCCAGGTGAGTCACCGGCTCCTAGCAACACCGATCCTGCCACGGAAGTACCAGGTAAGGTTACGGAAAATCAAAGCCCTGCCGAAGTGAAAAAGAAAACAGTGCTTATCTATCATACTCACCCGCATGAAGCCTATAATCCGCTGCTGGGAACGAAGAGCAATAACCCCTCCTCCCCGAAAGCGAGTGCTAATGTGTTCTTGCCGGGAAGTTATCTTACGAAGCGTCTCGAGTCACAGGGGATCGGTGCTCTGCATGAGACGGAAGATTATGTGTCTACAAAAAAAGATTATAACTGGAATTATTCTTATAAATATTCAAGAGAAACCATCAAAGCAGCAATGGCTGCAAATGAGGATCTCACGTATCTCATCGATATTCATCGGGATTCTTCCCGGCATGATAAATCAACAGCAACGATTAACGGAAAGAACTATGCGAAAGTCTTTTTTATCATTGGTCATGATAATCCCAATTGGGAGAAAAACGAAGCTTTTGCCGCCAAAATTCATAAAAAAATGGAGAAATTGTATCCAGGCCTTTCAAGAGGGGTATGGGGTAAGAATGGCGGAGGAGGAAACAATGGTGAATATAACCAGTCCTTGTCCGAGAAAAGTATTTTGATTGAGATTGGCGGTATTGATAACACCGATGCAGAGCTTAAACGTACATCAGAAGCTTTGGCAGACATCATCGCGGAAGTATATATGGAAGACCAATCGATCGATAAAGCAAGTACGGATCAGAATCCAAGCAGTTCAAATAAGGGCTAGACCACGATTTCATGGACGGAGGGAATAGCATGTCGTCTTTTACCAAAAGATTATTCATGTTTATGGTACTTATCCTATTTGGAATACTGCTTGGAATGCAGATCGCAGGGGAAAGTCTTAATACGTCGGATAAGAAGAGGTCAGAATTGCCGTCTTCCGGAGAATTAACACAGCCTGTATTGCAGCAGGAAACCGTATTATTAGAGGAAAAACCGGTAATAGTACAGACTAAACCACAGGTCATTACCCCGAGAGAGGTACTAGTAACTGAACCGGGAAAAGAACCGGCAGTTGACCGATTTGCAGAAAAGACCGCCGGACTCTTGCAGCAAGCTTCCCAAAGCGGGATTCGATGGGTCGTTTCGCTCTTTAACGGCATAACCGATTAGATAATCGTGGAAAAAACAGGAGAATTTCCTGATAAGAACAACTTTGGCTCTCCTCTTATTGAAGGCTGTTCCGCTTACTGTTATAATGAGATGATTGACATTAGGCTGTTTGTGGGGGTAAGGCATGACAGACATTCAAGCAAGACAACGAAAAATTAGAAATTTTAGTATTATTGCACATATAGACCATGGTAAATCTACTTTGGCTGACCGTATTCTGGAGTACACGGGTGCACTGACTTCGCGCGAAATGCAGGAGCAGGTACTTGACCAGATGGACTTGGAGCGGGAACGCGGAATTACCATTAAACTGCAAGCAGTGCGACTTACTTACAAAGCAGATGACGGTGAAGAATATCTTCTTAACCTGATTGATACACCGGGACACGTCGATTTTACGTACGAGGTATCAAGAAGTCTTGCTGCTTGTGAAGGCGCGCTTCTAGTGGTGGATGCGGCACAGGGCATTGAAGCCCAGACGCTGGCAAATGTGTATTTGGCACTTGATAATAACCTGGAGATCCTACCGGTTATTAACAAGATCGATCTTCCAAGTGCAGACCCGGAACGGGTTAAACAGGAGATTGAAGATGTAATTGGTCTTGACGCAAGTGATGCGGTTCTTGCTTCTGCTAAAGCAGGAATTGGCATTAAAGAGATTCTGGAGCAAGTGGTTACAGGGGTTCCTGCACCTACGGGCGATCCAGACAAGCCGCTGAAGGCACTTATTTTCGACTCGCACTATGATCCTTATAAAGGGGTTATCGTATATATTCGCGTCGTTGACGGGAAGATCAAAGCCGGTTCGAAGATCAAAATGATGGCAACGGACAAGACTTTTGAAGTCATTGAAGTTGGCTCATTTATGCCGCGTATGACGATTGTGGACGAGCTTAACGTGGGTGATGTAGGGTTTGTTGTTGCAGGAATTAAGCATGTCGGAGATACACGTGTCGGGGATACAATCACGGATGCGAAGAATCCTGCACCGGAACCGTTGCCTGGGTATCGTAAAATCAATCCGATGGTATACTGCGGTCTCTACCCAATTGAGACATCGGACTATAATGATCTACGCGAAGCATTAGAGAAGCTGCAACTTAATGATGCATCTCTCAGCTTTGAACCGGAAACATCCAGCGCACTTGGCTTTGGTTTCCGTTGTGGATTCTTGGGTCTGCTTCATATGGATGTTATTCAGGAGCGGATTGAACGTGAATTCAACATTCCACTCATTACGACAGCGCCAAGCGTTATTTATCGCATTAAGCTGACGAATGGTGAAGTGATCGAGATTGATAACCCATCCAATTATCCGGAAATCGGACGAATTGATCATGTCGAAGAACCATATGTAAAGGCAGATATTATTGTACCGAATGATTATGTAGGTACAGTTATGGAACTTTGTCAGAACAAACGTGGGGAATACGTCAACATGGAGTATCTCGATGCGAACCGTGTAACAATTACGTATGAAATTCCGCTTGCGGAAATTGTATATGATTTCTTTGATCAGTTGAAATCAAGCACTAAGGGATATGCGTCCTACGATTATGAAGTTTGCGGGTATCGCGTGTCGAACCTCGTGAAGATGGATATTTTGCTGAACGGAGAGCAGGTTGATGCGCTGTCCTTTATCGTTCACCGCGAACGTGCATATCAACGCGGCCGTGTTATTTGTGAGAAACTGCGCGGACTTATTCCACGTCAAATGTTTGAGGTGCCAATTCAGGCTTCCGTAGGTACGAAAGTAGTAGCGCGGGAGACGATTAAGGCGATGCGTAAAAACGTATTGTCTAAATGTTACGGCGGTGATATCTCACGTAAACGGAAACTGCTTGAGAAGCAAAAAGAAGGTAAAAAGCGGATGAAGCAGGTTGGTAACGTAGAGGTTCCGCAGGAAGCGTTTATGGCAGTCTTAAAAATTGATGATTAATCATCAATTTTAAGACATTTCATTTGACCTACAATCAACCATTCGGTGCATCACGAAAAGTGTGCATGAATGGTTGATTGTACGATTGGTTCATTCGGTGCACCACGATAAAGTGTGCATAAATGGTTGATTGTACGATTGATTCATTCGTTGCTCCACGAAAAGTGTGCATGTATGGTTGATTGTACGATTGGTTCATTCGGCGCCATGAACAGTGCGCGTGAATGGTTGATTGAACAATTCTTTCAGTCTTGCACCACGAAAAGTGTGCATGAATAAATAATTGTACGATTGAAGTCTTTTCAAGTTAAGCATTCAAAAGGAAAGCCGCTCTGGCTTTCCTTTTTTCTATAATAACGATACAATGATTCCTTACACGATGTATAAATATAAGGGGGTATACCCGCGTGACTCATGAGAAGCTAGCTGGGCAACAATCCGCACCTCAAGCGGTGTATATTCATATTCCTTTTTGCACCAATAAATGTTTCTACTGTGACTTCAACTCGTATGTTCTGAAAGATCAGCCGGTTATGAAATATTTAGAAGCGCTCGAGCGGGAGATGGAATATACAGTAACACAAACGCCTCCGGGTGAGATTAAAACGATTTTTGTCGGGGGAGGTACGCCGACGGTACTTAAACCAGATGAAATGGCTTATTTTTTGAAAACAGTTCGTACGTATTTCCCTAACTGGTCAGATGACATTGAATTCTCAATGGAAGCAAATCCAGGTACGACGGATCTAGAAAAAATGGCAGTAATGAAAGAAGGCGGAGTTAACCGGGTTAGTTTTGGAGTACAAGCTTTCCAAAATGAACTATTAACAGGGATTGGCCGTATCCATAATACAGATGATGTCTATCGCAGTCTTGAGAATGCACGCAAAACCGGTCTGACTAACCTCTCTATAGATTTAATGTTTGGTTTGCCAAATCAGACGGTAGAGATGCTTTCTGACAGTATTACACGTGCGCTCGAACTAGATCTTCCTCATTATTCAATCTATGGACTTAAAGTAGAAGAGAATACTTTATTCCACACGATGTTCCAAAAGAACCAGCTGCCGCTGCCAAGTGAAGATCATGAACTTAAAATGTATCTCTTGTTAATGGAACGTATGAAGGAAGCAGGATACAATCAATATGAGATTAGTAACTTTGCCAAACCAGGCAAAGAAAGCCGTCATAATATCACCTATTGGAGAAATGAAGATTATTATGGTCTTGGAGCGGGAGCGCATGGATACGTCCATAGACAGCGTCATATGAATATTCGCGGGGTTAATCCTTATAATGAAGCGACCGAAAAAGGACTGCCGCGCCTAGAAACTTTTACGATCTCTAAAGAAGAAGCAATGGAAGATTTCTTGATGGTAGGGCTTCGTATGCTGGAGGGTGTCTCAAGTACACGATTTGAACAGCAATTTCATGTGAAATTGGAAGACATATTTGCAAAACCGCTGCATAAAATGTTGCATGCAGGACTCTTGGAAGCGGAAGGTGACATGTATCGCTTAAGCAGCCAGGGAGTCCTGTACGGGAATGAAGTGTTTGCTGAATTCATAGGTGCGATAACCGTTAAATAATATCTTGAACTTCTATGCGTCATGTTGTATATTTATACAAATATTGATGGATCATACATAGGAGGAGAGAAAATCATGACCGCGGTATGCAGAAAAGCGTCGCCCAAAGATGTTGATTCATTATACCTGATGATTAAAGGCTATGCAGAGAGAGGAATTATGCTTCCCCGCTCGCGAGACGTGCTCGAGAGGCAGATTGATCTTTTTGTTGTGGCTGAAGTCGATGGAAACGTCGTTGGATGCGGCTCTTTATGCCAATTGGGGAATGATCTGGTGGAAGTCAGATCGCTTGGAATCTCGGAGGGCCACAAAGGCCAAGGGATCGGTTCCTTGCTGTTAGACAAACTCGTAGAGGAAGCCAGAGAACTTCAAATACCGAAAATCATGGCTCTTACGTATGAGGTGTCTTTTTTCGAGAAGAATGGTTTCGTTATCGTAAGCAAAGAGATTTTTCCGGAAAAGGTATGGACGGATTGCGTTCACTGTAGTAAACAGAGCTGCTGTGACGAAATTGCCGTATTAAAAGTACTAAGTGAATAGAAGCGAATCAATGAGCTGCGGGGGGAAAGAAACATTTTTATTCTGATCTCCTTCGCGGCTATTATGTATTTTAAAGTCTGCATTTGGTTCAAGATGAAACTGTGATAAATGTAACAGACGTCTTACGAGCGGCTGATATAGTAGGAGGGTATGTTTACTAATACCGTCTGAAAAGGAGATAACGCTCTATGCAGATGCTTGCATATATTGGTCTGATCGGCAGTGCTATTTTTTTCTTTTTCATCTTATTATCAATGATTTTGCAAAAATGGAATAAAAAATGGCTTACACTTGGTCTGCTTGTGTTTATCACTATTTTTGCAATTAGTGCGGGTATAGGCGTGAGTTAAGCAGCTGAAAAGTCCAAACCGACTTGACAACGTTCAGGTCTGTTTGGTATTTTTGTATTATTGATTAGCACTCGTTAGAGTTGAGTGCTAACGATAAAAAACACCACATTTAATTTAGGGAGGGGCACACGTATGTTAACCGAGCGACAACGACTGATTTTGAATGCTATTGTTGACGATTATATCCGTTCGGCGGAACCCGTGGGATCCCGTAGCATTTCAAAAAGGGGCGATGTTGGATATAGTCCGGCAACAATCCGTAACGAAATGTCTGACCTGGAGGAAATGGGATTTTTGGAGCAGCCGCATACATCTGCCGGCCGCATTCCTTCACATAAAGGATATCGTTATTATGTTGACCATTTGGTTCCTTGGAATGAAACGGAGCCCTCTGAGCTGCAACAGCTCAAATCTTTTTTTGCTGAAAAATTAAATGCGATGGAACAAGTGATACAGCATGCTTCGACCATCTTATCCCATATGACCAGTTATACTTCGATCCTGCTGGGTCCAGAGGTGTTTCATACCTCGCTTCGTCATTTTCAGCTTTTACCGCTGGGTGAGAATTTAGCAGTGGCGATTATTGTAACCAGCACAGGCCAAGTGGAGAATAAGACAGTAAGTCTTCCTCCTGGCATTCCATTATCAGAAATGGAGCGAGTAGTGAATCTGCTGAACAGCAAACTGGTGGGAGTACCTTTATATAAATTGAAAGCTAGACTGCACACTGAGATTGCAAAAGAGATGGAGAAACATATCTTTCATTACGAAGGTTTCATGCACCTGCTTGACTCGGCACTCGATGGAGAATCGGAACATCGTCTTTATCTCAGCGGCACAACGAATATGCTCAACCAGCCGGAGTTTAGAGATGTGGAGAAAGTAAAAGATATCTTTGATCTTTTGGAAGAGACTCCAACTATGCTGAAAATGATGACACCTAAGATGGGCACAACAGGTGTACAGGTTCGGATTGGAACCGAGAATAAGCATGAGGCATTTTCCAATTGCAGTCTGATTACAGCAACTTATTCTGTAGAAGGTGAGGCACTTGGAACCATTGGAATCTTGGGCCCGACTCGTATGGAATATGCGAAAGTAATTAGTATTCTTAATGTACTATCTAAAGATTTGACCGCCGTGTTAACGCATCGTTTTAAATAATTGTGCCCGGAAATAGTCAGTTGGTCATTCTAAATCATGTCTTTTTTTAAATACAGGCTGTGTTTAGAATAGACAAGATTCGATTAATAATGAAATCTATGGACAAACGCAGGTCTGTATCACACTGATGTGGAATGAATAGAGGGCCGCGTTATTAGAGCAGTGGATTTATTCCTATTTTAAGGAGGTGAACATCTTGAAAGATGAACAAACATTTGTAGATAAAGAAGAAAACACTCCGCAAGAAAACGTAGTGAATGAAGCTGATCAAGCTGCAGAAGAACAAAACCCGGTGAATGATTCTGCTGAATCAGCACAAGAGGAAACGGAAGCAGAGGTACTTGATCCTGAAACTGCTAAATTCAAAGCACTCGCTGAAGAGAACGAGAAACGTTATCTACGTACGCAAGCTGATTTCGATAACTTCCGTCGCCGTACTCAAAAGGAGAAGGAAGACCTAGCGAAATATGCTACGACGAAGCTAATCACTGAACTTGTACCAGTCATTGATAACTTTGAACGTGCGATGAGCACTGCTGATTCAAATACAGATGCTGACTCCTTTATTAAAGGAGTGAACATGATCTTCCGACAACTGGAGGGTGTCCTCGGAGCGGAGGGTCTTACTGTTATGAACACGGTGGGTCAGCCGTTTAATCCGGAGTTCCACCAAGCGATCATGCAGGTTGAAAGTGATGAGTATGAGGAAGGTATCGTAGTGGAGGAAGTACAAAAAGGCTACATGATTAAAGATAGAGTACTTCGCCCAGCGATGGTTAAAGTGAGCATGTAAAATCCATGATCCAAGCCATTCGAAAGAAGGGCAAAATCATGGATTGACATAAACTTAGGTATGAACATTTCGGTGCCAGTCGAAAAGACTGCATGAAATGTTTATACTCTGTGTTTAAATGTTATAACATTTGAATGTCATGTCATACATGTATTACTTAGATGTTCTAACGTGTTCAACGTTATACATGATTATAGATTTCCAATAAATAATTCGGGGTAAGTCACTGACTTTCTACGAATGATATACATTGAATAAAAGGGCCTTGAAAGCCTGCACATACAGAAGGAGGATATTATCCATGAGTAAAGTTATTGGTATTGACCTTGGAACCACAAACTCTTGCGTAGCAGTTATGGAAGGCGGCGAAGCTGTCGTTATCCCTAACCCAGAAGGCGGACGTACTACCCCTTCCGTAGTAGGTTTTAAAAAAGATGGTGAACGTGTTGTAGGTGAAACTGCAAAACGTCAAGCAATCACAAACCCTGATCGTACGATCAGCTCTATCAAACGTCATATGGGCACAAGCCATAAAGAAACAATCGATGGAAAAGATTACTCCGCTCAAGAAATTTCTGCAATGATCTTGCAAAAATTGAAAGCTGATGCAGAGGCTTATCTTGGCCAACCGGTAACTCAAGCGGTTATCACAGTTCCAGCTTACTTTAATGACGGTCAACGTCAAGCAACAAAAGATGCTGGTAAAATTGCAGGTCTTGAAGTTCTTCGTATTGTCAACGAGCCAACAGCTGCAGCACTTGCTTACGGTCTTGAAAAATCCGAAGATCAAACGATCCTGGTATATGACCTTGGCGGCGGTACATTTGACGTATCGATCCTTGAACTTGGTGATGGATTCTTCGAAGTAAAAGCAACTAGCGGTGACAACAGCCTTGGCGGTGACGATTTTGACCAAGTCATCATTGATTACATGGTAAGTGAATTCAAAAAAGATCAAGGTATTGATCTGAGCAAAGATAAAGCAGCAGTACAACGTTTGAAAGATGCTGCGGAAAAAGCGAAAAAAGAGTTGTCCGGCGTACTGACAACAACGATTTCCCTTCCGTTCATTACTGTAGCAGACGGCGTACCGCAACACTTAGAAATGAACTTGACTCGTGCGAAATTTGAAGAAATTTCTGCGAACCTGGTAGAGCGTACACTCGGCCCAACTCGTCAAGCTTTGAGTGATGCAGGTATGACAGCTAACGATATCGACAAAGTAGTACTTGTTGGTGGATCAACTCGTATCCCAGCAGTACAAGAAGCAATTAAGAGACTTACTGGTAAAGACCCTCATAAAGGCGTTAACCCAGACGAAGTTGTTGCTCTTGGTGCAGCAGTACAAGCCGGCGTACTTACTGGTGATGTAAAAGACGTTGTTCTTCTTGACGTAACTCCATTGTCCCTTGGTATTGAAACTGCAGGCGGAGTATTTACAAAAATGATCGAACGTAACACAACGATCCCAACAAGTAAATCCCAAGTGTTCTCTACTTATGCGGATAACCAACCAAGCGTTGAAATCCACGTACTTCAAGGGGAACGCGAAATGGCAGCGGGTAACAAAACACTCGGCCGCTTTATGCTAGGAGATATTCCTCCAGCACCACGCGGTGTACCTCAAATCGAAGTTACTTTTGACATCGATGCGAACGGTATTGTTAACGTATCTGCTACAGATAAAGGTACAAATAAAACACAAAAAATCACAATCACATCTTCCAGCGGTTTGACAGATGCAGAAGTTGAACAAATGATGAAAGACGCTGAACTTCATGCAGAAGAAGATAAAAAACGCAGAGAACTTGTTGAAGTGAAAAATACGGCTGACCAATTAATCTACTCTGTAGATAAAACAATTAAAGACCTCGGTGAAAAAGCAGACGCAGGAGAAGTAGAAAAAGCAAATGCAGCGAAAGAAAAACTGCAAAAAACGCTTGAATCCGACAACGTTGAAGAGATCAAAGCTGCTACAGAGGAACTTACTGAAATCGTTCAGCAATTGTCTGTAAAACTGTATGAGCAAGCTCAGCAAGCAGCTGAAGCGCAAGGTGCAGGTGCAGACGCACAGCAAAATGCAGGCGGACGCGATAATGTCGTTGATGCTGACTATGAAGTTGTAGATGAGGATAAAAAATAAATAATCGTTTGTAAAAAACGATCATAAGCCTTACAAGTGACAAGCATGGGAAGGTCAAAGCCGGAGTAATTTCGTGCTTTGATTCTTCCTTTTGTCACGTATATACGTTATGTTTATAGTTATGTTTGTAAAAGGTATGGGGGTGGAAGAGTGGCTGATAAGCGTGACTACTATGAGGTACTAGGCGTTAGCAAAAACGCTGGTGAAGATGAAATTAAAAAAGCATACCGTAAGTTGGCCCGTCAATATCACCCGGATGTGAACAAGGCAGCCGATGCGGAAACGAAATTTAAGGAAGTAAAAGAAGCTTATGACGTTCTTAGTGACGGACAGAAGCGGGCAACATATGATCAATATGGTCATGTCGATCCGAATCAAGGAATGGGCGGCTTTGGCGGAGCTCAAGATTTTGGTGGATTCGGCGACATTTTCGATATGTTCTTTGGCGGCGGAGGCGGCGGACGCAGAGATCCAAATGCACCGCAGCGAGGTAACGATCTTCAGTACACGATGACTATTGAGTTCAAGGAAGCGGTATTCGGTAAAGAATCCGATATTACGATCCCGCGGACAGAGAGCTGCGATACATGTCATGGTTCCGGTGCAAAACCAGGAACGAAACCAGAAACTTGTTCCGTATGTCATGGCAGCGGTCAAGAAGAAGTGGTTCAGAATACACCATTCGGACGTATGGTGAATCGCCGTGCTTGCTCTAACTGTGGTGGTTCTGGGAAAATCATTAAGGAAAAATGTACGACTTGCCAAGGAAGCGGTAAAGTTCGGAAACAACGCAAGATTCACGTCAAAATTCCAGCAGGTGTGGATGATGGTGCTCAGCTGCGTATGAGCGGTGAAGGTGAAGGCGGATTACGCGGAGGTCCTGCGGGCGATCTATATATTGTAATTCGTGTGAAATCACATGACTTCTTCGAAAGAGAAGGAAATGATATCTACTGTGAAATTCCACTGACATTTGCGCAAGCGGCACTTGGTGATGAGATTGAAATTCCAACCTTGCGAGAAAAAGTGAAACTGAAAATCCCGGCAGGTACGCAGACCGGAACTTATTTCCGACTTAGAGGAAAAGGGGTTCCGCATCTTCGCGGAAGCGGCCAGGGCGATCAGCATGTTAAGGTTGTTGTTGTCACTCCAAGCAAACTAAGCGAAGAGCAAAAAGATTTGCTTCGTGAGTTTGCTGCGCTGAACGGAGAACAAACGCATGAGAATGAGCAATCTTTCTTTGATCGTGTAAAACGTGCGTTCCGTGGAGACTAATAGGCAGAAAAAAGACTGTTCATCTTAAGAATGAGCAGTCTTTTTTGCGTATAAAAAAACAGGTTGTGCGGTATTCTAAACTTGAACTTTACTTGATCATTGGATTTCTTATGAGATGAAAAAAAGGCGGTGTACTGACGTGACAGAAAAAAATATTCTTGCTTACTTCAATACCCCTGAACAAGCTCAGAGCGTTGCTGCAAAGCTGCAAGGATTAAAAGTGGAACATATGTCAATTGACCGTTTCAGCAGATATGCGGGTGAAGGCAGTAATGATCCGATCTTGACAAGTACCATGAGCAGCCTCGCTTCTGTGACTCAGGATGGCACGTTTACAAAGGATGCAGGAGTACTTGCCGCTGCCGACGTTACAGCGAGCGGAATGAGTGATGGAGGCGGAGGCGGACCAACAGGAAAAGATATTCTGTTAACGGTTGTAGTTGATGAGTCTTCCCATCATGAGGCGCTTGCCATTATCGAGCAGTCGGGTGGATTTATTTAATACAATATTAAATTCATTGTAAGGAGGAAGATCAAATGTCACATAATAAACGGATTGATAAGGTGAAGACAAAGACCGAAAAAATAAAAGAATTACAATCCTCTAAGGTGGAAGATGTGGAATTCAGCAGTATAGAAGCGGACCTTGAAGATATTGAAGCTTTGAACCGCAGTGCAGCTGCGGACCGTCGTCAGACTAAAGATTTACATGATTTCAGATTTGGACAGAAATAGAAGAAGTGCAAGCATCGGCTCAAGGCCGGTGCTTTTTTATGTGCTGCTATAATCGGATAAGCACCTGGACATAACTGTGAACATGATGAACACAGAGTTTTTGTGCTCATTGCAGGATATATAGTACAATGGGAAAGATGAAGACAGGGGAGGAAATTATAAACTTATGATTTGGAATGAAATAACAATACATACAACGGAAGAAGCCGTGGAGATGATCTCCAATTT
Organism: Paenibacillus polygoni; assembly: GCF_030263935.1. Classification (NCBI taxonomy): domain Bacteria; kingdom Bacillati; phylum Bacillota; class Bacilli; order Caryophanales; family Paenibacillaceae; genus Paenibacillus; species Paenibacillus polygoni. The sequence goes on along the minus strand of NZ_CP127162.1, from coordinate 3,804,526 downwards.
TCTGCACGAAGCAGGTGCAGGCGGTGTATCCATTGAAGAATCAGGGACACTGAACAAAAAGAGATCAACGGAGTATGGAGAACTGTATGATCAACCGCTGAATGATATTCCTGAAGGCGAAGCTGTAATTAAAGGGTATTTTGCAGATACAGTGAATATGACAGAAGTAATGAACGCCATTCATCCTCGCATCGAAGAACTCAAGGAGTTTAATATTGATGCTGGAAAGGCAGATATTTCGGTACAGCAAGTAGATGAAGACAGCTGGGCAAATGCGTGGAAACAATATTTCAAACCGCTAAAAGTATCAGATCAGCTGGTCATTAAGCCTACATGGGAGGAATATGTACCGGCAAGCCCTGCTGAGAAAATTATCGAGATTGACCCGGGGATGGCTTTTGGAACAGGAGCACATCCAACGACTTCTCTATGTCTGCGTGCGCTTGAGCAATATCTTCAAGGCGGGGAGGAAATCATCGACGTAGGAACGGGATCAGGGATTCTGGCGATCGGCGCGGTAAAACTTGGAGCAAAACATGTGCTAGCACTTGATCTTGATCCGGTTGCCGTGCAAAGTGCTGAAGAGAACAGCCGCCTGAACGGACTCGAACACGACATTACCGTCTATGAAAGTGATCTGCTGTCCATACTGGACAAACAGGATAATGCACTTGGAGTAAGTATGCCAGTTGATGTAGTTGTGGCTAACATTCTTGCTGAAGTGATTTTGCTCTTTATCGGAGATGTGTATCAGGGCTTGAAACCAGGCGGTTTATATATCGCTTCCGGTATCTGGAAGAACAAAGAAGAAATTGTAGAGAAAGCACTGAAAGAAGCCGGTTTCGACATCATTGATATTCACCGTGAAGATGATTGGCTCGCTTTTGTGTCGAGGAAATAAAAAATGGAGGTTCTTAATCAGTTTTTTTTCTATGACCTAGATCGTCTTCCTTTCTTTATTCTGACGATTATTATAGCATTTACGGTCCATGAATTTTCTCATGCGTACTTTGCTAATAAATTTGGGGATCCAACCGCAAGATTGCTTGGACGCATGACACTCAATCCAGCAGTTCATTTTGATCTTTTTGGACTGCTGCTGCTCGTCATTGCCGGATTTGGATGGGCGCGTCCCATCCCGGTAAATCGAGATAACTTCGAGAAACGCCGTATGATGAGTGTGGTTGTATCAGCGGCTGGACCTCTGAGTAACTTGCTTCTTGCTGTTCTCGGTACGATTACGTATGCACTTCTTGTTCAGTTTGGAGTTATGGAATCCATCGAGAATCAAAGAATTGTTTTTGCCATCTCCACTTTTTTCTCTATTTTTAATGTAACGAACTTTTTCTTGTTTTTCTTTAACCTCATTCCTCTCCCTCCGCTTGACGGGTACCGAATTGTTGAGGAACTTGTGTCTCCTTCCGCGCGAATGAGTCTGCACAAATTGGAACAATGGTCTATGTTGATTTTCTTGATTCTTGTTATTACCCCGCTGAGCCGTTACACCATTACTCCTTTATATGAGCTGTCAATGAGTTGGTATGTGGGCATTGCACATATGATCATGACGATTTTTGCTTAATCGTAGAACAATCATAAAAAGAGGGGTGGCAGGGATCAATGGGCACACAGCCCAGGAAGTCTCTGCTGCCAGTCTTTTAAGGGTAGTCAGAAGGCATGAAAAGTTGTAACATGTAATGTGGTCATTTTCATGACAAGCACTGTATTTTAATCTAAACCATTGATATGAAAAGACAGGTGATCATAGATCCATGCAGCGTTATTTTATTGAACCAAATCAGCTGGAGGAACATCAAGCCATCATTACTGGCGACGATGCAAGACATATTACAAAGGTAATGCGCGGCAAGCCAGGGGATAAGCTGATCGTAAGCGACGGAGTTTCCCGGGAAGCGCTGACTGAAATCTCGGAGATCGAAGCTTCACAAGTAACGGTGTCTATCCTAGAGTGGCTGCCTATGGACCATGAACCTAAAGTTTCGGTAACCATCGCCCAAAGCTTGCCTAAAGGGGACAAGATGGAACTGGTTATCCAGAAATGCACTGAAATTGGAGCTGCCGTGTTTGTTCCTTTCGTCTCGGAGCGAACCATCGTGCAGTATGATGCCAAGAAAGAAGGCAAACGTCTGGAGCGCTGGCGGAAAATTGCCAAAGAAGCAGCCGAGCAAAGCCATCGCAACAAAGTTCCGGAGATCACGGAATCAAAGTCATGGAAAGAACTTTTGGCTTCTTTTGAAGACTATGATCTCGTATGTTATTGTTATGAAAAAGAACAAGGATTGCAGCTGCGCGATGTGGTGAAGCCATTTGCTGACAAACTGAAAGCAGATCCAAGTATAGATCCCTGTGTTCTTGTGATCGTGGGCCCAGAAGGCGGATTTACTACAGGGGAGTCTGAAGCAGCGGAAGCAGCGGGAGCAAAGTCAGTTGGACTAGGTAAACGAATTTTGCGAGCAGAAACGGCCGGGATGCTGGCTTTAACATGTATCTTATATGAAACTGAGGAAATGGGAGGAATGTAATTATGCCATCCGTGGCGTTTTACACCTTGGGTTGTAAAGTTAACTTTTATGATACTGAAGCCATTTGGCAACAATTTAAAGATGCAGGATACGAGCAAGTAGATTTTGATTCTCAGACAGCAGATGTCTATCTGATTAACACTTGTACGGTTACGAACACAGGCGACAAAAAGAGTCGGCAGATTATTCGCCGCGCTGTTCGCCGTAATCCTAATGCTATTATTGCAGTAACAGGTTGCTATGCACAAACTTCACCAGCTGAGATTATGGATATTCCCGGAGTAGACCTTGTTGTAGGTAACCAGGACCGTGATAAAATCATCCCGTACGTCAACCAAATCAAGCAAACTCGTGAGCCGGTTAATGCAGTACGGAATATTATGAAAACGCGTGTGTTTGAAGAAATGGACGTACCTGATTTTGCAGACCGTACCCGGGCATTTTTGAAAATTCAAGATGGGTGCAACAATTTCTGTACGTTCTGTATTATCCCATGGGCAAGAGGTTTATCTCGCAGCCGTGATTCGCAGAGTATTATTACGCAGGCTCATCAGCTCGTAGAAGCCGGATACAAGGAGATTGTGTTAACTGGTATTCATACAGGCGGCTATGGTGATGATCTGGACAATTATGACTTGTCGAGCCTTTTATGGGATTTAGACCGTGTAGACGGATTAGAACGTATTCGGATCAGCTCCATTGAGGCTAGCCAAATCGACGATCGTATGCTCGATGTGCTAAACCGCTCATCAAAAATGTGCCGCCATTTTCATATTCCGCTCCAAGCGGGGGATGATAACGTCCTGAAACGGATGCGCCGTAAGTATACAACAGAACAGTTCTATAACAAAATGCTTCGCATTCGTGAAGCCATGCCGGAAGTAGGGATTACAACGGATGTAATCGTTGGATTCCCGGGGGAAACAGATGAGATGTACAGAAATGGATACGAACTTATGAAAGCCATCAATTTCTCGGAAATGCATGTGTTCCCTTATTCCAAACGTACCGGTACTCCGGCTGCTCGCATGGAAGATCAAGTAGATGAAGAAGTGAAGAATGCACGCGTTCAGGAACTTTTACAATTATCTGACTCCATGAAGCTGGCTTACGCTCAGAAATTTGTGGGCGAGGTGCTGGAAGTTATTCCGGAAGGAAACGCTAAAGAAGGCAGAGTCAGCGGCAGACTGCATGGATATAGTGATAACTACATCCAAATGGAGTTTGACGGTTCCGAAGAACTTGTAGGCCAGCTGTGCCGTGTCAAAATGACGAAGGCTGGCGTGGACGCAAGCGAAGGACAACTCGTACGTGTCATGGAAAACCAAGAAAACCAAGCTAAGATTATAATATAAAAAAGATGGCAAGGATTTCACTGCTTAGGAAGAGGAACTAACCTCGATCCCTAGGTTGCTGAAATCCTTGTTTGTCCAAAGAGAGGGGAATCGACATTATGGCAGCTAAAGAAATTTCAGCGGGTGGAGTCGTATACCGAAATACAGAAGAAGGTCTTGAAATTCAATTAATCGTAGACAGATATGCTAAAATCTCACTGGCAAAAGGAAAAATGGAGCCAGGGGAAACGATTGAAGAGACGGCACTGCGTGAAATCCAGGAAGAAACAGGCATGATCGGAAAAATCATTGAACCTGTAGATGTCATTAAATATACGTATGAACATTCTTCACTTGGAACCGTGGATAAAGAAGTTCACTATTACCTCGTGGAAGCACTAAGTGGAGATTTGCAGCCGCAGGTTGAAGAAATTAAAGGTGTAGCATGGTATAAACCGCTGGAAGCTTGGGAAAAGCAAAAGCAAAATGGCTACGATAACAACGATAAAATTTTGAAGCAGGCCCTTCAAAAGCTTGGTATTGAAGTAAAGTAGGCTGATAAAATCAGGCTGTATATTTGGGGTGCAAAATGTTTTCACCTGTAAGATGTTTTTATTGGCAAAAGGTTTTCTGGGTGCAAAAGAAATGCCAGGTGTGTTTATTTTTGCTCTAAACGATCCCATATTTTTAGATAACAGAGCGGCAGGGCGAGCAGGGAACATACGATATTAAAAATGGTCTGAGCATGTGCAATCTGTGCACCGGGATCACTGGTGAAATAAGCAGCTGCTGCATAAAGCCAGTGAATCAGCGGGATAAACAGCAGTGCTCCTGAGACATTTAGCAGGACGTGAGACCAAGCGACAAAATGACCGGCTTTACTTCCACCAGCTGCGGCCATGACCGCGGTAACACAGGTTCCGACATTGGAACCGAGTACAATCGCGATACCCACTTCTGGGGGGAGTACACCAGAGCTGGCAAGTCCAATGGCCATGCCGATCACTGCTGCACTGCTGTGTACAATGGCGGTGAGGCATGCCCCCGCGATCACGCCCCACCAGACACTGTGACTCGCCTGGTGAATAAACCAAGGGAAAAGCCCTCCTTGTTCCAAGGCGGGGCCTGCTTTTTGCATAACGAATATACCTAACATAACAAGGGAAAAACCTGCCCCTGCAAGAAGCACATACTGGATATTCCATATCGAAGCAGAAACACGTCTGCTTGCTTTTGTTTCTCCTAGCATGACGGTTACAGCCCATGCTCCCAAAAAGAAAAGTAACATCGGTAAAGCGTATTTTCCAATCTGGAGACTTAGCAGTTCTGTGGTAATACAGGTACCAATATTACTTCCGAGAATAATGCTGAGTGTTCTTGCATAACTAAGGAGTCTCGCGTTAACTAAACCAATGGTCAGCACCGTGACGGCGGTACTGCTTTGAAGCACAGCCGTAATGCCTGTACTGAACAGCATACCCTTAAGGGGAGTGGAAGTAGCCCTTTCCAAAGAAGTGGCAAGAGAACGTCCGCCTGCCTTATGAAGGGAGGCTTCCATCAGTTTCATCCCTGCGAAGAACAGGATAAGACCATAAATGAGTGGAAACACAACAGATCTAATCATAGGGGGTATTGCACCTTCTCTCGCACAACTTGTCTCTTCTTCCATCTTATGTACAATAAGGGACGACCATGACAAGCAGGGAGACCTCCCGTGAGATCTAGTTTTGATTGATAAAAGGAGTTGTACGTATTTTGGCATCTGTAGTCCTTACGAAAAGCCGTAAGAAACGTATTGAACAGGGACATCCCTGGATATTTAAAAATGAAATTGAGTCGGTAGAAGGTCAGCCTCAGCCAGGCGAACTGGTAGAAGTAAAGAATCATCAAGGCCGTTATCTTGCTACCGGTTATTATAATCCGGCTTCACAAATTACCGTGAGGGTAGTGTCTTATGAACCCATTACAGCGATGGACAAAAACTTTTTTGTAAGTAGATTTGAGCAGGCATTACAGCACCGGGAACGTTTTGTAACGGGCGGCGACGCATATCGCTTGATTTATGGCGAAGCTGATTTTGTACCCGGCTTGACCGTTGATCGATTTGGAGATGTACTTGTTGTACAGCTGCTGACGCTTGCTATGGACAAGTGTCGTGACGTAATCGTAGAAGCTTTGGTGGAAGTAGTGAAACCAAAAGGAATTTACGAGCGCAGCGATGTAGGTGTTCGAGAGCTGGAAGGATTGGAGCAAGTCAAAGGGCTCCTCTACGGGAAATGTCCGCGGCATGTAACCGTAACTGAGAATGGACTGCTTATCAAAGTCGACATCGAGCAAGGACAGAAGACGGGGTATTTCTTTGATCAACGCGAGAATAGAGCTGCCATTCAGCCGCTGATGAAGGGCTGGGGTCATCGAAGTGGAATTACTTTGCAAGAAGTAGAAAAAGACGGGGAAATGACACGCGTACCTGTGAATAAAAGTGGAAAAGAAGTCACCTTCCCTTATTGGGATGGTGCTACGGTTCTCGAATGTTTCTCACATACAGGCAGCTTTACGCTGAATGCTTGTAAATATGGTGCAAAACAAGTGACTTGTCTTGATATATCAGAGCATGCCATTGAGAGTGCACGTGAAAACGTAAAGCTGAATGGATTTGAAGACCGAGTTGAATTCGTGGTGGACGATGCGTTCCAGTACTTGAGAAATCAAGTAAAAGGGCTTGAAGAACGTGCAGAACGTGCAAAAGGGGATAAAAAAGTCGACACTTCCAAAGCAATGACCGCAGGAGGCGGACGAACTTTTGATGTGGTTATTCTCGATCCTCCAGCTTTTGCGAAAACACGAGGCGCAGTAAAAGGTGCTGTTCGTGGATACAAGGATATTAACCTGCACGGAATGAAGCTTGTCAACGAAGGCGGATATCTTGTCACTGCAAGTTGTTCTTATCATATGCGCCCAGATCTGTTCCTTGAAACCATTCAAGATGCAGCTGCAGATGCGGGCAAAATTTTGCGTCTGCTCGAATGGCGTGCAGCGGGTAAAGATCATCCGCAAATTTTAGGCGTAGAAGAAGGTCATTATCTGAAATTCGCCATTTTTGAAGTGCGTTCCAAATCATAAATAAGAATCAGCCGTAAGCGGTAAGATGAGAAAAAAGCATCTGTTCACTCTTTATTTCTAAGAGCAGCAGGTGCTTTTTTTTGCATGAAGCCTGCTTTACTGGCTTCTATTACCAAACGCATGTTCCTATTCGCAGAGGTATGGTATACTGAAATGACAGAATGTTAAAAGAAAGTTAAGGGAGCATATTGAGAGATATTCTCCTGTTTTCATAGATATTTTCATAGATATTTTATAGATCGGATAGAGATGAATAATTTATATTTCACACATAAAAAATGAGAGAAAGCGAGGGGTAACCATTGCCTCTTCATATGCTTATAGGCCGTGCAGGCACTGGAAAAAGCAGTACAATCATCAAGGAGATTACGGAAGAACTTCGTCAGAATCCTGGAGGGAAACCTATCATTCTGATTGTTCCTGAACAAGCCTCCTTTCAGACAGAGACAACACTGATTCGCTCCCATGAGATTAAAGGTTCAGTCCGGGCTCAGGTACTCGATTTTCGCAGACTTAGTTACCGGGTTATGCAGGAAACGAACGGTTCGGCACTGATTCCTGTTGGTTCAGAAGGTAAGAAAATGCTGCTGTACAAAATTGTACAGCGGCGCAAAGACGAGCTCAAAATTTTCACCGCATCAGGTGGTCAGATGGGGTTTGTAGGGCATTTAAATAATCTGTTTGCCGAACTGAAACGCTACGGAGAACCGGAACGGGCCATCAAAGAAGAGCTTGAAAATGCAGAACAGCTTCCAGGAGCAGGAACGATTTTACGTCATAAAATGCATGATATTGCTGCCATCTATCGTGATTTTGAGGACGAAGTATCTCGTTTTCATATGGATGAAGAGGATACGCTTGTGAAACTCGGTCATCAGCTTCCTGAGTCGGATTATGTGAGAGAGGCAGATATATGGATCGACGGGTTTCGCAGTTTTACTCCGCAGGAACTTGCGGTGATTCGGCAGCTGATTATTCATGCTAGATCCGTAACCATTGCCTTAACCCTGGACCGTCCTTATGGCGAAGGGGAACAACCACAAGAGTTAAACCTGTTTTATCCGTCGGCTTCCGCTTATATCAAGCTGAACGGGATCGCATCAGAGCTTGGTGAATCCACTCGTACGACGATACTTGCACCGGAGATATCGCCGCGTTTTGCTTCTTCTGCACTGGCTCATTTGGAGTCAGGATTTGAGAAGCGAAGAGTGATGCCAGCAGGCAAGGATGACGGCGGGATTGAGATTCGCAGTGCTGCAAGCAGCCGAGTTGAAGTGGAAGGGATGCTAAGAGAGATAGGACGACTTGTACGTGAAGAGAATGTCCGTTACCGCGATATCGCGGTCCTGGTTAGAAATATAGAAGCGTATGAAAATATAATATCCCCTCTCTTCCAAGATTACGATATTCCTTATTTTCTTGATAAACGCAGAGATGAACTTCATCATCCATTAGCAGAATTCTTGAGATCAGCAATGGACATTGTGCGGCATCGCTGGCGGTATGAGGATGTATTCCGTGCGGTCAAGACCGACCTGCTTCTTCCACTTGATGGCTCAGTCAGCCGTTATCATATGGACATACTTGAGAATTATGTGCTTGCAAGCGGGATCTCTGGTTATCGTTGGACGGATGGGAAACCGTGGAGAGCCGCCCCAAGCTTATCTTTGGAAGAAGAAGAAGGGGCAGAGGCTCAGCGTGAAGAGGCAAGCCGTGAAACGGTTCAGATGCTTGAGAGGTGCCGAGAGGTGATTACTTCTCCGCTGTTTGCTTTTGAGAAAAGAGTCAAAAAAGCAAAAACAGCAAAAGAGTTCTGTTCGGCTCTATTTTTGCTTTTGGAAGAGGCGGAAATTGCAAAGAAACTTGATGCACGAAGTCATGAGGCGCTCAAGACAGGTAAGCCGGAAAAAGCACGAGAACATCGCGGGATGTGGGGAGCGGTGCTTGAACTTTTAGATCAAGTCGTAGAAATGATGGGCGAAGAAAAAATGGATGCAGAACTTTTTGCCGGCATTTTGGAAACAGGCTTGTCAGAGCTGAAACTCGGTTTAGTTCCGCCTGCTTTGGATCAAGTTCTCGTAGGTTCCATGGACAGATCCCGCACAGGAAACGTCAGTCATATTTTCATCCTTGGAGCAGTTGATGGGGTGCTTCCGCAAATACAAACAGAGGAGGGCGTCCTTACGGAAACCGAACGGGCAGCTCTCACTGAATATGGAATGCAGCTTGGCCCGGATATAAATCGGAAGATGCAAGATGAACGTTTTCTTATCTACAGTGCTTTTACTCAGCCAAGCCATAAATTATGGATAAGTTATCCTCAAAGTGATGAGGACGGAAAGGCACTTCATCCTTCTGAAATGATTCGTTATTTGAAACGGATGTTTCCGGAGCTAAAAGAGAAGACATTGCTGGACGAACCAGCGTCAAGCGATCCATCGGAAGAACATGAGCAGTATATAACACATTCAGATAAGACCATGGCTCATTTGATCAGCCAGCTTCGGGAATGGCGTAGGGGTCAGGCAATCCCGGCATTTTGGTGGGATGTATATAATTGGTATCTACATCAGCCGGACAAGCAGATACGACTCGAGCGAATGCTTGGATCTGTTTTCTATGAGAACCGGACAAGGTCTCTAACTAAGGCTACCAGCAGAAAGTTATACGGTAACAAGCTGAAGACAAGCGTTTCTCGTATGGAACGTTTTGCAATGTGTCCATTCTCTCACTTTGCTTCACATGGACTGAAGCTGAAAGAACGTCAAGTCTATCGCCTGAAAGCACCGGATATCGGGCAGTTGTTCCATGCGGCGCTGAGCAAGATGGCAAGCCGGCTGAAAGAGCAAAATCGAAATTGGGGCGCACTGACCAAAGAGGAATGTGTACAGGAAGCAGAAGCAACGGTAGATATACTTGCACCTCAGCTGCAAGGTGAAATTTTACTGAGTTCAGCTCGGTACGGATACATTTTTAGAAAGCTGAAAAACATTGTCAGCCGAGCCTCCATCATCTTAGGAGAACAGTCGAAACGCGGGAATTTTGAGCCGCTGGCACTCGAACTCGATTTTGGACCAGATAAATCGCTGCCGCCGCTTACATTTGAATTGGCCAATGGAGTTGTCATGGAGATCGTGGGGCGGATTGACCGTGTAGATGTAGCAGAAGGAGAATACGGAGATATTTTACTTCGAGTGATTGACTATAAATCCAGTCAAACGGATCTGAAACTACATGAAGTATTCTACGGATTATCGCTCCAGATGCTTACGTATCTTGATGTGCTGTTAACCTATGCCGAAGAGTGGATTGGAACGGAAGCTCATCCTGCAGGAGTACTTTATTTCCATGTGCATAATCCTCTGTTGACTTCAGCCAATGCGCTGGCACAAGAGCAGGCAGAACAAGAGCTTTTGAAACGATTCAAAATGAAAGGGCTGCTGCTTGCCGACCGTGATGTGGTGGCGAAGATGGACAACACGCTGGAAAAAGGATACTCCTCTATTTTACCTGTGGCCGTTAAGGCAGATGGAGGTTTCTACAGCAGTGCTTCCGTAGCAACCGAAGAGCAGTGGGGCATACTGCTGGGCTCTGTACGAAATACAATTCAAGAAATTGGATCAAGAATTACCGAAGGTGAGGTTGGGATAGAACCTTTCCGAATGCAGCAGGAAACGGCATGTACATTTTGTCCATTCAAATCCGTGTGTCAGTTTGACGAGGGTCTGCCTGGGAACGAATATCATCTCATTCGAAAGCCTGCTAAACAGCAGGCATGGGATCTATTTCAGCATGAAGGGGGAGAAGAAGAATGAGAAGTATACCTAAACCGGAAGGGAGCTTTTGGAGTGATGATCAGTGGAAAGCAATCTCTTCGTCCGGAGAAGATATGCTGGTGGCTGCAGCTGCCGGCTCAGGGAAAACAGCAGTGCTTGTCGAGCGCATCATTCGTAAGATATCAGATGAGAATGCGGGATTTAGTGTAGACCGTCTGCTCGTAGCTACGTTTACCAAGGCAGCGGCTTCCGAGATGCGCGAGCGGATCCGAGATGCACTGGAAACCGCACTTGAGAAACAGCCAGAGAATGAACACTTGCGTCGTCAGCTGAGTCTGCTCGGCCGAGCTTCAATCACAACCCTTCATTCATTCTGTATGGAGATTATTCGCCGATATTATCAGCAGATTCCGCTGGACCCTGGGTTTCGTATTCTGAATGAATATGAAGCAGAGCTGATGCGTCAAGAACTGCTGATGGATCTGTTTGAACAAAAATACAGTGAAGAAGGCGAAGGAAGTACCTTCCGCAGGCTCGTGGATTGGTTCAGCGGTGAGCGCAGTGATGATGCAATGTACCGGCTTGTGCAAAAGTTGTACGATTTCTCGCGGAGTCATTCATGGCCATCTTATTGGCTTGAAGAAATGGCAGCTTCTTTCCGTGTGAATTCAGTGGAGGAGCTGGGTCAGTCGACTTGGGTGAAGAGCATTATGCGTGATGCGGAACTTGCTCTTGGCGGCGCGGTCCTTTTGCTTGAGCAGGCACTGCATATTGCTAAGGAACCGGAGGGTCCTGCAGCTTATGCAGAGACATTTAACAGCGATCTTGAAATGGTGAACGAACTACTTTCCAGGGTGAAAAATGGTGCTTGGGATGAACTATATGATGTTTTCCATCAATCGGAGTTCGGCAAGCTGAAGGCAGTCCGAAAAGGACAGGCAGATCCTAGTCTGCAAGAGAGAGCAAAAGAGCGCAGAGAAGCTGCCAAAAAGACAGTTACAGAACTAAAAACGGCTTTATTTGGTCGTACACCCGAACAGTTTTTTGATGAAATGAATAAAGCGGCACCTCTTATGGAAGAGCTGGCATCTGTCGTCAATCAATTTGCTCGTGTATTTACGGAAGAGAAGAAAGCAAGAGGCGTGGTCGATTTCAGTGATTTAGAGCATTACGCGCTCCAAATCTTACGAGATGCTGACTCTACACCAGAACAGACCATTCCATCGGATGCAGCACTAGAGTATCAGCAGCAATTTGATGAAGTATTACTTGATGAATATCAAGATACAAATACAGTACAGGAAGATATCGTAAGCTTAATCTCTCGTAAAGAACCCGGAAACCGGTTTATGGTGGGGGATGTGAAACAGAGTATTTATCGTTTCCGGCTAGCCGAGCCAGGACTCTTCCTGGATAAGTATCGCCGTTATGATACGGAGGGACAAGGTGATGGTCTGCGAATTGATCTGGCAAGGAATTTCCGCAGCCGGCTTGAAGTTGTAAGCGCCGTAAATATGCTGTTCAGACAGATCATGAATGTAGGCGTCGCTGAAATTGAATATGATGATGCAGCTGCTTTATCATTTGGCGCCTCTTTTCCTGATGTACCCGTGGACGGGCGATACACACCCGAACTTATCATGATTGACAGGGCCGGTTCGGAAGTGCCGGAACAGCCTGAGAATGCGGGGGAAGATGGAGCTGCGAGTGAAGTGATAGAACAGCTTGAGATGGAGACAGCAGAGCTGGAGGCAAGGGTCATTGCTGCCCGTATTCATGAGATGGTTGGCAATACTGGTAATCCGCTTCCTGTCTATGATAAGAACACGAAAGAGATGAGACCTGCAAGATATGGCGATATCGTCATTCTCCTGCGCTCTGCTCAGCTGTGGACTCCGCTTATTATGGAACAACTGAAGCGGGTAGGTATTCCCGTAATCGGTGATCAAAACAAAGGTTTTTTCCAGGCAACTGAAATTGAGATCATGCTTTCCTTACTGCAAGTCGTGGACAATCCTCAGCAGGATATACCGCTCGCCTCTGTACTTCGTTCTCCGATTGTAGGTCTAGATGAAGAGGAACTCGCTGTCATTCGGCTTGCGGGTAAACGGCTTTCTTTTTATGATGCTATGCGCAGCACTATCGAAAATTTGGAGAAAGAAACCGGAACAAATCTGGAGAAGGAAACAAGTGAGTTTAATAGCACCGGGCACATATCCAGTAATAAAACGGATGATATAGAGCAATTAGAGGCACAGATGGCTCTTGACCTCGGGATAAAGGAAGCAAGCGCAGCACTTGAAGTGATCGATACCCTAGGCGATCCAAGGACTGATGTTCATATAGAAGAGAGTCAGTCTGATTCTTTACTATTCAAAACAAATCTGCTTCGCAAACTAACTGCATTTTCTGATTTTCTAGAAGAGTGGAGACATGAGGCGAGAAGCGGCAGCTTGAGCGAATTAATCTGGCGTATATACCGAGATACCGGTTACTTAGATTGGGTCAGCGGTTTGCCGGGCGGAGTACAGCGCAGTCGTAATTTGAAAGCTCTCTATGATCGTGCAAAACAATATGAGAATTCCACAGCGAATCGAGGATTGTTCCGTTTCCTTACTTTTATTTCAAGACTCAAGGATAACGGAGGAGATCTCGGCGCAGTAGGTATTGCAGCGGATACAGAAGGATCAGTCCGCATTATGACCATTCACCGGAGTAAGGGACTCGAATTCCCCATCGTCTTTGTCGCGGGCATGTCCAAAATGTTCAATCAACAAGACTTGAATGCACCATTTATGATGCATAAAGAGCTTGGATTTGGCCCAAGGTTTGTGGATGAGGAGAACAGGGTGAGCTATCCTACGCTCGCAAGCCTTGCTATCCGTAGACGGGCTCATGCGGAGTTATTAGCTGAAGAAATGCGGGTGCTTTACGTTGCATTGACACGTCCTAAGGAAAAAATGATTCTTATCGGCACGGTAAAAGATGCAGCTCAAAAAGCAATGAACTGGTCTCAGATTAAAAATCATCAGGCGCTTCTGCTTCCAGAAACACTGCTGGCTTCAGGACGCAGTTATATGGACTGGATCGGACCCGCTGTGTTCAGGCATCCAGATGCATGGCATCTGCGTGCGCTTGCAGGAATCGAAGATGAGGAAACGGGCAGAGATTTAGGACAGCCTGGTTTGTTTGATGTACAAGATGATTCAAGATGGCGTATTTCCGTATTGTCTGCAGAATCTGTATCTTCTTCTTTGGATGCTTCTATGAACGAAGCCGCAGATGAAATAAATGAAGATTGGCAGCAGGTCACGCGTGCGCTAATGAATCTGTCACCTGTTGAGACGTCCGTTTCTGAAGAGTCTGAAAACCAAAAAAGGAAAATTGATGAGGTGCTTAGCTGGACTTATCCATATACGGCTAGTGCCCATACAGCAGCAAGTACATCGGTGACGGAGATGAAAGTACTCCTTGCGATGCAAGAGCATCCGCCGCTGGGGCTAATAGAAGAAAAGGTTCTTCATGACGAAGAGGGCAGACTTGCTGTAAATGATGAATTTACTTTGCATTTGCGCAGACCGAAGTTTATGGAAGAATCCAGGTTAACGGGGACGGAGCGCGGAACGGTATATCATACCTTAATGCAGCATGTACCCGCTGAACCGGGATTAACGGTCAGCACAGCTAAGGCAGTCATTGCTAGTTTGGTAGACCGTCATATCTTGCTTCCTAATCAGGCAGAAGCGATTGATCCCTCTCAAATTGTACGTTTTTTCGAAAGCGAACCGGGTATGGCTTTGATAGAAGCAGAGAAGACGGGCTGGGTGAGAAGAGAAATGCCGTTTAGCTACGGGCTTCCTGCAGATGAGACTCTGCTTGATTTTCATCATCACTCGTCTACAGACGAAGAGAATCGGATGAAAAAGAGTATCCTCCACGGAGAGACAGTACTCATTCAAGGGATTGTAGACTGTCTATTTGAAGTGGGCGGCAAACGAATTTTACTAGATTACAAGACCGATAGAGTTCTTGAGCATCGGGGCGGAATCGATACCCTTGCAAAGGGCTATGAGTTTCAGCTTGATCTTTATGCAAGAGCTTTACGAGACATCTTGGGGTATGAGATAGATGAGAAATGGCTTTATTTTTTTGATGCAGATACGGCAGTAAAGCTCTAGGAAAATGAGGGCAAAAGGAGTAATTAACAAATGCGAATATTGCACACGGGAGACTGGCATTTCGGAAAAACACTGGAAGGCCGCAGTCGGTTAAAAGAGCAGGAGCAGTTTGTGGACGAGCTGGTTCGACTTGCGAATGAGGAAAAAGCAGATGCGATTCTTATGGCAGGCGATGTATATGATTCAGTGAATCCTCCAGCTGCTGCTGAGCAGCTCTTCTATGACGCTGTTGCCAGGCTGACCTCTGAAGGAAGACCACTCGTCGTTATTGCAGGAAACCATGATCAGCCTGAACGGGTAGCTTCGGTATCCCCGCTCGTAGATGGACGGGGAATTACACTGGTCGGACTGCCCACTTCCGACATTATTACGATTCACGCCCAAAGAACCGGAGAAATCGCTAAAATTGCGGCCCTTCCTTATCCCTCTGAATCCAGACTTAATGAATTGTTTACGGAGGATGGAGACGAGCAGGGAATGCGGCTTGCCTATAGTGAACGAGTGGGGCAGCTCATGAGGCATTTAGGGAATAGCTTTCATCCGGGTACGGTAAACCTGTCTATGGGTCATATTTATGTACTTGGGGGACTTGAGAGTGACTCAGAAAGACCCATACAAGTCGGCGGTGCTTATACAGTGGATCCTTCTGCCTTGTCTATTGGAGCGCAGTATACGGCGCTTGGACATCTTCACAGACCACAGCTGGTGAAAGGAGAGGGGATGATTCGTTACAGCGGATCACCTTTATCCTATAGCTTTTCAGAGGCAGGTCAGACGAAATCAGTAGTGATGGTTGATGTTTCACCTGGTCAGCCGGCTGTAGCTAATGAAGTGTATTTAAGCAGCGGCAGACCTTTAGTGCGGTGGAAAGCCCGCGGAGGTCTTGCTGAAGTATACCGCTGGCTTGAGGAAGAACGGGACAAGACAGCTTACATTGATCTGGAGATATCTCTGGAAGAAGCCATGTCGATTGCAGAGATTCAGAAACTCCGTAAAAGCAGGGAAGGCATTCTTCATATTCGGCCGGTTTATCCAGAAACAATCACTGCCGAGATGAATGAAGCAAGGTCCGAACTGCCGGTGCATGAAGTTTTTCGAAGATTCTACCAGCGGCAGACTGGCGGGGCAGTTCCGGACGACCAGCTGGTAAAGTTGTTTTTGGAACTAGTTAATGAAGACGACGGCCATGCAGGGGAAGGGAGTGACTCTGAATGAGACCGGTCAAACTTAAATTATCTGGACTTCAAAGTTACCGGGAAGTACAGGAGATTGATTTCAGAACGCTGACGGAAACAGGACTGTTTGGAATTTTCGGACCAACCGGCAGCGGAAAATCAACCATTCTTGATGCCATTACGCTTGCCATGTACGGGAAAGTGGAAAGAGCTGTGAATGGTACGCAGGGAATTATGAATCAGGCAGAGGATACATTGTTTGTATCTTTCACTTTCGAACTCCAGTCTGAACAAGGAGTACAGACTTATCGCGTCGAACGCCGCTTTAAGCGGACCGGAGAAGTCTCGATCAGTAACTCGGTGAGCCGTTTTATTGCCGTAACGGAAGAAGGAGAGGAAGTAATTGCTGATAAACTTGCCGAGGTAAATCGTGCGGTTGAGGATAAGATTGGCCTGAAGATGGATGATTTCACGAGGGCAGTCGTTTTACCGCAAGGAAAGTTTGCTGAGTTTCTATCTCTAAAAGGGACGGAACGCAGACAGATGTTACAGCGTCTATTTCACTTAGAGAAATACGGAGATCAGCTGGCAATTAAGCTTAGCCGCAAAGTAAAAGAGAATGATAGTACCCTAAAAGCTCTGGAAGCAGAACAGCAGGGACTGGGTCTGGCAAGTAAGGAAGCTTTAAAAGAAGCGGAGCTTCAGCATAAGCAAGCGGAGAAGGAAGCCAAGCAGATCCGTGCTCAACTTGAGCAGGTGATGGCTTTAGCTGAAGGAATGGCGAAGACGAGAGAGCTGATTGTGGAGCGCACGAAGTTTAGCGGGCAGCTGGAAACATTGTTACAACAGCAGGACGAGATCAGTCAATTAGAACAGCAGTTGGAACGGTCTATTCTTGCAAGTTCTTTAATCCCTATACTTGAGGAACAGAATAAAGCAAAAGAAGAACTGACAAGAAGACGTTTCGCTGCGGAGTCTGCGGAAGTAGAGCTTGCACAAAGGGAGAAGATCTCTCGTGAGTGTGCTCTGCTCGAACAAGAAAAGGAACAGATGCTGGCAGAAGAAGAACCTAAGCTGCTTGTGCGTCTTGAGCAACTCGAACAAGCGCGGGAACTGGAGAAAGAAACGGACCGGCTTGTAAGTGAGGTGCAAAAGCTTGCTAAAGATTGTGAGGCAGCAGCAAAACAGTATCAGAGCACACATGAGCTTCTGCTCAAAGAACAAGATCTCCAGGTGAGGGCGACGAATCGTCGAAAAGACCTGCAAGAGCAGCTGTCTGGCTGTGAAGTAAAGTCTGGAGAAAGACGTATCCTGCTGGATGCCGTTCAGCGGAAACATCGGTTGGATACTGCACTCGACAAGCTGAAAGAAGTTCAGCTATTGGAACAAAAAATACAGGCAGAGTCTGAGCAAGCTAGTCAGCAGCGGCACTCAGCCGAGAAGGAAGCTTCGGAACTGCTTGCTGCACAGCAGCAGCTAGGAACTAAACTGAAGACCGCAGAAGCAGAGCTTATTCGGATGGACATCCATGCTCAAGATGCGGTTACTTCCTTAGACCAGGAAGAGGAACGCCTTCGTGCCCAGCTGAAGGAAGAAGAACTGCAGCGATTATCTGCACGGCTTGCTGCAGAACTTAGCGACGGGAAGTCATGTCCGGTATGCGGTTCGGTGCATCACCCGAATCCGCAGGAGCATGCTCACTCGCCTAGTACGGCAAGTGAGGAAGATCTCGTACAGCTCACTAGGCTGCGTGCTGAGCTTGCCGAGCTGCGGCTTGGCTTCCGCCAGCAGCTGCATGAGCTGCGCGCTGAGCTTGCGCAGCAAGGCCAAAGTGCCGAGCCGCAGGCAGCGGCACTCTCGCAGGCGGAAGCCGCGCCTGCGAAGACCACAGGCTTTGCCGCTGCGCCAGGCGTGCCTGCTCCGGACCGGGTGCGCGCTTACGCGGAAGCCACCCGGTCCTTCGAAGAGGCGGCAGGGCAACTCGCCGCCTCTATAGCCCCGCTGCGCGAGGAAGCTGCACAGCTGACCGCGCGTGCAGCGGAAGTGCGGCAGCGCCAAATGCTGGCTGCCGCAAACGTTGACGCGTGCACTAAACAGCACGCGGAAGCCAAGGCGCGCGTCCATGCGCACCAGGCTGAGGTGGCTGCGCTGCGCGCAAGCTGGGCTGAGGAGCTGCCCGGCATCACACCGGAGGAGGCGACAGTAAAGTACGAGTCGCTCCAAGAGCGCGATACACTTGCCGAAGATTTGAAGGAAAGGCTCCAAAAGAGCGTTATTTTCCTAGAAGAAAAAGCAAGTGTGATCGCAGACATGCAGCAACAGTTAGCGCTTATTGATAAGCGCCGTACCCAGCTGGATACAGAACATGCTGGCAAACAGGAATTGTTGCAAGAGAAAGAGAACCGACTTCGTTCCTGGGTAGGAAAAGATCGGGCAGAAGATTTGCTAAAAGCAGCAACTTCCTCACTGAACCACATACGGGAAGAGACAAAGGCAGCAAAACTGGCGATGAAAGAAGCAGAAGAGAAGAAGCAGAATGCTTTACAGCAGGTCGGTTTAGCTAAACAATCGCTTGAATCTGCGAAGGATCAGCTTACTAGGATCACTTCACGTTATGAAGCGGAGCGGTCGAAATCACCTTTTGACTCTGATGACGATGTGCGAAGTGCGTATTTGGAACCGGAGGCTGTTGCCAAAGCAGAGTATAGAATAACGGAATATCGAAACAAACAAAAAGAAGTGGAACTTCGCCTAAAAGATTTGGATGAGAAGCTTCAGGGATCAATCATTACAGAGGAAGAGTGGGAACATACAAGTCACAAGCTGCGGACACTGAGGGCGCAAGACGAAGAGGCGATGCGGATAAAAGCAAGAGCGGAACGCGATCTAGAAGACATCTCGCGTCGTCATGAGCGCTGGATGGAACTCGAGGAAAAACGCAGTGAACTCGCTTTGTATGCAGAACAGTTATCCAAACTGCAATCCGTTTTCCGAGGTAACACGTTTGTTGAATATATTGCGGAAGAACAATTAATGCAGGTCAGCAGAACGGCATCTTCTCGACTTCGTTATCTAACAAAACAGCGGTATGCGCTGGAGGTAGATTCCGGCGGCGGATTTGTCATTGTGGATGATGCAAACGGCGGGGTGAAAAGACCGGTATCTACCTTGTCCGGCGGCGAGACATTCCTGACTTCCTTGTCACTTGCACTTGCATTGTCAGCACAAATCCAGCTGCGGGGTCAATATCCGCTTCAATTCTTCTTCCTGGATGAAGGGTTCGGAACTCTTGACCCAGAACTGCTGGATACGGTGATCACTTCACTTGAAAAACTGCATAATGATCAGCTTGCTGTCGGTGTAATTAGTCACGTGCCTGAACTTAGAGCACGACTTGCCAGAAAACTGGTGGTCGTACCGGCTGAAGATGCAGGCGGCGGTTCCAAAGTCATGATGGAACAATTATAAATTGCTAGTTAGTTCATCTTTATTTTTTAATCACTCATTTTGCCCATTTCACTCGTTTCACTTATTTTCACACATTTCCCATTCGGCATTCCTTCAAAGGCGGGAAGAAAAAAACTTCTTAACGCTGTGGCACTTCCTCTTGCAGTGAATAACATAGGGTATCAGCCCAGAAGCCGAGGAGGAACAGGAATGGAAAAAACAGAAGTGAAAAAAATGTGTCAAGATCATATGCACCGTTATGTATGTGTGTGGATGGAAGATGGTTCTATGCATGATGGAATTATCGAAAATATGGATGAAGAGTATCTTAGTCTCGCCATACCTGTAGGAAGTGAGTATATGAATGAGATGTTCGCTCCTATGCAAACTTCATCAATGTATGTCCATCAAGGCGTATCTTGCGGGTGTCCTCCGCCGCCATGCGGAGACACACGTGCTTTTCTGCCAATTGGTGGATACGGCGGGTATGGAGGAGGATATGGAGGATACGGCGGGTACGGAGGTTATCCGAACTATGGCGGCGGATATTATCCAGGCAGACGTAGATTCAGACGTTTATTACTTCCGCTTGTGGGTATAACTGCATTGTCTCTACTGCCTTTATTATAAGTGAATTCGTAAAAATGCCTCTTTCTTTATGGAAGGGGCATTTTTATGCTCCTCTTCAACTGGCGAATGGTTTTATAATCCGTTATGATAAAATTATGGTACTTAATAAGTTATGAAATTGATTCACATACTTTGTGTGATAAAAAAGGAGGAATGAAAATGGATTGTTTATTTTGCAAAATTGTAGAGGGCAGCATTCCTTCTAATAAGGTGCTTGAGAATGAACATGTGGTTGTATTTCATGATATACAGCCGGCTGCTCCAGTACATGTTTTGGTTATTCCGAAAAAGCATATTGCTTCCATGAATGAAGTGGCGGGAGAAGACTTTGGACTCGTTGCTGAGATCCACAAGGCTGCACAAGAAGCTGCTAAACAGCTTGGAATTGCAGAATCTGGGTATCGTTTAATTAATAATTGCGGGAAAGATGGAGAACAAACTGTCCATCATCTTCATTACCATGTGCTAGGCGGAGCGCGTCTTGGTGCACTCACTGGAATTTCCAATTCTCACAGTTAAATTCGTAGATCAAGCGAATAAAAACCTTGTTTTTAAACGATATTGGTATATAGGTTGACACGTTAACGAATTTTCACCTATAATTAAGTTTGATGAACCGTGTTATATGCTCTTGGACGGTCTGGTCGGAGGGAGGGAAAACTGGTGTCTGAAACTAAAGTTCGTAAAAACGAGACTATTGATGCTGCACTTCGTCGCTTTAAACGCTCTATCGCTAAAGATGGTGTTTTGGCTGAGGTGAAGAAACGTAAGCATTATGAAAAGCCAAGCGTAAAGCGTAAGAAAAAGTCCGAGGCTGCTCGTAAGAGAAAGTTTTAGGAGGATTATAACAACATGAATCTTAGCGAACGATTGAACGAAGATATGAAGCAAGCGATGAAGAGTAAGGACAAGTTCAAACTCTCCACCATTCGATTGGTTCGTTCGACGATTAAGAATCTTGAAATAGATTTGAAAAGACCTTTGGATGACAACGAAGTGCTTGATATCCTCAGTCGTGAAATCAAACAGCGCAAAGATGCCCTCCAAGAATTTGATAAAGCGGGTCGCACAGAACTTGCGGAGAATGCCAAAGCGGAAATTGATATAATCAGTCAGTACCTTCCCGCACAGCTTAGCGAAGAAGAAATTAAAGTCATTGTACAGCAGACCATCCAGGAAACCGGTGCTTCTTCGAAAGCCGAGATGGGGAAAGTCATGTCAGCCCTGATGCCGAAAGTAAAAGGCAAAGCAGATGGCAAGCTGGTGAGCCAAGCAGTTCAACAATTTCTGCAATAACATAACCGTAAACACTCCCTAACTCAGGGAGTGTTTTTTCTTTTTTGAAACGTAAATGGTTTACATACGTAATATACATTATGTGTTGGGTATTATAGGATGGTATAGAAGGGAGGTACAACAAATAATGAATAAAATCAAAAATTGGAAATTTCCGGTTGTTATTTTAATCGCTTTCTTTGTTACTCTCGTCTCTGCTTTTGTTCAACCACAGGGAATTCAGGCTGCTGCGAAAGATGGTGCGGTATATGTCATTCCTGTAGATCAGCCTATTGAACGCGGGCTTCAAAAATTCATGGAACGCGGGTTCAAGGAAGCGGAAGAAATACAGGCAGGCCTGATTGTTCTTCAGATTAATACGCCTGGCGGACTCGTTGCAACGACAAAAGAAATTGGAGATATGATTCAGGCAAGTGAGATTCCTACCGTAGCTTTTATTAACGGAGATGCAGCCTCAGCAGGCAGTTATATTGCTTTAGTCTCGGATTATATTGCAATGTCTCCGGCAAGTACGATTGGTGCGGCAGCTTTGGTTGATGGGAGCAATAATTATATTGATGATCCCAAACTCGTAGCTACCTGGAAGTCAAACATGCAGGCGGCAGCTGAAAAGAATGATCGTAAAAAAGAGATTGCAGGCGGGATGACCGATCTGAATATGGTTGTTGAAATGCCTGAAATTAGTAGAACCAAAGAAAAAGGCGAAGTGATCTCTCTAACAGCGAAGGAAGCGCTCGAAGTGGGTTATGCTGACAAAATCGTCTCATCGCCTGCCGAAGTAGCTGCATGGCTAAATTACTCGCCGGATCAAATCTATACGATGGAACAGACGACATTTGAGAAGATTTCGAGTTTCCTTACGCATCCTGTTGTCTCAACAATTCTATTATTCATTGGGATCGCTGGAATACTGATTGAACTATTTGTTCCTGGATTTGGAGTACCGGGTATTGTTGGTTTCTTGAGTTTTGTCCTTTATTTCGGTGGAAGTTATGTGGCAGGGATCGGCGGATCAGAAACGTGGTTCCTATTTATCATCGGGATTGCACTCCTTATCTCTGAACTATTTGTTCCAAGCTTTGGTATTTTGGGTGTACTTGGTGCCGGAAGTCTTATTACAGGGGTCGTACGAGCCGCGTACGATACAAGTACCGCACTTGTTTCCTTAGGGATTGCGGCAGCTGCTGCGATTGCACTTGTGATCATTGTCGCCATTGTGTTCAAGGAGAGAGGAATATGGAATCGTTTTATTCTGAATGATAACATGACGGCTGATAGAGGATATTCTTCGGTTAGAACTAGAGAAGACCTGATTGGAATGGAAGGTACAAGTGTGACTCCGCTTCGCCCTTCGGGTACGGCTGTCATTGGGACAGAGCGTGTAGATGTGGTAACAGAAGGGGAATATATTCTTGTAAACGAACCTATTTATGTGTACAAGGTGGAAGGTTCGCGTGTTGTGGTGAAGAAACAAAGTGAAAGAGAGTTTAACGTCGTCAAATAACTGCTGTTAAAAAACTGCTGTTAAATATCTGTAACTGTAAGATAAGATGGCATGAGTTTGTTTTAAAAAATTAATTTGTTGGAGGAATTTACTACATGGTATTTGAATCAGGTTGGATAGCTATTCTGTTAATTGCCGTTGTTGCGGTCATCATATTAAGTGTGTTCTTTAGCTTTTTCCCTGTAATGCTCTGGATCTCGGCGCTTGCGTCCGGTGTCCGATTAAGCATTATTACCCTCGTTGCTATGAGACTGAGAAGGGTTGTACCGAGCCGAATTGTAAACCCGCTCATTAAAGCTACAAAAGCCGGACTTGGTCTTAATATCAACCAACTGGAAAGTCACTATCTCGCAGGCGGTAACGTAGACCGAGTGGTTAACTCCTTGATCGCTGCACAGCGTGCGAACATTCCACTTGAATTTGAACGTGCTGCAGCGATTGACCTTGCAGGTCGTGATGTGCTTCAGGCGGTTCAAATGAGTGTTAACCCACGAGTAATTGAGACTCCTGTCGTTTCTGCGGTAGCAAAAGACGGAATTGAAGTGAAAGTTAAAGCTCGTGTAACAGTTCGTGCTAATATTGATCGCCTCGTCGGTGGTGCAGGTGAAGAAACCATTATTGCGCGTGTAGGCGAAGGGATTGTAAGTACGAACGGTGCTTCTGCTTCACATAAAGACGTACTTGAGCATCCAGACCGTATCTCTCGTACCGTACTTGAGAAAGGCCTGGATGCAGGTACTGCATTTGAGATTCTCTCTATTGATATTGCCGATGTAAGTGTTGGTAAAAATATCGGGGCTGATCTGCAGACAGAACAAGCAGAAGCAGATAAACGAATTGCGCAGGCAAAAGCAGAGGAAAGACGTGCGATGGCTGTTGCTCAAGAACAAGAAATGAAAGCGCGTGTTATTGAGATGAGAGCACGTGTTGTAGAAGCAGAGTCTGATGTGCCGCTCGCGATGGCAGAAGCTTTCCGAAACGGACAACTCGGAGTCATGGATTATATGAACTATCGCAATATCGAGGCAGATACAGAGATGCGCGGTGCTATTGCGAAGCCGGAAGAAAGCAAGAGAAACCAGGATGATCATAACCAAAACAGATAAGGTGGTGAAATAGATGAACCTTCTGGACTGGTTATTTAGCAACATCTACTTCGTATTTGTGATTGGCTTTGCGCTCATTTCATTTTTGAATAAAGCGAATAAATCGAGAGGAAATGGCAGATCGGAAAGACCTTCTTCAAGAGAGTTTACACTTCCTATCGATCCTGTTGATTCCCGTGATGGAGAGTATCACAATCCTTATGATACTCCTGCTGCGGACTCTCCCTCTTCACACTTCCCTAATGCTGCAGAAGATACTTTCGATGAAGAATTATCTCAGCATGATGTGATGGAGCAACAGCGCAGACAGTTTGAAGCAGAGAGACTGCGGTTAGAAAGAATAAAAGAAGAGTCTGAGAGAGCAGCAAGAGCCGCACGGCGTGCTGCAGCTTCCAGGGCACAATCTGCTCAGAAACCGAATGAACAGGAAAAGTTATTTGCTGACCCATCTGATATTCGTAAAGGGATAATTTGGGCAGAAGTATTAGGACCGCCGCGGGCAAAACGTCCTTATCATTCTCGCAATAAGTATTAAAATTGATTTACCTAAAGGCCGTCTTTTCTCTTTATGGAGAAAGGCGGCTTTTTGTCATGAAATCCTCATAAAGCTCTCTTTTCCTGCATATGAATTAGAGTACAGGAAGGGGGAAGACCAGCTCAATGACCCGGATCAGTCGCAATTTGCGCAAATGGACCAGCGAAGTACTCGATTTGCCGCAGGATGTTCTTTTTGACATGCCGAGGCTAACCCTAATCGGAAGTAAGCAATTATACATAGAGAACCATCGCGGTGTTGTACATTTTTCCAACGATAAACTTGTACTCGACCTGTCTGTAGGACGTCTTGAGGTAAGCGGTGCAGAGCTTGTCATTCGGAATATTATGCCTGAAGAAGTAGCGGTAGAAGGCCATATTAAAAATATTCAGTATATAGGAACGGAGGATGTCAAGTGAGAACACCGAGCTTGGCCAATATTAGGGGAACTGTTCATATTGTACTTCTCGGGGGCGACATCGAAGCCATGATTAATGAAATGGCGAAGCATGGACTGAATGTATGGGAGATCAAAGCAATAGGTAATCGCAGTGCCAGTATGAATATTCTGGTGAACGATTTCTTTGAGCTTCGCCCGCTTCTAAAACGGACAGGCTGCCGGGTACGGGTAAAGCAGCGTATTGGGCTCCCTTTTTTCATGGCAAGAGTACTGAAACGGAAACTGTTTGTAACGGGGGCCATTTTATTCTTCGTTTTATTGTATGGCATGTCATCATTGATATGGGACGTCAAAGTAGAAGGGAATATCAAAATACCAGAAGAAGAAATTTTGGAAGTAGCTCGCAAAGAAGGGTTATATCCTTTTCAATTCTCATTTCGGTTACCGGAACAGGACGAGCTGGCCAAGGATATGGTAAAGCAGCTCCCTGCAATTTCGTGGATCGGGGTAAACCGGGAAGGAACTAAAGTTACAATACAGGTCGTTGAAGCAGACGAACCGGAGAAGAAACCGCTGATGAGTCCAAGACACCTGATCAGTAAGACGGATGCAGTAATCACAGAAATTTATGCAGAGCAAGGCAGACCCGTAGTTCAGAAGGATATGCGCGTCAAGAAGGGTGCTGTACTTATATCAGGTATTCTTGGAGATGAAGAGAACACGCAGAGTGTCGTAGCCAAAGGAGAAGTAAAGGGGCTGGTTTGGCATGAATATAATATTGAAGTACCTTTGCTGCAAAAGCAGATCACTTATACAGGCGAGTCCAAAGAACGTCGTTTCCTTGTGCTCGGCAATCGAGCAATCCAGTTCTGGGGCTATGGAGATACTCCATACAGCAAATTCGAGACCATTACCGAAGTGGACCCGCTGAAATGGCGCTCTTTTAAACTTCCGGTGGGCTGGATGACGGAAATTGACCGTGAAACATTGTATAAAGAGCAGTCTCTTGGTGAAGAGTTTGTGAAAGAGCAAGGTCTGAAAGCAGCAAGAAATGATATTTTAGCGAAAAACGGAAAAGGTACGAAGATTATTAGCGAAAAAATTTTGCATGAGAAGAAAGAGAATGGTAAAGTTTATATGAAAGTGCTTTTCGAAGTAGAAGAAAGTATCGCGGTGGAATTACCGCTCGTTTATAACCAAGTTGAAGATCAAGGAGAATGAGATTATTTGACAGAACATAATCGCAGCATACGCATCTCTCTTCAGAACGCAGGTGAAGGACAATCTCTATTTGGACCACAGGACACTTTCCTTAAACTCATGGAGTCCGAAATTCCAGTGACGATTGATTCACGTGAAGCCGAAATCACCATTCGGGGCGACGGAAATGAAGTTGAGAAAATGGAACAGCTATTTGAAGTATTATTGCAATTAATTCGTAATGGATACATTCTTTCCGAAAGAGATATCCAGTACGCAACCGAACTTGCCAAAGATTTCAGAGCCGATCAGCTGCTTGACTTATTTAAAGGTGAAATTACAACTACCTTTCGCGGTAAACCCATTCGTGTAAAGACGATTGGGCAGAAACATTATGTTACAACCATCAAGAAACGGGACATCGTATTTGGAATCGGACCTGCGGGAACAGGGAAAACCTATCTTGCTGTTGTTCTCGCGGTAGCCGCGTTAAAAGAAGGCTCTGTGAAGAGAATTATATTAACCCGGCCTGCTGTCGAAGCAGGGGAGAATCTCGGTTTCCTGCCGGGAGATCTTCAGGAAAAGGTCGACCCTTATCTGCGTCCGCTGTATGATGCACTGTATGATGTCATGGGTCCCGATCAAACGGCCAAAGCCTTGGAACGCGGTCTCATAGAGATTGCACCACTGGCGTACATGCGCGGCCGTACACTGGATGATTCTTTTATTATTTTGGATGAAGCGCAGAATACCACACCGGAACAGATGAAAATGTTTTTGACCCGTCTCGGTTTCGGTTCCAAAATGGTAATCACCGGAGATGTAACACAAATCGACTTGCCTAGAGGTAAGAAATCAGGACTCATAGAAGCAAAATCAATTCTATCGAGTGTGGAAGAGATTGGATTTGTTTACTTTGCTGAAACGGACGTGGTAAGGCACACCCTTGTGCAAAAAATCATCACTGCTTACGACCGAGCTGCAGAAAATCAAGAATAGAAAGGGATTGTTTCCTGGTGACCCCTAAGGAATTGTCTAAAGACAAGTCTTTTCAGAATAAGAAAATGGGATGGAAGAATAGCAGGGGAGCCCGCTATCTTCTGTTTTTGTTTATGCTCATTCTGTTCTATGTTAGTTTGTCTCCGAGTCTGTTGCCTGAGCGTTATGATATTCAGCAGGGAACACGTAGTGAAAAAGAAATTAAAGCGCCGATGCAGATCCAAGATAATCAAGCACGCGCGCTCGCACAGGAACAGGCGGCTGAAAGTGTTCAGCCGATCTACCAATACGTCTCTTTACGTAATGAAAGTTTAATTACATCCATACTTGATCGTATTGACCGTTTAAATCAGGATGATATATCAAGTGACGATAAGATTGAAATCTATAAGCAAGAAATTCCGCAGCGACTCAGGGACTCCGTAACGAATTTTATTAACAATAATCGAAGTTCCGGTATTTATTCCGATCCGCTGCTTGAAGAAATTCGTAAAGTAACCGAAAGTCAGTCTTACCGTATTCCAGAAGAGACTTATATCAAAATAGCCAGATTGTCTTCGGATCAGATTAAAGAGATGAAACCTGTGGCAAGAGAACTTGTCTCTCGGCTTATGGTGGACCAGATTACGGATGCATCTATTCCACGTGCAAAAGTAGCGGAAATGGTTAATACAAGCTCGCTTAATGATCGTACCTCTCGTGAAGTGGTACAGGAACTTACCCGATTTGTGATTACATCAAATAAATTCTACGATGAAGAAGCGACGAAAGAAGCCAAAGCGAAAGCGCGGGAGAATACGCCGCCTGTGTACATCGAAGAAGGGGAAACGCTTGTAGCCAAAGGGGAAATTATTACCGAAGAAGTGTACAAGCTGCTTTCGGATAATAAACTTTTGCGTGATGAAGTGAATTATTGGCCGCAGTTTGGTTTATTGTTACTGTCGCTGTTTTTGTCATTAGGCATCCTTATGTACATGCAGCAAATGAGTAATCCAGAATTTAAGTACAATAATGCACAACTGCTCATGCTGTTATGTGTATTTGTGATTACGATAGGCAGTATGCATTTAGTTGCTTTTCTTCAGACAGATGGTCGAGTATTTGTTGGATACTTGGCTCCGGTAGGGATTGGCGTCATGTTAATTACCCTGCTGCTCGATATACCTTTGGCCTATATTTCTGCTATTATTTTTGGGATTGTGGCCAGTATCATACTAAATACGCAGCAAAACGAAAATTTCGACTTTAATTTTGGATTATTTACTGTCATTGTCAGCTTTGTTGCTATTTTTGCTACAGACAAGGCAAGCCAGCGCTCCACTTTACTGAAAAGCGGTATTATGGTGTCTTTGATCGGATCTCTTGTGGTCTTCATGCTTTCGATTCTTGGAGATGGTGACTGGGATCGTACGAATGCGCTGTACGGAGTAGGTTTTGCTTTTGCAGGTGGAATTCTG
Organism: Paenibacillus polygoni; assembly: GCF_030263935.1. Lineage (NCBI taxonomy): Bacteria > Bacillati > Bacillota > Bacilli > Caryophanales > Paenibacillaceae > Paenibacillus > Paenibacillus polygoni. Next base: position 3,775,823 of record NZ_CP127162.1, on the reverse strand, counting down.
ATGGCGATTCTTGCCATTGGTCTCATGCCGTTTTTTGAATCTACATTTGGAATTTTATCCGCTTTGAAGCTCGTAGAGTTGTCGAATCCGAATCACCCGTTATTACGCAAACTGCTTACAGAAACACCGGGAACTTATCATCACAGTGTGATGGTAGGTAACTTGTCTGAGGCAGCTGCTGAAGCGATCGGCGCAGATGGACTCTTATGCAGAGTGGGCTCTTATTATCATGATATTGGAAAAACAAAACGGCCGATTTATTTTATCGAGAATCAGAACAATATGGAGAATCCGCATGACACACTCGATCCTAAGCTGAGTAAGTCCATTATTATCGCTCATGCAAGAGATGGTGTGGAGATGCAAAAAGAATATAAACTTCCTAAACGAATCCGAGATATTGCAGAGCAGCATCATGGAACAACCTTCTTGCACTTTTTCTATCAAAAGGCGATAAAGCAGGCGGAAGAGGCAGGAGTAGAACCTGATTTTACGGAAGAAGATTTCAGATATCCAGGTCCTAAAGCTCAGTCCAAAGAAGCAGCTATTGTAGGAATTGCAGACAGCGTGGAAGCCGCAGTTCGTTCCTTACGGAAACCGACGGTAGAACAGGTAGAAACGATGATTGAGAAGATTATCAAAAGCAGGCTCGATGATCATCAGCTGAATGATTGCGATTTGACCATGCGTGAGCTGGATATTGTGGCGAAGACGTTAAAAGAAGCGGTAATGGGTATTTTCCATTCTCGAATCGAATATCCGGAAGAAATAAAGAAACCAAAAAGTTAAGTCAGAGCCAGCATTGAAAAGTCTTAGCGTCAGACTTAACCGCTTATTAAGATAACAATAGAGTATAAAGATAAGGAGCATACGAAAATGAGTGTGCAGCTCGTATGGAACAATAACCAAGAAGTTGTTGAGATTACGGAAGAATTGATTGGGACTTTAGAAAAACTGCTTGAAAAAGCTGCCGAGATGGAGAAGATTACAGATGGTGAGGTAGCCCTCACTTTTGTAACAGATCAGGAGATTCATGAGCTAAATAAGGAGTATCGGGGAATCGATCGTCCTACCGATGTACTTTCTTTTGCGATGAACGAATCGATTGATGAAGAACTGGATATTATTTATGATCTTGGTGAGAATGAAGCTATAGATCTCCCTGAAATCCTTGGAGATATTATAATCTCAGTGGAGACCGCGATTGCTCAAAGTAAGGAATACGGTCATTCTATTGATCGTGAGATCGGATTTTTGTTTGTGCATGGTTTTCTTCATTTGTTAGGTTATGATCATCAGGACGAAGCTAGTGAAGCGGAAATGATGGGAAAACAGGAAAAAGTTCTTGCTGAGGTGGGGCTCAGTCGGTAATGAAGAAGCGCTCATGGGGTGATGTATTTCGTAACGCAGTGGAGGGCTTAATCGAAAGTTTTCTAACGCAGCGAAATCTGCGTGTTCATGCGGCTTGTGCTCTCCTTGCCGTTGTTGCAGGCCTGTTTTTTCATATCTCGCAGGTAGACTGGATGTTCATCTGTGTGGCAATTGCTGGTGTGATGGTTACAGAGCTGCTGAATACCGCTGTTGAACGGGTCGTAGACCTTGCCTCCCCTGAGTTTCATTTGCTCGCAAAATCCGCTAAAGATACCGCTGCTGGAGCTGTGCTGCTGGCGGCGGTTTTTGCCGTCATTATTGCAATATTTGTTTTTTGGGAGCCGCTGATAACATGGGCTTTCTAAAATAAATAACATTTCGTTCTAGAAAGAGGTAAGATATATGGATAAGCAAAGTTTAATGAAAGAAGCCATTGAAGCTCGAAAGAAAGCTTATATCCCGTACTCTCACTTTGGAGTGGGTGCTGCACTGGTCGGGGAAGATGGCCATATTTATCATGGTTGTAATATTGAAAATGCAGCTTACGGTCCAAGTAACTGCGCAGAGCGAACGGCTGTGTTTAGTGCCATCGCAAGCGGCCATGCGCCTAGAAAGTTTAAAGCAATAGCAATCGTAGGAGATACAGAAGGTCCGATCTCTCCTTGCGGTATATGTCGTCAGGTGATGTTTGAATTGTGTGAATCAGATATGCCTGTTTATTTAGGAAACCTGAAGGGTGACATGATGGAAACAACCGTCTCCGAACTACTGCCAGGTGCATTCGGCCCTCAAGATCTTGCGAAAGTATAAAATCAATGTACAGGGCTATAGCCCTAATGTGGAGGAAATATGTCAAAAAAAGAATTTAAATCGGGTTTTGTAGCCATTATCGGCAGACCGAATGTAGGTAAATCCACCTTAATGAATCAAGTCATCGGGCAGAAAATTGCCATTATGTCTGATAAACCGCAAACTACAAGAAATAAAATTCATGGGGTATATACCGCAGACAATATGCAAATCGTTTTCTTAGACACACCAGGTATTCATAAACGTCAATCTAAACTAGGCGATTTCATGAATATGACGGCACTTAATACGCTTCGAGAAGTAGAAGCGGTTCTATTTTTGGTGGATGCTGCAGATGGAATGGGCGGCGGCGACCGCTTTATTGCCGAACAGTTGAAAGATGTAAAAACGCCTGTCATCCTTGTGTTAAACAAAATCGATCAAATTGAGCCTGAAGCTCTTTTGCCTCTAATTGAACAATACAGCAAGCTGCATGAGTTTGCCGAGATCGTACCGATTTCAGCCAAGCTTGGCAATAACGTAAATACACTTCTTGATCAAGTTAAGAAGTATTTGCCGGCAGGTCCTCAGTATTATCCTGAAGATCAAATTACAGATCATCCGGAACAGTTTGTCATTGCTGAGCTTGTTCGTGAAAAAATTCTGCATATGACACGTGAAGAAGTTCCTCACTCCATTGCTGTTACCATTGAAGATATGCGTGCTGAGAAAAACGGGACAGTGTATGTATCTGCTGTGATTTATGTGGAGCGTGATTCTCAAAAAGGGATTATTATCGGTAAACAAGGCGCTCTTCTTAAAGAAGTAGGGAAACGAGCTCGTCAAGATATTGAAAGACTTCTCGGTTCCAAAATATTTTTGGAACTTTGGGTAAAAGTGAAAAAAGACTGGCGGAATCAAGACCGTGTTCTCCGTGATTTAGGTTTTCATCGAGACGCGTAAATAGTTCGAATATTTGAGAAATGCCTTTTCTGCCGTACACTTCCAGTGCTGTTTTGTGCATAGAAAGATCTCCCTTGTATCATCCTATCTCTTAGATGCTTATCAAGTCATTTCCACAAGAGAGGATGAATACTTATGCGAGATTTTTCGTGGACGTATTTTGCAAAGACTGGAGATGTTGATGCTTACTTGCTGTACAAAGAAGCTTGTGCATCTGCCTTGGATGAGGTAGGAATCGAAGCTGAAGGGGAGGTTGAACCTTTTGATGCGATTCAGATCGAATCTTAGTAAAGTGCGGCAGGAGTGGCTTGTGGAGGACGAAACATGCTATACAGGGTGGAAGGGATCGTCATCCGCAGTATGGACTACGGCGAAGGGAACAAGATTATTACGCTTTGCACCGAAAATGGAGGTAAAGTAGGAGTTCTTGTTCGTGGAGCTAAGAAGGCAAAAAGCCGTCATGCTGCCCTGACACAGCCGTTTACGTATGGGGAATATGTGTTTTTTCGGAATCAGGGACTGGGCACCTTAAATCAAGGCGAAATTATTGAATCTCACCATCTACTCCGTGAGGATATTATAAAGGCAGCATTTGCCTCTTATGCTTGTGAGTTATTAGATCGTGTGCTGCAGGATGATGAAACAGGGACCTTTTGGTTCAAACAATTAAAGGCTTGCCTCGGGGCTCTTCAAGAAGATAAAGATCCGGCTATTATTATTCATCTTTATGAAATGAAAATATTACAATCCACTGGATATGCACCTGAGCTCCAAGCTTGTATTTCCTGCGGACGGGAGAGGCCGGACGAAGAATATTTTATTAGTCCGGGTCTTGGAGGCGTTCTATGCCGTGCGTGTAAACACTTTGATCCACCGGCCATGAACATAACCCCTAGGGCATTAAAACTGTTACGCTTATTTTCAGCGCTGGATTTACAGCGGCTTGGCAATATCTCTGTACGTGAAGAGACAAAGGCTGAAATTAAAGTGATCATGCGTGCTTTTATGGATCAACAATTAGCCTTGAAATTAAAATCACGTCATTTTCTTGATCAAATGGAAAAGTACGGTTTATAGAATGTGATTCAAAAGTCCATTCTGGATGTTTCCTTGACAAGCGCATTGTCACTAAGTTATTATGAACCATAATAGTCTCTTTGAGACATGCGTTGATCGAGAAAGTACTGAACAGACAAACCTTAACTAGCGAGTCGGTGCAGGTGAGAGTCCGGCAGGTTTTGTTTAGGAAACGGCACTCGTGAGCAGAACATGATACGGAAAAGTGGATTGCTTTAAAGCTCCTTCTGAGCTTTGAGGTAATCAAGTAGGGTGGAACCGCGGGATTAACTCTCGTCCCTACGTCTGTATAAAACAGGCGTAGGGCGGGGGTTTTTTGCTGTCCTACAGCTGATGAAAAAGGAGAGAAGTACATGAATTTTCAGCAAATGATTTTAACGCTGCAAGAGTTCTGGGCAGGCCAGGAATGCATTATTGTTCAGCCATATGATACGGAAAAGGGCGCAGGTACAATGAACCCAATGACTTTCCTTCGTTCCATCGGACCTGAACCATGGAAAGTAGCTTATGTGGAACCGTCAAGACGTCCTTCGGATGGAAGATACGGAGAAAACCCGAACCGTTTGTACCAACATCACCAGTTCCAAGTCATTATCAAACCTTCTCCTGACAATATTCAGGAACTGTATTTAGACAGTCTTAAGGCCCTCGGTATTGATGCGAATCAGCATGATATCCGTTTTGTAGAAGATAACTGGGAGAATCCTTCTCTTGGTTGTGCGGGTCTCGGCTGGGAAGTATGGCTCGACGGTATGGAAATTACACAGTTCACTTATTTCCAACAAGTCGGCGGGATCGAAACAAGTCCTGTTTCTGTTGAAATTACCTATGGTATGGAGCGTCTGGCATCCTATATCCAGGACAAAGACAATGTATTTGACCTGGAGTGGGTAGGCGATGTGAAATATGGGGACGTGTTCCATCAACCGGAAGTGGAACATTCTAAATATACGTTTGAAGTATCGGATGTTCGTATGTTATTTACGCTCTTTAACATGTATGAAGAAGAAGCAAAAAAGGCAATGGATCAGGATCTGGTATTCCCAGCTTATGATTATGTGCTCAAATGCTCTCATACGTTTAACCTGCTGGATGCCCGCGGAGCAATTAGTGTAACGGAACGGACGGGCTATATTACGAGAGTACGTAATCTCGCACGTCAAGTCGCTGCAACGTATCTAGCGGAGCGCGAGAAGCTCGGATTCCCATTGATTAAGCAAGGAGGTGCGGATCATGTCTAAAGATCTACTATTTGAAATTGGTCTGGAAGAAGTGCCTGCAAGATTTGTGCGCGGAGCGATTGAGCAGCTGCAGGACCGGATGGAAAAATGGCTTAGCAGTATTCGGGTAAACCATGGTGCTGTAGAAGCTTATGCGACACCGCGTCGTTTGGCTGTCATTATTAAAGACGTTGCTGAAAAGCAAGAGGATATTGAAGAAGAAGTAAAAGGACCTTCACGCAAAATTGCGGTTGATGAAAACGGAAATTGGAGCAAAGCAGCGCTTGGTTTTGCGAGAAGCCAGGGTGTTTCTCCAGAGCAGTTTACGTTTAAAGAACTGGGCGGAGTGGAGTATATCTACGCAACGAAAAGCAGCAAAGGCACGGAAACTTCTGAAGTGATTGCTGAAGGATTGCTGCAAATTTTACATGCGATGACATTCCCTAAATTTATGCGCTGGGCTTCTTATGATTTCAAATTTGTTCGTCCGATCCGCTGGATGGTTGCACTCTTTGGGTCAGATGTAGTCTCTATAGAAGTTGCGGGCGTTACTTCGGGCAATATTACACGAGGACACCGTTTCTTAGGAAAAGAAATCGAGATTAAAGAGCCCTCTGCTTATGTTGAAGCATTACGTTCTGAGCATGTAATTGTCGATATTGAAGAGCGTCGTGCAATGATTGTGAAACAAATTGAAGAGCTCGCTAAAGAGAAGAACTGGACCATTGGTGTAAAAGAAGATTTGCTTGAAGAAATCTTGTTCCTCGTTGAGACGCCAACAGTGTTATACGGAACGTTTGAATCTTCATTCCTTCATATTCCGCAGGATGTGCTGATTACTTCGATGCGTGAACATCAACGTTATTTCCCTGTGTTTGATGATAAAGGTACATTGCTTCCTTACTTCGTCACAGTACGTAACGGCGGAAAAGAATCGCTTGATGTGATTGCAAAAGGGAATGAGAAAGTGCTTCGTGCACGTTTGTCCGATGCGAAATTCTTTTACGAAGAAGATCAAAAATTACAAATTAAAGATGCAGTATCCAAACTTGAGAGCATTGTTTTCCAAGAAGAGATGGGTACGGTTGGTGATAAAGTCCGCCGCATCCGCAAAATTGCTGATGCACTCGCAGCGAAGCTGGATATCCCGGCAGATCAGGTGGAATCGGTAAGCCGAGCAGCTGATATTTGTAAATTTGATCTTGTTACACAGATGGTCTATGAATTCCCAGAATTGCAGGGGGTTATGGGCGAAGATTACGCTTTGAAAGCAGGGGAACGCGCCGAGGTAGCTAGAGCAATCTTTGAACATTATCAGCCAAGATCAGCTTCTGACCAAGTTCCGGCATCGATGATTGGATCTATCGTAAGTATTGCTGATAAGATAGATACCATCGTAGGATGTTTCTCGATCGGTATTATTCCAACGGGTTCACAAGATCCTTATGCTCTGCGTCGTCAAGCAGCAGGTATCGTACAGATCGCTTATGAACATGAACTGCCTATAACTTTGGATGCTATTTTTGAGATTGGCATCGGAGTTCACGAAAGTATGAGAGTGATGAAACGTCCAGCTGATGAAATACGTAAAGACTTACAGGAGTTCTTTGGTTTGCGGGTCAAAAAGCTCTTGTCTGAAACCATGCGTTATGATGTAGTGGATGCGGTAATTAGTGCTCAGTACAATGATATCGTATCCGTTACGCGCCGCGGAGCTGCTTTGATGAATGCTGTTGTCTCTGAAGAAGATTTCAAAACAACAGTAGACTCCTTTAACCGTGTAGGTAATTTGGCTGCCAAAGCTTCTAATGCTTCGGTTAGTGAAGAGGTATTTGTGGAAGATGGAGAGCGTAAACTATATGATGCATGGAAGGCGACTTCTCCTGCTTACCAAGAAGCGATTGCTCGTCATGATGCAGAGAAGGCCTTAAGTTTGGCTAGCTCCTGGAAAGAGCCTATCACCGAATTCTTCGATTCGGTTATGGTTATGGCAGAAGACGAAGCTGTTCGTGCGAATCGCTTAGGCTTACTCGCGTCTATCGATCAAGACTTGAAATCATTCGCTGATTTCTCCAAATTGGTTTGGTAATAATCATCAGGGTCTATACTGAACGTTGAGATTATCAAAACAAGATATAGGAAAAAAGGATATATTAATGGGCAGCGTATATCGCTGTCCTGTGTTATTTTCTTTGTTTGCTGTATTTGATGCCTGGGCAGGAATTAGGATGGTCTCAGGCGTATATAATAATATCCCGGACTGAATTTAAAAAGAGACGGGTGATGGAGATATGCAAAGGCGAATTGTTGTCGATGGTGATGCTTGCCCCGTAAAGCGTGAGATTGCAGAAACCGCTCCTAGGTTTGACATGCATGTGCTGATGGTATCTTCATTTGATCACCGATTAGAGGCAGCAGAAGGGGTAACGGTAATTCAAGTAGATCGCAGCGATCAGAGTGCCGATCTATACATTGCGAATCATATACGTGCACATGATGTGGTTGTGACTCAAGATTATGGACTTGCTGCACTGGCTCTAGCCAAGAACTGCAGTGTTATTACTTTTCGAGGAAAAATAATTGATAATCAGGACATTGATTTTCTGCTTGATTCTAGACATACTCATGCAAAAGCAAGAAAAAGGGGTCATTATGGGAAAGGTCCAAAGCCGCTGACAGATGAGGATCGCAGGACATTTCAACATAAACTGACAAAACTTTTGAAAGATTTGCAGGAGTTTGTGTGAGTTTAGCGAATTATATTTACGTGTTAAGAGATGAAGGTGGTTAGGATGAGTGCCGGACAGGGTAACATACCGGAAAGTGTTATCGAATCAGTTCTTCAGCAACATGATATCGTAGACACGGTAAGTAAATTTGTACATCTGACCAAGCAGGGCAAATACATGAAGGGTCTTTGTCCGTTTCATTCAGAGAATACCCCTTCGTTTACAGTTACACCAGAACGCCAGATTTTCTATTGCTACGGTTGCGGCAAGGGTGGAAATGCCATCAAATTTAGGATGGAAATCGAAGGATTAACCTTCCCCGAGGCTGTAAAGTCAATGGCAGAAGAAAGTCATATCCCTCTTGGGGATTGGCATGGACGTGATGTTGCGCACCACAATCCGGAAACGGAGCGTTTGCTGCAAGCGAACGAACTTACTGCGAAATTATACCATTATCTACTCAAAAATACGGAGTACGGAAAAGCAGCGATAACATATTTGCGTGGTCGGGGTATGAACGATAAGGCAATTGATCATTTTCAGATTGGTTATGCTCCTGCAGGATGGAATACACTGGTTCAATTTCTTGAGAAACGTTCTTTCTCTCTTCCCGAAATGGAGAAGGGCGGACTCATTTCTTCTCGACATGAAGGCGGGGGATATGTAGACCGTTTTCGAGATCGTATTATTTTTCCAATTAAAAGCAGCAGCGGCAAGGTTATTGCTTTTGCGGGACGAACCATGGGAGATGGCCAGCCCAAATATCTAAACTCACCCGAAACGAGATTATTTAATAAAAGTCGGATCCTCTATAACATGTATGATGCGAAGTCGTCCATTCGTAAGAAAGGGCAGACCATTTTGTTTGAAGGATACGGGGACGTAATCTCCGCGTGGGAGCATGATATTCTTAATGGTGTGGCCGGAATGGGAACCGCATTAACAGAAAACCAAGCACGAATGCTTAAATCACTCAGTGATGAGGTAATTATTTGTTATGACGGTGATAAAGCCGGACAAGCTGCTGCACTAAAAAACTTGCCTATCCTAGAATCCGCTGGTCTTGTCGTCAAGATTGCGCTTCTAACGGATGGACTTGATCCGGATGAATTCATTCGAAAGCATGGCGGTGACCGCTTTACCCATCAAATTATTGAGGGTGCAGTGTCTCCGATAAAATTTAAGCTTATAAACCTGAAGAAAAACCATATACTGCTAGAAGAAGGTGGTCGAATTGCTTATTCAAGGGAGGCCATCAAACTGATAGCTCCCCTCTCTTCACCAACAGAAAGGGAAGTATATCTTCGGGAACTTTCATCTGAAGTAGATGTTGATTTCGAGACTCTAAAGCAGGAATGTAACCTCGAAAGACAACAAATACAAAAAAACGAGCATTTTGGGGATAATATTGATAAAAGGTGGAATAATGGTAGGCAACAAAATAGGCAGATTCCTACACCGAATCTTCTTCCTGCCTATCATGCGGCCGAGAGAAGGCTTCTATCCTGGATGCTTCAAGACGAAGAAGCTGCAAGGTACGTCAACGAACATTTAGGCGAGGCTTTTAACATTAACGATCATGCAGCAATTGCTGCTTATCTATATGCTTATTACGCACAAGGAAAAGCGCCGGATACAGGACTGTTTATGTTATCCCTTCAGGATGATCGCTTGGAAAAAACAGTGAGCTCAATCACCATGATGGATGCTCCTGGTCAGTGGGATCAGAGTGCCCTTGATGATTGTATACGAGAGGTTCTTAAATACCCTGTACTCAGGCAGATTGATCAGAAGAAAGAAGAAATGATTGCTGCCGAACGATCCGGAGACTTTTTGCGTGCAGCACAAATTGCAAGTGAGATTATAACCCTAGAGAGACAGTGATTGTTTTTAGCATAGCATGTTTCTAGGGAGGAGGGAGTCGGAATATGGCGAATGATCAGCATACTGAACTAGAGACAGAATTGACGCTGGATCAAGTAAAAGACCAACTGATTGAACAAGGTAAAAAGAGGGCGTCATTAAACTATAAAGAGATCATGGAGAAACTTTCTCCATTTGATCAAGATCCGGAACAAATGGATGAGTTTTATGAACAGCTCAGTGATTTGGGAATCGATGTAGTGAATGAAAATGATGAGGAGAACCCGCTTCGTCCAAGTGAAGACTCCGAAAACAATGATAGCGATGATTTCCGTTTTGATGATGATTTAAGCTTACCTCCAGGTATCAAAATTAATGACCCGGTGCGTATGTATTTGAAAGAAATCGGCCGTGTTCCACTTCTATCCGCAGATGACGAGGTTGAACTCGCTAAGCGTATTATGAATGGAGACGAAGAAGCAAAACGCCGCCTCGCAGAAGCGAACTTACGACTCGTTGTAAGTATTGCGAAGCGTTATGTGGGCCGTGGTATGCTTTTCCTAGATCTCATTCAAGAAGGTAACATGGGACTAATCAAAGCGGTTGAGAAGTTTGACCACAACAAAGGTTTCAAATTTAGTACGTATGCAACTTGGTGGATTCGCCAGGCGATCACTCGTGCAATTGCCGATCAGGCTCGTACCATTCGTATTCCCGTGCATATGGTAGAAACCATTAACAAATTGATTCGTGTATCTCGTCAGCTCCTTCAAGAGTTAGGGCGCGAACCAACACCGGAAGAGATTGCAGCTGAAATGGATCTGAGTGTAGAAAAAGTAAGAGAAATTACGAAGATTGCACAAGAACCGGTTTCACTGGAAACACCGATTGGTGAGGAAGATGATTCTCATTTGGGAGACTTTATCGAGGATCAGGAAGCACTTGCTCCTGCAGATGCAGCAGCTTATGAACTCCTTAAAGAGCAATTGGAAGATGTGCTGGATACGCTGACTGAGCGTGAAGAGAATGTGCTTCGTTTGCGGTTTGGTCTTGATGATGGACGTACAAGAACACTTGAAGAAGTAGGTAAAGTGTTTGGTGTTACACGTGAGCGGATTCGTCAGATCGAAGCAAAAGCATTGCGTAAGCTACGCCATCCAAGTCGCAGCAAACGCCTGAAAGATTTTCTTGAATAGTTGAAATAGTGGGCCTTCTGCTGTGTGATGTGGCAGGAGGTCCTCTTTATTTATAAATAATACGAACAAGTTTTCTTGTTTTTGGAACTAATGTATTGAATTTGCTAATAAACATTATTTTAGCTCTTTTTTTGTCTGATTGCAAATGAGAATGCATTACTGCGAAGGTCCTCTTGGACTGTAAACCAAGTAAATATGGATGGTGTTGTGAAGTGAAATTGTCAAAAAGATTGCAGTTATTACATGATCTAATGGACCCGGGACGGATACTTGCTGATATTGGTTCAGATCATGCACTTTTGCCGGTAGCTTGTGTTCGCAGCGGTCAAGCTGTGAAGGCGATTGCGGGCGAGCTGAACGAAGGTCCATTTGAAGCTGCAAAGAAACAAGTGGCAAGCGCAGGACTTTCTGCGAAAATTGAAGTGCGCAGAGGAGATGGCCTTGATGTCATCGAACCAGGAGAAGTAGATACAGTTACAATTGCAGGTATGGGGGGAGCGCTGATTGCTGCAATCCTAGATCGGGGCATTCATCGGCTGAAAGGTGTCACTCGGCTTATTCTGCAGCCTAACGTTGGAGAAGATATACTCCGTAAATGGTTATATGAACATGATTTTGTTGTTGAAGCAGAGCGAATTATTGAAGAAGACGGAAAAATTTATGAAGTTATTGCTGCCGTACCCGCTTATTTCTCTCATATCGCTAATGAGGAGATTTATGAACCAAAATTAATCGGTACTCGCGAAAATGAAATCGAACTGAGCAAGGAAGAGCTAATTGCGATGGGTCCTTTTTTAGTAGAACAAGGAGGTCCTGTCTTTATTAAAAAATGGCACTGGGAAATGGACAAGCTAAAGCATGTACTAAAATCTTTGTCTAACTCAGATCTACCTGCTGCAAAAGAAAAAGCCGAAGAAATTCAAAATAGGTTGAAGCGGATTGAGGAGGTACTGTTATGTATGCAAAAGGACAAACTGTAATTTCATATATGGAACAGCTCGCACCAAAACACCTGGCTGTCCCTGATGATCGAATTGGACTGCAGCTAGGAACGCTCCAGAAAGAAATCAAGAACGTTCTTGTTGCTCTTGACGTAACAGAAGAGGTTATTGATGAAGCGATCCGCATTCAGGCTGATTTAATTATTGCGCACCATGCGATTATATTTCGGCCATTAAAATCGCTTACTACCGATTCTCCGATGGGTAAATTATATGAAAAGCTGATAAAGCATGATATTGCGGTATACATTAGTCACACAAACCTGGATGTCGCTGAAGGCGGAATTAATGACTGGATGGCTGAGGCGATCGGAATTCAAAATAGTTCTCCTCTTGAGGATTTGCATACAGAAAACTTATATAAATTGGTGGTATTTGTACCAAAGACGCATCATGAAAAAGTACTGCAGGCTATTCTTGGTGCAGGAGCCGGTGCGATCGGTGATTACAGCCACTGCAGCTTCAATATAGACGGTGTAGGGACTTTTGTACCTGGAGCAGGAACTAAGCCTTTTATTGGCTCAGAAGGTCAAATGGAGCGTGTAGAAGAGGTGCGGATTGAAACAATCGTTCCTGCTTCTGTAAAGAGCAAAGTCGTTCAGGCAATGTTAAAAGCCCATCCATATGAGGAGGTAGCTTATGACCTCTACCATATGGATCTGAAGGGAAGATCACTTGGTCTAGGCAGAGTAGGAAAATTAGCTGAACCTGTCTCGCTGCAGACACTCGTAGATACAGTGAAAGAACAATTCGATGTCAGTACCGTCCGAGTGGTCGGTGATTTAAATCGTACTGTGAAGAAAGCAGCTGTGCTTGGAGGTTCAGGCAGCCGGTATGTTAACCTTGCCCTGTTCAAAGGTGCGGACGTAATTGTAACAGGAGACATCGATTACCATACCGCTCAAGATGCTTTAATGGCAGGCATTGCAATTATTGATCCAGGACATAATATAGAGAAAATTATGAAGCCTAATACAGCCAAATGGCTGCGTTCTAAACTTGAACAGCATCAATATGAAACAAAAGTACATGCTTCCGAAATCAACACAGAACCATTTCAATTTGTGTAAACAGATAAATCCCAGGAATTGTACTTGTATGAAGCAAGAGTTCCGAGTATAATATGTAATGTTGTTTTGGAAAGTTTAACAGACAATCGCTGGTGGCCTTGTTGCCACGAGAGGAAAGTCCGGGCTCCATAGGGCAGGATGCTGGATAACGTCCAGTCAGCGCGAGTTGAAGGATAGTGCCACAGAAATGGACCGCCGATGGCTGGTTTATGCCAGCACAGGCAAGGATGGAACCGAGGTGTAAGAGACCCCGAGGAACGCTGGTGACTTCGTTCCTGGTAAACCCCATCTGGAGCAAGACCTAAAGAGACACAGTCACTTGTGACGGCCTTAGCCCGAGGTGTGTCTAGGTTGGTCGCTTGAGCTGTTCAGCAATGAATGGCCTAGATAGATGATTGTCGCTTGAAGTGGGAGGGTAGTTCCCGTGATACCACGAAGAGTACAGAACCCGGCTTACGGAAAACTTTCCTAACTGACAACAGCTTAACATTAACAATGAGAATCATGATGCAAATACAAACGGCAGTGTTGATCCGCAAAAAGGATTGACATTCTGCCGTTTTTTTATTTTTACATCTATTTTTGTCATTAGGAGACAAACATCCAATCCGATAAGATGATTTCGAATAGATTATATTATCACAAGAGAAGGAGTTGTTGAGTTATGAGTTATCAAGGTCATCACCATATGAAAAAGCATTGTCCAGTCTTAAAGCCAATTGTTTGTGAACCGGTTCATGTTGTGAAAAATCACTATCACAAAGCGATTCAACCGATCATTCACCCTGTAGAGATCATCAACAAACATCATGTTATTCCTGTTCCAGTTCATGAATGGGCTGTTGCAGAAACTGATCAAGAAGGACAAATGGGCAACGTTGGTAATTGCTGCGGTAGAAATCGCCGTAGATAGTACGAATGAAAAAGAGCAGACCAGAGGCTTAGGCTACCTCGTCTGCTCTTTTTTTATTTATGAATGGAGCTATTTTACATATTTTTTCACGGTGTCTTCCATTTTATTTCGTAAGTTTTGCGGCCAGAATTGAAGAGGACTATCTTTCTTTACATTTGCTCCTGCTTTTTCGAGCGCTTTATATACATCAATTTGTCCATATCCGAAATATTTATCATATCCTGGATCTCCAAGATCGATGACGCTTGAACGCATTAAATCCATCACCTCTTCATTACTGAGGTCGGGATTAACGGAGCGAATAAGTCCAGCTAAAGCAGCCACATGTGGGCTTGCCATGGATGTGCCAGACAAGGCAGCATACTGATTCCCAGGATAGGTACTTGCGATACTTGCTCCCGGTGCCACCACGTCAACATAATCTCCGTAATTAGAAAAATCAGCTCGTCTCATTGACGCATCTGTTGCAGATACCGCAAAAACTTCAGGATACGCTGCCGGGTATCCCGGGCGTTCCGTATTATCATTACCGGTTGCTGCAATAAGAACGACATCGCGATCATAGGCGTATTTGATAGCATCATGTAAAAATTCAGCATCCGCATAATTTCCGAGGCTCATATTAATGACCTTTGCACCATGATCTGTAGCCCATATAATTCCTTCAGCTACGGCATAAGTTGTTCCAGACCCGGATGAGTCAAGTACTTTGACCGGCATTACTTTATTGTACCAGGTCATTCCTGCCACACCTTCATTGTTATTCACTTTGGCAGAGATGATACCAGCGACATGCGTTCCATGTCCTACATCATCATATGGTTTTTCTGCTGGGTTTACGATATTAAAACCTTCCACAAACTGCCCTTCGAGGTCCGGATGATCCAGATCTACTCCCGTATCAACGACGGCAATGGTAACATTATCGCTCCCTCTAGACAAAGACCAGCCTTTATTAGTTTCTGTTATAGGGAGGTTCCATTGATATCTAGAGAAGAGTAAATCGTTCGGAATGTTGCCTGAACGTAATTTATCATCAGATGTTTCATTCGTAAGATACAGATAGTGAGGCTCTGTATACATCGGATCCCAGTTCTTCTTAAAGTACGATGCTAAAGCTTCATAGTCCTTATCCTTTGATTTAAATACATAGGTTTCACCCATTTTATGAACATGGTCAACTTTAATATCTTTCTTAATCTGTTCCATTTTGTCTGTTGAGAGGTTTTCTTTGAAGCGGATTACAATTTCATTCTCATAATAATGGCTTGCATTTTGGTTGTCATGTCCCGTTTTTACCTTAATTCCTTCTAAAGATCCAGGAAGTACGGAATTCACGTTATATTTCCCTTCTTTTGGATAGGGGATCATACGCAGGTTACGGCGCTGATGTTCTTCCACATCGTTAAGAATATGCTGGCTCATCACTGCTACGACTGCATGCTTGCCATCTAGGGCAGGCTGACCGACAACAAAGTATTTCTCTTCTCCGAGCAGCATAGAATTAGATTCATAAGACTTATGCTTACGTAATGCTTGCTTAGCCGATTTAATACTGGACATCAGCTGTTGATTTTTTTCGAGAGCAGGTTTTTGCTTGTTTTTCTCTAATGAATAAGATTTCGATGTTCCATCTTCAAGATTCATCCAAATCAGTGTATGCAGCTGTTGATGAGAGGACTGGAGCTTGTCGATGTATGAAGTAATTTCTGCTTCATCTGCAAGCTTTAACGCTGTGAGCATATTCTGCAAATGCTGCTCGGCATCCATTCGTGACAAACGTTCTGTCGTCTGTACATCCTGAGATTTATATTGCTGTTTCAGCTGCTGTTCTTGTTTTGGAGCAGGTGGTTCAGCGGTGTTGTTCTTATCCTGAGAAGGTAAGAGCAGAGCAATAACCAAGACAAAAGCGGCCGCAATAAGGGCCAGGTAAATCCAATTATTTTTCCTCATGTAAACTAAATGCCTCCTGCTATTTTAAGTGGGATCAGTTCCCTTTAGCGTGAGGAGGAACAGCCTATTTTATACGGATAGAACTCGGAAAATCAAAAACTTCATCCATGAGTTTTATTTAAGTACCGCTTGTTATTATTTTATGATAGGATAATAGCTGAGAATTACTGGTAACAGACTGATTCAAAATGCAGATCATTGTACAAGAGGTCTATAAGGACTTATTTCTTTAAGGGGGAACTACCTTTATGTCAGCCAATGTGCAGAAGTTATGTGAATCGGCACGAGAGAAATTGAAACCTGCAATAGAAAAGTTAGAAACGTTTCTGAATGAACATTCACTTGCTCAGCTGTCTGCTAATCAAGATGAGGAAACTGTACTATTTTACCAAGGATTTCTTTCTGACTTACGCCATTTGCTAGTGTTTTCTGAGGTTTCTTATGAGAAACTGGGGACCGTGTTACGTCGTGCAAATTTTGACGTTGATTTTGCTGAAAAGGCTCTTTACCATTTGTACCATCAAAGTGTGAACAGCTTCTTCTATCCGAGAAATGAGTGCTATTCGGAAGATGGGCGTTATGCTTATACAGGACAAGATGCAATCCGTTTCCGTGTAAAACCCGTTCGTTCAGCACGTGACATTATTATGGAAATAACCAAAACTTATGAAGAGCTTAGAGATGATCTGAACTATTATGAAAGTGATTATCTGACACAGCTTAGAATGCAAAGTCAGCGCAATCATGCCTAGCTGTTAACATTATAATTTGATAAATACAAGTGAAGCCGCCATGTGCGGCTTTTTTATTATGGCTTTAGCCAGTTGAGTGCGTGAAACGCGCGAAACAAAAAACCACCCGCTATGCGGGTGGAACAATCAAAGGTTTGACCACTAAGACCATTCCGATAGAATTGAGATGTTCAGGCTCAAAGAAAGGAATGGTCTTAGATGGCAAACAAGAGCTACAGCCTAGCTCACACAAAGTGGATGTGCAAATACCACATTGTATTCACCCCGAAGTATAGACGGAAAGAGATCTATAATCAAGTAAGAAAAGATCTAATTGAAATATTCAAACGTCTATGTAAGTACAAAGGAGTAGAAATTATAGAAGGCCACATGATGCCAGACCACGTACACATGTTGGTAGCAATCCCACCCAAAATTGCAGTCTCATCGTTCATGGGATATCTAAAAGGTAAAAGTTCTCTAATGATCTTTGAGAAACATGCCCAACTAAAATACAAATACGGGAATCGAAAATTCTGGGCAGAAGGATATTATGTAAGTACGGTGGGCTTAAATGAAGCGACGGTACGAAAATACATTCGAGAACAAGAAGCACATGACCAAGCAGTGGATAAGCTGAGTGTAAAAGAGTACGAAGATCCATTCATCAGCAACAGGAGCAAAAAGAAATAAACCAGTTTAACTGGTAAGTGAAAGTGACAAATAACAATGAGCCTGAACAGTTTTATGGTCAGGCTAGCGTCTTTAGGCGCAGTTTGGCGACAAGGGGTTATACCCCAAGTACAAACCACCCGTTTTACGGGTGGTCCTGATTTTTCACAATAAAGAGGGAAAGAAGGGCTGTGCATAACCGATTTAGAAAGGGGAAAGATAATAAAGAGGTGATAACAATGAGTGATAAACCAATTGTAAGATGCAGTGTATCCAACTGTTCCTATTGGGGTGAAGAAAACTTTTGCAAAGCCGATTTAATTATGATCAATATTGATGCCTATGCAACGAAGCACTTGAAAGAGGAATATGCTGGTGAAACCTTTGATTCCGAGCATAAAGATGTAGCTTCTACTTCTTCTGCGACTTGTTGCCATACTTTTAAACCAAAAAGTTAATTGTGGAATTAATGTGCATTACACCTTGCTCAGCAACTACCTTACCTTGAAAAGCTTTATTGCTTCGGAGGTGCCTGCATCATGACAGATCCAGAAAAGTACGATGTAAAGCCGGTTAGAGAACGGATTGATTATCCACGCAAGGAGCATGGGCTCAGGCAAAGAGAAGAATATGCAGCTGAGTTAACTTCTCCACATTCTGGCACAAAAGGGTATGAGGAACCGGTAAAAAGGAAAGAAGAGGACACAAAGACAGAGAGTCTCACCTCTTATCGGATGGGTTACCTTGGACTCGCCATCTCTTTTATCTCTTTATTCGTATGGTCTTTTGTGCTTGGTACGATCGGAATAGTCCTTGGTTATTATGCTTTTAAAGAGGGAAGACGAACGGTTGGAGGATGGGCGGTAGGCATCGGAATCGCTGCGCTCTTAAGTTACTCTTTTCTTGTCATGTTCACTTACTACAAGTAGAAAAATGTATTGGCAGGCATCTCTGTATTCAGAGTTGCCTGTTTTGTGATTTAATCATTATAGGAAAAAACAGGTCTTGGCACTTCTAGTTCATAGCGTTACAATAGAGCATGGACAAAACAAATGGGAGGCCATTTATACATGCACATTGATCCGGTGAGGAATACCCTTTGGTATGACTTATCTTCACCTTCTCAGTCGTCGAATTCAGCTTCGAATGACAGCAATCCTGCTGCATCATTTGAACAAGTCTTGGGACAAGTAGGGCAAGTGAGTCCAGATCAGCCCAGTTCAAGAACGATGTCAAATCGTGAAGATGGACTTTTATGGATGCATCTTGGAAACGGAACAGTCACAGAGGAGCTGGGGAATGTAAGTGCTGCCCCTGGAACTTCTTCGGATTCTATATCCGCAGCGCATGAAGCGATTTCCACAGATTACGATGCATTAATTAAACAGGCAAGTCTAAAATACGGCGTATCTGAGTCTTTGATCAAAGCGGTTATTGATACGGAATCTTCCTTTAATCCAAATGTAGTATCGAGCGCCGGGGCAAAAGGCCTTATGCAGCTTATGGATGGTACAGCGGCAGGTTTAGGAGTAACGAATGCATTTGATCCTGCCCAAAGTATAGATGCGGGCACAAGGTATTTATCATATCAGCTTCAGCGTTTTAACGGTGAGGAGAAGCTGGCTCTTGCTGCTTATAATGCAGGCCCAGGCAGAGTCGGACGCCTAGGCGTTGATACCGATGAGGAATTGATGACGGTAATGAGCCGTTTACCGCTTGAAACGCAGCGCTATATTACTAAAATAGAACAGGCCCAGGCGAAATATACTGTCTGATTATTTTATAACTGTATAGATCTGCGAAAAAGATCACATGAGAAGGTCATGGGAATGAACCTTTCTTTCATTGGTCTTTTTGCTTTTTTAATATGAAGAAAGGCCCCTGTGCCTAAGGAGGTGAAACCATTGCTTTATTTTGACTATGCAGCCTCAACTCCGCCATATCCTGATGTAATCACAACGGTCAGTGAAGTGATGAACCGACATTATGCGAATGCTTCCTCTATTCATGGATATGGAGAAAATGCGGAAAAATTGCTGAACAAATCACGTGAAGTCTGCGCGAAAACACTGGGTGTCAAAGCATCTGAAGTCATTTTTACCTCAGGAGCTACGGAAAGTAACAATATGGCGATTAAAGGGGTTGCTCTGCGCTATCATTCTCGCGGGAAACATATGATAACAACGAAAACAGAACATGCTTCGGTGTACGAAAGTTTTCGATTTTTGGAGCGAATGGGGTATGATATCACTTATCTGCCTGTGGATTCTAAAGGCCGGGTTAGGGTGGAGGATGTTCTTCATGCAGTAAGAAAAGATACCATCTTGGTAAGCTTAATGCATGTAAATAACGAAACGGGTGCAATTCATCCTGTGATCGAGATTGGGCGCGAACTGAAGAAGCAGCATCCTAAGGTTATTTTTCATGTAGATGGTGTCCAGGCTTTTGGAAAAATAAAGGTAGAGCTTGCTCACTCCGGGATTGATTTATATAGTATCTCTGCTCATAAAATACGCGGACCGAAAGGTGCAGGACTTCTCTATGTTAGATCAGGTCTCGAACTTGCTCCGCTACTTACAGGGGGTTCCCAGGAAGGGGGAGTGCGGGCAGGAACAGAGAATATTCCGCTGATTGCCGGTATGACGAAAGCCGTTCGTTTAGCAGAAGAAAATAGATCTGAACTTTACGCCCGCCTCATACCGCTTAGAGACCGCTTAATGGAGGAAATTCTTCGTTATCCCGAATGGGAACTGAACAGCTCTCCTGAAGGTGCGCCGCATATTGTGCATTTCTCTTATCCTGGTATGAAAGCAGAGGTAATATTGCATACACTTGAGCAGCTGGGTGTGGTTGTCTCCACACAGTCAGCTTGTTCTTCCAAGTATACAGAACCGAGCAGAGTGCTTCTGGCGATGGGGAAATCGGAAGAGGCTGCCCGTTCGGGCATACGAATTAGCTTGGGAGATGTTCATACCGAAGAACATATTGATCAATTAATACACGCATTACGGGAAATGAAGAAAAGACTGGTTAATTTTGAAGGGTGGAACCGCTAAGACATGAAATACGATATGCTGCTTCTTCGCTTTGGAGAATTTACGTTAAAAGGTAAGAACCGCAGACGTTTTGAAAAATCAATAAAAAGTCATGTGAAATCGAAGCTTACTGCATACCCCGGAGCTACGATCATAGAAGAATATGGACGGATGTATGTGGGGCTTGGGGGGCATGATTATTTAGCTGTAATTGAGGATTTGCGGAAAATTTTCGGACTTGTTTCCATCAGTCCTGTCAAGGTAACCGCCTCAGAACTGAACGAAATTGTAGAAACTTCGCTTGCTTTCATGAAAGAGATGCAGCCTGCCCCAGGTACAACATTTAAAGTGAATGCCAGACGTGTATGGAAAGGATTTGAACACTCCTCTCATGAAATGAATCATCTGGTAGGATCGCCTTTGCTGCGTACGTTCCAAGAACTTAAAGTGGATGTAAGAAAACCGGATATCGAACTAAAAATCGAAATCAGGGAGACAGGAACGTACCTCTTTTTTGAATCTTTTTCTGCTGTAGGAGGCTTTCCAAGAGGGACGAATGGCAAGGCAATGATGTTGTTATCTGGAGGTATTGATTCGCCGGTAGCAGCCTGGTCCTCCATGAAGAGAGGATTGGAACTCGAACTTGTTCACTTTTTCAGTTTTCCTTTTACCAGCCAAAAAGCCAAGGATAAAGTCATTGACCTTGCTAGAGTGCTGGCTGGATACTCAGGCGAGATCAAGCTGCATCTGGTTCCTTTCACAGAGGTACAAACTTCGTTTACCCAATTGGGACAGGACAATCTGATCATTACTTTAATGCGGCGTTCCATGCTTCGCATTGCCACCATGCTGGCAGAGCGTGAAGGTGCCCTTGCTATTGTCAGCGGGGATAGTCTTGGTCAGGTTGCGAGTCAGACGCTTGGCAGTATGAATGTCATCGGAAGAGCAACGGATCTGCCGCTTCTGCGTCCGCTTGTTATGATGGACAAGATGGAAATTGTAAAAATAGCAGAGGAAATTGGCACCTATGATTTATCCATTTTGCCTTATGAGGACTGCTGTACTTTATTTGTTCCTAAGTCCCCGGCAACCAATCCAAATCTTCGGATTGTAGAGAAGTTAGAAGCATCTATTGGAAATTTGTCCGAACTATTAGAACAAGCCGTAGCGAATACGGAAACGATCACGCTTGGAGACGGCAAAGAACTTGAATCCAGCGCGATTGAAGAGGATTGGCTATAAAAAGAATAATATAAAAAGAATAATATAAAAAGAGCTGCCTTTATCATCCGCTGGATGGATAAAGGCAGCTCTTTTTGTAATGAATTTTAAGAGTAAGAATGTTGCTGACTTTGCTTCGCGCTTTTTTGTTTGCGATAACCTGCAAAGAGTACGCCTGCAATGACAAATGCAATGAATAGAATACGTACTAGAGGATGTGCGGTGAAGAAAGGTTCAAGCATTCTCTCTTCTGTAATCATGTTGGAAGCTGTATATCCGAGAACCGCAGCACCAAGGAAAATAATCCATGGAAAACGGTTGATGAGCTTAATAAACAGCGTACTTCCCCAAACAATAATCGGCACACTAATTAATAGTCCAAGAATTACGAGAACGATATGTTGTTCTGCCGCACCTGCCACAGCGATTACATTATCAAGACCCATAGCTGCGTCTGCGATAACGATCGTTTTTACTGCAGTCCATAAGGAAACTCCTGCTTTTACTTCGGTATGCTCGTCCCCTTGATCTGCAAGCAGCTTATAGGCGATCCAGATGAGAAGCACGCCTCCTACAAGTAACAGCCAAGGAATCTGCAACAGCCACAGTACGACAACCGTAGCTGCAATCCGAATTAAGACAGCACCGCCGGTACCATATATAATCGCTTTTTTTTGAGTTTCCTGGGGCAAATTTCGGGCAGCGAGTCCGATGACGATTGCATTATCGCCGGCCAGTATAAGGTCGATAAATACAACCTGCAGCAAGCTGACTATAAACTCGCTGAAATTCATGTAGGTCACTCCTTTTAGTAAAACGCTTTTTGCTTGGTATAAATCGGAATTCATTATATTCCTCTGCCCGAACATCGTCAAGCATAGGCTTGGCAACGTGAACATACATCTAATGTATGGGGGTGTTCGTAACGTATGAACGAGCTATGGTTGCTGGCACAAATACTTATGATCAATCTTGTGCTCAGCGGAGATAATGCAGTGGTAATTGCACTAGCAAGTCGTAATCTGCCGGAACATAGAAGAAGACAAGCAGTATGGTGGGGTGCATTTGGTGCTGTCTTATTAAGATGTATCCTAACCTTTGTTGCAGTACTTATTCTCGAGATTCCATACATTCAGGCAGCAGGCGGGCTGATGCTTCTTTATATCGCATTTAAGCTGCTGCTCGAAGACACAGAAGAGGTGAATGTCCGTCAGTCTTCCACACTGTGGAGTGCCATTCAAACTATTCTTGTGGCAGATTTTGTGATGAGTCTGGACAATGTTTTAGCAATCGCGGCAATCGCAGACGGAGACCTTGCCCTGATCGTCATCGGAATTGCGATAAGCATACCGATTGTGGTATGGGGGAGCGGACTTATCGTAACTTTATTGCAAAAATATCCGATTCTCGTATTTGCAGGCTCTGCAATCTTAGCGTATACGGCAGGAGAAATGCTGCTTCGCGATCCAAAACTAGGCATCTGGCTGCAACATTATCTATTCGGATATCAGGGATTAATTCCTGCCATTGCGGCTGTATGTATTATGGTGAGCGGTGTTTTTCGAAAATTGATACACTACCGTGTTTAGTATTCTTGATGAGGACATTTAATAGGAAAGATACCGGCGGAAATCGCCGGTTTTTTCTTTGATTTGGTTATGCTAAGAGCATAGCGACATCTGCTTTCTTCTATGATGAATGGAATTAGCTGACAGAGTAGTTTTTTGTAAAAACATAGGATAAACTATACATAGATAGGGGTGCTCAGTCCTTTGTATTTTTGGTTTGGAAACAGAATAATCACCTGAGGTAATAAGAAACAACAAATATATTATTTGATGGATGAGGTGAAGGGATCGTGAAAGGAAGAAACGAACGTGCTATCGGCATATTCATCGCGGTAGCCGGTCTTATTATTTTGCTGGGGAAACTCGGTGTATTTGGTTATATTGGCCGAAACTTTTGGCCGCTTGTTCTATTGATACCTGGAATTTTACTGCACCTGTATTACTTTTTAAGAAAAACAAGTACGGTGGTACTGATTCCAGCTGGAATATTTACAGTCTATGGAATTTTATTTTTGATCTGTAATCTGACGGGATGGTATCTGCTTGCTTATCTTTGGCCGGTCTTTATTTTTGGTATCGCCCTTGGACTTTTCGAGTATGCCTTATTTGAGTACCCAAGACCGGCAACCATTTATTCCACTTCAATTATAGGGCTTGCTGTTTCCATTGTTCTATTATTTATAGCCCTTCTTACGACCGGATTCATCTATCTATTTGCGGCCATATTAATTTTCGCCGGTATTTGGCTCATTTTTGGCAGACCGAAACCAAATCGCAGATTTCGATAATAATAAACTTGATTTTTGGTGGAATTAGTCTATAATATAAGGGATATAAGTGGATATAAGCGCGCTCGGACAATCCGGCGCTTCTTTTTTGAGCATTCCGTTTTATTTACAAATAGACTTGATTTTGGAAAGGATATGGATACAAACCATGCATGTAAGAAAAAACATTCGCAATATTGCAATTATTGCCCACGTTGACCACGGGAAAACGACGTTAGTTGACAAATTGCTTCAACAATCAGGAACATACCGTGATCACGAGGCTGTACAAGAACGCGCAATGGACTCTAACGATATAGAACGTGAACGCGGAATTACAATTCTAGCTAAAAATACGGCAATCAACTATAAAGATTTCCTCATCAACATTGTGGATACTCCAGGACACGCTGACTTTGGCGGCGAAGTAGAACGTATCATGAAAATGGTTGACGGTGTACTTCTCGTTGTCGATGCTTACGAAGGATGTATGCCACAAACGAAGTTTGTACTTCGTAAAGCACTTGAGCACAACCTTACTCCGATCGTAGTTGTTAATAAGATTGACCGTCCGGCTGCACGTCCAGCTGAAGTAATTGATGAAGTACTTGATCTGTTTATCGAACTAGGTGCAAATGACGAACAGCTTGACTTCCCAGTTGTATATGCTTCCGCTTTGAACGGTACATCTAGTCTTGACCCAGAGAAACAAGACGACAACATGATGACCCTATATGAAACAATCGTAGACCACATCCCGCATCCAACCGAAAGTGTGGAAGAACCCCTTCAATTCCTCGTTACTTTGATGGACTACAATGAATACCTTGGTCGTATCGCTATCGGACGTGTAAACCGTGGTGTAATTAAACAAGGACAACCTGTTACGGTAATGCTTCGTGATGGTGGTATGAAATCTGCTCGTATTGAGAAACTGTTTGGTTTCCAAGGGCTGAAACGTATAGAAGTAGCCGAAGCGGGCGCAGGCGACATCGTTGCTATTGCCGGTATCAAAGATATCAACATCGGTGAAACCATTGCTGATCCGAATAACCCTGAAGCTTTGCCGGTTCTAAAAATTGATGAGCCTACCCTTCAAATGACATTCCTTGTCAATACAAGTCCTTTTGCTGGCCGTGAAGGTAAATGGGTTACTTCTCGCAGACTTCGTGATCGTCTCTTCAAAGAGCTTGAAACAGACGTGAGTCTTCGTGTAGAAGAAACAGACAGCCCGGATGCATATATTGTTTCAGGTCGTGGTGAACTTCACCTTAGTATCTTGATCGAGAACATGCGCCGTGAAGGTTATGAACTTGCGGTATCCAAACCAGAAGTTATCGTTAAAGAAGTCGACGGTAAGAAAATGGAGCCGATTGAGCGTCTTCTAATTGATATTCCTGAAGACAGCATGGGAGCTGTTATGGAAAGCCTTGGATCACGTAAAGCGGAAATGGTGAACATGGTGAACTCCGGAAACGGTCAAGTTCGTCTTGAATTCCTGATTCCAGCACGTGGACTCATTGGTTACCGTACAAACTTCCTGACCCTTACTCGCGGTTATGGTGTAATGAATAATGCATTTGACAGCTATGGTCCACTCGTGGGCGGACAAGTTGGCGGTCGTCACCAAGGCGTACTCGTATCCAGTGAGAGCGGAGTATCTACTTTCTACGGTATGATTGGGGTAGAGGATCGCGGAACGTTATTCCTTGAGCCAGGAACTGAAGTTTATGAAGGTATGATCGTTGGTGAGCACAACCGTGACAACGACATCGTCGTGAACATCTGTAAGGAAAAACAATTAACTAACGTTCGTTCTGCATCTAAAGACGATACAGTTAAAATGAAGACTCCAGTTATTTTCTCTCTTGAGCAAGCTCTTGAATACTTGAATGATGACGAATATTGCGAGATTACTCCAAAATCTGTTCGTCTTCGTAAAAAAATTCTTAATAAGAGTGAGCGCGAACGTGCAGAAAAACATCGTAAGATGGCGCAAGCTAACTCTTAATCGTCTTCAGATAAAATAAGGAAAAGAGAGCATGAACCTAAGGAAGGAGTTGACTCGCCATGCAAGCATGGTTAGCGTCACACCCGATCATAAGTTATGTGGTGATTTTTGTACTGATCACGTATGTCTACAATAAGGTATTTCGTCCACAGCAAAAATTGTCATTACCAAAAGAGATATTACTGTACATCTTTATGGCCATAGGTGCTTTCATGCTGCTTATTTTCCAAATTGATAAATTGCCAATTATACAGTGCTTGCTTGTTGCTGTAGGACTGATGCTGCTTGTCCGGATTCGTTATTTCGTCGAAGGACGTCAGAAGAAAAAGACAGAAGCATCTGGACATACAGGTAAGATGTAAGTTGGAAGAGTTATAGGGTGTTATCCCTAACTATTTAATAAATGTAACTGGAGAAGACCGCTCTTTGAGCGGTCTTCTCCTTATGTAAAGGTAATTATTTCTAAAGATTTGATATAAACGGATAAAAAGCGGTAATATAGATAGAGTCAGAATGATAGAAACAGGTAAAGGTGTTGAGAGAATGAGTATGGATTCTAATGGACTTCCTCCCCGGAATCAGGGAGATCAGAAGTCGCCTTCTAAAATGAAACAAGACTCGCCTCAAAAAAAGAAAAGGCAAAGTCCTTTTCGTAAATTAATGAAACTCATTATGGTCCTCGTAATTCTCGGTGTAGTGGCAGGCGGCGGCTATTTATATATGATTTATAACAATGTAATAAAAACAGGAACGGATTTACCCGTTGCTGCTGAGAATTCGGCTAAGGTAAAGCCGCTGACAATGTTGATTTTGGGTACAGATTATCGCGAGGAGACGAATTCTTATCTTACCGATGTCGTTATGGTAGCTTCGATGAATCCAGCTACAGATTCGGCTACGCTTGTATCTTTACCGAGAGATACACTGATTCAGCTAAATGGCTATTCGCAGCGCAAGCTAAATGCCTATTATCCTAGGTTTAAAGTGGCAGAGAAAGAGTCAGGAATAACGGCTGAAGAGGAAATGCGTGTGATGCTCAGTAAGTACTTAGATCTGGATATTGATTACGTGACAGTCCTGAATTTTCAGGCCTTCTCCGACGCAGTGGATGCACTTGGCGGTGTTGACGTAAATGCGTCGCAGAATATGTGCTACCGAGATACAGCTGATGGTACCAACATTAATATCAAAGAAGGCCCGCAGCATCTGAGTGGAGATGAGGCACTCGATTATGTGCGTTATCGTAAATCAAATTGTGATCCAAAGACACCAGCTTCCGATGATTTCTCTCGTAATCAGCGTCAAAGCGAAGTGCTGCAATCGATGATGGATCAGATGAAGTCCCTTGGTGGTATAGTGAAGATTGGAAAAGTGGTGGGTGCCGTAAGTGATAACATCACAACTACGGTAGAAAGTGATCAAGTGAAAAATTTCATCTCTGCTTACTGGGACATGTCAAAGGATAACGTGAATTTCGTGCCGGTGACAGGAACCTGGAACAGCCCTTATGTATATATTAATCAAAATGAATTAACGAAAGCCAAAGAAGCACTCGCACAGGAACTTGCAGGTGAACACGTCTTTGTTGACTCTACTTCTAGTGAATAGAAGGAAACGAGGCTTCAGAACCCCAGTGAATCTAGATTCACTGGGGTTTTTTTGGCTCCATTTAATGCTTTTCATAAATAAATTGGTTTATCTCAGGATATTTTCAGGAAAATGAACAATTATTTGCTCCTTAACGAATACATTGAAATATGGGATGCAAGATTGTCCTTACTGCTGCTACAAAGCTTGCCTAACTGTGCTTAAAAGACGCCGCCTTGGAGGGGATACCAATGAAAAAAATTTTTGTATTGGATACGAATGTGCTGCTTCATGACCCGGGCGCCATTTATGCTTTTGATGAGCATGAGGTCGTCATTCCAGCAGTTGTCTTAGAGGAAATTGACTCGAAGAAACGAAATGCGGACGAGATAGGACGCAATGCAAGATATGTATCGCGTTTATTAGACGGCTTAAGGGAGCTGGGTCACCTTCACAGCGGGGTACCACTGCCAGAAGGCGGCAGATTAAAGGTGGAACTAAATCATCGCAGTTTTGTTCGAGTGCAGGAAATGTTCGGGGAAGTGACAAATGATAATCGTATTTTGGCTGTCGCTCTCAATTATCACCTCGAAGAGCAAGAAAAGGAGGAAGCAGACCAGGTTGTTCTCGTAAGTAAAGATGTGCTTGTCCGAATTAAAGCGGATGTGCTTGGTTTATATACGCAAGACTATTTATCCGATCGTACGGCGGATCCTAGTGATCTATATCCGGGTTATTCTACAATTAAAGTTCATCCCTCCGTTATTGATGAGTTTTATACGTATCGCTTTCTACCTATTAAGCCTTTACAGCTACCTTATGCTCTATATCCGCATGAATTTGTTATTCTTAAGGATGAGATGGGTACAGGGAAATCTGCCTTACTAAAAGTAAATCAAGAAGGAACAAAGATGGAGCCGCTGTATTTAAGTAACGATCCTGTATGGGGAATCGTGGCAAGGAATGCACAGCAACGGATGGCTCTCGAACTTTTATTAAATGATGAAATTCCGCTGGTTACGATTACAGGCAAGGCCGGAACAGGAAAAACGCTGCTTGCGTTAGCAGCAGGACTGCTTAGGGTGGAAGATGATCATAAATATAAAAAACTACTGATTGCGAGACCGGTCGTACCCATGGGAAAAGATATAGGTTATCTACCTGGAGAGAAAGATGAGAAACTTCGTCCTTGGATGCAGCCTATTTATGATAATCTCGAATTTTTATTTGATACCAAAAAATCAGGAGATATTGATAAGATTTTGATGGGGCTTGGCAGTATCCAAGTTGAGGCTTTGACTTATATTCGAGGAAGATCGATACCAGGACAGTTTATTATTATTGATGAAGCTCAGAATTTGTCCAGACATGAAGTCAAAACCATTGTTTCCCGAGTAGGGGAAGGAAGTAAGATCATTCTCATGGGGGATCCAGAACAGATTGATCATCCTTATCTGGATTCATCGAGTAATGGACTCACGTATATTGTGGAACGTTTCCGTCAAGAAGGGATTAGCGGACATATTATGCTTGAAAAAGGAGAACGATCAAAGCTCGCCCAGCTCGCAGCTGATTTATTATAAAGCGAACAGGGGCTGTTTATTTCCCGGGAAAAGGGACTATCTTTAAAAATCGGAGAACCGGCATAAAGAACCGGTTCTTTTTGTATGGAAAAAGAAGAATGTAGAACAAAAACATAAAGGAAGTAGGACAACAGACCCAATAATTTGTTACAATAGTTGGTAAATGGAAGCTTTGTTTTTGCGGAAGGAGCAAGAGCCTTGAAACGGAGAAATCATTGGATTCTGTTTGTTGTATTGTTATTGTCCCTAACCATACTTTCACCGAGTCTTGATCTCGCTCAAGATCAAACTAGAGAAGAAAGAGACAACGTGACAGATATATTCTCAGTTCCTGCTCCGGAGACTACGCATAAAAATAAACCTCTATCTGTCCTGGTATCGATGGAGGATGAGGAATACGAAATATTTCAGAGTTTTGCTAACAATATAGCAAAAGAAATCGGCATAGAGATCACCATAACAAATAGAGAAGCAGCTGATTTTTATTCAGCGTTTAAGGAAACATTCATGATGGGGGAAAGCCCGGATACCCTGCTTATTGATAACCGGTATATAAAATGGTATGCCAAAAAAGGATATGCTCGGCCGGTGATGGGCGGAGATGGAAATATAGCTGCTGCTGACTCTTTTGATTCTGTGCTCCGAGCAGGGGAGTGGAACGGGTACCTGTGGTCTATTCCCATGGATGTAGATCCCTATGTGTATGCCGAGTATCGGAACGAAGAGACAAGTGAGGAGCCGCTGCAATCGACTAGTACAAGGGATGAGTGGATGTCTCGTCTTACGGGGTGGGGGAAAAGGCTGAACAAGCCTTTTTATTTTAATGGCGAAGATCCTGTGGCCTATGCTTCTTGGCTTACTTTCCTGGGGATTTATCCAGACGTCTCGCACGTGTTTGAGCTAAATGGCGAACAAGAAGAGGATACATTACAGCAGATTCAAGCTATCCAGCCTCTATTTTCTTATATAAAGACAAAGCGGTACAATCTCTCGTCCGTTAGTGGAGATTTTCAAGCCGGCATCATTACTCTATCAGAACTTATTCCTGTCCATAGACAAGAACTTTCTTCCTATATTAATAATGATGTGAAGTCTCAGTCACTTGCTGTAAAAGGACGAAGTTTTATTATCTCTCCTAAATCAACGCAAAAAGAAGCGACAGTAGAGTTTCTTACGAAACTTACATCGCCAAAGTCAGCAAAAAATTGGTTTGCTCTCACAGGTAAGCTCCCTGTATATTCCACTCTGTATACGGATTCCGATCTATCTGATATAACCAATGCGATCCCGCTGCAAGCTTTAGAAGAGAGTATGGAAGAATCATTATTACAGGATGAAGATCATGTGTTATCTGATCCTGAAAAGTCCTTTGCTGCAGCGGAAACGATTGAACAATTTGTACATGGGCAGATCTCTTTAGAAGAATATGAACTACAGCTCGCGCTGCTAATGACAGATTCAAGGTAAGAATTTTTCAGTTTCTGAAGAGTCCTATTTGAGTGAAAGTTCCATCGTTACTTCAAGTGTTTGTTCTCTGGTTGATACACCGGTCGCCTTAATGAAGGACATTAATTTTTGAGGGTAAAATCCAAGGTCGAATTCCTGCTCAAGCATCGTACGAGTTGTATCAGGAAGTTCAAACTGGTTGAAAATGAGTTTATCAACATGAAAAAGAATACCGTTCTCTGGCTCATCAATTACAGAGTAATGACCGTAAACCGCGAGTTCAAGATCGTCACGTTTTCCAGAAGCAATAATGTAATCGTCGTTAAATTCAAACGAAAAGTCTTGGAAAATTTCATTCTCTGATCTTAAAAATTCATTTAGCTGCGCTTCGGTAATTGAAATCGTATAAGTACCGCCATTTATAGAGAGAATGCCAGGTTCTTTTTGTACGTAGGAGGGGAGGTTCTCCATCGCCACAGCCAGCGCATTAAAATATTGATGTACTTCATGAACTCCGACATTATTCCAATAGGAAGTCAGTTCTACAATCAACTTCTCCATGAGGTCTCTTTGATCACTTGAAGAGAGTCCTTTTTCCACTTCTTCTTCAAGAGCCATTACTCGTTCTCTTTGATAGATCAGGTTTTGTTTGATCTGTTCAAGTTCAGTTAGACTTTGCTCCAGTTCCGTAGAAACAGCCATTAATTCACTGTATTTTTTATGGTAGGCACGCAGAGTTTCCTGATCCCCAAGTATAATCATCTCATAATAACCGGCCACTATCTGGAGTGAACGAAAAGAATCTGAACTCAAAAGAATACGGAGGAACTGATTACGCTCACCCATATAATAGGATCTAACGATCGAGCCAGCTCGATCTTCATGACTAGCCATTTCCTTCTTGTGTTGTTGGAGTTCTGTTTCGAGTCGTTGCTGCTTTTGCTGGAGTTCTTCTTGTTTATCTTGGGTGCGCTTAATTTCATGATCAATCTCGACGATCGAGAGGCTGTTCTGGAGTATATTCAGGTTATCTTCTTTTATAGAAAGTTCTGCATGGACATAAGAGGCGGGGTTCGCCATAAGAAGAAAGCAAATAGTAAGCGATACGATCTTAGCGTGTAACCGGTGTCGCAATCAATTCTCCTCCTAACGCAAGCTTGTACCTTGTTAAAACATAGTATGAAAAAGAAAATAAATAAAGAACGGTTTGGCTGTAACAGCCAAACCGTTCTTTAATATGATCTTTATAAAGGTTTG
This sequence comes from Paenibacillus polygoni, assembly GCF_030263935.1. Classification (NCBI taxonomy): domain Bacteria; kingdom Bacillati; phylum Bacillota; class Bacilli; order Caryophanales; family Paenibacillaceae; genus Paenibacillus; species Paenibacillus polygoni. Next base: position 3,743,800 of record NZ_CP127162.1, on the reverse strand, counting down.
CCCATTTCAAATACAGTCCAATAGCTGAAACCGGTAAAACTAACAATCATGTAAGCCCAGAATAAAAGGATGTACGTTCTCTCAGTGAATTTCAAATAGCCAAGTACAACGAAGAAGACGGTTTGAAAGAAGAAAAGAAAGGCCATTTCTAGCATATTTGCGGCAAAAGCCATAAGTCCAATCGTTAGAGTGAAAAAACCAAGCACACGAAACATGCGCGCCACGATAGCAACCCCCTTTCTGATAATTCGATCAAATGTATACTAAGTAACATTATAGCCTTTAAGGAAAAACCTGTAAATAAAAATCGGGTATGAAAGCGAAATCTTTTCGGGTATGACAATGCTGAAAATTGGAAATACATTTTAATATGAAATAGATTCTATGAACTCTATGAAGGGCATAAGAATGATTAAAGCTGCTTTTATAACCGGCTTACACTCTGGTATACCATGCCGGAGTGAGGTTGTGATAATGGATGCAAGTTAGGAGGTTTATAGCATGACTGCTGTGAGACAAGATGCTTGGAGTGCAGAAGATGATTTGATTCTGGCTGATGTGACGCTTCGTCATATTCGTGAAGGAAGTACTCAGCTGGCTGCTTTTGAAGAAGTAGGGGATAAGATTGGAAGGACCTCTGCTGCTTGTGGTTTTCGTTGGAATAGTTTTGTCCGTAAAAAGTATGATGAAGCTATCGGAATCGCAAAAGCACAGCGTCAAAAAAGAAGTTATTCAAAAAGACAATCTTCGGTACAGCCGCAGGTTGCAGCCCTTTCTGTAACCGATACGGAAGAAATGGTATATCGCTCAGAAGCATTTTCAGAAGAAACGTTATCTATTGATGCCGTAATCCGGTTCCTGAGACAATGGAAAGGGATGGTTCACGAAAATGCTAGACATTTAAAACTCTTGGAAAAAGAGCTTCGTGAAAAAGAAGAAGAATTAAATGATTTGAAGTTTGAGAATGAACGATTGTTCAAACAAGTGAACGAAGTACAGACGGACTACCGTGTAGTGAATGATGACTACAAAGCGCTGATCCAGATCATGGACCGGGCAAGAAGACTAGCATTTCTGTCAGAAGAAGAGGAAGAAGTGAAATCTAGGTTTAAAATGGATGCGAACGGCAATCTCGAACGTATTGATTAACAGACAGATTAAGCCTGTGTCTAAGACCCGTATTATCGCTATTATGCGGTAGACGGGTTTTTGTCATCTTATCCTTCTGTTATCATAATAAATAAATGAATCGTAATGGGAGTGGGATCTGTTTTGATGATTGATGTAATTGGTGCGGGGGCACTGGGACTACTATATGGGGGCCAGCTTGCGGCATCTGGCGAATCGGTCCGTTTATGGGTGAGAACAGAGGAGCAAGCGAGTGAACTCGTGAGGAATGGGATACATATAACGGACCCCAAGGGGCAGGTATCAAAGGTGCAAGTCTCTAATCTACAGATCGATGTGATCAACCGATTTGAAGAGATATGGCAGAAGCATCCGGGAAATCTTCTGATGATCATGACAAAGCAAGGTGCGATCAACGATGTGATTGAGGTGCTGACAAGCGCCGATGTGGATATACCCATTTATTGTTTTCAAAATGGAACAGGGCATACTCGCAAAATGGCTACGGCTTTGCCTAAAGCCACTGTGTTTGCTGCGGTAACTACAGAAGGGGCGAAAAGAACAAGCAAGTATGAAGTGATTCGAGCTGGTTATGGTGAAACTCTCTTAGAGTCATGCAAAGAAGAGCAAACGAAAGCAATAAATGTGATGCTGTATTTTACAGAAGCGTTACTCAAAGCAGGATTTACTACAAAATCGTCGAATGAAATCGATAAGCTGGTATACCGAAAACTGATGATTAACGCGATTATTAATCCCCTTACCTCCATTTGGAGAATTACAAACGGCGAGTTATTACATCATTCCTACCGACTACAGACGATGAAACAATTGTATGTAGAAGCCGCTCGTGTGTATGATGCGCTGTCTATTCCTTATGATGCTGATTTATGGGAACAAGTGATTCAAGTTTGCCGCTCAACCGCAAGTAATCGGTCTTCGATGTGTACAGATGTCATGAATGGGAAAGCAACAGAGATTGATGCAATTAACGGAAGTATCATCGCTATGGCAAAGGAGGCAGGGGTGGCCGCTCCTGGACATGAGCTTGTATATAAATTAGTTCAAGGGATGTTAATAGAGGAGGAAGTGTAAAATTTGAATACAATCGAATCTTTCCTGAGCGTGCTGAGCATGCTCCCTTTTTTTCCGTTTCTCATTGTGTATTTCCTCGTTCTTTATTATAAGAAGCAAAAGAAAGTTGCCCTTCTTACCGCAATGGATGTGACGACAATCTTTCTGATTGCTGCGGTTGCTGCTCTATTTAATAATACATTTGACTCAGGGTTTGGATTCTATTTGATTTTAATCTTGTTACTTATTGCTCTCGGTCTGATCGGAAGTGCCCAAACGAGATTAAAAGGAAAGATTGATTATAAGCGTATGTTCAGGGTCGTTTGGCGCATGGCTTTTGTCTTGATGGGGTTTAGTTACATAGTACTTATGGCCTTTGGATTATTCAGTTACATAATAGCTCTGATGTAAGAAAATATGACATATTTTACGTGCGTTTTGTGTCGAATGAGTCGAATTTTGAAAAAATATGTAGAAGAAGAAAAAGTTATATGGATTTTTTTGACCACTGGTTGTATAATCTATAAACATATACCACATTTTGAGGGGGAAATGCTAGATGAAGAGGAAAAGTTTGCTAGTCCTTTTGACGCTTGTTCTTGCATTTGGTACCGTACTTGCAGCGTGCGGTTCAGATAATAGCAATGATAGCAGTCAAGGTGATGGTTCTTCCACACCAACAGAACAGGTTTTAAGAATTAACTTGAGCGCTGAACCACCAACTTTTGACCCTGCTCTTGCGCAAGACAGCCAAACGAACACCGTTTTGAAAACGATGTATGAAGGCCTTGTTCGTATGGACTCTGAAGGCAATGTAATTTCAGGTGTAGCTGAAGATTGGGAAATTTCCGAAGATGGACTGATCTACAAGTTCAATCTTCGTGACGATGCTAAATGGAGCAACGGCGACGCAGTAACAGCAAATGACTTTGTATTTGCTTGGAAACGCGTACTTGATCCTGCAACCTCCCCAGCGCCTCCGTATTCCTATCAACTTTACTACATTAGTGGTGCAGAGGAATACAATAAAGGCGAATTAACAGATTTCTCCAAAGTCGGTATTGAAGCTGAGGACGAGCATACTTTGAAAGTTACTCTGAAAAATCCGACTCCTTATTTCTTGGGTCTGACTTCATTCTATACTTATTATCCGGTTCACCAATCGGTAGTAGGTAATGATAAATGGGCAACTAACAAAGATTCAATGATCACTAACGGTGCATTCACGCTTACCCAGTGGACAACAGGACAAAAAATTGAGGTAACAAAGAACGAACAATATTGGGATAAAGATAATATCAAACTTTCAAAAATCGATATGTCTTTGACACCTAGCGGTGCAACAGAGCTATCCTCTTATAGAGGCGGAGAACTTGATTATGCTGGAGCTCCTAACGGCGAAATCCCTACTGACCAAATTCCAGGCGTAAGTAAAGAATTGCCAGAGGAATTCCATTCTACTGGTATTGCAAGCACTTACTATTATATGTTTAATACAACGGCTGAGCCGTTCCAAAATGCAAAAATCCGTAAAGCTTTCGCAATGGCACTAAATCGTCAATCCATTGTTGATAATGTAACCCTTGGCGGACAAATTCCTGCTTACGGTTTTGTACCACCAGGTATTAAAGGTGAATCAGCACAGTTCCGTGAGGAAGTAAAAGATACAGGATACTTCCAAGAGAATGCAGATGAAGCGAAGAAATTGCTAGAAGAAGGTATGAAAGAAGAAGGATACACGACTCTTCCTAAGATTACTTTGATCTATAACTCGAGTGAAGCTCACCAAAAATTGGCGGTAGCTGCTGCGAATATGTGGAAAACTGTTCTTGGTGTAGAAGTAGCTACACAAAACCAAGAGTGGGGCGTATTCCTAGAAACTCGTAACAACCTTAACTATCAAATCTCGCGTGCAGGTTGGTCTGCTGACTATAATGATCCAATGACATTCATGGATATTTGGACAACAGGTAACGGTAATAATGATTCTGGTTATGCGAATCCTGAATATGATGCTTTGATTAAGAAAGCGGCAGAGGAAAGAGATCTAGCTAAACGTAATGAGTACTTCGCACAAGCTGAAAAAATCTTGATTCAAGATGATATGGTTATTGCACCGGTGTACTATTATACGAATGTGTCACTCACTAAACCTAATCTTAAAGGTGTGAGCCTTGACTTTAGCGGAGCGATTGATTTCACCAGAGCTTATCTTGAGAACAAGTAATCATCTAACAGTATAGTTATTTCGGGATATATATGCGGGTAACCCCTTATATATCCCGATTTTTTATTTACTCTACCAATTTCCAGAATTAAGTAATTTTTTGCATATAACGAAAATGGACTTACTATTATTATGCTGATTTACTTGTGATTCACATCTGTTAATTCTATGCGGGAGGTGTTCAAGGTCATGGTAAGATACGTGATCAACAGGCTTGTCTTTATGCTGATATCATTATTTATCCTCATCTCCGCAACGTTTTTCTTAATGAAGGCGATTCCGGGTAACCCATTCATGGGGGAGAAAAATGTATCACCTGAGATTGAAGCTAGACTGATGGAGCAATATGGGCTTGATAAGCCGGTTTTTCAACAATATACAAAGTATCTTGGTGATATTGCCACAGGTGACTTTGGTATTTCAATGAAAAGACTTAATCAAGATGTAGGTGGTATTATTAGCGATACATTTGCTGTCTCTCTTAAACTTGGAGCGGTTGCGATCGTAGTTGCTGTCATTGTTGGTGTTTTGTTAGGAATGATTGCAGCTATGAATCATCGCAAAATTATTGATAATGTAGCGATGATATTAGCCGTACTGGGTATCGCGGTACCGAGTTTCGTGCTTGCATCTCTTCTGCAGTTTTATCTAGCTCAAGAGGCCGGCTGGTTCAAGGTAATGGGACTAAACGGACCGCTTGACTATGTTCTTCCTGTCGCAGCGTTATCTGCTCAGCCAATTGCTTTTATTGCAAGGTTAACGCGTTCGAGTATGCTCGAAGTCCTGCATGCAGATTACGTGAAAACGGCGAAGGCGAAAGGTCTTAACAGTGTTACGATTATGTTCAAACATATTATTCGTAACGCGATCCTTCCGGTTGTAACTTATGTGGGCCCAATGACGGCCAATATTATTACAGGATCCGTTGTTATTGAACGTATATTCGGAATCGGCGGGATCGGTAAAGTATTCGTTGAAAGTATTACAACTCGTGATTATACGATGATTATGGGAATTACGATTTTCTACGGAATTATCTTAATGGTAGCGCGCTTTATTACAGATATCGCTTATGTCATTATTGATCCGCGTATCAAATTATCCAATGGGAAGGAGGGCTAGGTAATGTCTGCAAATCAATCTCAAATCGATCCAAACCACATGCAGCTTACACCCGAAGATTTTAGAAAGATCGGGGTAGACGAGAAGCAGGCAGAGGTCATTCAAAGACAAAGTGTCTCTGCTATGCGAGATGCTTGGGAACGCCTTCTGAAAAACAAGCTTGCCATGGGCAGCCTAGTCATCCTCATTATCATTATTATTATGGCTCTCTTTGCTCCACTGTTATCAGGGTACCAATACGATACACAAGATCTTACAAAAACCAACCAACCCCCTTCTTCTGAATTTTGGTTTGGGACGGATGATCTCGGACGCGACATGTGGGTACGTACCTGGTCTGGTGCAAGGATTTCACTGCTCATTGGTTTTGCAGCAGCATTTATTGACCTTGCGATCGGTGTAATCTACGGCGGTATCATGGGATTCTATGGCGGACGTGTCGGAGAACTCATGAATAAATTCTCTGAAATCTTATATTCGATCCCTTACTTGCTAGTAACGATTCTACTACTTGTCGTATTTGAACCTAGTATAGGTACGATTATATTAGCTTTATGTATCACGGGCTGGATTAATATGTCCTGGATTGTACGCGGTGAGATTATGCAGCTGAAGAACCGGGAGTTCGTTCTGGCTTCCAAATCCATGGGTGCTAATTCTTCTAGACTTATTTTCAAACATTTATTGCCAAATGCAGTAGGTCCTATTATCGTTACACTTACGCTTTCTGTACCAAGTGCCATCTTTAGTGAAGCATTCCTAAGTTTCTTGGGTCTTGGTGTACAAGCTCCTAAGGCTTCTCTTGGTTCAATGATTGAGAATGCACTGACAGGATGGATGTACTATCCTTGGCGGATGTTGTTCCCAGCAGGTCTTATCAGTTTGATTATGCTTGCGTTCAACTTGTTTGGTGATGGGCTTCGTGATGCACTTGATCCAAAATTGAAAAAATAGGAGGTGGATGTAATGGATTCGTTGTTACAGGTTAAAGATCTTAACGTTTCTTTTAAAGTGAGAGACGGAGAGGTGAAAGCTGTTCGCGGCATGAACTTTGAGATTGGCAAAGGGGAGACAGTTGCGATCGTAGGTGAATCAGGTAGTGGTAAAAGTGTAACAGCTCAAACCATTATGCGTTTGATTCCGTCTCCACCATCTATCATTAATAAAGGTGAAATTATCTTTCAAGGGCAGGACTTGCTCAAGAAAACAAATAGACAAATGGAAGCAATCCGCGGCAAAGATATCGGAATGATCTTCCAAGATCCCATGACTTCACTGAATCCAACGATCAAAATTGGACATCAGATTACGGAAGTCTTGATTAAGCATCAAAAGATGTCGAAAGAGAAAGCAAAAAAAGAAGCCATTACGATGCTGAAGATGGTAGGAATCAAGAATGCGGAAGCTAGATTTAATCAGTATCCGCATGAGTTCTCCGGCGGTATGCGTCAACGTGCGATGATTGCCATCGCCCTTGCTTGTAAACCTGCTCTTCTTATTGCAGATGAACCGACTACGGCTCTTGATGTAACGATTCAAGCTCAAATTATGGATGTTATGAAAGAGATGCAGGATAAGCTGGGTACATCGATCATTTTGATCACGCATGACCTTGGTGTTGTTGCCGGGATTGCGGACCGCGTTATCGTTATGTATGCAGGTGAAGTGGTAGAAACGGGAACTAAATATGAAATTTTCAAAAATCCGCAGCATCCATACACAAGAGGGCTCATGCGCTCCATGCCTCGTTTGGATCAGAAAAAGGATGAGCCTCTCATTCCTATCGTGGGAACTCCGCCGGATCTGATCAAACCTCCGGTTGGCTGCCCGTTTGCAGCGCGCTGTGATAGTGCAATGAGTATCTGTCAAAAAGTGGACCCAGCCGCTACGGTATTCAGTGATACGCATTCGGCTCGTTGCTGGGAACATCATCCTATGGCGAAGGAGGTACATTCCTCATGAAGAGTAACAACTTGATTGAAGTAGAAGGTCTGAAGAAGTATTTTAATGTAGGAAATAATCGCACACTCAAAGCGGTAGATAACCTGAACTTTTACATTCGTGAAGGAGAGACTCTGGGCATGGTAGGGGAGTCTGGCTGTGGTAAGTCAACAGCGGGTCGTACCATTCTTCGTTTGTATGAGCCGACGGCAGGAAGTGTAAGATTTAACGGAACGGATATTTATAAATTACCTCCGAACAAAATGAAAGCCATGCGCCGAGACATGCAGATGATCTTCCAAGATCCTTATGCATCACTCAATCCGCGGTTTACCGTTGCTGACATTGTTGGAGAAGCGCTTGATATTCACAATATGGCAGGCAGCAGTAAGGAACGTAAGAAACGGATTGAGGAACTTCTTGACCTTGTTGGTCTGAACGCGGATCATGCCAACCGTTATCCTCATGAATTCTCGGGTGGTCAGCGCCAGCGGATCGGTATCGCTCGTGCACTGGCTGTCAATCCAAAGTTCATAATTTGTGATGAGCCGATCTCTGCACTGGATGTATCGATTCAGGCTCAGGTGGTTAACTTGCTCAAAGAACTTCAGGATCGTCTTGGTTTAACTTATCTCTTTATTGCCCATGACCTTTCTATGGTTAAGCATATCAGTGACCGGGTTGCTGTTATGTATATGGGTAAAATGGTAGAACTGGCTGAGAGCGATGAGCTTTATGCCAATCCAATTCATCCATATACCAAAATGTTGTTATCTGCGATTCCGATTCCAGATCCGGATATTGAAGCAAATAAAAAACGTATCATTATGCCGCAAGATGATGCAGGTCCAATAAGTAATGGTAAAGAGGGCCAGGGTGCAAAAAGTGCTTACAACCTCGATAATGCTAAACTTATTGAAGTATCAAAAGGCCATTTTGTAGCTGAACCATACGCTTAATGTAATGTGAGAAGAAGCCATCGATGAAATCATCGGCGGCTTCTTTCCATTGAAGTAGAAAAAGCTGAATGTGTATTTTGAGAAGGAATACTTCATCTATAACTGTAGTATCGTTCTGATTATTACTTTGACGTGAACTTAAGCATTCGGTACAATCGAATAAGGTTTTAAATGAATAGGAGGTTGACCTCATGAATGTAATTCCTGAGGCGCTTCGTAGTGGATCACCACTCGCGGAACATTATTTACGTTACGATGAGGCCATACATCATTTGTACGAATATGATTTTCGTGATGCGGGAAGCTACGCAGCGCGTGCTGAATGGCTGGATCGAACCGAAGATACACGGGTGGATCGCCAAGATATCGTGCGTTTTTTGCGTTCATATAATAGAAGACTAAATTCACATCCCGCAGTAATGGAATCAATTGAGCGTTTGGCACAGCCGAATGCACTTGTCATTTCGGGCGGACAACAAAGCGGACTCTTTACGGGTTCATTACTTGTTATTTATAAGGCCGCAACGATCATTAAGGCTGCAAGAGAAGCTGAAATGAAGCTGAATCGCCCTGTCGTTCCTGTCTTCTGGATTGCAGGTGAAGATCATGACTGGGATGAAGTGGATCATACTTACATGATGACAGCTGATCTAAATATTACGAAGGTAAGAATGCCGGGTCGGTATGATGGAAGAGCATCTGTAAGTTTAGTAAGCGTGGATCGGGAAAACTGGCTTGAAGCGATACATAAGCTGGAAGAACTGCTCCCAGATACTGAGTTTAAACCGGGTCTAATTTCTGATATCAAGGCAGCGGTTCAGGATGATAACCTAAGTCTGAGTGATGTATTCGCTAAAATGATGGGTCAATTGTTTGGTTCTTATGGACTTGTATTGCTGGATTCGGCAGATCCCGAGCTGCGTGCACTCGAAGTTCCTATTTTTGAGCGGATGATTGAAGACAACGATGCTTTGGAACGATGTTATCATGAATCGGCAGGTCATGTCGTAACCAGTGGATTTGGTATGCAGGCTGAGGTAACTGCAGACTGTGCTAATATATTTTATATCCATGAAGGTTCTCGGTTGCTGCTACATAAAGAAAACGGGAAGTTTATCGATCGCAGAGGATACGTTTCTTTTACCAAAACGGAACTCATTGATATATTAAAACAACATCCGGAACGCTTTAGCAACAATGTTCTGACACGGCCGCTGATGCAGGATTCTCTGCTTCCTGTGTTATCTACCGTTCTTGGTCATGCAGAGATTGCCTACTGGGCTCTCACCAAAGAAGCTTTTCACCGTTTTGGGCTCAGAATGCCGATTTTGCAGCCAAGGATGTCTTTTACAATCTTGGATCAGCATATTCAAAAATTAATGGATAAATATGATTTAAGTTTCCATGATATTCAGTATGCTTTTAACGATAAAAAGGACACTTGGCTCAGTACTCTAGACGAATTTAACATGAATGAACAATTTGAATTGTTGAAAACGTCATTCCACAAACTGTATGCTCCCGTACTTGAGCAGCTAAATCAGATTGAGCCGGGGCTAGGCCGACTTGGCGTTACAAACAGCAGCAAGATTGAAGAACAGATTTCCTATATGCAGCTGAGAACAAAACAAGCTATCGCACAGAGGCATGATGCTTCAGTGAAACAATGGGATACACTAGACCTGACCTTATTCCCAATGAAACGTCCGCAAGAAAGAGTCTATAACGTATACGGTTATTTAAATCGCTATGGTACACGCTGGCTTACGGATCTCATGAATATTCCTGCTGATCTTAGCGGCCATCATCATATTCTGTATCTATAATGGAGGAAAAAGGATGACTACGGAAGCACTGAGAAATAGTATTGTTGCAGATATGGGGCTTGCTCCAGAAGGACATCTCAAAATTGATTGGGTAGAAGCTCACATGCCGGTTCTTAACCGGGTGCGCAAAGAATTTGAGGCGGATTTGCCTTTTAAAGGCCTGAATATTACGATTTGTCTTCATCTTGAAGCAAAAACAGCTTACCTTGCGAAAGTCATTCAAGCGGGCGGAGCAAATGTAACCATTACAGGAAGCAACCCGCTGTCCACACAAGATGATGTATGTGCAGCCCTTGTTGAGGATGGGATCACGGTATTTGCTAAATACAATCCTGACCCAGCTGAATATAAGCAGTTGATTATTAATGCACTGGAAACAAAACCGGATTTCATCATTGATGATGGCGGGGATCTGGTTACAATCCTTCATTCAGAGAGACCTGAGCTGCTTGAAACCATTCGAGGCGGTGCAGAAGAAACGACAACCGGGATTATTAAGTTAAAAGCCCTCGAAAAAGAGGGAGTGCTGAAACTTCCGATGGTTGCGGTTAATGACGCATACTGTAAATATCTTTTCGACAATCGTTATGGCACAGGACAATCTGCATTTGATGGCATTATTCGGACAACGAATCTTGTCGTAGCAGGCAGTACCGTAGTTGTTGTGGGATATGGATGGTGTGGTAAAGGTGTGGCTATGCGTGCAAAAGGACTCGGAGCGAATGTGATTGTCACCGAAGTAGACCCGATTAAAGCGGTTGAGGCTCACATGGATGGATTCCAAGTTATGCCGATGATCGAAGCAGCGAAACGGGGGAACTTCTTCATTACCGTTACAGGGAACAAAGATGTGATCACAGGAGAGCACTATGATGTGATGAAAGACGGAGCGGTTCTAGCGAATGCAGGCCACTTTGATGTGGAAGTGAACAAACCTGAACTTGCTAAACGTGCCGTTTCCATCCGTACGGTTCGTAAAAATATTGAAGAATACCGCTTTGCAGATGGCAGAAAAATGTATCTTCTCGCTGAAGGTCGTCTGGTTAACCTCGCAGCAGCAGATGGGCATCCAGCAGAAATTATGGATACTACATTTGCGCTGCAAGCGCTCGGACTTCGTTATGTAAGAGAAAATCATGAAACACTTGATCGTGCTGTCATTAAAGTCCCTTATGAGATTGATGAGAAAGTAGCAAGGTACAAACTGGATAGTCTAGGTATTACCCTTGATACACTGACAGAGAAACAAAAAGCTTATCTCGATAGCTGGAATGCATAATTATTTTTGAAATAAAAAAGAGTGATGTGAAAGCCTGAATTAGGCGGAACACATCACTCTTTTTGTGCGTCAAGGTAGTCCTTTTACATCTTTTCCAAAAAGTTTCATAGCAAGCTAGAAGGGTTTTGATTTTTACAAGCGAATCTATTATGCTTAAGTGGTGGAAAGTGGAGCAAAGTGGAGAGTTTAGGGTGAGGAGTGGTGGACAATGTTTATGGGGGAGTTCCAACATAGCATTGACGATAAAGGCCGAATCATTATTCCGGCTAAATTCCGCGAACCTCTTGGACCTAGCTTTGTGATCACTCGAGGCTTAGACCAGTGTCTGTTTGTGTACCCGATGGAAGAATGGGTGATTATGGAACAGAAACTTAAAGCTCTTCCGCTGATGAAATCCGATGCACGTGCATTTACACGCTTTTTTTTCTCAGGAGCGACAGAATGCGAACTCGACAAACAGGGCAGGGTAAATTTACCGCCAAGCTTGCGAGATTACGCCAAGATGGACAAGGAATGTGTCGTTCTTGGTGTTTCGAATCGGGTGGAGATCTGGAGCAAAGGCATTTGGGAACAATACTACAGCCAATCTGAAGAAACGTTTAATGATATTGCCGAAAAGCTGGTCGATTTTAATTTTGAATTTTAACATGGCAGTAAGGAAATCAACAAGAAATCACATAACTGTGCAGATAGGAATTAGCAAATCTGTAAATCAAAACAATGTCTGGAGGACAAGCAAGTGTTTCACCACATTACCGTACTTAAAGAAGAAGCAACCGAAGGACTTAACATCAAACAGGACGGGATTTACGTGGACTGCACGCTCGGCGGTGCGGGTCATAGCTCGGTTATCGCTTCAAAACTGGGACCACAGGGAAGACTCATTGCCCTTGACCAGGACGATTGGGCTCTTGATCATGCCAAGAGTAAACTAGCGGAGTTTGATACGAACATTACACTCGTAAAGACTAATTTTCGAGATTTGACCGAAGTGCTGACTGCGCAGGACGTGCCCATGCAGGGCGGGATACCACAAGTGGACGGTATTTTGTACGACTTAGGTGTGTCATCACCCCAGTTTGATGAAGGAGAACGCGGATTCAGTTATAACCACGATGCACCACTGGATATGCGGATGGATCAATCTGCTCTTTTGACAGCAAAAGACATCATTAATGAGTGGAGTGAAGAAGAAATTGCCCGAATTTTGTATGTTTATGGCGAAGAAAAGTTTTCAAGACGCATTGCGCGGGTAATAGTTGAAAAAAGAAAGTCTGCACCTATTGAAACTACAGGCGAATTGGTCGATATCATAAAAGAAGGTATTCCGGCGGCTGCCCGGAGAACGGGCGGTCATCCTGCCAAACGAAGCTTTCAAGCCCTTCGAATTGCCGTGAATGATGAGCTCGGTGCATTTGAGGAAGCTTTACATCAGGCTGTGCGTTGTCTTAAGCCTGGAGGCAGAGTATCTGTTATTACGTTTCATTCCTTGGAAGACAGGATATGTAAACAGATTTTTAGCAGTTATTTAGAAAAATGCACATGCCCAACTGACTTCCCGTTATGTGTCTGTGGGGGTAAAGGAACGCTGCGGCTCGTAAATCGTAAGCCGGTGGTACCCACAGAAGCAGAACTGTCGCAAAACCCCAGAGCGCGTTCAGCAAAGCTGCGTGTAGCGGAGAAATTGTAACCTATTGAAACGTAAGGAGAGTCGACTATGGCCTATACACGTGGCAATCTGGCAATGAAAGAGAGAGCAAATGCTGAACAGCTAAAGCCCAATCGCTATAAGGAAACGACAAAAGTCGTAACACGGAGAACAGGACTGCCTCCAAGAGAGAAATTCCTGTATTTGATGACGGTAATCGTATGTATAGCAATTGCGAGTGTTTTGGTGGGCAGATATGCAAATATTTACGATCTGAACAAGCAGATGCACACGGCAAACCAGAGTATTGAACAGTCTAATAAAGAAATGGCTGTAATTGAAGTTCAGAAAGAAAAACTGGAAAGCGATATTGTAGCGAAAGCGCGGGAGCTCGGTTACATTGAGCCGTCTTCGGAACAAGAGGCAATTCGAGTTCAAAGAACGTCAGTTACAACGGGCACTCCGTAAGGAAGGACCAAACTGACGATTGAATGTGAGGTTTGAAAATGGGGAAAACAGGAAAAAGAATAAAACTTCGCACGTTACTTATTGGAGGGATCATCACCCTCTTTTTTCTTGTACTTGTAGGGAAAGTATTTTGGATTCAAGTAGTTGATGCGGATACATGGAAAAAGCATGCTTTGGAACTTATCGATCGAACGAAGATAATTTCTGCCAAACGAGGAACGATAACGGATCGTAATGGAGATATTCTTGCTAAAGATGCCCCTGCTTATACGGTGGCAGTGAATCCTAAACTCATCGCTGAAAAAGAGATTGAAGATGAGGTTGTGAAGGGGCTCCATAATTTGCTCGGCAAAGATGAGGCTGGTCTTCGAGAGGATATAACTTCAACAAAGGATGACGGTGAGTTACGTATTTACCGCGAGGTTCGAAGCGAAGGGTACAAGATCAGCCAAGAACTGAAAGACCAAGTTGATGAATTTAGAGAAAAACTGGACGAAGAATATGGTGCAAAAGATGCGATTGTTTTGATGGAAGCAACAAAACGGTTCTATCCTGAAAATAATCTGGCGTCCCATGTCCTTGGCTACCTGAATAAAGAAGATGACCCTGTCTATGGCCTCGAGCTCTATTATGATGAGAAGTTAAAAGGACAAGATGGAAAAATGGTCTATCAGGCTGACAGGAAAGGGGTAGAGATTAATAATTCAACGGTTGAATATACCCCTGCCGTTAATGGTAAAAATTTGACTCTAACTATTGATGATACGATCCAGTTCTATATAGAAGAAGCCATGAAAAAAGCGGTGGATCAGTATGATCCAATCAGTATGACTGTAATCGCAGCGGATCCAAATACAATGGAAATTTTAGGAATGGCAAATATGCCGAATTATAATCCTAATACGTACTGGGAATCCGAACAGGAAAACTTTTTTAATCATGCGATCCAATCTATTTACGAGCCGGGGTCTACCTTTAAGATTGTAACCCTGGCAGGAGCCGTAGAAGAAAAGCTGTTTAATCCAAATGCTACCTATGAATCCGGTAGTGTTACAGTGGGTGGCCGCACGATTAGTGACGTAAGTCGGAATTGGGGGACAATAACCTATCTCGATGGAGTCAAACGTTCCAGTAACGTTGCGTTTGTTAACCTCGGGTATAAAATGCTTGGTGGAGAAAAACTGCGCAGTTATATTGATAAGTTTGGATTTGGTGTGAAAACAGGAATTGACTTACCTAATGAGTCTGCTTCACCGATTCGTGAACTGCATTATGCTGCAGATATAGCTGCGGCTTCTTACGGGCATGGTCTCGTGCAAGTTACGCCGCTTCAGCAGGTTGCTGCTGTTTCTGCTATTGCTAATGGTGGTAAATTAATGGTTCCGCATCTGGTCAAAGAGATAACAGATCCAAATACGGGTGAAGTAGAAAAGGTAGAACCTAAAGTAGTAAGACAAGCAATATCAGCGTCTACTTCCAAAACAGTCAGCACTTATCTAGAACAAGTGGTTGCTGATCGGGAAAAAGGTTCGGGAAGAAAAGCATATATTGATGGTTATCGTGTCGCAGGTAAGACAGGGACGGCGATAAAGTATGTAAACGGTAAATATGATCATTCGAAGGCAGTTGTATCCTTTATTGGTTTCGCGCCTGCAGACAATCCTAAAATTGCAATGATCGTCGTAATTGACCAGCCGAATGACCCCACGGTAGGGGGAGGAACCGCAGCAGCTCCTGTATTTAAGGAGATCATGTCAAAGTCCCTTACGTATCTGGGTGTACCAAAAGAAACAGCATCTAAGGATGACACCGATAAATCAAAAGTGGTGAGCAAAAAAGCACCGGATTTGGTTGGAAAATCGGGCAAAGAAGCAAGATCACAGCTTCTTGAACAAGGGATTGCTTATGAAACTCTTGGTAAGGGAAGCGAAGTCGTTAAGCAATATCCAGAGTCGGGTACTGCTTTGCAACCTGGGCAACGAGTGTATTTGTTAACAGAAGACAGCGATACGATGGAAGTACCGGATCTGACCGGAGAATCCCTGCGGGATGCCCTGGAAGTACTGACTCTGATCAAAGTAGGAGTTAAAGTCGAAGGTGAAGGTTTCGTATCTGAACAAAAGGTAGAAGTGTCCGGCGAACAACGGACGGTTGTCCTTACGCTAAAATCGGCCAAAGAAACCGTTACGGGAGAAACGGGAGAAGATGTGCTTTCTTCGGACGAGGCAGAGGATGTGAATAAATCCGAAGCTGGTACTGAAAATAAAGAATCAGCGGAATCAACGGTAACAGAACCTGAAATAAGCGGTACTACAGCTGAAGAACGCGGTGATAACTAAAGGCTTGTTCTATTCCCTGATTGTCCTGAATATTCATAATGATGAATGATATTGTGAATGAAGGAGACAAGTCGGGGGGAGATGAATATGGCCAAAGTGTCCAGCGTGATGCTTCGTCGCCGTTTACTATGGTGCATGCTGATACTTCTTATTTTATTTTCAGCACTGGTCGTACGTTTAGCTTATGTACAATTTGTCAAAGGGCCAGCATTATCGGAGGAAGCGGAGAACTTGTGGCGAAGAGAAATTCCGTACACAGCAAAAAGAGGACAAATCCTTGATCGGAACGGGATTTCTCTTGCTTACAACATTACAACGCCATCCGTGATGGCTATTCCTGTACAGATTAAGGACAAGGAGCAGACGGCTACGGCTTTAGCACCCTTACTAGGGATGACGAAGGAAAAAGTGCTGGGTATTATCTCGAAGAAAGAAAGAATAGTTCAGATCAAGCCCGGGGGCCGCAAAATTACGATGGAGAAAGCACAGCAGATTCGTGATTTAGAGCTTCCGGGCATTGTTGTAGCTGAAGATAATAAACGCTATTATCCTTTTGGGGATCTTGCAGGTCATATTCTTGGATTTACCGGAATTGATAATCAGGGATTGACCGGTGTTGAAAAAACGTATGATGACAATCTGAACGGAATTGGGGGAGGTATTGCCTATCTCTCTGATGCCGCAGGCAGATTAATGCCGGGATCAAGCGAGACTTATCAAGCTCCTCAAGATGGACTGAACCTCAAGCTTACGATTGACCAGCCGATTCAGTCTATTATTGAACGTGAACTGGATCAAGCAATGGTCAAATTTCAAGCCAATTCGGCTCTTGCCATTGCGATGAACCCAAAGACTGGGGAAGTACTCGGGATGGCCAGCCGCCCAAGCTATGAACCCGGTCACTATCAGGAATATGACGCTGATATATATAATCGGAATTTACCGGTATGGATGACATATGAACCGGGTTCTACCTTCAAGATTATTACGCTGGCAGCTGCCCTTGAAGAAAAGAAAGTGGATCTTAAAAATGACAGGTTTTTTGATAAGGGGTTTGTTGAAGTCGGCGGAGCTAGACTTCGGTGCTGGAAGAAAGGCGGCCATGGCAGCCAGTCCTTTTTACAGGTTGTGGAAAACTCCTGTAATCCAGGGTTTGTTGCCCTAGGTCAAAAACTTGGCAAAGAGTCGCTTTTCAAGTATATTAAAAACTTCGGTTTCGGCTCTAAAACAGGCATTGACCTTAGTGGAGAAGCCTCTGGAATTTTATTTAAACTCTCGCAGGTAGGACCTGTAGAGCTTGCTACGACTGCTTTTGGTCAAGGGGTATCTGTTACTCCTATCCAGCAGATTACGGCCGTCTCTGCCGCCATTAACGGCGGGAAACTGTACAAACCATTTGTAGCCAAGTCCTGGGTTGATCCGGTGACAGGTAAAATCGTAGAAGAGACCAAGCCTGAAGTCGTAAGGCAAGTCATCTCTGAAGAAACATCGAGGAAGGTTCGAGAAGCTCTCGAAAGTGTAGTCGCGAAAGGAACAGGCCGCCCGGCATTTATTGATGGATACCGAGTAGGCGGAAAGACGGGTACGGCACAGAAGGTAATTAATGGGAGATACTCGTCGACAGAACATATTGTTTCCTTTATCGGTTTTGCTCCAGCGGATGATCCGCAGATTGTCGTATATACGGCCGTTGATAACCCGAAAGGAATCCAATTCGGAGGCGTTGTTGCCGCGCCGATTGTACAGAACATTCTAGAAGATTCGCTTCATTATTTACAAGTACCGCCTCGGAGTGATCAGATCGCTAAGGAATACAAATATGGCGAAACACCGATCGTTACTGTTCCAAATCTTACCGGAGCGACAGTACAGGACCTCTATGAGGATCTTAATATGAACTTCATGCTGTCGAAATCCGGATCTGGCAAAACCGTAGTAAGTCAAGCTCCAAAGCCAGGAGCAAGGGTGGAACGCGGCTCGACCATTCGAATCTACATGGGCAGTGAACCGGAAGATGCGCACCAGAGCGAAGAGAAAACGAAGGCAGATAATGAAAAAGAAGAGCCTTAAGGTTTTTACTCATCTATCTATGGACCATACTGGCAAGTAACGGATACAATAGGTAAGGATGACGTCTTATTTCATGGAAAGAAGGAATACATGTGCAGTTAAAACAATTTGCTTCCCTGCTGGCAGTATGTGAACTCTCCGGCAATGGAAACACAGAAATCAAAGGAATTCAAACGGATTCAAGACAAGTTCAAGATGGGGATATGTTTATATGTCTGCCTGGTCATACCGTAGATGGTCATGATTATGCTGACAAAGCAGTAAGCCTCGGTGCAGTTGCACTTGTCGTGGAACGTAAACTTGAAATCGATGTACCTCAACTCATCGTAAGCAGCTGCCGATTTGCAATGGCTGTTTTCTCGGATCGTTTTTTTGGACACCCGAGTCAGAAGCTGAATATGATCGGCGTTACAGGTACGAATGGAAAAACAACGACAACTTATCTGATTGAACAAATATTGAATGATGCGGAATCAGAGACTGGTCTAATTGGCACGATTCAGATGCGTTATGCCGGTCAAACGTTCCCGATGTCAGGAACCACACCAGAAGCCCTTGATTTGCAGCGCAGTCTTCATCATATGGTAGAAGCAGGCGTGAAAAATTGTGTTATGGAAGTTTCTTCTCATGCGTTGCAGCAAGGACGTGTAAAAGGAACCGAATTCCGGACTGCGGTGTTTACGAACCTCACTCAGGATCACCTGGACTATCATCACACGATGGAAGAGTACCGTGGTGCGAAATCTTTG
The DNA here is from genome assembly GCF_030263935.1 of Paenibacillus polygoni. Taxonomy (NCBI): domain Bacteria; kingdom Bacillati; phylum Bacillota; class Bacilli; order Caryophanales; family Paenibacillaceae; genus Paenibacillus; species Paenibacillus polygoni. Next base: position 3,724,970 of record NZ_CP127162.1, on the reverse strand, counting down.
CTTTTTGCTAGACTAGGCAATGGATTTGAAGATGACCTTCATAAACGCAAGTATGCGGTTCTTAATGCAGATGATGCAGCATCGGTTTATTTTGCAGATTCTACTTCAGCAGAAGTGATTACATATGGAATCGATGCGAATGCTGATGTGCGGGCTTCTAATATTAAAATTACAGCACGAGGCACTTCCTTCCACGTAGATTCCTTTAAAGGAAGTACGGATGTAGAGCTTCGTATGGTAGGTAAGTTTAATGTGTATAACGCGCTCGCAGCGATCTCAGCAGCTCTGCTTGAAGGAATTGAGCTTGATTCGATCAAGCGCAGCCTTGAAGCCATTCCAGGTGTAGATGGCAGGGTAGAAGCGGTAAATGAAGGTCAGCCTTTTGCCGTGATCGTAGACTACGCTCATACACCGGATGGTCTTGAGAATGTACTGCGTACCGTTAACGAATTTGCTGAAAAAGAAGTGTTCTGTGTCTTTGGATGCGGTGGAGACCGAGATCGCACAAAACGTCCAATCATGGGTCAAATCGCTGCTAAATACAGTGACAGAGTGTTTGTTACTTCTGATAATCCTCGCACAGAAAACCCGGATGCCATTCTTGAAGATATCAAGCAGGGATTAATAGCAGATGGGGTTCCATCCGAAAAATATGAACTGATTGTTGACCGTAAGTCAGCTATTAAACGTGCTATTGAACTGGCAAGCCCAGGCGATGTAGTATTGATAGCGGGCAAAGGTCACGAGACTTACCAGATTATCGGAACGGTGAAAACAGATTTTGACGATCGGCTCGTGGCGAAAGAAGCGATAAGGGGAATAACAAAGTGATAAAAAGAACGTTAGAACAAATAGCACAGATGTGCAGCGGCACCCTTGTAAGAGAAAGTGACCGTGAAACGCTCATTGAAGGAGTATACACGGACTCACGCAAACCATCAGCGGGACAATTATTTGTTCCGCTGACAGGGGAGCATTTTGATGGGCATGAATATGCTTCTAGCTGCCTGGCTTCGGGAGCTGCAGGGACACTGTGGCAAAGAGACCATGGAGATGCACCTGAAGGCGCCGTCATCCTCGTTGATGACACGCTAACGGCACTTCAGGAGATTGCGGCTGCCTATCTCAAAGAGAGCGGTGCTTCTGTAGTTGCGATTACGGGCAGCAATGGGAAAACAACAACGAAAGATATGGTGTACTCCCTTTTATCTACTACCTTTAAGGTACATAAGACACAAGGGAACTTTAACAACCATATTGGTCTGCCTTTAACGATTTTAAGTATGCCGGAAGATGCGGAAATTGCAATTTTGGAAATGGGGATGAGCGGGCGTCAGGAAATTGAACGTCTAACGCAAATTGCTTGTCCAGATGTTGCTGTTATTACGAATATTGGAGAAGCGCATCTGTTGCAGCTGGGTTCAAGAGAAGAAATTGCTCGGGCTAAGCTGGAAATTATGGCAGGACTCAAAAATGGTGGACTCCTGATCTATAACGGTGATGATCCTTTAGCAGATCGTGTTCTTGCAGAACCTGCGACCAAAAAACCAATGGAATTTAAACGGTTTACTTTTGGTATGAATGCGACAAATGATGATTTCCCTACGGGAATGATGAATCACCCTGAAGGAATGGTATTTACTTCGGTTCGATCCGGGGAAGAAGCATTATCTATTCCTCTGATTGGTGCTCATAACGTGGTGAATGCACTCGCTGCGCTTGCTGTTGCAAGACATTACGGCGTGTCCTACGAAAATATGAAAAAAGGTCTATCCGAGATAAAACTAACGGGGATGCGTATTGAGGTCCTAAAAGGTACGAGTGGGATTACGGTACTTAATGATGCTTATAATGCGAGTCCTACAGCGATGAAAGCTGCGATTGATGCTCTTGCTGGCCTTTCTGGGTATTCTCGCAAAGCGGCAGTACTTGGCGATATGCTTGAGCTTGGACCAAGGCAGGAAGAACTTCATGAAGAGATTGGACAATATTTGACACCTGATAAGCTCGATCTGGTTTTCACATATGGTCCCTTGTCTTCTTACATTGCCAAAGGCGCACGGCAACACATGCCTGCGGAAGCAGTGTTCGCTTTTGAAGATAAGGATGCTTTAATTTCCTACCTTAAGGATAGAATGAGTTCTAAGGATGTAGTGCTTGTAAAAGCATCCCGGGGAATGAAGCTGGAAGATGTGGCGAATGCCTTAATTACGGAACCATTACAGATCTGAAGTTAACTAGAGAGGTGTTTTCATGGATTTTCAATTAATGCTCTTAACAATCGGGGTTTCTTTTATTCTTGCAGTGATTGCAGCCCCTTTGCTTATTCCGCTTTTAAGAAGAATGAAGTTTGGACAGCAGGTCAGAGAGGATGGACCGAAGAGCCATCTTAAAAAATCAGGCACGCCTACGATGGGCGGCGTCGTTATCGTCTTGGCATTTACACTTGCATTCCTAAAGTTTGCTCCTGTAAAAAACACAGATTTTTATGTTCTGCTCGTGGCTACTTTAGGGTTTGGTCTCATTGGATTTCTCGATGATTATATTAAAATTGTCGCTAGAAGATCGCTTGGTCTGACAGCAAGGCAAAAACTCATCGGTCAATTGGTTTTTGCTGCAATTATGTCTTTCTTGCTTATTCAAAACGGACATAGTACGGAAATTTCCGTGCCAGGAACGGATTTTGGTTTTGATTTTGGCGGCTGGTTTTACTATCCGTTTATTGTCATCATGATGCTTGCTATTAGTAATGCAGTTAACTTTACAGATGGCCTTGATGGATTGCTTTCTGGAGTAAGTGCCATCGCATTTGGTGCATTTGCGATTGTGGCAATGCAGGCAACTTCCCTTCCTGCCGCGGTATGTGCTGCTGCAATGATCGGTGCAGTACTTGGTTTTCTAGTATACAATGCGCATCCTGCCAAAGTGTTTATGGGGGATACAGGTTCACTGGCCATTGGCGGTGCAATTGGCGCTATTGCCATTGTTACGAAGACGGAACTTCTGTTTCTAGTCATCGGCGGTGTTTTCGTTGTAGAAATGCTGTCCGTTGTCATCCAGGTCATTTCTTTTAAAACAAGAGGCAAGCGGGTATTTAAAATGAGCCCGATCCACCATCATTTCGAATTGTCTGGGTGGTCTGAATGGCGTGTTGTTATTACGTTTTGGGCCGTAGGACTGTTGCTTGCAGGACTCGGACTCTTCATCTACAAGGGGTTGTAATTATGAATCATCCGGAGAATTACAAAGGAAAGAACGTCGTGGTCCTTGGCCTTGCCAAGAGCGGCGTTCAAGTTGCTAAAGTGCTCCATCAAGCTGGAGCTCATGTGACCGTAAATGACCAAAAAGAAAGAGAACAGTGTCCCGAAGCATCCGAATTGGAGGCTTTGGGAATTTCTGTTCTATGTGGAGGTCACCCAGATGACCTCATTAACGAAGAGGTTGCTCTGCTCGTAAAAAATCCGGGCATACCTTACAAAGTGGCACCAATTCAGAAGGCACTTGAGCTTGGTATTGAGGTAGTCACTGAGGTAGAAGTAGCCTATCACTTGTGCAAGGCACCGATCATCGGTATTACCGGCTCAAATGGAAAGACAACAACGACCACTTGGGTGGGAATGATGCTGGATGCAGCCGGCTTATCGCCGATTGTTGCCGGTAACATTGGAACACCTCTTTCAGAAGCGGCTACCGCAGCTACAGAGAAGGATATTATGGTTGTTGAACTGAGCAGTTTTCAGCTAAAAGGGACGACAGACTTCAAACCGGCGATAAGCTGCCTTCTCAATGTATCTGAGACTCACCTCGATTACCACGGAGGAATGGAAGATTACGTAGCTTCAAAAGCAAAACTCTTTCGGAATCAGACGGAAAAAGACAAGGCTGTTCTAAACTGGGATGACCCGGTATGCAGACAGCTTATTCCTTATATCAAAGCGGAATTGATTCCTTTTTCGATGACGGAGACGCTCCAAACCGGTGTTTATGCTGATCCTCCTTATGTAGCAAATGTAGAGGATGAGATTAATAGAACCGTTGTTTATCGGGATAAGGAAGGCAAGGTTCACCCGATTATAACTGTGGATCAGATTGCAATCCCAGGACGATTCAATGTAGATAACGCACTTGCATCTTGTGCCATAGCTATTGCTGCTGGCGCATCACCAGATGTGCTTCACGGACCGCTATCTGCTTTTAGAGGGGTAGAACATCGTCTCGAGTACGTTCTTACCCGTAACGAAACGGCATACTATAACAATTCCAAGGCAACCAATGCCAAAGCGACAACGATGGCACTTACCTCGTTTAAGAAACCAATTGTCCTGATTGCAGGGGGGCTTGACCGAGGATCGGATTATATGGATTTACTCCCTGTTTTCAGTGAAAGAGTAAAAGCTGTCGTTTTGCTGGGTCAAACGAAAGACAAACTCGCGGAAGTTGCGAAACTTGCCGGATTAAAGGAAATAGAGGTTGTCGATAATGAGGTAGATGCCGCTGATACACTAAGAAAGGCTGTTTCGATAGCCGCTTCGTTAGCTGTACCTGGAGATGTGGTTCTCTTATCCCCTGCATGCGCAAGTTGGGATATGTATTCTTCCTTTGAAGAGCGTGGACGCATTTTTAAAGAGGCGGTGCATAACCTGTAAGTAGGGGGGTTGGATAAGCCCCTACTACATATGTAAGAGGTGGCCTCCAATGAAACAGACCCGTCCAGCGCCCGATTTTTGGCTGATCATCTGCATTGTATCTTTACTTGCCATCGGTCTTGTAATGGTATACAGTGCGGGTTCTGTCCTCGCTTTCCGTCAATACGGCGACTCTTTCTATTTTGTAAAGAGGCAGTTGTTATTTGCGGGGCTGGGGCTAGCTGCCATGTTCTTCACTGCCAATGTGGATTACCGGATTTGGCGCAATTATGCAAAGTATATCCTTGTTTTTTGCTTTATCTTGCTTATTATCGTATTGATTCCTGGAGTCGGCGTTGTTCGCGGCGGAGCGAGAAGTTGGCTCGGAATCAGTTCGTTCGGTATTCAGCCCTCCGAGTTTATGAAGCTCGGGATGATCTTATTTCTGGCCAAATGGCTCAGTAAAGACCCGGATGCAATTAAAAATTTCACATCGGGATTATTGCCGCCGCTTGCTTTAATGGGAACCGCATTTGCTCTTATTATGCTTCAGCCAGACCTTGGTACCGGCACGGTAATGATGGGAGCTTCTATGCTGATTATTTTTACAGCGGGGGCAAGAATGAAACATTTACTGTTGCTAGGTTTGGGCGGGTTAGTGGGTTTTGCGGGCCTTATCGCAGCAGCACCTTATCGCCTGCAGCGGATCACCGCTTTTCTTGATCCCTGGTCAGATCCGCTGGGCTCTGGTTATCAAATTCTCCAATCCCTATACGCGATCGGTCCAGGGGGCCTTGGAGGGCTGGGTCTTGGAATGAGCCGACAGAAATATAGTTATGTTCCAGAACCGCAAACGGACTTTATTTTTTCTATTCTAGCGGAAGAACTCGGGTTTATAGGCGGTCTCATCGTACTTATGCTCTTTTTGATGCTGGTATGGAGAGGAATGCGAGTTGCGATGACGATTCCGGATGCTTTTGGAAGTCTGCTTGGGGTAGGGATTGTGGGAATGGTTGCTGTTCAGGTCATCATTAATATTGGAGTTGTTATCGGGCTGATGCCTGTTACGGGAATTACGCTCCCGTTAATCAGTTATGGAGGTTCATCTCTGACGCTGATGCTTACAGCACTAGGAATTTTACTTAATTTATCACGTTATGCGAGGTGACGATATTCATGCGCGTTGTACTAACCGGCGGGGGCACAGGCGGACATATCTATCCGGCTGTTGCTGTCGCAAGACAATTAGAATCAGAAGATAACACGGCGGAATTTTTATATATCGGAGGTAAAAAGGGGCTCGAAAGCAAACTTGTTCCGCAAGAGAACATCCCTTTTCAATCGATTGAAATATCTGGTTTCAAAAGAAAGTTATCTTTTGATAATGTGAAAACGATCCTTCGTTTTCTTGAAGCAGTAAAGGAATCTAGAAAAATGCTGAAGGAATTTAAACCCGATGTAGTGGTGGGTACTGGCGGTTATGTATGCGGTCCTGTTGTGTATGCTGCAGCAAAGCTGGGCATTCCAAGCATTATACATGAACAAAATGCAATTCCTGGGCTCACCAACAAGTTTTTGAGTCGGTACGTCGATACGGTGGCTGTTAGCTTTGAAGGAGCGGAGAAAGCCTTCTCTTCCGCAAAGAACACCATATATACCGGTAATCCGCGTGCTACTACGGTACAACATGCGAACCCAGAGCGTGGATTTGCTTCGCTTGGTATTCCGAAAGGAAGTAAAGTAGTACTGATTGTTGGAGGCAGCAGAGGAGCTAAAGCAATCAATGATGCAATGATTCAAATGGCAGATCAGCTAAAGAATTTAGGCGAGATCCATGTGGTATACGTAACAGGAGATGGCTATTATGAATCAACCCTTCAGGCAATAAAGGAACGTTTAGGACATATTCCAAGTTATCTGCATGTTCTACCGTACGTGCACAACATGCCTGAGGTGCTGGCAGCTACCTCGTTAATCGTTAACCGGGCCGGCGCTTCTTTTCTTGCGGAGATTACCTCGCTTGGAATTCCTGCTATTCTCATTCCTTCACCGAATGTAACCAATAACCATCAAGAAGCGAATGCAAGGACGCTTGAAAAAGCAGGAGCAGCTCGGATGCTGCTTGAGAAGGATCTTACGGGTATTGCTTTATTTCAGAATATCGAAGATATCATGAAAGATGAGAAGATTCAGCGTTCTATGATGGAAGCTTCAAAGCGTCTCGGAAAACCGGATTCTGCCTCCTTATTAGTAGCTGAAATGAAACGTATTGCGAAAAATAAATAATAGAATATAAAAGTCCCCATGTAATGTAAAACGGTTCCTGGGCGATTGTCACACACAAGGTACTCTTTACATAAGATACCTTATCAATTGTGACATTCCCCTTTTGGACGAAGTAAATGTCCGGGTGTGTCATAAACAATACTATTATCCGCTGAACTGACTTGATGGGATGGCAAAGCAGTGTCTAGATCACGCTGATGCGCTTCCTGGAGAGAAACAGCAGAGGACGTTCTACCTTGTGGATGCTCTCGATCAGGCATGAAATGGACGGTATAAACCGGGTCGAAGCGATCAAGAACTAGGGTGAACGGGTAAACTCGGAGGTGATACACTTGGACAAATTGGTGATTGAAGGCGGGAAACCCCTATCAGGATCCATACGTATCCATGGAGCTAAAAATGCTGCTTTGCCTATCATGGCAGCAAGTTTACTTGCAGAAGGAAACACGCAGCTCCATAATGTACCTCATTTGCTCGACATTGAGGTAATGTTACACATTTTAGAACGGCTCGGATGTGGTGCAAAACATGACTCAGGAAAAGTAACCATCGACACATCCTTAGTCAGTTCTGCTAGAGTACCGGAAGACTTAATGAGCAAGATGCGCTCCTCCATTTTTTTAATGGGTCCTTTGCTTGCCAGATTTGGTGAAGTGTCCATCTATCAGCCTGGAGGATGTGCGATCGGGGAAAGAAAGATAGATCTGCATTTGAGAGGACTCGAGGCGCTGGGTGCGGTGATTGAGGAGAAGGATTCTCAAATTACTTGCCGTGCCAAGAAACTAATCGGTGCAGATGTACAACTTGATTTTCCAAGTGTCGGGGCCACGGAAAATATCATGATGGCTGCTGCAACAGCCAGAGGGACGACAACGATCACGAATGCTGCAAGAGAACCCGAGATTCAGGATCTTCAAAATTTCTTGAATGCAATGGGTGCGAACATTATCGGAGCGGGCACGAGTACCATTACGATTCACGGAGTCGATTCATTAACCTCTTGTACCTATGAGATTATACCGGACCGGATTGTGGCAGGTACAGTGCTGATTGCTGCTGCTGCAACAAGGGGAAATGTCACTCTTACTCACTGCAATCCATCGCACTTAAATTCTCTTATCCATGTGCTGAAGCGCGCCGGTGTTCAAACGAGTGTATGCAATGATATAATAAACGTAAGCTGTTTGGGGCGACCTAAAGCGGTTGATCGTATTGTTACTTCACCATACCCTTCGTTTCCTACAGATCTTCAATCACAGGTTATGGTGTTACTCAGTTTGGCAGATGGATTTAGTGTAATGAAAGAGACCGTCTTCGAAGCAAGATTTAAGCATGTTGATGAACTGAATGTAATGGGTGCTGATATTTCTGTTGATATGAACGCTGCTTTTATACGTGGTGTTCCGCGGCTTTATGGGGCCACAGTAGAAGCAACCGATTTACGCGCCGGTGCTGCGCTTGTGATTGCAGGACTTGCCGCACAAGGAAGAACCGTCGTTGAACAAGTGCATCATATTGATCGGGGTTATGATCGAATTGAGCAGTTGTTTCAATCACTTGGGGCTTCTGTGGAACGTCAGCCAGTGAGCTTTGTTGCACCGTAATTGTTATCCCCCTGGTCAGTGAGAATAACGATGCTTATATATATTCCAATCAGTATCATTTTAAGCACAAACTTGCCTTGAAAGTCCCCTCTTTTTGAGGGGACAATAGGGCTTTTATGGAGCGGAGATTTATGCCAAAAAATCAATTGCCCGCTCTCAAAAAAGAGAGCATGCCAAAACGTAAAACAAGCCGTAAACTAATCACGATTCTCATCCTTTTATTTATTGCTATGCTTGCTGTTATATTTTTCAGATCGCCAGTCAGCAAAATTTCCCAGGTTCAGATTGATGGAAATGTGTTTACTACTAAAGATGAGATTTTAGCAAAGAGCGGCCTTCAAGTGGGTAATCCGTTTTTTAGTGATAATGGCAGTGATATAGAGAAGAAGTTGGAAGAGATGCCTTCTGTATCTGAGGCAACAGTGGACAAGCAGTTCCCGGGTACAATCGTAATCCACATTAAAGAATACGATCCAGTAGCTTACGAACTGGCTGCAGACGGACACCTTCATGCTATTTTATCCAGTGGAGTGAGTGTTACGCTTCCTGACCGCGGAATTTCCGTAGAAAAACCGATCTTGACACATTGGGAGGATGGCAATCCGCTAAAAACAGAGTTGTCTGAGATCCTTAAGAACATACCTAATGAACTTACCACAGATATTTCTGAAATTATGCCATCGCCTACCCCGTCGTTTCCTGATCGGATTAAACTTTACACAAAATCACAGTTTGAAGTAATTACTACGGTGTCCTTGTTAGAAGATAAGGTAAGCTATTTAAATCAAGTAATTGAAACGGAAAAACCAGGGATCATCACCATGCTTGAAGCAGACTCCTATGAACCCTTTATTCCAGATACAGAGGAAGATGAGGAAGTAGAGACAGTTGAATGATCCAAATTCATGCAATTCTAATGGAAAACAATGGACGTGTGAAGATAGCACTTTCTGATCGTATGAAAAAATGTTACACTTTACACTATATGCATCTTGCTATCATTTCCTTCTTTTTTCTTTGAAATTTGACTAGAATCGTTTGTGACGGTTAAACTCGTGAACAAACTTAGAGACAATTAGGAGACTCATCTCCTATCAACTGAGTAAAGGCAGTTAACAGGAGCTTATTATCTCCACCCTGAAGGCACCCAAAAAATTTGTTGAAAAAAGAGGGAAAGCCTTAAACGTGTTGAATATGTAGAGAGTGTTTGTTTAAAAGAACGTATATTAATCGGAGTCAGGAGGTGCCACAGACTTGAGCAACAATGACATCATTGTTAGTTTGGACATCGGTACATCCAAAGTTCGGGCTATTATTGGGGAAATTAATAATGGAACCTTTAATATTATTGGAGTTGGATCTGCCGACTCAGAAGGAATTCGTAAAGGTGCAATTGTAGACATTGACCAGACTGTACAATCGATCCGCAACGCAGTAGATCACGCGGAACGTATGGTTGGTATTCAAATATCCGAAGTTTATGTCGGGATCTCTGGAAATCATATCGGGCTTATGACAAGTCACGGTGTTGTGGCAGTATCAAATGAGGACCGCGAGATCGGTGAAGAAGACATGGAACGGGTGTTGAAAGCAGCAGAAGTCATCGCGATCCCGCCGGAACGCGAGATCATAGATGTTGTGGCAAGGCAGTATGTAGTTGATGGTCTTGAAGGAATTCAGGATCCTCGCGGTATGATCGGTGTTCGTCTTGAAGTTGAAGCGACGATCATTACAGGGGCGAAGACTGCCATACATAACTTGTTGCGCTGCGTTGAGAAATCAGGACTGAAAGTGAAAGATCTGGTGCTCATGTCTCTTGGAGCAGGGCTGTTGTCCTTATCCAAAGATGAAAAAGGAATGGGTTCTGTACTGGTTGATATCGGTGCAGGAATGACCACGATTGCTGTGTTTGAGGAAGGCTCAATGGTTGCAACTTCGACACTGCCAATCGGCGGGGAGTTTGTTACTAACGATATTGCTTACGGACTGCGAACCTTGACAGAGCAAGCTGAGAAGGTCAAGCTTAAGTATGGTTGTGCTTGGCTTGATGATGCAGCTAGTGATGTTGTATTCAAAGTAACACGTATTGGCAGTAACGTGGATAAAGAATTTACTCAGGAAGATTTGGCAGCGATCATAGAACCTCGTGTGCAAGAAATCTTCCAATTAATTCATCAGGAAGTAAAGCGACTGGGTTATACAGAGCTACCTGGAGGTTATATACTAACAGGCGGTACTGTAGCGATGCCAGGTGTGTTACAGGTTGCTAGACATGAACTTGCTGCTTCCGTTAGAATTGCAGTGCCGGATTATATCGGTGTAAGGGATCCAGGCTATACGAGCGGTGTAGGGATTTTGCATAATGTCATTCGTGGTATCAAAGTAAGACCAGCGAATAATAATCCTGGTGGCGGAGGCAATAACAAAAAACCAACCAATCGAGTTAAGCCGAATCCGGCTCCGGAAGAAGAACAAAAACCGGGGTTTTTCGAACGCTTAAAAAATATGTTCAGTGAATTGATATAGCATGTCTGAATCCATTTCATAGATCCTTGAACGATTCGTTTTCGAGTGATCTTTACGAAATGGTATTGTTCGTCGATATATGAAATGGTCTGGATTCATTTTCGGAACGTGGACGAGCCATCCATGCACACATGAGGGGGAGATGGAAAAGTATGTTGGAATTTGATTTCGATATGGAGAGCTTGGCTCAGATAAAAGTAATAGGTGTCGGTGGCGGCGGAAGTAATGCGGTTAACCGAATGATTGAGAATGGTGTGCAAGGAGTCGAATTCATTACGGTGAATACGGATGCTCAAGCACTGCATTTAGCCCGCTCAGAACACAAACTTCAAATCGGTGATAAGCTCACAAGAGGACTTGGCGCTGGTGCCAATCCAGAAGTAGGTAAAAAGGCTGCAGAAGAGTCTCGTGATCTGATTGCGAATACCTTAAAAGGTGCGGACATGGTGTTCGTTACTGCTGGTATGGGCGGAGGTACAGGAACAGGTGCTGCTCCTGTTATCGCTGAGATCGCTAAAGAGTGCGGAGCGTTAACAGTTGGTGTGGTTACACGTCCATTCACATTCGAAGGACGTAAACGTTATAATCAAGCAGAGCACGGTATTGAAGCCCTCAAAGAAAAAGTAGATACACTGATTGTGATTCCAAATGATCGTTTGCTTGAGATTGTAGATAAGAAGACTCCAATGCTTGAAGCTTTCCGCGAAGCTGATAATGTTCTTCGCCAAGCAGTACAAGGTATTTCTGACTTGATTCAAGTACCAGGTCTTATCAACCTTGACTTTGCCGATGTTAAAACCATTATGACAGAACGCGGTTCTGCACTTATGGGTATCGGTATGGCTACGGGAGAGAATCGGGCTGCTGAAGCTGCACGTAAAGCAATTATGAGTCCGCTCCTGGAGACTTCGATTGAAGGAGCACGCGGTGTTATCATGAACATTACAGGTGGTTCTAACCTGTCCTTGTATGAAGTAAACGAAGCAGCCGAGATTGTTACATCTGCTTCTGATCTAGAAGTAAATATGATCTTTGGTGCGATCATTGACGAGAACCTGAAAGAGGAAATCAAGGTTACGGTTATCGCGACAGGATTCGAGAGTAAGCCGGAGCCTATCCCGCAGTCTACTCGCAAACCGGTTCAATCTAATACTGAACCGCAAGAGAGCCGTCCGTCAAACAACCTGAAACCGTTCAGTAATGCACCGGGTTCGGATCAACTTGATATTCCGACGTTCTTACGTAATCGCTCGAGAAATAATGGCAGCAATCATAACGAATAATAAACTTATTATGCATAACGAACTGTAGTCCGTTGGACTGCTGGCAGACTGTAGACAAACTAGCCTATAACTAGTTTGTCTACAGTCTTTTTTATTTTCTTTTTACGACAAAAATAGTACAAATCACTTCCCACGTTTAGACAGACTTTGAGATATCTTCTCCTTATACTGAATGTATTCATGATTTACGTAAGGCAGGTGAGAGGACCTGGTTGTATATATCGACTTGATTTTTCTAACGAACCTGCTTATTGACTGGGTGTTGTTGTTCCTTACCGCTTGGATGCAGAAGAAAAAGCCAAAATGGTGGCGAATGATTATTTCTTCCATCATCGGGGCTTTGTATGTAGTAATGATGTTTGTTCCGGAACTTACTTTTTTGTACACCTTCTTAATCAAATTCACATTATCCCTGTTTATGATCTGGACCGCATTTGGATTTCATAGTTTACAAGCATTTACAAAAACAATAGGGACGTTTTATGTAGTTAACTTTGTGGCAGCGGGCGGCATACTCGGCGTTCATTATCTGCTGCAGAGTTCAGCTGATTTATTTAATGGTATTTTATTTACGACAACAGGCGGCATCTCATTTGAACTTCAGGTTGGCTTTTGGTTTGTGTTTATTACTTTTTTTGCGGTTCTGCTTGTTTTTAAAGGAGTACAGTCGAGCAAAAGAAAGACGGAACAGATGGCTGTTTTTTTCGGAGATATGATCGTTGAGATAGGGGGAGTGGAAGTCACTTGTACAGGGCTCGTGGATACCGGGAATCAGCTTACCGATCCACTCACACGGACACCGGTTACCGTGATGGAAGCTTCCTTGTGGGAATCTTATCTGCCCCCTTCTTGGAAAGGGAGAATCTCAGAAGTTTCAGCAGACACGTTAATTATGGAGCTCGAAGAGGAGTTCATCTGGCAAGATCGTCTTAGGCTGATCCCTTACCGGGGGATTAACAAAGGAACAACGTTTATGCTTGCACTTAAACCAGACTCGGTAAAAGTAATAATGAACGGGACTTGCTATACACCAAGGCGTACCCTGATTGGACTCGATGGAGGGAAGTTATCTTCGGAAGGGAAGTATCAGGCCATCATTCACCCGGAATATGTGCAAGAGCCTGCTGTAGTCAATACAACGGCCGGTCAAACAGAAAAGCCGCTGAACGTGGTATAGGAGGAAGTGTACATGCTTGTCAAATGGAAACTTGCCGTACAGCTGCAATATTACAGATTCTTATTTTTGTTTGGGCTAAAAAGCGAAGAGATTTATTATATTGGTGGAAGTGAAGCACTGCCCCCGCCGTTAACAAGGGAAGAGGAAGAATTTTTACTGCAAAAACTGCAGACAGGCGACCCTGCGATCCGGGCTATGCTGATCGAACGGAACATCCGGCTTGTCGTATACATTGCTCGCAAATTTGAGAATACCGGCATTAACATTGAAGATTTAATCTCTATTGGGGCAATTGGACTAATCAAGGCAGTGAACACGTTTGATCCAGAGAAAAAAATTAAGCTGGCGACTTATGCTTCCCGGTGTATTGAGAATGAAATATTGATGTACTTGCGGCGTAACAGTAAGATCCGGTCCGAAGTGTCTTTTGATGAGCCGCTGAATATCGACTGGGATGGAAATGAATTGCTGCTGTCTGATGTACTGGGTACCGAGAATGATACGATATACCGGAATATTGAAGAGCAAGTGGATCGGAAACTGCTGCACAAAGCATTAGACAAGCTGACAGATCGAGAGCGCATGATCATGGAACTAAGGTTCGGACTTCAAGACGGGGAAGAAAAAACACAAAAAGATGTTGCGGACATGCTGGGCATTTCCCAGTCTTACATTTCTCGGCTCGAAAAGAGAATCATTAAGCGGTTGCGTAAGGAATTCAATAAAATGGTGTAAAATCAAGTCTTGGTTATAACTGGTAAGGTTTTATTTTTGGAATAAAAACACCGCTCAGGGAGATAATGTACATTAATGTTTCTCCTTGGGAGGTAAATCACGATGACTCGTAATAAAGTCGAGATTTGTGGCGTGGATACCGCGAAACTGCCGGTCCTAACCAACGTAGAGATGCGTGAGTTATTTACAAATCTACAGCAAAATAATGAGCGCTCAGCTAGAGAGAAATTGGTGAATGGCAATTTGCGATTAGTACTCAGTGTCATTCAGCGTTTCAATAACCGGGGAGAATTCGTTGACGATTTGTTTCAGGTCGGTTGTATTGGTTTGATGAAAGCCATCGATAACTTTGATTTGTCTCAAAATGTAAAATTCTCCACGTATGCGGTACCGATGATTATCGGTGAGATTCGCAGATACCTTCGAGATAACAATCCGATTCGTGTATCAAGATCTCTGAGAGACATCGCATACAAAGCACTGCAAGTCAGGGATGCATTAACCAATCTCAATTCGCGGGAACCTACGGTTTCTGAGATATCTGAGGTGCTCGGTGTGCCCAAAGAAGATGTCGTGTTTGCGCTAGATGCAATTCAAGATCCCGTATCCTTGTTCGAACCGATCTATCATGACGGTGGTGATCCGATTTATGTAATGGATCAGATCAGTGACGACAGGAATAAGGATGTAACCTGGATTGAAGAAATTGCGCTTAGAGAAGCGATGCTCAGGCTGGGTCAGCGGGAAAAAATGATATTGTCTATGCGCTTTTTCGAAGGAAAAACGCAAATGGAAGTAGCAGATGAAATCGGCATTTCCCAGGCTCAAGTGTCACGTCTTGAGAAGTCAGCGATCCAGCAAATGCAGAAACATGTGAAGACGTAAGGCTTTTGCAGTACGAGGAAAATGCAATGTATTTGGTAAATTGCATAATGAACTAAATTCCTAAACCTTTATTTCTGCCTTAGGCAGAAATAAAGGTTTTATCTTTTTGTACAGGAGTCTAAAAGCTTGCAGCAACGATCTTAAAAAAGAGTACATTTTGGGCGATTCAATCATATAGTAGATTATAAGCACAAATAGCGGGATGTGATAAGGTATGAGTTCAGGAGATTTAACGGTAAGAGCGATGAAAATTTCGGATTTTCAAACCAAAGACGTAATTAATATTATCGATGGAAAAAGGCTTGGTCAGATTAGTGATCTGGAACTTGACCTTAGGAATGGGCGAATTGATGCGATTGTTGTCCCCAGTTACAGCCGCTTTATGGGGTTATTCGGCGGTGGTTCAGACCTGATCATTCCATGGCGTAATATTGTCAAAATCGGTTCTGATGTGGTTCTTGTTAAGATGGATGAGGTCAAGGAGCATCCAGGCGATGGAGAGCAGCCAAGTTCAGAACGATGGGAACGAAGCCGAGACGAGCAGCGGCGCGGGTTATGAAAGTAGGATTGGAAAAAGGCGCCGTCTTTCTTTTAAGCGAAGGTAGATGAGCAATTTAGCTCTATTTTTGTTACACTGTAAAAAAAGATGAGGTGAATTTTACTTTCATGGAACCGTTTGTATTCAAAAAGACAGCATCCTTAGATTCTCCCAGCTTGAATCCTCCTGCTGCTGGGAGCCCGGGATTGTTTGAAATAGAACCTTGGAAAAGCTATGAGGCAGATATAGGACTCAAAGTTGGTTATACAAGCCGTCTGGGCGGAGTAGGGAAAGCGCCTTACAGCAGTTTGAACTGTGCTTTTCATGTAGGGGATGATCCGCAGGATGTTATCGAGAATAGAACGCGGATCGCTAAAGAAATCGGTATGAAGCCAGAATCATGGACATGCGGAGAACAAGTGCATAAGAATGAAGTTGCGATTGTAACCGAGCGAGATCAGGGCAGAGGATTTCTAGATCGCGAATCGGCTTTTCAGGAAACGGACGGATTACTCACTAACGTAAGAGGTATTCTATTAACTTCCTTTTATGCCGACTGTGTGCCCTTGTATTTCTTCGATCCGAAAAAAGAAGTTGTAGGGCTTGCTCATGCAGGCTGGAAAGGCACGGTTGCCGGGATTGCGGAGCGAATGATTACACGAATGGAAGAGTATTATGGGTGTCAGCGTCAAGACATTAGAACTGCAATTGGCCCGTCGATAGGGAGCTGCTGTTATGAGGTAGACGACTATGTAATGAATAAGGTGAAGGTTTGGTATGAGGTTTCAGAGGGTAATGACAAACATAACAGCTTGACTTATGCAGCTTGCCATAAACCGGTTTCAGATGGAAAAAGTATGCTTGACTTGAAAGAAGTGAATCGACACATTATGATAAAAGCAGGAATATTGCCGGAACATATCGAAATTACTTCATGGTGTACAAGCTGCCATCCAGAATTGTTCTTCAGTTACCGTAAGGAAAACGGGATTACGGGTCGTATGGCAAGCTGGATCGGATTGGAAGAGAGGTGACCTCCTTGCAACTGGAGGAGAGAATTCAGCATGTTAATGAGCGTATAACGGCCGCATGCAAACGAAGCGGACGAAATAGAGAAGACGTCGGTGTAATTGCCGTTACAAAATATGTTTCGACTGCGATGACCAGTAAAGTACTGGATCACGGACTTATACATATTGGCGAGAATCGCTGGCAAAACGCTGAAGACAAATGGAATGCTCTGCACGATAGAGGGATATGGCATTTCATAGGACATTTGCAGACCAACAAGGTTAAAGATGTTATTGGCAAATTCGCATACATTCATTCACTAGATCGTCTTTCTCTTGCAAAAGAGATTGAGAAAAAGGCAGGCCAGGTTGATCTGCAAGTGGAGTGCATGCTTCAGGTGAATATATCTGGAGAAGAATCAAAATACGGTCTTGAGCCGGAAGAAGTTGTACCATTACTCAAGCAAATTCGTGAATTTCCTCATGTTCATATTACCGGATTAATGACAATGGCTCCTTTTGAGGAAGATGCAGAACGTACTCGCCCTGTATTTCGCGGACTTCGTGAACTAAGGGATGATTTGAACAGACAAGCTTTAACGAATCAGCCGCTGACCCATTTGTCGATGGGAATGTCGAATGATTATGAAGTTGCTGTTGAAGAAGGGGCTACCTGGGTAAGACTGGGAAGTGTTCTTGTAGGAAAAGAGGAGGACTAAGGAGATGAGTGTAATGAATAAATTCATGAATTTTTTTGGCTTGCAAGAAGAAGAAGAGATTATCGAGCGTGAACAAGTAAATAATACACGTAATGAGGAACCGGAACAAGAAGTTGAAACCCCGAACTTCGATAAACGTAGAAATCAGAAGGGAAATAATGTGGTGAGTATCCATTCCCAAAAAAATGTAAAAGTTGTTCTCTACGAACCACGCAGTTATGATGAAGCTCAAGAGATTGCGGATCATATTCGTGCTCATCGCACCGTTGTGATCAATCTTCAGCGTGTCCGCAAAGACCAAGCTCTGCGGATTATTGATTTCTTAAGCGGAACGGTATATGCGCTGGGTGGGGGTATTTCCAAAATAGGCGGTAATATTTTCTTATGTACACCAGACACGGTGGAAATTCAAGGAACGATTGCTGAGATTTTGGCTGAAAGTGAGAGCGACACAGATTACGGCAGAATGAGGTGAATTGTTTTTGGATATTGCAGTTCGAACCATCACAGCTATAGTAGACATTTACTACTGGCTGATTCTTATTTATATCTTAATGTCCTGGCTGCCTAATGCACGCGAGAGTAAATTTGGAGAAATAATAGGCAAATTTGTAGAGCCATATCTTGCGCCTTTCCGGCGTTTTATACCGCCAATCTTCGGTATGATTGATATCTCTCCAATCATTGCGCTTTTTGCTCTGCGTTATGCAGCAATGGGACTCATTGCTATTCTAAGCAGTATATTAACGTAGATTATACGAAAGCCTTTAGGTAAGTATGATATGCAAAGCAGGGTGATCTTGAAATGAAAACTGAAGTTTATGATCATTTTCACCCCGATGAACGGGATTTTGTAGACAAAGCCTGGGAGTGGGTCGAACGTGCGGGACAGTTTCACGAGATGAAACTGACGGACTTTCTCGATCCTCGCCAGGCTTATATTTTGGAATCACTTATGAATCGCCGAAACGATGTGCAGATACATCTGGACGGGGGTTCAGAAACGGCTGAACGTAAACGGGCACTCGTAGCACCCGATTATGCTTATTTAGAAGAGGAAAGCATGGAGCTCGCTGTGCTGGCGATTACCTCAGCAGACCAAAAATTACTACAGCTCGAACACGGGGATTATATGGGTGCACTCTTGAGTCTTGGCCTGAAAAGAGGTAAGATTGGAGACATTCATGTACTTGATGATGGTTGCCATACGGTAGTTGCTAAAGAAGTTGCAGATTATTTATCAATCCATCTGCATCAGGTTCATCGTGTGAACGTATTTACAGATATTCTGCCGATCGATCAGCTTCGGACGAGTGAGGTATCACTTCAGATGATGGATCTGACGGTAGCTTCTTTGCGTCTCGACGGGATTGCAAGTGATGTGTACAGGCTCAGCCGAAGCAAAATTCTTATACCCATCAAGGCTGGCCGCTGTAAAGTGAATTTCCGAGTTGTTGAAGATCCGTCTAAAGCTCTTCAGGCAGGAGACGTAGTTTCTGTTCAAGGGTTAGGACGTTTTAAAGTAATGGAGATAGATGGAGTTACTAAAAAAGGCCGTTTTCGTGTCAAAGTTGGCAGATTTGTCTAAGTATGTTGCAGGAATTCTGCTTTTCTTGTCGAAAAGTATAGGTCTAGGCATTATGACAACATATAAAGTTGCCGATATAAACTACATGTTAATATACAGATGGTGAATATTACATGATTCCGTAGTCTTCTGCTGCCTAGGGTGGCAGAAGGTTCACCATTATTTTTTTGTTTCATAAATCTCCTTTTTTGGAGGTTAATATTATAGGAGGTGGACAGTATGCCGCTTACACCGCTGGACATACATAATAAAGAGTTCTCTCGCAGAATTCGTGGGTATGATGAGGATGAGGTTAACGAATTCCTGGATCAGGTCATTAAAGATTATGAGGCTGTGATCCGCGAGAATAAGGAACTTAATAACCAGCTGCTGTCCGTGCAGGAGAAGCTGGATCATTTCTCAAACATTGAGGAAACGCTGAGTAAGACCATTATCGTGGCTCAAGAAGCTGCAGATGAAGTGAAGAATAATTCGAAGAAAGAAGCGCAGCTGATCGTGAAGGAAGCGGAGAAGAACGCAGACCGCATCATAAACGAAGCTTTGTCGAAGTCACGCAAGATTTCGATGGAAGTTGAAGAGCTGAAGAAACAGGCTTCAATCTATCGTGCACGTTTCCGTACACTTGTGGAAGCTCAGCTTGAACTATTAACACAGGATGGATGGGAAGCATTGGAGAACCGAGAATTTGAGGTTCGTGAGCATGAACGTGAAATGAAAGAAATTTATTAATATTTCATTTATTTGGATATGATATAGATAAGAGCGGATTATGAACTATTTCCAGGTTATTGATCCGGTTGACTTTTTTTATAAAAGAGGCTATAAATATTCTTATATGAATTTCATATTTTATTTTTGATGATGGGAATCAGTACGTTGTGAAGATTGTTCACAGAGAGTTGGCGGTTGGTGCAAGCCAATGAACAGGTCACGACCGAATATCCTCCCGGAGAAGTGAAGCCGAAAGGATCTGCATATTACGATGGTATTTGCGGATACGAATAAGCTGATACCGTAAGCCGAACGTTATATCGGCTCCTTATGGAAGTTTCATAAGGATTAGAGAGCTGTCTCTATTGCTCAATCGTGATGATCATGAATTTGATTAGAGCGAACAGGCTGGAGATGGAACTAGGGTGGTAACGCGAGTACAGTCTCGTCCCTTTTGGGGATGAGGCTTTTTTTATTTTTCTAAATATAGTAATGCGCTATAAAGAGAGGGAGTTTGAAGATGAAACGAGTCGATGTCAAAGAAAAAGCTCGCGCTCGCGAGCAGCGAATCCTCAGTAAATGGAATGCAGAAGATACATTTAAAAAATCAATTGAGAATCGGGAAGGCAAACCTAATTACGTTCTCTATGAAGGACCACCTACCGCAAATGGTGCTCCGCATATCGGGCACGTACTTGGCCGCGTTATTAAAGACTTTGTGGGTCGCTATCAAACGATGAACGGCTACCGTGTAGTTCGTAAAGCAGGTTGGGATACTCACGGTCTTCCCGTAGAACTTGGTGTGGAGAAGCAGCTTGGCATTAACGGAAAACATGAGATTGAAAACTACGGCGTAGAAGCTTTTATCAAGAAGTGTAAAGCTAGTGTGTTTGAATATGAACATAAATGGCGCGAACTAACCGAAGCAATCGGGTACTGGACGGATTTGGATCATCCTTACGTTACACTTGATAACAAATACATCGAAAGTGTGTGGAATATTCTCGCAACGATCCATGACAAAGGGCTTCTTTATCGCGGACATCGTGTCAGCCCGTATTGTCCTTGCTGCCAGACAACGCTTAGTTCACATGAAGTAGCTCAAGGATACGAGGATGTTAAGGACCTGAGTGCAACAGCCAAATTTAAACTGGATGATCGTGATGAATATATTCTGGCTTGGACGACAACACCTTGGACACTTCCTGCTCACGTGGCACTTGCTGTAAATCCAGACATGGAATATGCACGAGTGAAACAAGAAGACGGCACCTATATCGTGGCGAAGAACTTGGTGGAAAAAGTGATGAAAGGCGACTATGAAGTTCTTTCTACACTGAAAGGTTCAGAGCTTGTGGGTCTTACTTATACACCGCCGTTTAATTACATCAAAGCAGAAAAAGCGAACATGGTAGTTGGAGCAAGCTTTGTAACGGATGCAAGCGGTACAGGTATCGTTCATATGGCTCCTGCTCACGGGGAAGATGACTATAAAACTTGTCGTGAGAATGGAATCAGCTTTGTAAGTGTAGTTAATTCTGCAGGGAAGTATACAGAAGAAGTTACTGATTTTGCAGGACGTTTTGTAAAAGATTGTGACCTTGATATCGTGAAGTATTTGTCCGAACAAGGCACACTTTATAGCAAAGAAAAAATCGAACACAGCTATCCGTTCTGCTGGCGTTGTAAATCACCGCTTCTCTACTATGCAATGGACAGCTGGTTTATTGAAACAACAGCTGTGAAAGATCAGCTGATTGCCAATAACAATACCGTAGAATGGTATCCTGGCCATGTTCGTGAAGGACGTTTTGGTAAGTTCCTTGAAGATCTCGTGGACTGGAACATCAGTCGTAACCGCTACTGGGGTACTCCGCTGAACGTATGGGTATGTCAGGACTGCGGCGGACAATTTTCACCGCACAGCCATGAGGAACTTCGCAAACATGCGGTAGGCGAAGTGAGCGAGGATCTCGAACTCCATAAGCCATATGTAGATGAAGTAAAAGTACACTGTACACACTGTGAAAATGGGGTAATGGAAAGAACATCCGAAGTAATTGATGTCTGGTTTGACAGTGGTTCAATGCCATTTGCACAGCATCATTATCCTTTTGAGAATAAGGAAACATTTGAACAGCAATATCCTGCAGACATGATCTGTGAAGGGATTGACCAGACTCGCGGCTGGTTCTACAGCTTGCTTGCCGTATCCACTTTATTTACTGGCAAAGCTCCTTATAAAGCAGTTATGGCAACAGGTCATATCTTGGATGAGAATGGACAAAAAATGTCCAAATCCAAAGGCAATGTCATTGATCCATGGGAGATCATTAACGAATATGGTACAGATGCATTCCGTTGGGCACTACTTGCAGACAGTGCGCCATGGAACAGCAAACGTTTCTCCAAAGGGATCGTAGGAGAAGCAAAATCAAAAGTGATCGATACGATTGTAAATACACATGCATTCCTTGCGCTGTATGCTGATATCGATGGTTATGATCCAAAAGATCATCCATTTAACGGTTCTGAGAACAAACTGGATCGCTGGGTGCTGTCACGTCTGAACTCTCTAATCGCAAAAGTTCGTAAAGGGCTTGAAGTAAATGATTTCCTGAATGCTGCAAAATCAATCGAAGTATTTGTTGATGAGCTGAGCAACTGGTATATCCGTCGTTCCCGTGATCGTTTCTGGGGAAGTGGCCTGAGCGAAGACAAACTGGCTGCTTATGGTACGCTGACAGAAGTACTGCTTACGTTGTCCAAACTCATGGCTCCATTTACACCGATGTTGTCAGAGGATGTATATGGAAACCTTGGCGGAGAAGGCAGTGTTCACCTTACTGACTATCCAGTAGCAGATTCTGCTCTGATTGATGAGAAGCTGGAGCAAGACATGGAGACGGCACGCAATATTGTTGAACTTGCGCGTAACGTACGTAATGAGACAGGAATCAAAACACGTCAGCCATTGTCCGCTCTGATTGTATCTCTGCACCAAGATTTCGATCTGCCAGGATATGAAGAGATCATTAAAGAAGAGATCAATGTGAAAACAATTGAAGTAGAAACAAGCGACAGCGGCTTTGTTGATTTCTCATTGAAATTGAATTTGAAAGTAGCAGGTAAAAAATACGGTAAAAATGTAGGCTTCCTGCAAAATCATTTTAAAGGTATGACCGTAGACGAGACTCGTTCTGTTGTAGAATCTGGAGAATTTAACATTGTCTCCCCTGAAGGAACTGAACTTCACATTTCTAGTGAGGAACTTCTAATCGAGAAAAAAGCAAAAGAAGGATTTGCAGCAGCATCCGGTTACGGTCTGACGGTTGCGCTGAATACAGAGATCACGCCAGAACTTGAACAAGAAGGTTTGGTTCGTGAGGTTGTTCGTGCCGTTCAGGATACAAGAAAGAAACTGGATCTTCCAATAGAAAAACGAGTAAATCTTGTGCTAGATGTGGATGATGAGCTAAAAGCAGCGATTGAAGCATTTGAAGATGTACTTCGTGAAAATGTACTCGTAACCGATGTTTCCTTTGGTACTGCGGAAGATATGGAAAAAGTAGAAGCGGGATCTAAAACGATTGGTGTTAAAATCTCGTAAGATAACTATAGGTAGAGGCTAATTCGGTTTTAAAGCGGATATAATAGCATAAAGAACGATATGCAAAAACGAGCCTGAGGGAAGTATATTTCCCCTGGCTCGTTTCCGCTTTTTCTAATCCTATAAAGGAAAGGATAAGACCATTTAGCGATGACAACAAATCAGAAAGCATCAGATGAAATCAAAGAACTTGAAGGGCAAATTAATGAGATGCACGGGTTGTTACAAAAATTAGCTTCGAGCCTTGAGAAGTCAAGGATTGCTGATTATACGCAGCTCTTGTATAGACCAGCGCGACTCATCTGGCTTAATATTCTTTCAGGTACAGCAAGAGGAGTTGGAATAGCGATTGGCTTCACCTTTTTTGCAGCAACGATCATCTATCTCCTTCAGTTGCTTGGAGCGTTAAATCTCCCCATTATTGGAGACTACATTGCAGATATCGTACGTATTGTTCAAAGACAATTAGAACTCGATACGCTGTGATTTAATCGTCACTCGGAAGAACATCAGGGGCAAGAATGTTCATTCCTTCGTCATCCTCAAGGTATTTACGATATTGGTTATTTCTTAGAACATATACATTTTCTCCATAGATATCGGTTGCGAGAAAGCTTTCGTAAGCTTCCACACATCCATCAATTTCTTCCGATGCTTCAATGTACATCGCATTGTAATCATCGACGTTATTGCTTTCTGCCAGAGCGGGACTATTAGAGTTTCCCCAGCTCTCAACGATTTGCCAGGCATCTTCGCCGTCAAAACCATTCTGAGTATCCTTCTCGTCCAGGCTTGTTCTGCCAAATGGAGGGGTAAGGAACTCTTCTTCGACTGGGCGATCATTAGAAACGACAGTTTCTGGAGCATGTTCTCTACAATAAATGGTATAGGGTACAGCTTCTAGCCGTTCATAAGGAATTGGCTTACTGCATACAGCACATACGCCGTAGTCACCTTTTTCCATAAGGGCTAATGCAGAGTCAATGCGCTCAAGCATAAATTCATCATGTTCGTTTAAGGAGATGTCTTTTGCTCGTTCGAACATTTCAGTAGCTACATCTCCGGGATGATTATCAATCGTGGAAAGTTCTCCTGCTTGATAACGCATGGAACCGCTAAGGCCATAGTGATCATTGGTTTTTTCACGGTGCTGAATATCTTGTTTTCGCTCAAGAAGCTGCTTGCGCAAATCTTCCATCTCTTGCTTGCTAAGATGCGTCATGGGCATGAATGCTCCTTTACTTGTTACTGGCTGGTGTAGTATTAAAATTGCACTGTCTTGGTGTCTGTATAGAGTGCGCAAAAAGCAAAGGTTTTAGAGAAGGTGTATTTTGCATAATGGGACTGAACTCTCTCTATCACTTCAAATAGACGCTGTTCCAGCGGGTGTGCTACAATAAATAAGGCATTACCCATCGAATGGTAAAAGACAAGAACGGAGTGACAAAAACACGGTGATCTATTACGTTATTGCTTTGATTGTTTTTATGGTGGATCAAGGAAGTAAGTGGCTCGTCAAAACCAATATGGATTTGGGCCAACAAATTTCGGTGATTGGAGACTTTTTCTACATTACTTCTCACCGTAACCGGGGAGCGGCTTTCGGTATTCTCCAAGATCAGCGTTGGTTTTTTATTGTAGTAACCATTATTGTGGTAGTCGCACTCGTTTGGTATATCCAAAAAATTAAATCCCAGCCTGATAAATTGCTCCCACTGGCATTATCTTTAGTTCTTGCAGGAGCTATTGGTAACTTTTTGGATCGCCTGCTAATGGGTGAAGTCGTTGATTTCTTTAAATTTAATTTTGGAAGCTATACGTTTCCGATTTTTAACGTTGCCGATTCTGCGATTGTAGTGGGGGTAGCTCTTATTATCTTGGACACACTACTTGAATCAAGAAGAGAAAAGCGGCGTGAAGATCAACAAGTAGGTCAACAAGAAGGGAAGGAATAAAGATGACAGATCGGTCCGAACAAGAATCGGCTCAAGACATCCAGGAGTGGACCGTCACTGCTGATTATGCAAAGGAACGAATTGATAAATATATTGCGGAGAGCATGGATGGTGTTTCCCGTTCTCAGGTTCAATTGTGGATTGCAGACGGTCATGTTACCGTAAATGGTGCAAAGGTAAAGTCAAACTATAAGCTCAGTGAAGGAGATAACATTACGGTTATCGTCCCAGAGCCGGCAGCAGTAGAAATCGTTCCTGAAAACATTCCGCTGCAAGTGGTATATGAAGATGCAAGCGTCATTGTAGTGAACAAACAAAGAGGACTTGTTGTTCACCCGGCACCGGGTCATACTTCTGGAACACTGGTGAATGCACTTATGTATCATTGTAAAGATTTGTCCGGTATTAACGGCGAACTTCGTCCGGGAATTGTCCACCGAATTGATAAAGATACCTCAGGTCTCCTTATGGCTGCCAAGAATGATAAGGCGCATGCCTCGCTTGCTGCTCAGCTGAAAGAGCATAGTGTCAATCGTCGTTATATTGCACTGGTACATGGTCATGTACAGCATGATCAGGGAACCGTGGATGCTCCAATTGGGCGTGACACAAATGACCGTAAAATGTTTACCGTAACTGATCGCAATAGCAAAGAAGCAGTAACGCATTTTACTGTATTAGAACGTCTTGGCGACTATACCCTGCTTGAATTGAAGCTGGAGACAGGACGTACGCATCAGATCAGGGTACACATGAAGTTTATTGGCCATCCTCTCGTCGGTGATCCCATGTATGGACGGAATAAAGGGATAAAAATGAATGGCCAAGCACTTCATGCTCAGACGCTTGGTTTTGTTCATCCAGATACAGGAGAACAGATGGAATTCACGGCTCCACTTCCGCAAGATATGGAAGATGTGCTTGCTTCTTTGCGAAGCAGGTAGCTTATTTTTACAGTTTAGAATCAGTTCATTCAGAGTGTCGCTTTAAGCGGCGCTCTTTTTTGTGTTTTATTGATAATTAATGGTGCTTTCGTGCAAACTAAATGAAGCGCTTAGAACGTATAATATTGGGTATATAGGGTTATAAGCGTAACTTAGCATAAAATGATAGTGCAAATGATCGGATGTATAGTCCATGGTTTTAACGAGCAGAATCCTTCATATTTATACATGGAGATATTCGTTACACAAGGAGATGAAGATACGCGATATGAGTACTAATAAATATCAAGAAACTTTCATTCAAACGAGTTTTGCCGATCGAATCGGCGGTGCGAACTATGGTAAAGACACAAACATTTATAAATTTGAAAAAATAAAACGAGCAAAACAAGCAGCAAAAAAGGACTTTCCAAATATTGAACTCATTGACCTTGGGGTTGGTGAACCAGATGAGATGGCAGATGCAGGGATTGTTGCAAAGCTTGCGGAAGAAGCTGCAAAGGCCGAAAACCGTGGTTACGCGGATAACGGGATTCCTGAATTTAAAGAAGCTGCGTCTAAATACTTAGAAGAAGTTTTTGGGGTAAAAGGAATTGATCCTGTATCTGAAGTCGTACATTCCATTGGCTCAAAACCGGCCCTGGCTATGATCCCTTCTGTATTCATTAATCCTGGGGATGTTGCGATCTTAACTGTACCTGGATATCCTGTTCTCGGAACTCACACCAAGTATCTTGGCGGAGAAGTGTACAACGTACAACTCACCAAAGAAAACAACTTCTTACCGGACCTAGCGTCGATTCCAGAGGAAATTGCTCACCGAGCGAAGCTGCTTTATTTGAATTATCCGAATAACCCAACAGGGGCAAGTGCCACTGCGGAATTTTTTACAGAGGTTGTAGCATGGGCTAAAAAATACAACGTAATCGTTGTACATGATGCTCCTTATGCGGCACTTACGTATGATGGTCTGAATCCGCTGAGTTTCTTATCCGTGCCTGGTGCGAAGGATGTGGGCGTTGAGCTTCACTCCTTGTCCAAATCCTATAACATGACAGGGTGGCGTATTGGTTTTGTTGCGGGTAACCCACTTATTGTCAAAGCATTCAGCGATGTAAAGGATAACAATGATTCGGGTCAGTTTATAGCGATTCAAAAAGCGGCAGCGTATGGATTGTCCCATCCGGAAATCACAGAAAAGATTGCAGAGAAATATTCTCGCCGTCATGACATGCTGGTGGATACTCTTACTGAACTTGGATTTAGAGCGGAAAAGCCAAAAGGATCTTTCTTTTTATATGTTGAAGCTCCAAAGGGGATCAAAGGCGGACGTCGTTTTGAAACAGGAGAAGACTTCTCTCAGTTCCTGATCCGCGAGAAGCTAATCTCCACTGTACCTTGGGATGATGCAGGTCATTTTGTACGTTTCTCCGTTACATTTGAAGCGAAAGGCGAAGCTGAGGAGAGACGGGTGATGGAAGAGATCAAACGTCGTTTAAGCGACGTGGAGTTTGAATTTTAATAGGAACCGTTTTTAGTCATAGTTAAAAAATGAGGACGCAACCTTTCGGTTGTGTCCTTTTTTCATGTGATCATGAGCCGCAGAAGTTTCATAAATGATTTATGTGAAACGTTTCACAGTATTGTAAAGTTTAGCACGACAAAAGGAAAAATTTCAGGATACAATAAAGTTATTAAATAAAGAGGGGGACGTTACTCATGGCGTTTATTGCAATGGTCGCGTTGATTATGGTCTTAGGGTTCACTGGAATTACTTTTCTCTTTAGACGATTGGCGAAAGACGATCACTAATAAATTTGGAACCAACCATAAATGGAACTTAAATAGTTAAATAAATAATCAAGTGAATATGGAACAAAAATAAATGTAAAGGACCTGGCACTGTCAGGTCCTTTTTTTATGGAGAAAAGAAAAGGTGGATATTTATACATAATTAACGTATAATTATAGAAAATATAGCTATTGAAATGCATAATGACAGGTGTCTGATGTATAAACGATTGTGCTGAAACCCTTTTATCAATTAAGGTGTTGACAGAGGATAAGCTATCTGTCATAATTCATGTCAATGAAGATTTGTTTGAAATTGGTTAATCCTGAGAGGTTAACATTCAGACAAATACATGAATAGCACCTTTAAATCAGTCCCGTGAGACTGGCAAGGTAACGTGATTGGACCCGTTCAAAGCTGCGGCTTTTGTTTCGGATGTCCTTTAGAGCTTAATGACCCGGCGTACGCCTGCCGCGGTTATAAGACTCCTTGCCATGATTTTACGGCAGGGAGTCTTTTTTTATCTCTTCACGGGACCACTGGTAAAAGGGAAATCCAGAGGAGGTTCGTAAAGCACATGAGTAATGAAGCACATGTCATTATGGATGAGATTGGAATCCGCAGAGCACTAACAAGGATTGCACATGAAATTTTAGAGAAAAACAAAGGGATTGATGACTGCATTCTTGTTGGAATTCGGACCAGAGGAGTTTACCTCGCCGAACGAATTGCAGCGAAGATCGAAGAGATTGAAGGAAAGAAAGTCCCTTGTATCGATTTGGATGTTACTCCTTACCGTGATGATCGGGGTACGGAGGGTAGCAAGAAGAACGAAGAAATTCAGAAACAGTTAAAAGAAGTCACTCACAATAAAAAAGTAATTTTGTTTGATGATGTATTATACACAGGCCGAACCATAAGAGCGGCAATGGACGCACTGATGGATAGTGGACGTCCGCAAATGATACAGCTTGCTGTACTGGCAGATCGGGGTCACCGGGAACTCCCTGTAAGACCTGATTTTATCGGTAAAAACATTCCTTCCTCTCGTTCGGAACTCATCGATGTAGCTCTGAAAGAAGTTGACGGCGTTGATCAAGTCACCATTCAGAACCGGAGGGAAGAAGGATGACAGTTACAGCGAAGAGTGTGAAAGAGCGGAGTTTACTCGGTTTAAAAGATCTAAGTGTTAGTGAAATAGAATCCATTCTGAGCCGGGCAGCCTACTTCGATGCACAGGCGGAGAAGCTGAATCCGATTCTAGCTTCAAAGTTTGTAGCCAACATGTTTTTCGAGAACAGTACACGAACTCGTTTTTCATTCGAAATGGCAGAAAAAAGACTGGGTGCTGAAGTGCTGAATTTTGCGGCAGCAGCCTCAAGCGTCGAAAAAGGAGAATCGATCTACGATACGGTACGCACACTCGAATCTATGGGGATCGATGCCGGTGTTATACGGTTAAAACCGGAAGGCGTCTTGCAAGAGATTGCTCAGAAAGTGAAAGTGCCTCTTATTAATGCAGGGGACGGAAATAACGAACACCCAACTCAAGCACTTCTTGATCTATACACAATGCGACAAACTTTCGGTGAACTTCGCGGCTTGAACGTATCCATTATTGGAGACATCAAACATAGTAGAGTAGCCCGTTCAAATCTATATGCACTGCAAAAATTCGGAGCGAAAGTCAGCTTCTGCGCACCAAACAGCATGAAAGCTCCGGAACTAGAATCACTTGCTCCTTATATCACTCTTGATGAAGCGCTTAAGGCAGATGTTGTGATGTTGCTGCGTGTTCAGCTAGAGCGTCATGATAAAGGAATTGATATGAAAGCGGATGAATATCGCCAAAATTACGGACTCACGGAAGAACGAGCTGCTAAACTGAGTCCGAAAACGATCATCATGCACCCTGCTCCAGTTAACCGGAATGTAGAGATTGACGATGCGGTTGTAGAAAGTCCGGCTTCCCGAATTTTCCCGCAAATGTCAAATGGAGTTCCCATCCGCATGGCAGTGATGGAAAGAGCTTTGATTTTATAATAGTAAAATTCGAAAAAAGTTGGGCATTTGTTAACCCTTACAGTAGTCAAAACATACAATTTAAACATAATGTCCGTTGTTACGATAAAACGGTACCGGAGCGGAGGATATAACCATGTTACAAATGATTAAAAATGCAAGTGTACTGAATAAGGCTGGGGAACTCGAACAAAAGAACATTATCATATCCGAAGGAAAGATTTTGAGTATACATGATGTGAACGCGGGCTTCTCCCTATTTGTTGAAGAAGGAACGAACCCTAGCGATGTAAACATAGAAGAGATTGATGTAGAAGGAAAATTAGTAGTTCCGGGTTTAATCGATATGCACGTACATTTGAGAGAACCAGGATTTGAACATAAAGAAACAATTGAGTCCGGCGGCCGTTCTGCTGTAAAAGGTGGCTTTACGACAATCGCTTGTATGCCAAACACGAGACCTGTAACAGACGATCCCGAAACCGTACAACTCGTACTTAATAAAGCAAAAGAAGCAAATCTTGCGAAAGTACTTCCTTACGCTGCGATTACCATAAACGAACTGGGTCGTGAACTGACTGATTTTGATGCACTCAAAGCAGCGGGTGCAATCGGATTCACTGATGACGGTGTTGGCGTACAAAGTGCACAAATGATGAAAGATGCGATGAAAAAAGCAGCAGCGATGGATATGCCCGTTATTGCTCACTGTGAAGACAACTCCTTGGTAGAAGGTGCTTGTGTAGCAGAAGGCGCTTTTGCCGAGAAACATGGCCTAAAAGGCATTCCGAATGAGTCTGAAGCGATTCATGTTGGACGTGATATCTTACTAGCTGAAGCAACAGGTGTACATTATCATGTCTGCCATGTGAGTACGGAGCAATCAGTTCGACTGATCCGTGAAGCGAAGAAGATCGGAATTAAAGTAACTGCTGAGGTTTGTCCACACCATCTGATTCTGGCAGATGAAGACATCCCAGGTCTTGATGCAAATTGGAAAATGAACCCTCCACTGCGCTCGCGCCGTGATGTAGAAGCATGTATCGAAGGTCTTGAGGACGGCACAATCGATATTATCGTTACAGATCACGCACCGCACAGTGAAGAAGAAAAAGCAAAAGGAATGGAGCTTGCACCATTTGGTATTGTTGGTTTTGAAACAGCATTCCCGCTGCTCTATACCAAGTTTGTGGCAACAGGAAAATGGAGTTTGTCCTTCCTGGTAGAGAAAATGACGACTGAACCAGCTCGGGTATTCCGCCTTGATACAGGACGTTTGGAAGAAGGAGCACCAGCGGATATCACGGTCATTGACCTTAATACGGAGCGCGCTGTTGATCCAACCGAGTTCGCTACAAAAGGACGTAACACACCATTTACAGGATGGGAACTTAAGGGCTGGCCTGTAATGACTTTTGTAGACGGGAAAAAGGTATATTCTGATTCAACGTTAAGCTAGCAATAAACGATTACAACTAACAACGGTTTTCTGAACTTTTATATAGAAGCTTATCGATAATACCAAAATTGAGTCAAGACAACATTAAGGAGTGAAATTGGATGCAGGCACAAGCAAGATTGTTACTAGAAGACGGCACATTGTTCACCGGAAGATCTTTCGGTGCAGAGGGTGAAACAACAGGTGAAGTCGTTTTTAATACAGGTATCACAGGCTACCAAGAGGTGCTGTCTGATCCTTCTTACTGCGGACAAATCGTAACGATGACTTATCCGCTGATCGGAAACTACGGGATCACACGTGATGATTTTGAATCCATTCGTCCTTATGTACATGGCTTTGTTACTCGCCGCCACGAACCGGTACCGAGTAACTGGCGTGCAGAATGCAGTGTTGATGATCTTTTGAAAGAGTATGGAATTGTAGGAATCAGCGATATCGATACACGGATGTTAACACGCCGTATTCGTCATCACGGAACAATGAAAGGAATTTTGACAACAGGTTCGAAGCCGGTTGAAGAACTTCTAGAAATGATGAAAGATACGACGATAGAAGAACTACGCAATCAGGTGCCGCTCACATCAACTAAACACGTATACAGCAGCCCAGGTACAGGAGAGCGAATCGTAGTTGTAGACTATGGGGCGAAAACAGGTATCCTGCGCGAATTGAATAAACGCGGCTGTGACGTAGTGGTCGTACCGCACGATACGACGGCTGATGAAATTCGGAAACTGAATCCAGACGGCATTCAGCTATCCAACGGCCCTGGGGACCCGAAAGACGTTCCTCATGCGGTAGAGATGATCTCCGAATTGCTTGGCGAATATCCAATCTTCGGGATCTGCCTTGGTCACCAGTTGTTTGCGCTGGCAGCCGGTGCGGATACAGAAAGACTAAAATTTGGTCACCGCGGTGGTAACCATCCGGTCAAAGATTTAGAAACAGGCCGCTGCTATATTACATCTCAAAATCATGGATATACCGTAAATGAAGAGTCAATAAAAGGTACGGACCTGATTGTTACACATATTAACAATAATGATAAATCCATTGAAGGATTAAAACATAAAGAATATCCGGCATTTACAGTACAGTACCATCCAGAAGCAGCACCAGGACCGGAAGATAATTCTTACTTGTTCGACCGCTTCATTGATATGATTCGTGAACACAAACTTAACCATCCGAAAAAAGCGCGCCAAGCCGTACTTGCCGCAGCAGTGAAGGGAGCACGTTAACATGCCGAAAAATACAGACCTCAAAAAAATCCTTGTTATTGGCTCCGGTCCGATCGTAATCGGTCAGGCAGCAGAGTTTGATTATGCAGGAACGCAAGCATGTCAAGCGCTTAAAGAAGAAGGCGTGGAAGTTGTTCTCATTAACAGTAACCCTGCAACGATCATGACAGACACCAATATGGCAGATAAAGTATATATCGAGCCGATTACGCTTGATTTTGTAACGCAAATCATTCGTCAAGAGCGTCCCGATGGACTTCTTCCAACGCTTGGCGGTCAAACGGGTCTTAACATGGCGGTTGAATTGGCGCGCGCTGGAGTGCTGGAGAGCGAAAATGTAAAACTTCTGGGTACACAGCTGACTTCTATTGAAAAAGCAGAAGATCGTGACTTGTTCCGTGAATTGATGCGTGAACTAGAACAACCAGTACCTGAAAGTGTCATCGTAACAACGCTTAATGAAGCTCTCGATTTTGCAAATGAGATTGGTTATCCAATTATTGTTCGTCCTGCATATACGCTTGGTGGAACAGGCGGCGGAATCTGTGCAACAGAAGAAGAACTTCGTGAGATCGTTGCTTCTGGACTTCGCTACAGCCCAATCGGACAATGTTTGGTCGAGAAAAGTATCGCGGGTATGAAAGAAGTAGAATATGAAGTTATGCGTGATGCGAATGACAACTGTATCGTTGTATGTAATATGGAGAACTTTGACCCAGTTGGTGTACATACGGGAGACAGTATCGTTGTGGCACCGAGCCAAACACTCTCGGATCGTGAGTATCAGATGCTGCGTACGGCATCACTCAAAATCATCCGCGCGCTCAATATCGAAGGCGGTTGTAACGTTCAGTTTGCCCTAGACCCACAAAGCTTTCAGTACTATGTTATTGAAGTAAATCCACGTGTAAGCCGCTCTTCCGCTCTGGCATCTAAAGCTACGGGTTATCCAATTGCGAAGATGGCAGCTAAAATTGCAATGGGCTACACACTGGATGAAATTATTAACCCTGTAACGGGTCAAACGTATGCATTCTTCGAGCCGACGCTGGATTATATCGTAAGCAAGATTCCACGCTGGCCATTTGATAAATTTGTATCTGCGAACCGTAAACTGGGAACACAGATGAAAGCAACGGGCGAAGTAATGGCCATTGGCCGTACTTTTGAAGAATCGATTCACAAAGCAGTTCGTTCGCTTGAAATCGGAGCACACCGTATTCATTTGAAAGATGCAGGTCAGCTTGAAGACGAAGTGCTGAGAGCACGTCTGATCAAGCCGGACGATGAGCGTATGTTCCTTGTAGCGGAAGCATTCCGCCGCGGTTACTCTTTACAAGAGATTCAGGATCTTACCAAGATTGACTGGTGGTTCCTTGACAAAATCGAAGGAATTATCAAATTTGAAGATCAAATTCGTTCCGAAAAAGAGCTAAGCAAAGAAATGCTCTATCAAGCAAAACGAATGGGCTTCACAGATCGTTCCATTGCCGAGATTCGCGCCGAAGGACAGCCGGGCGAGGCATTCACTACAGAGAAGGAAGTTCGCGAGATGCGTGAAAGAATGCAGCTGCGCCCTGTATACAAAATGGTAGATACATGTGCTGCTGAATTTGAAGCTTCTACACCGTACTACTACTCTAGTTACGAAACAGAGAATGAAGTCATTCCATCTGCAAAAGAGAAAATCGTGGTACTTGGTTCCGGTCCAATCCGAATCGGTCAAGGAATTGAGTTCGACTACTCTACCGTACATGCCGTATGGGCGATTCAGAATGCTGGATATGAAGCGGTTATTATTAACAATAACCCAGAGACAGTATCCACGGACTTCAATACATCTGATCGTCTCTACTTTGAGCCTTTGTTCTTCGAAGATGTAATGAATGTAATTGAACAAGAAAAACCAATCGGTGTTATTGTACAGTTCGGTGGCCAAACCGCAATTAACCTGGCTGCACCGCTTGCAGCGGCAGGCGTCAAAATCCTGGGTACAGATCTTGCTAGCATTGATGAAGCAGAAGATCGTAAGAAATTCGAAGCGCTTCTATCTAGACTTGATATTGCACAGCCACTCGGTAAAACAGTTACAACAGTAGATGACGCTGTAGTCACTGCACAAAGTATTGGCTACCCTGTACTGGTTCGTCCTTCTTATGTCCTTGGGGGACGTGCAATGGAAATCGTCTACTCTGACAGTGAACTGCTGAGCTATATGGAACAAGCAGTGAAAATCAATCCTGATCACCCAGTATTGATTGACCGCTATATGCTTGGCAAAGAGGTCGAAGTTGATGCAATCTGTGATGGAGAAACAGTTCTCATTCCAGGGATCATGGAGCATGTAGAACGCGCAGGGGTTCACTCCGGTGACTCAATAGCGGTATACCCTCCGCAGCATCTGGAACCGCATTTGAAAGAAAAAGTGGTGAGCATCACGATCAATATTGCAAAAGAACTGAAAACCATTGGACTGGTAAATATCCAGTTCGTCATCTACAAAGATGATGTATACGTGATTGAAGTGAATCCTAGATCTTCTAGAACGGTACCGTTCCTGAGCAAAGTAACAGGCATTCCAATGGCTAACCTAGCTACACAAGCCATCCTTGGTAAAAAGCTAGCGGATCAAGGTTATGTAGATGGTCTGTGGCCGGAAAGCGAGCATGTATCGGTAAAAGTACCGGTGTTCTCTTTTGCGAAACTCCGCCGAGTGGAACCTACGCTTGGACCTGAGATGAAATCAACGGGTGAAGTAATGGGCCGTGATGTTCAGTATGCAAAAGCACTTTATAAAGGTTTGATCGGTGCAGGAATGAAGATTCCTTCTTCCGGTGCAATTATTGCAACCGTAGCTGACAAGGATAAAGACGAAGCAGTTTCACTGCTGGGCGGATTCTTTAAGCTAGGTTACAAAATTATCGCTACAGGCGGTACGGCTGCAGCCCTTGAAGAAGCAGGTATCCCTGTCCAAACCGTGAATAAGCTTAGCGAAGGTACGCCGAACATTCTTGATATGATCCGTACGGGCGAAGCAAACTTTGTCTTTAATACACTGACTAAGGGTAAAACGCCGCAGCGTGATGGATTCCGGATCCGCCGTGAAGCGGTAGAGAACGGTGTGGTATGTATGACTTCCTTGGATACTGTTCGTGCACTCCTGCAAATGCTGGAGACGATTAACTTCTCCTCGGAATCCATGCCGACTTTTAGCCGCTAATTACGCATAGATTCTAGTGAATTTTACAGTAGGACATCGGTCAGCCCATAACTTGCTTGGGCTGGACTTGATGTCCTTTATCACGGATAAGGAAGAAATAACGTTAGCGAAGGAGTAGGGCTCATGACACCTGAATATAAACAAATGGCTGGACGCTTGATGGTTGCTCTGGATTATCCAAACGCAGATGCAGCAAGAGAGTTGGTAGAAAAACTGAAGGGTATTCCTTGCTATATGAAAGTTGGGATGCAGCTGTTTTACACAGCAGGACCTGAATTTGTTAGAGAACTCAAAGAAAAAGGATATTCTGTATTTCTAGACGTGAAAATGCATGATATTCCTAACACCGTTCGCGGAGGTTCCCACAGTGTAACTAGGCTTGGTGTAGATATGTTTAACGTGCATGCCGGAGGCGGATCTGCTATGATGCGTGCCGCACTAGAAGGTGCTAAACAGGCAGCAGAAGAGGAAAATATAGCGCTGCCTACCATTATTGCTGTGACTCAGCTGACGAGCACAGATCAGCAAACGATGAATGATGAGATCGGTATTCCTGGACAAGTTCAGAATACTGTTGTAAGGTATGCACAGCTTGCTAAGGAAGCAGGACTGCACGGTGTAGTGGCATCTCCTCTCGAAGCAGGAAGTACTCACGAAGCGTGCGGGGCAGATTTTATTACGGTAACCCCGGGAATTAGACCGCGCGGCAGTGCAGCAGGCGATCAGTCCCGAGTAACTACACCGCAAGAAGCTATCGCTGGCGGAACTCAGTTTATTGTGGTCGGAAGACCCATTACAGCAGCAACGGATCCAAGAGCAGCAGCAGAACAAATTATTGAGGAGATGATGAACGCATGACAACGACAACAATCGCAGAAAAAATAGCATCCGCTCTACTAAGTATTAAGGCTGTAGCTTTACGCCCAAATGATCCATTTACTTGGACTTCCGGTATTAAGTCTCCCATCTATTGCGACAATCGCCTGACCATGTCTTATCCAGAAATCCGTGATCTCATTGCTGAATCCTTCGCCGCTCTCATCCGTGAGCAGTATCCGGAGACAGAAGTGATTGCGGGTACCGCAACCGCAGGTATTCCTCATGCAGCTTTTGTTGCTCAGAAATTGGGTCTGCCTATGATCTATATTCGCGATAAAGCGAAAGGACATGGCAAAGAGAATCAAATCGAAGGGCTTGTAAAAGAAGGTCAAAAAGTGATTGTTATTGAGGATCTCATCTCAACAGGTGGAAGTTCCATCAAAGCTGCGCAAGCAGTTCAGCAATCCGGCGCTGAGGTTCTGGCTGTACTTGCCATCTTCAGTTACCAGCTAGACCGGGCAGTGAATGGCTTTGAGGAAGCAGGAATTGCGCTTCAAACCTTGTCTAACTATTCTGCTCTCATTGATGTAGCTCTTCGTGAAGGAGCCATTGCAGAAGGAGATATCGCTCTTCTCCATTCTTGGAGAGAGAACCCTGCGGCGTTTGGTGTATAGGTAAATCCATTTCATCATAATTCTAGTTTACTTTAATCAAGGGTATATGGATCGGAAGGGTTTCGTTCATCTAAATGAAGATATGAAATTGAATAAAATATAATTATAGTATGAGAAAAGAGAGTGGTTCCTCTTAAAAGGGGAGACACTCTCTTTTTGTTGTGAAGATAACTTCACTAAAGCAGTAATCTGACTTTTTACCAGCAATAGCTTCGAATCCACAGTGTTTGATAAACCTGAATATAAAAATATCTTTAAAAGGTTGTAACTTCTTCCTCATTTATGTCGTTTATAATGCGAGATAGAAATATTTGTAAGTAAAGTATATTAATTTCCTTATTGAAGCAGGGGGGAGTTACGATTCGAATACCCTTTCGAAAAGCCAAAGAAGAACGTAAATCAACAGTGGATGTGGCAGAGAGGATAGCTCTAGAGGAGCAGGTTGATATAGAAGATGAGCCTGGAATAGTACAAGAATTAGAACAAGAGATATTACAAGAAGTAGAACATGAGGCATTACAAGAAGCAGATCAAGAAGTAATTCCTAAAGGTCCTGTGCTGCAGGTTCAAGAGGTACACCGTAGTTTCGAAACTGGTGGAAGAGCGATACATGTGCTTAAAGGAATTAATATGGAAGTGCAGCCGCAGCAACTCGTTATGCTGAAAGGTCGTTCAGGTTCAGGAAAGACAACCCTTCTTAATATGCTTGGAGGACTGGACCAGCCGACAAGCGGGGAGATCTATTTTGACGGAAGAGCTTTTCATGAAGCAGGAGATGCTGCTCGCACCCGGATGAGAAGACAGGAGATTGGTTTTATCTTTCAGGCGTATGCCCTCATGCCCCTGTTGTCAGCTTGGGAGAATGTAGAACTGTCACTTCGTATGGCAGGTGTTCCTAAGGGGGAATGGAACCAGCGTGTCGCTTACTGTCTTGATATGGTGGGTCTTACAAAACGAGCGAAACACAGGCCGTTTGAATTATCAGGCGGGGAACAGCAGCGTGTTGCCATTGCCAAAGCAATTGCACATCGGCCTAAACTGCTGCTGGCTGATGAACCAACTGCTGAGCTGGATTCCAAAATGGGAGCCCAGATTATGGCCGTGTTCCAGAAAATTATTGCCACAGAAGAAGTTAGTATTTGTATGACGACACATGATCCTACGATTTTGGAGGTTGCAGACCATGTTTACGAGATGGTGGACGGCAAATTTATTACATAAAAAGCACCTGCCTAGAGCGGGTAAACGATGGACCCAGTATGTTTTGATCGGAACCCTAAGCCTGTCGTTGACCGGTTGCTCCTTACTTCCGGCTGAGCCGGAAGAGGAAGTGCTGCCGCCGATTACACCGCCGACGATTTCCAAGAAACCCGAATATGAAGTGAGAACCGAAACCATTGAGACAAAAGTGTCCGCTTCTGGCAAACTGATGAGTCAGCGAGAGGAAAAGGCGTATTTTACACTTGATGGCATGCATGTGAAGGAACTCTACGTGAAGCCCGGGGATAAGGTGAAGGCGGGACAGCAAATTGCGGTGCTCGATGTGGAAGAGCTGAACAAACAAATTCGTCAAAAGAAATTGCAGATTCGCAAATCCGAAGTGCAAATGAAAGAGACCCTTCGTAAAAAAGAGGAAATGGACCCTGTGGAGTACGAAGAAGCGGTCATTACTTTTGAAGAACAAAGACAGGAACTTTCGGACCTTGAGGAACAAGTCGGTAAGTCTACACTTGGGGCACCTTTTAGCGGCACGGTACTTAGCGTTGAAGTTGAAAAAGGAGCAGCGGTAAAAGCGTATGACCCGATTGCTACGATTGCGGATACAGCTAATCTGGTTGTTGCCGCCACTTTTGCGAAGCAGGATCTTGAAGTGATTGCTGCAGGTATGAAGGCAGAGGTGGATATTAACGGAGCTGGTGTACATCAGGGTACGATTAAAGTGATGCCGGTGAATCTGGGATCAGATTCGAATGGAGGAAATAATGGAGGAGAGGGTAAACCTCCTGCACAAGACTCGCTAGATACATACGTTATTGTTGAGATGGATAAATGGCCTAAGGGACTAAACAGAGGTACTCCGCTTACGGTAAGTGTCGTAACGAAGCGCAAAGAGGATGCCGTACTGATTCCCATCTCAGCTCTTCGCTCTATTGGTTCAAGAACGTATGTCCAAGTGGTAGAAGCGGATGGGAGTAAACGAGAAGTGGATGTAGAAGCAGGACAGCAGACATCCACCGATGTGGAGATTCTCAAAGGGCTTACACCAGGGCAGAAGGTGGTTGGAAGGTAATGAAAGGTATCCCCTTGTTACGATTATTGTCTCGCAAAATGTGGAATACGCGCTGGCTGACGTTAAGTACCTTGATTGGTCTTATTGTGGCTGTTGGCTTCACGGTGAGCATTCCGATGTATGCTGATGGCGCACTAAAGCGTGTTGTTGCACAGTCCCTTGAGGATGAGAGCAGCGGTATGCCGGCCGGTTCACTGCTTATGAGTTATCAAGCTCCCGGCGGTACCAAAACAGATCTTAGGTCACTTGAGGATGTAGATCGATTCATTCAGCAGGATATTCCTGCAAAGATCGGATTTGATTACAGCACCTATGTTAATATCAGATCCATTCGAAGTACGGAGGTCAGCCCAGAAGATCCGGAAAAAGTAGATGCAAGCCGAATTCGTACCATGACACTCGGGTCAATGAATGATCTCAAAAATCATGTCACGATGAATCAAGGTGTACTTCCCGGAAATCAGGCTCAGGGTGATCTTATTGAAGCCGTCATGCTGGAAGAAGGGATGTACCGAAATGATCTGCATGTGGGAGACATCATGGAGTATCCCGTATACAGCGGTCTAGATCTTACCCTTCGAGTCAAGATTGTGGGTGCATTTACCCCCGATGATACAGCTGATCCATACTGGGTTCAGGGTTTTGAAGGAATGATGAATGGATTTTATGTAGATCCTGGCTTATTTAATACGTATCTTCTTGCAGACCAAAACGTGCCGATACAAACATCAAAATGGTACTACGTTTTTGATCTGAGTCAGATTAAAACAAGTCAGCTTCCTTCCTTAAGCAGTACACTAGAGCGTCTTGATATTGAACTTTATCAGAAGCTAAAGGACACAAAAGTGGATATTTCTTTTGGAGATTTACTTGCTAATTTTCGAAAACAAAGCTTACAGCTCCAAACGATGCTTTTTACACTAGCGGTGCCCATGATTGCGATGGTTTTTTATTTTATCGTGATGAATGCTAGACAGTCTCTGCAAAAGCAGGAAAGTGATATCGCTGTTCTTCGCAGCCGCGGGGCATCCGCCAAGCAGATCGTCATTTTATATTTACTGGAGGGCATCGTCCTAGGAGCAATTGCGATGGTAGCGGGACCTTTTCTCGGCTGGTTTATGGCAAAAAGCATCGGCTCAGCAAGTGGATTTCTGTCCTTTGTTGATCGTAAATCAATCCCAATCGGAATCACACAAGATGCAATTCTTCTTGGCGCCATTGCTGTTATTGCTTCGATTATTGCTTCGGTTATTCCCGCCATGGGATATGCCCGGTCGACAATTGTTGATGCTAAACGCAGGCAAGCAAGAAGTGATAGAAAACCTTTTTGGCAGCGTTGGTATATGGATATTTTATTGCTGGGTCTTGCGGGTTACGGCTACTACCTGTTCTACGAAAGGCAGATGCTGACTTTTCAAACCGGGATGACCACAGATCAGCTTCAAGTACAGCCGTTTTTATTCTTTGTTCCAGCACTTTTCATTTTTGCAGCAGGATTATTCTTCTTACGTATCTTCCCTTGGATTCTCAGATTCTTCAGCTGGATAGGGCGTAAAGTTTTCCCGGTACCTATCTACCTTACGCTAACACAGCTTTCTCGCTCCTCTTCTTCTTATTACCCGCTTATGATCTTGCTCGTACTTACTTTGGGTCTTGGTGTATATAATGCTTCTGCTGCGAGGACGATCGACCTTAACTCTACGGAACGTACTCTGTACCGGTATGGAACGGATGTTGTGATGCAGACGGTATGGGAAGGAACCGCAGAGATGTTACCAAGCACCGGCGGAAATGCAGGGAATGGGGGAGGTTCTGGATCCCCAGGTACTGGAGGAGGAAACCCAGGTGCAGGAGGCGGGGGGAACCCTGGCGGTGGAGCTGGAGGCGGCGGCGGCTCGGGTTCACCTGCTCCAAGTAAAATAATATACTCAGAACCTCCTTTTGAAGTTTTTCGCCAGCTGCCTGGTGTAGAACATGCGGCGAGAGTGCTGCAGACCAAGGGAAATGTAGTCGTATCTGGTAAATCGGCAGGCCAAGGCATGGTCGTGGGCATCGATAACGTTGATTTTGCAGAGGTTGCTTGGTTTCGTAATGATTTGTTCCCCGCGCATCCGAATAAATATCTAGACCTGCTGGGTCATTATGAGGGAGCGGTCATCATTCCTTCCGGGTTTGCTGCAAAATATCAGCTGGAAAGTGGAGATGTACTATCGATTGCCTTGCAGGAACAGATGATAGATTTTGTTGTTTTTGGCATACTGCCCTACTGGCCGGCGCAGTATCCGGATGAGACGCCCTTTTTTATAACTAATCTAGATTATATCTACGATCAAGTTCCTATGATGCCATACGAAGTGTGGCTCAAAATGGAACCTGATGCGCTGGTTGCACCGCTCATTGAGAGACTTGGCAAAGATGGTATCGAGCTGTCATCGGTAAAAGATGTACGGACTGAACTTGTCGCTGAAGGTAAACATCCTTCAAGAGGAGGGGTATTTGGAATTCTTAGTCTCGGATTCTTGGTATCCATCTTGATTTCACTTATTGGATATGTGCTGTATTGGTTCTTTAACTTATCTGGCCGTGTTGTTCAGTTTGGGGTACTCCGCGCCATGGGTCTGCCTCGAGCACAGCTCAGCGGGATGTTGTTACTAGAACAGATTTTTACCGCAGGATTATCGATTGTACTCGGAATTGGGATCGGTGAACTCGCAAGTCGGTTATTTTTACCGTTTCTCCAGACTACAGATAATGTGAAACAGCAAGTACCTCCATTTCGAATTGTTTTTGAACAAAGTGACACGCTTCAGTTGTACGCAGTGACGCTTGTAATGCTGCTGATTGGTGCAGGAATGCTGCTGTGGCAAATTCGGAGACTGAAGGTGCATCAAGCCGTCAAAATGGGAGAGGAGCGGTAAGATGATCCACTGTGAAGGTCTTGTCAAAATTTATAAATCAAGTGAAGTGGAAGTGGTTGCCTTGCAAGGACTCAACCTCACGGTTGAGGATGGAGAAATGATGGCGATCATTGGGAACAGCGGAAGCGGGAAATCTACGCTTTTAAATATTTTAGGCGGGCTAGATCGCCCTTCTGCTGGAACTGCTGTTGTTGGTGATTGGGACCTGCTCAAGATGACAGAACCTCAGCTCGTCGAATATAAACGTCATACCGTCGGATTTATATGGCAGAATAACGGCCGCAACTTACTTCCATACATGACAGCGCTCGAGAATGTGGAGACACCGATGATGCTTGGCGGTAAATATGACCGGGCTTATGCCAAACAGCTGCTGGAGTGGGTAGGTCTTAAAGATCGCATGCATTCAAGGCTTTATCAACTGTCTGGCGGGGAACAGCAGAGGGTTGCGATTGCGATCTCCTTATCTAATAAGCCAAAATTGCTGCTTGCAGATGAACCTACTGGTTCGGTAGACAGCGAGACGAGTGACCGTATTATGGATATTTTTCGCAAAATGAACCGGGAACTTGGGATTAGCATTGTCATTGTTACACATGATCTAGAACTCGCGAACAAAGTGGACCGGATTGTTGCTATTCGGGATGGACTAACGAGTACCGAATTTGTGAAACGAAATGC
Source organism: Paenibacillus polygoni (assembly GCF_030263935.1). Classification (NCBI taxonomy): domain Bacteria; kingdom Bacillati; phylum Bacillota; class Bacilli; order Caryophanales; family Paenibacillaceae; genus Paenibacillus; species Paenibacillus polygoni. Next base: position 3,681,655 of record NZ_CP127162.1, on the reverse strand, counting down.
TAGTCTTGATACGGAACGCGTTCCAGGCAGTAAAGAGGTACATGAGGCATTTGTTATCATTGATCGCGCTGGAAGACTGCAGGTACCAAGAGAATACTTAGAGGCACTATCCATCGATGAGCGGGCTACACTTGAATTTGATGGGGAGCGCATCGTCATTACGCAGCCGAAGTAACTATAGAGAGGAAGATTTTCTAATGAAAAAGAGGTCTTTGTTAGCTCGTCCTGTTGTGACATTACTTACTTGTATGACACTGGTGGCACCGGCAATTGCGGGCTGTACAGCTGCCGAACCATCACAGCAGCAAGAGCGAGTATTGCGATTGGGAACGCTATATGGAAGTAATGATGATTCCTATTTCCGTCAGCAGTATACGGACGTGTTTGAAGTGTTAAACGATAATATAACGATTGAGATTGTACCTGCCATTGATCAGACCGAGTATCAGTACTATGATTACACACAAAAGGAACAGCCCGAACAGCCGGATCAACTTGAATCCGTGAAAAAGATGCTGACCGGGGATAATCCAGTAGACATTATTATTGGCGATGTAAGTACAATGAAGTCCTTGGTTCAGGAAAATATGCTCAAGCAGCTAGATCCCCTCATTGCCGAAGATAAATTTGATACAAGTGATATTGTACCGACAGTCCTGGACGGAATTAAGGATATAGGTGATAACAGTATCTATGCGCTAACTCCGACATTCTCTTCTTCTGCTTTATTTTATAACAAGGCGATTTTTCAGAAAGCAGGCGTAGAACCGCCCGTTGATGGATCCACGTGGGATGACATTTTTGATAAAGCGCGCCGTGTTACTAGTGGAGAAGGGAAAGACCAAATTTATGGGATATCCTTAAATCAATGGGGAAGTGATGCGTTCTATGATGCGCAGACCTATGCAGCTCCTCTGCAATTGCGTACTTACGACGATAAGGCAGAGAAGATGACAGTGGATAATGATTCATGGGAAAAAGTATGGTCAACCATCTCAAAGCTTTCTCGAGACAAAGTTTTAGCAGGGCAAGATGCGATGAACAATAACTCGGGGTCACCTGAGGAATTTAATCCATTCCAAGGCAACTTGTTTATGGAAGGCCGTACTGCGATGGTTATCGCTGATTATGGTTATGTAACCCGTCTAATCAATGATAATAAGTATGCAGAGAAGAACGAGAAATTTAATCCTATTGATTGGGATGTCGTGACTCCGCCTGTACATCAAGAGAAACCTGGTGTTGGCGGCAACGTCTATCTCAGTAATTTAATGGCCATCAACAGCAGCGCTCAGAATCCAGATGACGCATGGGAATTTATTAAATTTCTAAATGGTGAAGAATGGGCAAAGATAAGAGCCAGAAGCAGTTACGAACTTGTGTCTCGGAAGAGTTATATCAAGCCAAAAGAAGGTTTGGATTATAATATCGGCGCATTTTATACCCTTAAACCAACTCCACCGGTTAATATGAATCAATACCAGCTGTATCAAAAAATGCCGAATCTGTGGCAAGTTGATCAAGTAGGACAGAAATATTTTAAACAAGTAATGGATAACAAAAAGACACCAAAAGAAGCGCTGGCAGAATGGCAAAAAGAAGGGAACGAAATGTTGCTTAAGCTTCAAAAAGATCCAAAGGCCTCTTTTGAAGATAAATTGCAATAGGGAGCATCTAGGAGAGATTACTTACCATGCTTATTATGAAGTGGGTTCGGAAATTGCTGGTTTGGCTATTGTGGGTGTTACTAATCGTGTTATTCCTTGTTAATCTCGTTATCTTGATTGCGATCGTGTTGTTGGCCATTGCAGATTTTAAGGGAGCGTTATAGAAGGGCAAAAACGTATTGCTATGAATATGTGTTTGAATATTTGATCTAGATTTATAGCTCTGAGTAACAGCAATTTGGCTGCTGCTCAGAGTTTTTTTATAGAGGGGGTTATTTCATATGAAAAAAGGGTATCCTGCTAATGCAGCTTTAAAATAGAGTAGTGTTAAAGGAAGATGACTCGGTTGAACTGGATCTATTATGCTAGACTATATGTCTCAAAGTTCCAGGCAGGATGTCTGGCTAAACGGATGGAGCAAGACGGATGGATTTACGGTCATGATGATCCTAAGCAGGTTGAAGTATATCAATCTCGTAAAGGAAAATATGGTGTTCGATTTATTCCGTAAAAGGCCTTGACATTTCTATTACACATCGTGTATATTATTAGAGGTCGCTGTTTTAATTAACTAATTGACGCGGGGTGGAGCAGCTCGGTAGCTCGTCGGGCTCATAACCCGAAGGTCGCAGGTTCAAATCCTGCCCCCGCAATTGAAGTACCTACAGCGCTTCATTAACAATTACTAGATGTGTAATTGAAATGATCAGGGCCCTTAGCTCAGTTGGTTAGAGCGGTCGGCTCATAACCGATTGGTCGGGGGTTCGAGTCCCTCAGGGCCCATTATGAAGAAAAAGACCTCTTGCATTTTTGCAAGAGGTCTTTTTCTTTTTTTTATTTTAATATAGTGCATATGATTCTATTGGAATATGTCTTTAGTAGCAGGAATTTAGTCCTATATGTCGAATATTTATCTAGATTCAAAGAAAGACGGAGGACTTTTATAATGGCTAGACGCAAAAGTAAAGTAAAAAAGCGGGAGGAGCTTATTCAGTCAACCTTTCTATTTGTGATCATTGTAACGGGTTTTGGTACCTTTGTGATGACAAAATCAGTTTATTTATCTATCGTGATAAGCCTTATATCTCTAGGTATTCTTATTGCTGTTTTAATTAATATTAAGTATCAGAGAATCAGACGACTCAAACGCTCAGGAATAGAGGATATTGATCAGATGGATGGGATTCAGTTCGAGAAATATCTAAGTCATCTGTTTGCTGCTCAGGGCTATAAGACTCAGGTTACGAAAGCTGCTGGGGATTATGGGGCTGACCTGATTTTAGAGAAAGCGGGAAGGAAGATTGTTGTCCAAGCTAAGCGTTACCGTAATAATGTAGGGATCAAAGCGGTACAGGAAGCTCAGGCTGCTATCGCTCATTACGGGGCGGCAGAGGCATGGGTAGTAACGAGTAGTGATTATACGGAGGCTGCACGTAACCTCGCTAATTCGAATCGAGTGAAATTAATTAACCGAGATAGGTTAATAGAGATGATCCTGGTAATGAAGAACAAGGGAGAGAAATTCCCAGAACCAAGCGAAGTAATTACGGATGCTCCAACCAAGGAATTTACGTGCCCAAGGTGTGGAAATCATCTAGTACTGCGAAACAGTTCTAGAGGTTCTTTTTATGGCTGCAGCCGTTTTCCAAAATGTCGATATATAAAGAAACATGAAGCAATATGAAAGAAGTATTACATAATTTCCTTGTAACTCGAAAGCAGATTGCTAAAGATCGTGAGGGATCTTCGTCCTTGAAAGCACAAATTCAGAAAGAGCAGGGTTTTACATTGGTGGAAGTGCTTGCAGCTACTATTATTTTATCTATTGTTTCTCTCGTTGTTTTCTCCTATTTTATGAATGCACATTCCTATGCTAAATCAAATCAGAATAAGACAGTCATGGTGAATTTAGCGCGTAATGCATTGGTTTATTTGGAGAAGCAGGATTTTACGAAGATGGATGCATACTTCAAATCAGATAAAGAGGGATCGCCGATTATAAAAGGGAGTTCCTGCACCCAGGTAACGGAGTGTAAGTATAATTCTTTATTCAGGAATGCTCACACTCTACCAGAGGTATTGAATCCAAAGGTGAATAATGTGCAGTATGAGCTTGTTATTTCTTATCAGTCGAAGCTTCATCAGCAATTAAAGGATGGTACTAGAATTAAAAGTTTGGAACTTGGCGGTGGTATGGATTCGTCGCAAGACGGTGAATCATTAGCGGGTTATTTACTGCCTGTGAAAGTTACTGTTACGGGGCCTGGTGGTCCAAGGGGACATAGAAACGAAGCCGTAGTGGAGGGCTATATTACAGATGAAAAAATCAGAAGATAACCAGCATCTAGATGCGGGGTTTACCCTTATTGAGTTAATTGCGGCCATAACCATTTTCACGATTCTTGTTGGACTGATTTCGGTTATTACTTTCTCTGGATTTCGTGAATATCACCGCATAACTACCGAGAATGCACTGCGGGATGAGGGTGATCTCATCATGTCGTCCATTATGACGGAACTATATACCTTTGCTCCCGAATCTATCGAAAATAGTAAGGACGGTATCATTCTTAGCAGAGGACAAGCAGGTAATTCAGAACACCGAGAAATTGCCATCCGAGAAGGAAAGCTAGTGATAGAAGAATATACATCAAAAGCAATTTTAGCTGAAGAGGAAGAATACATATCTAGTACATCTGCTACTTCAATACAAGCCGTACTTGATCAGTCCACTATTGTGGCAAAAACGGCTGATGAAAGGCTTTGTCAAAACGATGCCTACTGCGAGACTGGGCTTATCTATATCAAACTTGTACTGCAAAGACAGGAGAATGACCGGGATTATTCGCTTGAACTAGAGAGTAAATTTGGATTTTAGGAGAACAAGCACATGTTTAATTTTAATAAGATAGCTCGGATCTTTTCAGTGAAAGCAAAGAAAATGGTGGTAAAGGCTTCTGCTGGTGAACACGGTTCTGCGCTGGTACTCGTTATGTTTATTGCCCTCTTGCTTACCATTCTCGGGACTGCTGTATTAAGTGCCGCGGTCGGAGGTGCTCAGCGGGCAGAGACGAGAGAAAATGATGTACAAAGTTTACATCTCGCAGAAAAAACACTGGAAGAAGTCATAGCTGGTATAACTTCTAATTTGCAGTCGATTGTCACTAAAAGTATAGATGGTACTCAAGAAAAATTAGAACGTGATGTGGACCTCTATCTATCTGGTTTAGAGCAAGGGTCTTATAAAGACCTTATGACCAGTACAGAGCTGACAAATGCAACAGGTAAGCTGCTTCAACTGGATTATAAAAAAGTAAGTTACCAACAACAGGCAGCGGCCTATCACGTGACGTTAACCGTTGAAGCAGAGGTAAATGGTGTTCAGCGTGAACTCACGCAAGAAGTCATTTATGATACCTACCCTGACTTTCTGAAATACACTTTAGGTTCAGAAAACGATTTAACTATTAATGGTTCTCCTTATATTCAGGGGAATATTTATGCAGGGAATAATCTGAGGATCGGGGATAAGGCGAAATATTATTATCAGTCGAGGGATGTACAAACATTGTTCTCGTCTCCTCTTCAGCTGGATGGAGAAGCACATATTCAATCACTTAAACAAGTCTTATACACTTTGAACGATACTACAAAAAGCGCCGAAGAATGGCTTAGCGAAGGAGCAAGCAGCCAATTCATTATCCCTGAGAAACAGCTGCGCGTTCGAAATCATCGCAAGTTCGTACAGCTGAATGTGAGGGAGTCTTTTGTCGATAAAGTTATCGAGTCTTTAAAAAACTCAGCAATTGACAGATCACTTATTCGAAAACACATCAATAATCATACGTTAGGTGAGTTTCTACGGAATTATCCTGTATTATATGATGCGCCAGATCAAATCCCAACAAAACCCGGTATTCCTGAACAATCAGATAAACCAGAAGATCAGCATGCTTGGGCTTATTACAGAAACCAGATCGAGCGTTTTACGAAACCGGACAAGTCTTTTATTTACCACGGTGATCTAACCTATGATGGTGTAGAGCTAGGAGGAATTGAATACGAGTCTAAAAGTGATCATTGGTTTGTTGTAGACGGGGATTTGACAATTAATAATTATAAGGACACGCCTATCATGATAAAGGCCAATATGCTAGTTACGGGAAAATTGCAGATTAGAGGTAATGTTCAGCTTGATTCTACTATATATGTTTTAGGTCCATCAGGAGGAGAGGGATATGCTACGCTTGTGGAAGATGCCGCGATTAGCGGTTCTGGGGTAGTGATGTCAGAAGGCGCAGTACTTATTAACCGGCTGGATGCTTTTCAGAGTAAAACAGAAGTAATACAAGCTTTTTTCTATACCGATTCAACAGCGGAGCTCTATGGGGTAGGTTCAATCCTTTCTTTAAGCGGCGGTTTCTTTGCCAAAGGAGATCTTACGGTCAACGCAGTACGTGGAGAGACGTTTGCTGGAAATGGGGTCATTCAAATTACGCCAGGGACCAACTTAGTTCGGTTTTCGGCCAGGTATAATGAAGAAGTATACAAGCAGCAGCAGAAGGGTCTTCCAAGGGTTAATCAGATGAGTGTTCAAGTGGGGCCAATCAAATTGAATTAAATATTTGTAATTAAGCGAAAAATAACCCGTGCAGGGTGTGAATGTGATTCTCTCCCTGCACGGGTTATTTGTTTTGTTTTGGCCTAGTATCGATCTTCGCTGCTTTTTGCGTTCACTTTTACAGTGCCGCTGGCTGTCACTGTACTCTGTCCAGCTTGGGGACTGTGGTAAGTAACCGTAATCGTCGCGACACCTTTTTTTATTCCAGTGACAATACCCATCTCATCTATCGAAACAACAGAAGGAGTACTGCTGATCCAAGTGAGTCTGTCTTTTAGCAGGTAGGGATCAAAATCCCTAGGGAAAGATGTTAGTTTATTCCGAGCCAAATTTTCAGAACCCCCAATATCAAGTGTGGTATCTGACAAATGCAGGCCTTCGAGTCTCGGTTTAATGCTCACCAACTTAACATCAGTTAAAGGAGGAGATCCTTCGTCGTCACTTAGTGAGAGTTTCACTTCAACCTTATCCTTTGATTTGACGCCTGTGAGTTCCGCTTTTCTCCCATCCTCTGAAGGGGTTAGCGTAGCGTATGTTTTACCATCTCCGGTTAAGGACCATATAAAATGCTTTATATCCGGGTTATAGGGGATGGTGCCTGCATCAAGGGTTATTAGATCGCCAACCATGACTTGGCTTGGTCCATCGATGAAAATCTGCTTGATCGGCTCGCTAATGGTAATCGTATGTTCGCTTGATTTCACACCATTAGGAGACTGATCTGTTAAGACGGTCACCACGAGTGTGACAATTCCTTTCTTTATTGCCGAGATGCTGATTTTACTCTGGTCATTTAGATTTGGATGTAAGATTACTTTGTCGGAACTGTTTTGTCCGTTATCGTTTATTACCTCCCATCTATACCCGGTTACATTCTCATTCGCTGTAATGTAGATTGCTTCAAGATCGATCGTTTCATTTGTTTTGGCAGTATTAGGTCCAATAATAGTTAAACTTCGGTTAATAACCTTGATAGTGACAATGGAAGTAACATCACTTCCGTCTATAGCAGAAACCTCTAGGTTTGCGATCCCGCCTTTTAGACCACGAACGACCCCCTCATCAGATACAGTAGCTATATCAGAGTTCAAACTTCTCCACTGCAACATTTTATTATCTGCATCTTCTGGAAGTATAGTTGGCGTAATTTTATGCTCCGTACCAACTAGCATCGTTGTACCTTCGGCCTCAATTTTCTCTACTTTGACCACAGCTTTGAGTAACAAAGTCGGGAACAAAGAAGTGACACGTGAAATGGGCGTGGTTGGCTCTGATGGATCAGATGAATCGGGTAGTTCTGGTGTTACTGGTGTTTCTGGTTCGGTTGGCGGCAGACCAATGTCGCCTTGAAACGGGCTAGACCGGATCGAATAACCACTGTTTGACATATTACGTACGATAACGGTACCAAAGACATTGCCTTTAAGTTCGTAATTCGCTTTTGGAGCTAGAATGGAACCAAACACATCAATGGATGTTGTTGAAACCGAAGAAGCGTTGTAAAAGTTATACAGTACATGATTTGAATCGACATTCATGAGTTTAATTCCGCCGCTCATGGTTGCTGATGCACCGTCCACATTCACGATCACGGTAGAACCAACAGGAGCATAGATACAAGTGCAACTGGATGCAGCCAGCATTTTCTCTGTTACATGAAAAATATTTACTGTCTCTTCTTTTCCATATAATATGAGCTGACACTTGGAAAAATCTTCACCAGGAAAATTGGAAAAATCCTCACTATATATCTTGGGCTCAGCTGTAGCTGGAAGTTTCGACAACTGCTCTGATAAGGAGAGAAGGCGCCGATTTAGATTATCGGCGGATAAATTAACTTCTTTTACAGTCTGGTAATTATGATATTCTGGAGTGTTTATTGTTGTACCGTATGCTACTTTACCATACTTTACAGAACCCTCTCCAAGATTTAGTGACTTTAGAGCAATGACAGAGTAGGTTGAATTGGCAGCCTCTTCTAGTTTTTCGCCGATGCCAAAACTATCTAAAGTAATATTACCACCTGCAATAACCCTGCCATGAAAGGCAAAACCAGAGTTCTGAACATCATTTAATGCATACAAGGAAAGGTCAGCCGGGAGTCCAAGTGGAGATAAAGGACCCATGTTTGGGAAAAGCTCTGATATATCCCTATATTTTTGTTGCCCATTTTCCTCTTCTAACGTTACTGCTGCACGAAGATCATCATATTCCAGCTGGGACTGATCCAGTAAATATACTCCTTTACTTAGAGGTCTGACTGTTATGGTATAAGTTATGGGTTCCTGAGTCTTTGGAATATACATCATAACTCCGTTCTGCTCTTTGGATTCATAGAAAACATCTCCAAGCGGTAAACGAAGCTGATAACCCGAAGATATGTCCCCAACCGTTATTGCCCCATCCGGTGTATTATCGATGTTCAGCTGAGCAGGGAACGTTTCTGTATACTCAAGATTAGATAAAACCAAATTATCTATGCCTTGTATGCCTTTATCCACCTCACTGTATGGAATAGATTTGGGTGTAATTTGATAGGTGATGCTCACGGGTTCGTTTTTTTTAAGTTCATTGTTAATGACGTGTTCAGAAAGATGGCGGGATGTTTCGAGCATAGTTGATTTCTTCTCAAAGTTTAATATAAGGGATTGAACCGCTTTTGCTCCTTGTTTATCCTCGGCAGTAATGATGATCTCAAGTGTACCTCCCTCGGGGAGCGGGTTCTTGAACGTCTGTGTAATTGTCTGTCCGGTGGTAACGGGTTTATTGTTAACCGACATATTAGGTAAGGCATCGCCATCGGCTTTAAAGTGGATACTGGTCAAAATATTTCGATCTTTAAAGTCCCAGTCGTCCACTGTATAACTAACTGAAAAATCCTTCTGATACGATGGTCTGCTGCTATTATTTTCTGGTGATAGAATCGTAATTTCAGGAGCATGGTTTGCCCCTGCGAAAGCACGGTACATGGTATTTACAAACAACTTTTGTTCCCAGACTGGAAACTGAGTAGAGAGGTTACTCTGGAAAATATGTCCTGTACCTGAATAGGTGATATTTCCTTTGGAATAGGTATAGTAATGATTCCAACTATCACTTACATCTCGGCTGCCTCCTGAAATATTGTACCAAGGCACAACAGAGTCATCTTCAAGATCAAGTGTAAAATACTGATTATGCGTAGTAGCTACGCTGTATAATGACTCACCTATATTGCTCGTCTTATCCAGTTGGAATGGATAATCTGTTAACAGCCCGCTGTTTACCCCCGCAACGGTAGTAGACTTTGCTGGACCCCTGAATCCTAAGTTTGTCTCCGGCGCTATTTGTCCCGTCATCTTCTGAAATTTGCTTACCCACTCCGCTGTACTTGCATAGATCGTGTCATGCGTAAACATAATACTTTGTTTTGTTTTTTCGCCAAATTCTACAACACCATCCGCTGCTAATGAACTGATATCTGCTTTCGTATTATAGATGTCAGCAAATCCAAAGATCAGCATGTCATATATTCCATTTAGTCCATACCCTTGTTTGGAATTGTAATTTGCTTTTATATACTCGTTGAACTCAGGAATTGTTTTCGTTTGGATACTCAGTTCATAATCTTCATTTTTCAGAAAGCTTTGATTCATATTTTCTGTATATAACAGACTGCTCGTTCGGACGGATTCTTTGGCAGGAAGGACCTGTAGAATGGATACCTGGGTCTTTTTACCACGAAACCGGATTGTACCTGTATCATAATCTTTGAGCTGATTAGGATTCAGTTGATCTATAATTTCGAGTTTCCAGTAGAGCAGTCCAGAATAAGTCTTAGGAAGTTTGTAAGTGATTTTCCCGGTTGGACCAGTTTTTAATGTGGTGGTTGCTACGATCTGTTCTTTGCTTAGCTTTGAAGATTTATCAACCGTTAAATATAGATTCGCAGTTATGGGCTGCTTTGCAAAATCTTGCCGATTGGACACTTCAAACTCAAATTTCAGTTCATCACCAATGTTATAAATATGACCCGGATTCACTGCGTAATCAATAATGGAGTCTTTATTCGTTATATGTAGCCGAGGCCTCTGTTTAAGTTTTGATAAATAAAGTGAACTGCCCTCATTAAGTGCGGTTAGAAACTGTGCGGAAGAGGCATTGTCTACAAATATAACATTAGGCTGAGCGGCCGTAGATCGGTATGTATTAAAATAGTTATACAGATTTCCTGGGTTTCCGCCTTGTTGCTCAACAAAAGGCTGTGTATGTATAAAAACATATAATCCTCTATTAATATAGTTATCTATTATTTCCTCTGCCTTCAATTTGGTTATATCGTTCATCACTGTTTTTGTATTATGGTCATTTCCTTGCACAGGTTTGGTGCTATACACCCCCGAGCCAATATAAATGGCATCGTATAAACCATCAAGTTCATTTCGTAGAGATACGAATCTTTTCATGCTCATTGTTTCCACAGTGATGCCTAGTTTATCTTTTTGAAGAGAAGATAGGTCAGTTGTACCAGAATCCGTTATTTCGAGCAGTCGAATTTTGTAGGCGGATGAATTTGCTTCTGCTGTAGTAAAAAAGTCCTTTATTTGCATAGTAAGAAAACAGGCGATAAATAATATTAATATAAATATTCCGAGTGTTTTATTCTTCTGAACATAGTCCTTCATATCTTAAACTCCCTCCTCATTCATTGAAAAAATACTGATTTATCATAGGATTAACCTATATTTTTCTCCATTCTCATTTATATTTTTTCGATCGTTTCGAACTTAAATCTAATGTTCCTGAATACACTGTTTTAGGAATTTCAAAGTTGTAAATATTTCCAAACTATGATATATATCATTCTAGGACAAAATACATATCTAATCAATAGATTAGTAGGTTTAAAGTATTATTATCTAAGTGCAATAAAGTAGTTATTCACGTTTGAGTGAGTAATTAGTCTTGATTTACTAAGAATGTAATCATTTTCATTGTTATTCAGCATAAAAGCCAGGGTACACGAGGTGATCTGTTATGACTGTTATTAAAAAAAGGCTGGGGGATCTGCTGGTCGAGAACGGAATTATCTCACAGCAACAATTACAAGAAGCGCTTGTAAAGCAGCGGGATCTAAAAATGAAACTTGGGGATTTACTTATCTCTCATGGTTACATTACAGAACAGCAGCTGATCGAAGTATTGGAATTCCAGCTAGGTATCCCTCATGTCAGTCTATTCAAATATCATATTGATCCTGCAATCACCCAGATTATTCCCGAAAGTATGGCCAAACGTCATCAAGTGCTGCCTTTTATGAAAGAAGGCGGGAAGCTCATGGTGGCTATGGTCGATCCACTCGACTATTTTGCAATTGAAGATTTGCGGATGACGACGGGATTTCGAATTGAACCCGCTATTTCAACACGGGATGATTTGCAGCGAGCGATTGCAAGGCATTATGGACTTCGCGACTCCATGACTCAGATGATGGTGGAACTTCCCACTCAGGAAGAGTTTCAAGAAACAGAGATAACGGACGAAGCTTCTCCCATTGTCAGACTCGTCAATCAAATGATACAGCAAGCTGTGCAGTTAAAAGCCTCAGATATTCATATGGACCCGAGTGAAGATTATTTAGCAATTCGATACCGTATTGATGGGACCCTGCGAACAGAACGTCAGGTTCCAAAGCAGATGCAAGGATATATTACGGCGAGAATTAAAATCATGGCCGAGCTTAATATAGCAGAGCGAAGATTACCTCAAGACGGGCGGATGAAAATACAGCTGGATTATCGAATGATCGATATTCGAGTTTCCACACTTCCGACGATGCATGGCGAGAAGATTGTGCTTCGTCTTTTGGACCAATCATCAGGTGTAGAATCCCTTGATCAACTCGGGTTTAGTGAGATGAATAGCGAGTTATTCAGACAGATGATTGAACGTCCATACGGCATTCTTCTTATTACAGGACCGACAGGCAGCGGGAAAACAACGACTCTTTATTCTGCTTTGAATCATCTGAACAAAGAAGACGTCAACATCATTACTATTGAGGACCCCGTGGAATATCAGCTTGAAGGGATTAACCAGGTAAATGTGAATTCAGGGGTTGGACTTACTTTTGCCGCGGGCCTTCGTTCTATTCTGAGACAAGATCCGAATGTTGTTATGGTCGGTGAAATTCGGGATACAGAGACAGCAGAGATTGCAGTTAGGGCGTCGTTAACCGGGCATCTTGTGTTATCAACGCTACATACAAACGATGCAATAAGTACCATCATGCGGCTTCGAGATATGGGAACTGAACCTTATCTTATTGCTTCTTCCTTACTAGGGGTTGTCGCTCAGCGCCTTGTTCGAAAGATCTGTACGGAATGTAAAAAAGCGTATGTTCCTTCTATGCAAGAATCGATTATTTTGCAAAATCACGGGATAAAGACAGATGAGTTATATGCCGGTAAAGGTTGTGGATACTGTAACAATACCGGTTATCGTGGACGTGTCGCGATTCATGAAGTTCTGAAGATTGATGATGCGATTGCTTCTCTGATTGCTTCCTCCGCATCGGTAGAAGAAGTGCGCTATATGGCTCAGCAGAAAGGACTTGTTCCCTTGATGACGGACGGCCTTATGAAAGTAGAAAGCGGAATTACGACCATTCAGGAGATTATGCGAGAGTCTGTTTCACATAGCTAGGAGGAACGAGGGAAATGCACAATCATAGTATCATCCATCTGCTCAGACTTGCTTATGAATCGGGTGCCTCTGATCTTCATATATCGCTTGATTCCCCGCCTGTCCTGCGTATTGATGGATTGCTGAAACCCGTGGAAGGTGAGTTTATTTCTTCAGAAGAGGCATGGGAAATGGCAGAATTCCTTCTTGGAACGAAAGGATATGAAGAATTTCAAGAACGGGGAGAACTAGATTTCGCTTATTCTCTCGAAGATGGACTTAGGTTTCGCATCAATGTTTATAAACAGCGTGGTGAAGTTAGTATTGCCGCTCGTCTCATTTCCTCGCAAGTAAAAGGGCTGGATGAGCTTGGTTTGCCCTCAGTGGTGCGCACGTTGGCTGAGAAATCACAAGGTCTCATTCTAGTAACAGGGAGAGCTGGAAGTGGTAAATCTTCTACGCTGGCTTCCATTCTTGATCATATTAATCGAAGCGAACGCAAGCATATTATTACGCTGGAGGATCCGGTCGAGTACATACATACCAAAGGATCAAGTCTTGTGGAACAGAGGGAAGTAGGAACAGATACGATGAGCTTTGCGAGTGGTCTAAGGGCAGCGCTTCGTCAAGATCCTGATGTGATTTTAGTAGGAGAAATGAGAGATTTAGAGACGATCACCGCAGCGGTTACGGCGGCAGAAACAGGACATTTGGTTCTTTCAACACTTCATACTACAGATGCACCGCAGACGATTGATCGGATTATGGACGCATTTCCAGGACACCAGCAAGCCCAGATTCGCGCCCAGTTATCCTCTGTTCTTGTTGCTGTCATATCACAGCGTCTGTTTCCAAAAGCGGATGGGAAAGGCCGAGTATGTGCTGCTGAGGTGATGATTAATACGCCTGCTGTAGCCAATCTCATTCGCAGTGACAAAACGCATCAGATTAAGAGTGTGATGCAGACTTCTAAAGCATTTGGCATGCAGACGATGGAAATGGCTGTACGTGATCTTGTAAAAGAGGGACAAGTGCTTGCTTCAAGTGCGAAGTCATATTTGGCTGAGGTGAGTTCTGGATGAAACAATTTGAATATGTAATTAAGACTAATCGTGGGAAACAGATCCGCGGCAAACTGGGTGCTGCAGACAAAAAGACGGCCATGGAAGAACTTCGTAAACGAGATGTGACGGTGTTCTCGTTAGAGGAAACGAAGCAAACCATTTTACAGATGGATATTTATATTGGAAATCCGGTAAAACCGATTCATTTTATTATTTATTGCAGACAATTTGCCACGCTGATTCGGGCAGGTGTATCCATTGTTGATGCCAATCAGATTCTTACGGAACAGACGGAGAGCAAACCGCTGAAAAAAGCATTGTTTGATGTAAATTCGAGTCTGCTGAGAGGGATATCGTTTTCACAAGCCGTGCAGGATCATAAGCGCATATTCCCGCCTTTATTTGTCAGTATGATCCGGGCGGGTGAAGAAGCAGGTGATTTAGAAGGAACGCTTGATCGGCTTGCAATCTATTACGAGAAACAGCACAGTACAACCGAAAAGATCAAATCAGCGCTCACCTATCCACTTACAGTGGGGATTATGGCAATTGCAGCTGTTGTATATTTACTGTGGGCGATTGTTCCTCAGTTCGTCACGATGTTTGAGTCCATGGATGCGGAGCTTCCGGTGATTACACAGATGGTTCTTATGCTCAGTAACAGCATCCAGCGTCAGTGGTACTTCTGGCTACTGGGCGTTCTGCTGATGATCATACTTTATCAGGTGTGTAAACGTACCGAGCGAGGGGCTTATCTGCTGGATTACCTCAAACTGAAGGTACCTGTATTTGGCAAGTTGAATCAAAAAGGTTCCATTGCTCAGTTTACAAGGACGTTTGCTTCCTTGTATGCAAGTTCCGTGCCTGTATTGCAGGCTTTGGCTATTGTTGAAGATATCTCAGGGAATAAAGTCATCGGAAAATACATTCACAGCGCAGGGGATTCACTTCGTCAGGGGAAGCCTTTATCCGAACCGTTAAAAAGAGCTTGGGTATTTCCTCCGCTCGTTACACAGATGATTGCGATTGGAGAAGAGACAGGGTCCCTCGATCAGATGCTGGAGAAGGTTGCTGACTTTTACGAGATGGATGTAGAGAATACAGTCGATCGGATGAAGTCTTTGCTAGAACCCCTGCTTATCGCTTTTTTAGCGGGTGTGGTTGGTATTATCGTAGCGTCAATTATGCTGCCGATGTTCAGTATCTACGGAAATATGTAGATTTTAAATAACAAATAAGAGTATGGAAGGGGATTTACCATGTTAACACAAGCACTGAAAGCAAGAAAAGCAAGACTCGCAGATGAGAAAGGTTTTACATTGATCGAGTTGCTCGCCGTTATTGTTATTTTGGCTATTATCGCGGTTATTGCTATTCCGTTGATCGGTAATGTAATTGATAATTCGAAGGAAGATGGTGATCTCGCTACTGCGCGTCAAATTTATGATGCGGCAAGATTGTATGTTATTGGAGAGGAAAACGGAGATTTTACCACTGTAAATACGGTGAAGCTTGGTGTACTACAAAGTAATAACTTTATTGAAAAAAATATTGCTCTGCCTAGTAGCAAGGTGAAGTTGAACGAAGAAACCACTATTGTTTCCTTTGATGAACATGGTAATTTAACTGGAGTGAAATTAGATCCACCTGGTAAAGGGAAGACGGATGGTTATAGCGCATCTGAAATTCTTGGAGTTAAAACGACACCATAATGAAAATAAATGTAGTAAGTCTTTCTTATTACTAAAAAAGGTGATAGGAGATTTATACCACCCTCAACACCCCTACAGGAACCACGGATAATCCCTGGTTCCTGTTTCAAATTTAATGTGGAAAGTGAACCGATTCCCATGACCCTTTTTATTGCGATATACGTATCAGTTCTTGGTCTTGTATTAGGCTCTTTTTTTAATGTAGTTGCACTCCGAGTACCTGTTGGAAAATCAATCATCAATCCGCCTTCTTGCTGCGGTCATTGCGGAACAAGACTTCGAACAGTTGATCTTATTCCTGTTATCAGCTATCTCCTATCGCGCGGAAAATGCAGGTATTGCGGTGATTCCTTATCTTTTTTGTATCCAGCGGGAGAAATACTTACGGGCTTACTCTATCTGTGGATCGTCTTGCGCTTTGGGGTTACACCTGAGGGAATGATCGGCCTTCTGCTTGTTAGTCTGACTGTCATTGTTAGTCTATCTGATCTCAAATATATGAGAATTCCAAACAAAGTTTTGCTTTTCTTTGCGCCGTTACTATTACTGGGGATTTTACTCTTTCCTACTCAGCCTCGGTGGGAGCATGTACTTGGCGGTTTGCTTGGAGGGGGCATCATCCTGCTGTTCGCTCTACGGGGCGGAATGGGGATGGGGGATGTGAAATTATTTGCGATATGCGGATTCGTCCTCGGAGTACCCGAGCTGATCCTTGCTTTTCTAATTGCCTGTTTCCTAGGAACGGTCATTGGAGGAGGGATGATGCTGATCGGACGAGTATCACGCAAACAGCCGATACCTTTTGGCCCATGGCTGATGATTGGGACCTTGATTTCTTTTGGCTATGGTTCCGAGATCATTCAGGGATACCTTTCACTTATTTTATAGGAGGAACTAACTATGCTGGGCAGAACGCAGAAATTAACCGGTCTTTCTATTGAACAATCCGGAATTCGCTATGTCCGTCTCGCGAAAAAAACAAAGGACATTGAAAAACATTTTTTCCTTCCTTTAGAGCCGGGGGTCATGGAAGAGAATCAAATTCAGGATCGTGACGCCCTATACACACAACTGCAAACAGCAGTCACAAATGAGAAGCTAAAAGGAACGGAAGTCTTCTTGTCTGTTCCGCCTTCACAGATGGTGATTCGTAAACTCTCTGTGCCAACCACGAATGGAAAACAGGTAGAACAATTTATTCAGTTAGAAGTAGAGACGGGGCTGCACCTGCCTTTTGAACATCCGGTCTATGATTCTATAGTAACGAGTACCGGAGAGGAAGAAACGGAAATTCTTGTTTTCGCAACGCCTCGTGAAGTGATTCAAACGTATGTTGATGTGGTGGAAGAAGCGGGTTTAAAAGTGGCTGGCGTAGAAATTTCGGGAACAGCACTCTCCCGGCTGATTACGTTCGGCACGTCTAGAGAGTTTGGTGAGACAATGCTCATTCAGCTAGAGGCTTCCTATTTAGATGTATATATGTTTCGTAAAGGTCACTTGGTATTCATGCGTACTTTAAGTCTATTTGATCTGGCTGGAGAGGAAGGCGAGATATCCTCCTTAAAATCAGATGAAATTTCTGCTGAAATTGCCCGTATGCTTAATTTTTATCAATACAGTCTTCATGATGGCGAGGCACGTATTGAGGAAATTATCGTAACAGGGCAGGATCAATTAAGACAGAAATTAACTTATGAACTGAATACTTCTCTTCCCGAGATTCTTGTTACAGAAGAAGCGTTTCTTCGGATGGACACACAGTTACCTGTGAATGCAGATTATAATGAGTATCGATTAGCAGCAGGCGCTGCCCTTAAATCGGCGGGAAGTTATAATATTGA
Organism: Paenibacillus polygoni; assembly: GCF_030263935.1. Taxonomy (NCBI): domain Bacteria; kingdom Bacillati; phylum Bacillota; class Bacilli; order Caryophanales; family Paenibacillaceae; genus Paenibacillus; species Paenibacillus polygoni. The sequence continues at coordinate 3,664,087 of NZ_CP127162.1, read as the reverse complement.
CCTTTTTCCGCGAGAAGATAAAGAAGCCCTTTACTTTCCTTACATCGCTATGATTTTAGTCGGGGTCTGGATTATAGGGGTAGCCGCTACAGGAAGTTTTTATATCGTGAACAAAGGGGAAATAAGTAATCAGGAGCAGCGGATCATAGCACTTCAAGAGCAGAGGCAAAGTATAGAGGATGAACTTCGGTTAGTAAGTGTCTCGGGTCTTAGTCCACTTGATCGTAAAGAAGTGATACAGGAGATAAGGGAGTATCGAGATAGTCCGGTATCCATGTTAAAAGAACTTGAGCATTATTTGCCGCATGGTGCATTACTTAGAAATGTTGGATATACATACGGTTCAGCTATGGAAATTACGATATATACACCGCAGATGGAACAGGCATCTGAATATCTGAGCTCACTAAGAGAGATGCCTTTCGTTAAGGATGCAATGATTGCGAACCTGGTTAGACGTCAAACGAATCTTTCAGATGGAGCTCAAGGAAACGGGCAGTACACTGCCATATACCAAGTTTCTTTAGACAGAGAGATACACCTATCCGAAGAGTCAGTAGCAAGTGGATCGATGTCGGAAGATCAGGAGGAGGTGATCGGTGATGGAGCGGATAAATAAGTATAGATCTGTCATCGTACTCGCTTTGCTTCTTGGTTTTGTTCTCGTTTTTGCTTTTTATTGGTTAGGTCTTTCACCGACCATCGACAAGTTGGATGAACAAAGTCAGGAGCTAGTTCAGATCGAGGAAGAAAAGCAGCTGCTGCAAAACAAGCTGGACGAGTTGAAAGGAAACGTGGAGGGACAAGATTCTATAGACCCAGAATGGGATGCACTTCCGCAAAATGACATGGCAGACCAGTTAATATTAGATATCCGTGCTGTTACCGCAAGATCGGAAGCTACGCTTAAAGCGATTGATTTCCAACTTACTGGAGAGAATGAACTCCATCTTATGCTTAATGAACAAGAGACGATGTATCCTCGGATTCACGAAATAAAGATGAATGCAGATCTGGAGGGAACCCTGTCACAGATGGAAAGCTTTATGAAAGAATTAGAATCACTTCCAAGACTCATGAAGGTGGATTCATTCGCATTACAGCAGCGAAGCGAGTCAGGTAGTATAGCAGATCCTGTATTGACTGCTACTATCGTATTTACCAGCTATTACGAGTCAGCCCCAAAGAATAAGGAATAAATAACGCCAGCCTAGTCTTCAGTATTGGAAGATTGGGTTGGTGTTTTTTTGTAAAAATAAGGAGATTGCAAAGGAACACTTGTTCCTATATAATAAATGCAAACAAATGTTCTGGTGAGGTGACATATATGCCGCGTAAATATATTGGCAGACAAGTGGAAATTGTATATTTAGATCGCCGTGGGAAGGTAACCCAGCGGAATATTGAAATTCATCAAATCCGTAATGGAAATATTTATTCGACATGTCTTTTTACGAATGAACCTCGTACCTTTAATGAAGAGAACGTGCTGGCTTATCAGCCTGTACGAACGACAACAACACGAACAGCCTAAGGAGTTGAAGAGGATGTTACCTGATTTTGAGCGTAAACTATTGCGGATTTTAGTTAATTTTAGTGGGCAGCGTGGCCGAATGCCAGAGGTCGCTGAATTAGAAGTAAAGACGGGGAAATCATGGTCTCAAATTCGTAAGGCACTTGCGGAACTGGAACAAAAACAGTTTATTGTATGGAAAGACAAGTCGAGTGCTCGTGGAATTCTTATTATTGAGGGTTGGGAGCCTTTAGGAGACAGCAGTTATCTAGCGCCGAGTATTGGACCGATTACACGTGGAAATGGACTCGACTACTGGACTCTATACTAGCGGTGAATATTTTTTATTTCATAAAATAACGAACAATCCAGGATATAACACTAAGAAGTACGCTAATGATGATACATGTAACCACTGGAAAATAGAAAGTAAAATTCCCTTTCTCCACATGAATATCTCCTGGTAGACGTCCAATCGAGATAAATCTACCTACAAACATCCAAATAACGCCTGCTGCAATGAGTGCAATGCCTGCTATGATAAGCAGTTTTGGGATATTATTCATTCGAGCGTACCTCCCTTACCTTTTCTTTATTTGCTGCCTGTTCTCTTCTTAACATATCCATCAGCACTTATAGGATATGCAGAGATATCCTAGCCACTAATTTTAATAAAGATGTACAAATAAATAAAGCCGGAAGAGTAACCTCCCGACTTTATTCTATGTTTTCGTTCAAATCATTGCATTTAGATTAGCGAGTACAAGTTAGACAGGATTTCTTAGATCTTTTTATGCTTAGAATTCTCGTGACCTGTTCTACTTCCTCATATGGGATCCACACAGGTCCGAATGTCGTACGAAGGATAAGACGAGAAGGGTGGTCGGTTTCGACCGGAAAGCCTGAGATCGTTTCCCCATTTTTACTTTTCACTATAATTTCTTGGTTACGTTTGATGGCAATCGCCGCTTCTTTATTCATAAGCCTATTCTCCTATGCAGATCGTAATAAGTACATAATACAGGTCTTCGTGCATCTGAAAAAAGATACTTTGTACACATGCAGTTTATTTTCGTATCTACAAATAGTCTAACAGAACTAGTTCAATATTTCTACAAATATCCAAAAGAATCTTAAAATTAAATTAAACGGCTTTTAAGCTTTCTAAACAAAATACGGCATAAATGTTTTACGTATCGTTTACAAAACAGCAGAAAGTTTAAGAATAGAACATAGATGGTTATAAGAAATGAAGAGGAGGTAAGGTGAAGATGAATATACATGGCTTTTATATTATTTTCTTGGCGGTTATAATAGCTCTTGGTGTTGGCGGGATGGCTTGGTGGATTCATTTAATAAGTAAGAAGAAAAGTTACAAAGAGGAATAACAGCCGCAAATGTGATTTCCTTATAGTACGAGGGTCTAAACTACATAACTTATGGATGGTATGAACCCTTAATTTCGAGTAATATTAATTACAACTAACGAACAACATGAAGGGAAGATAGAATGAATATTTTTAAATTATGTAAAATGACTGCTGTTTTGAGTTTTATGCTGATGATTGCTGCATGTGGAACAAATGAGGCACAGGATGCTTCAAGTCCTAATCAGACAATTCCTCAGGAAAATCAAGTAGAAGAAACGAATGATAAGGCTGTAGATGAAGGAGAAGCAGCTGAAATAGAGGAAAAAGATGATGAGGTAGGGGAAGAGGAAGTAGTAAAAGAAGATTTAGCTAGTGCAGAATCCGAGAATGAAGCAAGTGAGCAAGTCTCTGCTTATCCTTTTCTAGTATGGGCTGATGGAGGTACATTCAAAATTATTACAGAAGGAAACCTTCCTGATCAGTTAAAAGGAAAAAAACTTGGTGAAGTGTCTTCCACACTCACAGATGAAGAAGTAGGGAATCTAGAGCAAGGCCAAACGTATGAAAAGCTGGATCGTGCGGATGGAGAGAGCAACTATTTGAAAAAAGGTTCAGCTATCTATCAACTTAAAAAAGCGGACACCAGTGAAGTAGTCCTCGTGGAAAATAACGGTTTACTTCATAAGGCTGTTCGGATTGGTAAGTAACGCTTAATTAGTAAAAGTGCATAAATCATAAACTTTTATAAACGTTCACGATCGTAGTGGGCGTTTTTTGTGTTTGTTTCCAATTATCTTTTATTGTATAAATCCGAAAAGCAATGATATAATCTTGTAGAAATTTGTTGTTTTATAAATTTATGTCTGCAATAATTGCATTAATATGAAAATACATTAAATGGTGTTGAGGAAAATGATGAATCTATTCGTGCGTTACAAAGCAGCATTTGGTTATACCTTGTTAACACTCCTTTTGATACTACAGCAGGCCGGGATTTTTATGCATGTTTCTCAGGAACAAGGATTTACTGCAAGTGAACTTCTCATTAGCAGTCTGTCGCTGGTTGCTTTGTTACTTGGTTTTTTAGTTTCAGGAGGCATTACGGCGGTATGTGTCTTCGTCTTTATGGTAGCTTATTTCGTATGGCTCGTGACTCTAGCAGATAAGAATTGGATTACTTTGCAGTCTTTTCTATGGATTCCAGGAAGCATGGTTGTAGCATCCGTTATTCGAGAAGGTTTAATTCAGCAGAAACGCCTGGCACAGCGAATGGAAGACTTGCGTTTGCGAAATCCAGAAGTGGATTTTGATACAACGCTCGGAAACACAGAGGCTTTTAAGGATACGCTGATAAAACAGACGAATTTAGCAAATCGGTATTCTGATCAATATCATTTTTGTATAGCGATCTTTAAGATTGAATTTCTGCCTTTAGTTCGTGAAACCCTTGGTTCAGGGGGATATGCAGAACTGCTCTTAGAACTATCAGATACGATTCAAACCCATATAAGATATGAAGATTATAAGTTTTATGTGGATAAAGGAAGGTTTATCGTTATCTTCCCTCTTACCAAGAAAGAGCACTTAAGATCGCTAACCGAACGAATTAAAAATGCGCTCATGGACGTTAAGCTACTCAGCCGAAGAGATAAGGAGCTCAATCTCATTATTCGTTCCGGAGCCCTGGTTTTCTCAAAAGATCAATTTAACGAATATGAAGATTATGAAGCCGTACTCGCTGCTTTAGAACGGAATGCGGAGACTGATTTGATAGGTGAGTATATTTGATTGTTAATTTTAAGAAAGAATGGTGATGAAAATGTCTTATAACAGTTGGTTTGTCCCATTATGCATCTTTATAAGTATCGTTTTCGGAGTTGCTATTTTCTTTATAACGATTAATACGCTGATCTTGCGCAGAAAAACGATGAATAAATATAACCGGAGGAAAATCAGTGGGTGATTTCTTACTCATACCAGCGATCATTAGTATCTGGATTTCAGTCTTTATATCAATTCTTATGATGATTGGCGCACAGCGTTTTATAATTAGGCAAAGTAAAAAAGAACTCGTTATACCTTCCATATCAGAAAAGGCTCCCAAAGTTACGGTCATGGTTCCGGCCCATAATGAAGAGTTAGTTATTCAAATGACGGTTGAACATATTCTAAGAATGAATTATCCGCATGATAAATTACAAGTGATTGTAATTGCGGACAACTGCACAGATAACACGGCTAAGAAGCTCTATGATCTTAAAAAACATCCCGATTACCAATCAAGGGATTTTATGATTATGGAGAGAAAGGGGACGGGAGGTAAATCCGGAGCGCTGAATGATGCACTTTCACATGCTACAGGGGAGTGGATTTGTATCTATGATGCCGATGCAGCTCCAGAGCGGAATGCACTTCTATTTTTGGTCGATAAAGCATTAGAAGATCCGGAAACCTATGGAGCCGTATTCGGTCGTAATAAGGCTCGGAACAGAGCTCAGAATTTTTTGTCCAAATGTATAAATCTCGAACTTGTCACTGCGCAGCGAATTTATCACACAGGAATGTGGGAGTTATTTAAGCTCGGTACCATTCCAGGAACCAATTTTATTATAAAAACAGAATTGATTCGTGAAATCGGCGGTTGGGATGAAGATGCAATTACCGAAGATACCGCTATATCTTTTGACATTTTATCACGAGGTCAGCTCATAGCACTGGCGCCCCAGGCAGAAGCATATCAACAAGAGCCTGAAGATTTACGAGTATACATGAAACAGCGCGAACGATGGGCCAAAGGAAATTATAGCGTTGTGATGGATCATATTCTCGAACTTTTCAAACCATCCTCCAGCTGGAGGGTTAAAGTTCAGGTCCTTTATTATGGCACCAGTTATTTCTGGTTTTTACTTGCGATCCTCGTATCTGATGTTCTTTTTGTTATTAATGTGGTGTATCAGGTCTTATTTTTGTTTGGTATGGACGTCGTCATGCCCTTTCAGTTCTCCTCTGATGTATATGTCTTTTTAATGATTGCATGGGCACTGATGTATTATTTGTACGTCCTTCAAATTAACTTGGCGCTTGCTACAGACTATGGACAGAGCAACACACGGAATTTTGTGCTGGCTTGTATTTCTTATTTTACGTATGCACAGCTTTTTCTTATTATTTCTCTCAAAGCATTCATCTCCATTTTGCTGGATAAAGTGTTTAAGAGAAAATCCAAATGGTATAAAACAGAGCGGTTTGGTTGATGGGTCCGTAAGAGATAAGCTGAAATCTGATAAAAAGAGAGAGTGGTATGGGATTTTTTATTGAATTATTTTTATCAGGCAACGGCAATAGTGATGATATGAAGACGTTTGGACTCATGTTGATATACTATGCCGTTGTCACTATGCTGCTCCTTCACTTGATCTTGAAAAGAAACCATGAACAAGTATCGATGATACGTTTTATTTCTGGAACCTTACTTTTGTATATCATGGCAATTATACTGTTAGACCCCGTTCTTACCATGATAAGCGGGCTAGGTAAGGTGGTGCAGAGTCCTGGTGCCGGTTTGCTGGCGATATTCCTTGTCATGCTGCCTATTGTGGTTTTTTTCTTCTTTCTTATTAATGTCTTTGTATACCGGACAAGAGATAAATGGAAAGTAATATGCTTGTTTATGGCGGCTCAGCCTCTAGTCGCTTTTCTTTTTCTGATTCTATTAACGATAGGAAGTTATTTTCATTTCATCTAATCATTTAGATCTGCGAATTTGTAGGTTTGAGTATGTTAAATATTATTTGAAGAAAAGTGTTGTATAAAATTTATAATCATGTTATAATCAATTTCGCAGGATTTTTTGAAGTTTAATAGCACTTAGATAACTCAAAAAATCGGTGTATATGCGCAAGATAAGCGCTATATATGCCGGGGTGGCGGAATTGGCAGACGCACAGGACTTAAAATCCTGCGGTAGGTGACTACCGTACCGGTTCGATCCCGGTCCTCGGCATCTTATATGTATAAGCTGGCTCCTTAGCGGAGACCAGCTTATTTTTTTACAAGTTACCATTTACTCTTACTGCGAAAGGAAGATACTCCATGTTCAATAATGATTGGGATACGATTTTACACGATGAGATGAACAAGGAATATATACAAGAGCTTCGTAATGCACTTGCTGTAGAATATAAAACAGAGCATGTCTTTCCACCGAAAGAGGAAATATTTAATGCATTAAAGTTAACTTCTTATTCGGATACCCGAGTGGTTATTCTTGGACAAGATCCTTATCATGGACAAGGTCAAGCGGAAGGACTAAGCTTTTCGGTCAAAAAAGGGGTTAGGATTCCTCCTTCTTTACGGAACATATATAAAGAGCTGCATGCAGATCTAGGGATACCTATTCCTTCCCATGGTTCACTTACACATTGGGCAGAAGAAGGGGTATTATTATTAAATAATGTATTAACTGTACGAGAAGGTCAGCCTAATTCACACAAGGGTCTTGGATGGGAACGATTCACAGATGCTGTCATTGAAAAGATAAATGAGCGAAATCAGCCGGCTGTGTTCATGCTCTGGGGAAATCACGCTCAGAAAAAGGGAGCCTTTATTGACCGTTCTCGTCATTTGGTAATTGAATCTTCGCATCCTAGCCCGCTTGCCGCTCGGCATGGTTTTATAGGAAGCAGACCTTTTTCAAAAGCAAATCAGTTTCTAGAATCAAAAGGAATGAAGGCCGTCGATTGGGTCATTCCGGAAAGTTAGAAAGGAGGGTGAATGATGCAACACTGGATTGGTCGCAGGGTTATCGTAGACCGAATGGATGGCCATAAAGACCCTGTACAAGGAATACTGCTCAAATGGGATGACGAAGCTCAATTAGTGGTGGTGGGTGCCAAACGAATCAAGATTCCTTTTGCTCAGATTGCAAGAATTCACGCTCTTCCTGAGGACGCACACGGACGTGGGAAACGGAAAGCACGTTCTTCATTACATTCGGTAGGTTATATTATGAGACAGCCGCTCCAATTTGATAATGCCATTTATTTTCGATCAGCAGTTACGATTTGGAAAGGCCCTAAATTGATTGCTTATCGAGCAGTCGTTACATCCCATGATGAAACTTATGTAGAGCTGGAGAATGGACAGAAATTCGAAAAAGACCTGTATACTTTCGTCGTCCGATCTCGTCGAGGTCAGCGGTAAACGTGCAATTTTCATATTATTTTTAGGTTATTATCATGTTATTTTAAGGATGGTTTTTTATAATAGTAACTGTATTTCCCCCTTTAAAATATGGTATATACGAAAAACTCGCCGGCTGCAAACGGTGAGTTTTTTTGTTGCCCTATATCCTCCAGTTACATTGTCGAATAAGTTTTTTTGCTGACGGGGAACCTATAATCGCAACCAAAACTTATCTGGAGGTGTATGACTGTTATGAAAAAGAAAATGGCAACCATGCTCGCAGCAGCAAGTATCTCTATGGCTATTGCAGTCCCAGCTATGGCTGAAAGCAGTCACATGAAAACCAATTCTACAACGAATCAGGTGAATGAGACGAAAGGCCATTATGATTCAAGAGGGTATAACGATTCTCTCCAAGGAGGATACTCCAACATGTCTCGTTCCCGTAGCATGAATGACAACACAAACGGGTATAACGGATATGGTACAGGTACGGGTACGTACGGTACAAATAGTGTGAATGCAAATTCTACAGACGGTAGCAGTGGCAACTGGGGATGGCTTGGGTTGCTCGGTCTGATTGGTTTAGCTGGTATGCGTCGTGATAAACAAGAAGGTAAACCGCAACACGCGAAATAACATAGGATAAGATTTGGATAAAGTTTTATAACCATAATAGACTTCTGCCCTGCCACATTCCAGCTTTGATCATATATTATCTCATACCTTAGTGATAAGGAGGAGACGACAATGAGCGAAGTATCTGGATACGGATATGGTTTCGGTGGAGGATACGGCGGTGGATGGACATCAATTGGAGCAATCCTTGTCCTTTTCATCCTGTTGGTTATCATTTCTAAAACAATTCTTTACTAAGCAATGAAAAGAGGGCACCGGTTAATAGCTGGTGCTCTTTTTTTTTGTGAGAACCGTGATTGATCCGTATGTTTTGGTTTATATATACATAGCAAGATGGATGAATCATAGGGAAGGATGAAGCGTAGTGGAACAAGAAGACTTAGAGGTATGGGAAAGAGAAATCAGCAGCCGCGTCGAATATCTGGAACAGGAAGCTGAAAAACTGGAACAGCGGATTAAAAAAGCAGAATACAAGGACAACATAATGAGTAGTGCAATGAACAAATTTGCTGATGATGAAGCTCAGGTGGATTTTATCAAAGTAAATTACCTGAATGAATCGAACGAAACCGTAAAATCGCTAAACGAAGAGTATGGAGTAATCATAAAAGAATTGAAATTTCAAAATGCGGTCCTACAGCAAATTGAACAAGTGAATGCAGCACTGAGGGAGGAGGAAGATTAAAATTGTTCAGCGTTTTATACTTAGTAACGAGTGAAGGTAGCTAGAATAGATTCTTTTAATACAAAAAAACCATGAGGCAATTACTGCTCCATGGGTTTTTTTTTGTAATTTAAGATATGATCTGTAGTGGGCTCGAACCACTGACCCCTACCCTGTCAAGATAGTGCTCTCCCAGCTGAGCTAACAGATCAAGTTTAGTTTTAAAGAATAATTTTATATTATCAGGCTTGTTTTATAGTGTCAATCAGAAGTTTACATGTTTAAAATCTACTCCTTTGACACATCCTAAAAGGAAGAATGATCATCTGGAGGATTACCATCCTATGAAAAGAAAACGCGGCACGTTCATGGCAAGCTGCATCATTGCAGTCTTGCTGCTAAACCTATCAGGATGTACATTAGAGCCATCAGAAGAAACAATAATGCTGCAAGAGAGGATGGGTCCTGAATCCGAGCTGCCTATTATCGATGATGTGTACTCTCCTTCGATAAGGGATGACGTTTATTCTTCTACCGATGAGGAAATACTAATACCTTAAACGAAGCTTGCCGCTTGCCTAAGATACAATAAGTCAGTCCGTTCCTTCGGGCTGGCTTATTTCTGCTGTATTGTTGTATAATAGCGTGAGTTTTATGAGTTTAGAGCATCGAAGAGCTAAAGCAGAGGGGGATATTTAGTGCCAGCTGAAATTATTAATGTAACAACAGAGGAACAATTAGAACAAGGCCTGCATATTCGTAAAGAGGTGTTTGTAAAGGAACAAAACGTTCCCTTAGAAGAAGAAATTGACCAGTATGATGTCATTTCTCCCGATGCGCACCATATTCTTATTCAGGACGGACAGCAGATGGTAGCGACAGGCCGTCTCATTTACTATAAAAAGGATACAGCAAAACTTCAGCGTGTAGCCGTTCTGAAAGACTACCGTGTTCATGGTTACGGCCGTGTATTAATTATGGCGCTAGAAGAACGTGCTAGAGAGCTGGGTCTAGCGTACTCGATCCTTGATGCACAGTGCCGGGCGGAAGGCTTCTACGCTAAACTGGGTTATGAAGTGATATCGGATGAACCGTTTTATGATGCAGGCATATTACATGTACGGATGCAAAAAGCATTGTAACCTCAGCCTATTTACATAGAGCATTCTTTTTTGGGACACACTATATTTGCCGAGGCTCACAATACCTATTTTATTTCGTACTCGGTATAGGTAAATACACTAAATGTAGTGCAAAAAGGAGTGTTGTTCTAATGGAAAATAACACGCGCGAGCACTTTGTCGCTGTTCAGAAAAATGGAGATGGCGATCTAACCGCATTTAAAACTTCCGGAGGTCGTGTGCTGGACTATAACCAGGCATTAAACGAGGTTGAGACTGGAAAGATTGCAGGAGCCAACGTATTTAAGGCAAAAGGAGGATCCCTCCGGATTCGCGGGGATGCAGACGGAGATCCAAGCAACAACCTAGATCAATTGCCGATATTTGAGTAAAGTTTACAAGCATAAAACCGGAATTGGTCCGGTAATATATGAAAAGGGAGCCCTTGGAGGCTCCTTTTTTTGCGTGTCACTTAGCATAGAGTACAGGTGACTATAAAATTTGGGTTCCCATGCACCTTCTTGCGCCGACTCCCATACAATACCTTACCTAGGCGAGGAGTTCGGGGGCAGACCGAGACCTCTCGCCTGACAAGGGAAGCGGGGAATAGGGCCATGACAAAAGGCAAAGGGAAAAAAGTGGTGGCAAAAAAGGAGAAAGTTCGCGGGATGAGGGTGGTTACTTCCGAAGTCTGTGAGGTGTGTAAGACGCCATGCGACATAGGAATGGCCTATGCTGCACGTATGCGAGAGCCAGGCGCTGTAGGTAAAGGTGTACCTTGCATCTTAACGAAACCCAAAGGATAATCGAATGAGCCGCTTTTTTCTCATAAGATATGAGAAATAATGCGGTTCTTATTTATTCTAGAAGAAAAAACGACTTTTTTCCGCAACTTGTCTTGCTCGTTGAAGTATAAATAGATATAACTTTTTTGAAGGAGGTAATATAGACCGATGAAATGGAGGAGAACACTTGCCTTGGTACTTGTCTTTTCTCTTGCAGGCAGTGGATCTATGTTATTTGCAGATTCAATCACAGAAAAAATTCGTGTCGTAGTCAATGGCAATGATGTCAGTGGTGGCGGTTATTATATTAATGGGACAACCTATGCTCCTGTGCGTGAACTTAGCGGTCTTGCATCCTGGGATGCAACTAGCAAGAAGGTAACAGTTACGAAGCCTAATGTACATATAACACTGTTTAAAGGTGATACGGTTTTTGGAAATGTAAACGTAGGAAAGCTGAAATTTCACGTACTCAGTCAAGTCGATAGTCTAGAAGGGAACATTTCAGAAGTCAAAGTTGCTATCACAGATCCTTCCGGAAACACAAAAAACATTCAAACAGAGAAGATGGGAAGCGGTTCTAACGATAATTTCTGGTTCAAAACGAATGATTTCACTTATGATTTTAAGAAAAAAGGGAAGTATAAAGTAGGATTCTATATGAAACCTTCGGGAGGAAATTCATTCTTTCTCGTATCCGAAAAAGTCATTACAGCATTAGATTCATAAACGGGCTCAATTGATTTTATGCTCTAATAGTGTTACGATAATTCGGTATGATAACTTTTATGAGTGTGAATACAATACAAGTATAAATGAAATGAGGTATAGATGAATGAGCGATCATAACCATGTACATGATGAGAATTGCAACCACGACCACGACCATGAACCTCAGGTGCTTATCTTTGAAGATGAGAACGGTAAAGAGATTGAAATGATTCTGGTTCAAACTTTTGATGTAGACAATAAGGAATATGCGGTATTTGTTGAGCGCAACAATCCGGAAGAAGACGGCCTCATTCTTCGCTTTGAAGAAGAGGGCGATGAAGTAAGTCTTTATCAAATCGAAGATGAAGATGAGTGGAATCGTGTAGAAGCTGCATTTAACAAAATGGTTGAAGAGCAGCAATAAGAGCGAATGAAGCAGGGAAGTCTCTAGGTAGTAGAGGCTTCTTTTTTTGTTGTTAATTTATAAAATGAATGCCTAAGAAGCCTGAAAAAAAGGACCCGTGCAGCTTGTCAGCTTAGCGGGTCCTTGCAGTATAAATCAGGTATTAGTTCGTGTTAGAAGATCGGATCGGCTTCTACAATGACTTTTACATTCGTAATATAGCGGTCTTCCGGACCTTTTACCGGTAATCCAACCTCAACGTGTTCTGTAATATAATTAATGTTTTCCTGAGAAATAACCTCTCCTGGAAGCAGGATCGGAATACCCGGGGGATAAACATAAATAAATTCCGCAATAATTCGTCCAGCGGATTCTTTAAAAGGAATGACTTCTGTATCTCCGTAAAATGCCTCACGCGGTGTAAGCATGAGCTGAGGAATTTCTGGGATTTTGACAATTAAATCGTTTGCTGTGTTGACATTATAGTAAGTCTTCGACAATTCGCGTAGTGCATCAAGCAGCGTGTTTACCGTTTCATCATTGTCCCCTGGCGTAATGAGACAAAGGATGTTGTACATATCGCTCATCTCAACTTCAATATTATAGTGTTCACGAAGCCAGTTCTCCGTATCGTATCCCGTTAAGCCAAGATGGCGTACATGAACCGTTACTTTGGTTGGATCAAAGCTATAGGTTGCTTCTCCTCCAAGTATCTCTTCGCCAAAACAATACAATCCTTCAATATCGTTAATCGAGCGTCTTGCATATTCCGCAAGATCAATGGCTTTTTGAGCCATGGAATGTCCATTTAGCGCAAGGTTGCGTCTAGATGTATCCAGGGAAGAAAGCAAGATATAAGAAGTTGAAGTGGTTGTCAGCATACTGATGATCGTTTGAACACGCTGTGGATTTACAAATCCATTTTTGGTGTTTAGGTTGAGTATCGAACTCTGCGTCATCGAACCGCCGAGCTTATGCACACTCGTTGCGGCCATATCTGCACCTGCTTCCATGGCAGACATCGGAAGGTCCTCATGAAAATGAATAAGGACGCCGTGCGCTTCATCAACAAGTACAGGTACTTGGTAACTATGCGCAAGATCCACGATTTCTTTTAGATTTGCACATACACCAAAGTACGTAGGGTTAATAACCAGCACGGCTTTGGCATCAGGATGACGTTCTAGGGCACGCCGTACCGAGCCAACGGTAATACCGTGATCAATACCTAAATTCTCATCACTCACGGGAGAGACAAACACAGGCTTAGCTCCCGAGAAAATGATGGCAGACATCACCGATTTGTGAACGTTACGCGGTACGATGATCTTCTCACCAGGTCCGCATACAGACAGAATCATGGTCATAATGGCACTGCTTGTCCCTTGCACACTAAAGTACGTATAGTCCGCACCAAAAGCATCAGCTGCAAGCATTTGAGCTTCTTGAATGACACCCGTTGGTTGATGCAAATCATCAAGCGGCGCGATGTTAATTAAATCTATGGAAAGGGCGTTATCCCCTATAAATTCGCGGAATTCAGAGTCTGTTCCAAGTCCTTTTTTGTGACCAGGGATGTGAAACTGTACCGGATTGTTAGCCGCGTGTGTTTTAAGTGCTGTAAAAAGCGGCGTACGACGGTGATCCATGGATTCTGTCACAACCTTTCTCTATTTAAAATAATAAAACCTAGATGAGTATAGCAAAATGGATAAAGATTGTAACGATTTTTTTTGTGATAAATCTCACTTCTTTAAAAAGCCATTTTATAAAGCGGCGCTAGCTGGGTAAATACGTCTTGAGCCTTTTTACCAAAGGCTTCTCCATCTAGAAGAAGCGGATCATTCTGTTCAATACGCAGTCCGCATAAAATCTCTGATTTTTTCACGGTTTTTAATCGTTCGGTCATTTTCTTGAAATCTGCTTTTGAGATGTCTTTATGAAGGGTACCTTCTGGATTCATATGATCTGTAGACCAGTAGAAGTGTCCTGGAATATGTTCCATAACATCATCCAGCTGTCTTTCTAATGCTTCAGCAAAGATTTCCTTATTACTACTTTCATAAATAACGGCAAAAATAACAAATACATGAGTACCAAACATTCCTACTTGGAAATGAGGATATGCCTTGTAACCACGTTTGTTATTAGCGATCGCTACCCAAGTATCATGCGGCGGATTCACGGTACGTCTGGCATGCTTAGCCACATGAACAAACATGTCCTCTCCCACTAAATCGCTCAGAAACGGGGCCGTTGCTGCACCAATCTCATTCAGTTTTGGACGAATTCTTTCAATTAATAATTCCATTCGGGGTTCGAGCCCAGGTACATCAAAGACATCAAAATCTTTGGATGTGAATGAAGGGTATTTTAGTGTAGTCATCGGGTTAACTTCCTCCTTATGTGTAAATGGACAAGTTTTATTTATATAAGCATGAACCTTATCACTTGCCAATATAATAGGATACAAAACAATATGGGACTCATTATAACACAGGTACCTCCATACGCACTTCCTGAAAGCCTGTCCCTTATCTGTATTGTTAATGAAGATTTCCTGTCTTAAAAAAATGGACTTATAACTACGTACCCTTATCTTACGTGTCGTATAAAATAGGGTAAGCCGACTTATGGTGAAGCGTAGATCATAGGGGCCATGGCGGAAAGACACATAATAAGACTCCGGATCAATATCCGGCATGGAGGAGGAAGTGCCGTGAACAAGAGCTATGAAGTGGAATACTGCAATCTAGAGCTCCGGTTTAACCGTCGGCATATCCAACAGCTCATCAAAGACTTAATTCAGGAAGGATATTCGCTGTATTGGAGTGAAGATGAAAGCTTGTTCATTCTTTCCGTGAGAACAGGTCGTAAACTGGTTAAACTGAAATTTCAACTCATGCGTACGGGCGATTACAAGTTGATTGGCGATTATATTATTAAGGATGCGAAACTTGCCGAGTTCATAGAGAAACTCATTGGAGACACTCGAGGCCATGCGGTTGTCCGCAGGTTTAAAGATCACATCATCGTTATAGAGAATATATTGTTCGGCGAGGTTATACGTTTAGTGGAAGTGTCGGGTTTTAAACAAAGAGTAATCTATCAGAAAGGACCGACTCCTACCATGGAAGAGATGGAGGAAATGTTCACATCGCAAGAAGGGGAAATGAGATTGCTCTTGTTAAAAATGGAAGTGGATGATGAACTCGAACGGCTTCATGCCGCCATCCATAATGGAGACGAGGCTAAGGCGGAGTCATGCCGCAACTATCTAAAGCAAATGCAGAATCGAATGTTCATGCTTGAATGGTAAAATGCCGTATGAACCATACTATAATTTATATGAGTATTTGATGAACACCTCATGAAAAGAGGTGTTTTATCCTTGTTTACACTTTAGCGGGGGGTTCACTTCCTTTTGCAAAAGCGTTAGAATAGGATTATTGTTAGGGCGTCCTTCTTTTGCTTACATAATTTCTAAGGAATCATCATTGTCTGCTTATGGACAAGTTCCTTACCCGGACAGCTCTAGTAACATAAGATACATCAAAAATAACGTGGCAAAGGATGGAGAATATATTGACTAAACAACAAATTGGCGTTATCGGTCTAGCCGTAATGGGTAAGAATTTAGCCCTGAATATTGAAAGCAAGGGGTTTACGGTATCTGTATTTAACCGTTCTCCGGAAAAAACACATGACCTGCTGAAAGAAGCAGAAGGCAAAAATTTGGAAGGCTTCTTCTCTATTGAAGAATTCGTACAATCTCTTGAATCTCCACGTAAGATTCTGATTATGGTTCAAGCAGGACCAGCGACAGATGCAACGATTCAGCAGCTCATTCCTCATCTAGATCAAGGCGACATCATTATCGATGGCGGTAATGCTTACTTCCCTGATACGGTTCGCCGCAGCAAAGAACTGGAAGAGCAAGGATTCCGCTTCATTGGTGCAGGTGTATCCGGTGGAGAAGAAGGCGCACTGAAAGGCCCGGCAATTATGCCTGGAGGTCAGGAAAGTGCTTATGAGCTTGTAAAACCAATCTTAACTTCAATCGCGGCTCAAGTAGACGGCGAGCCTTGCACAACATATATCGGTCCTGATGGTGCTGGACATTATGTAAAAATGGTACACAACGGTATCGAGTACGGTGATATGCAGCTGATCGGCGAAGCATACCATTTGATGAAAGACGTACTTGGTCTTACTGCAGAAGAATTCCACGAACTCTTCTCCGAATGGAACAAGGGCGAGCTTGACAGCTACCTGATCGAAATTACAGCTGACATCTTCTCTAAATATGATGAAGAAACAGGCAAACCAATGGTCGATGTGATCCTTGATGCTGCTGGACAAAAAGGTACAGGAAAATGGACAAGCCAAAGTGCGCTGGATCTCGGCGTTCCATTGTCTATGATTACAGAATCCGTATTCTCCCGTTTCCTATCAGCAATGAAAGAAGAGCGTGTTGCAGCTAGTAAAGTACTTAGCGGTCCAAAAACAGAGCCATTCTCCGGTGATAAACAAGAATTCATCGAGAACGTTCGTAAAGCATTGTTCGCAAGTAAAATCGTATCTTATGCACAAGGTTTTGCTCAAATGCGTGCTGCTTCCGACGAATATGGCTGGAATTTAAAATATGGAAACATTGCAATGATCTTCCGCGGAGGATGTATCATTCGTTCCCAATTCTTGCAAAACATCAAAGAAGCTTATGATAAAGATGCAGAACTGAAAAACCTGCTCCTAGATCCATACTTCAAAAATGTTGTGGAATCTTACCAAGATGCATGGCGTAAAGTAATTTCGGTTGCTGTAGAAAAAGGAGTTCCGGTACCTGGATTCTCCAGTGCTCTTTCTTACTATGACAGCTACCGTACAGAACGTCTTCCAGCGAATCTGCTTCAAGCACAGCGCGACTACTTTGGTGCACACACGTTCAAACGTGTAGACAAAGAAGGCACATTCCACCACAACTGGATGGGCAAATAAGAACGAATTTAAGATACACTGTAATTCATGCTGCTTTGCTGCATTTCTCCCCGAAGACCAAAGAGTACCTCGTGCAGACAGGTTCTTAGTCTTTCTTGTGTTGAATAGGAAGAGGTATGCTCTCCCAACAGCAGCATTGCAGCTTCACTAAAATATTGAAAATTAGTAATAAGACGTGGTTTTGGTAGATCCATGAGCAGCGGGTCTTCCAAAGCCACTTTTTGTTGTACATAATGCAGCACGAGCAGTACGTCATCTCTGCAGATCACATAACCTGGTTCAAAGATACGTGTAATTCTGCTAGGAAGCACAGGTAGTTTCAGTACGGGCAGATAAGCTAAATCATCCATCATGTTCACACTCCTTACAGGTATCTATCCTTTTCTTCTCTATCATCCATACGTAAAAGGATGTCCTGATATGCTTCTTGGCGGATCTTTTTTTCTGTGTTATGTTTAGTAGAATAAAAAAAAGAGGGAACTAACTGGGTTATATAATAAAGGGGTGGCAAGGCAGTGAGCAGCAAAGCTGATAATATCATTCTTATAGGAATGATGGGCACAGGCAAGACAACAGTATCCAGCATACTGGCACAAGAACTTGGATACACACTCATAGATATTGATAACGAAATAGAGGTATTAGAAGGCTGTCCAATCCCCATCTTATTTCAAGAAAAGGGAGAAAGTTATTTTCGCCAAGTGGAGAGCGATACCTTATGTAGAGTTCTCAAAGGAACTTCTCAAATCGTTTCTACGGGAGGCGGATCTGTACTTCAAGCGAAGAACCGGGAACTAATGAAGGAAGCGGGCTGGGTTATCGCTTTGACAGCGAGTGCAGAATCCATTATTTCACGTGTGTCGTCAAATGGGGATAGACCGCTGCTTGCAGGTAATATAGAGGAACGGGTAAAGAATATAATGAAAGAACGTAAAGATGCATATTCTTTTGCCGATGTTACGGTTGATACTTCGGAGTTAAGCCCGGAAGAAGTTGTTCGTCATATTTTAACGCTTTACCGCGTCTAAGCTGTTGTGCTTTTTAGGTGCATTGTAGTATGATCGTTAAAAAGAAGAAGGGCAGGCGCTGCCTGCCCATTCTGTCTATTCTTTAGTTTAAGTCCAGGCAAGCATGCCGCCAACAAGGTTTACACAGCTTGGATATCCCATCTCTGTTAGATATTCACAAGCTCTTTCACTCCGATAACCACTGCGGCAGATCAAAATGGTTTCCTGCGTTTTCTCAATCTCGTCAAGACGATCAGGAATTTGTCCCAGTGGAATATGTTTTGCTCCTGGAATCATTCCAGCAGCAACTTCTTCATCTTCACGAACATCAATCATTTGAACAGCTTCTCCTGACTCTAAGCGAGCTTTAAGTTCAGCAGGGGTAATCTCGAGTATTTGATTCATGAGTTTTCCTCTTTTCTATGGTTACTATATATTGGTGTAATCCGGATGGACAAGTTCTTATGGATAACTATACCATGATACCGAAGGGAAGAGGAGACTGTCAATTTCAATAGAAGTCATTACGAACGTTGTTCCCATTTATTAAATCACAGCTGATCCTATATAAAAAAGGAGTTATAACTATGGACGTTATCGTTAATAACACCCCTTCCTTAACAGGAACGATTGATGCTTTATCTTCTAAAAACTATACAACGCGTTATTTGCTTGTTGCTGCATTAGCAGAAGGAACAAGTACCATCTATTATCCCGCCCACAGTGAAGACA
The DNA here is from genome assembly GCF_030263935.1 of Paenibacillus polygoni. Lineage (NCBI taxonomy): Bacteria > Bacillati > Bacillota > Bacilli > Caryophanales > Paenibacillaceae > Paenibacillus > Paenibacillus polygoni. Next base: position 3,644,960 of record NZ_CP127162.1, on the reverse strand, counting down.
GCGATGCGATGCGCCGCTGCATTCAGGATTTAGGTGCTGTTCTTGTAGAAGACGATGAGAAGATCACCATTACTGGGTTTGGCTCTGCTCCTCGTCCTACAGGCGAACTGAATGTAGGGAATGCAGGAGCAGTTCTCCGTTTTCTGATGGGGATTGCTGCCCTTGGTGAGGAGATTACCTTTGTTAATACCTACCCGGAATCTCTTGGTAAAAGGCCGCATCAAGATTTAATTGATGCACTTGAGCAGCTCGGCGCCGAAGTAGATCATCAGGAGGGAAGACTGCCAATCACCATTCGCGGCGGTAAGCCGCAAGGCGGAGTTATTCGAGTATCGGGTTCTGTAAGTTCTCAGTATCTTAGTGCGCTGCTCTTCTTGACGCCGCTTCTTCCGCAGGATAGTACGATTGAAGTCCTTCATGATCTGAAATCGAAAGTCGTTATCGGACAAACACTCGAAGTGTTAGAACAAGCCGGTATCGTTATTCATGCAAGTGATGACTATATGTCTTTTAAGGTTCCTGGTTCACAAAAATATAAACCGGCGAATTATACAGTTCAAGGAGATTATCCCGGATCAGCAGCGATTTTAGCTGCAGCTGCGGTGACAAGTTCAGATGTAACCGTTACGCGGTTAATGGAGAAAAGTAAACAAGGGGAGCGGGCCATTATCGATGTGCTGAAAATGATGAATGTTCCGCTCACCCATGAAAATAATGTTGTCCATGTTCAAGGAACTGGGAAACTTACCGCAGTTGAATTTGATGGAGATGCAGCGACGGATGCGGTGCTTGCAATGGTTGCAGCAGCTGTGTTTGCGGAGGGCACTTCGCGCTTTTATAATGTAGAGAATTTAAGGTATAAAGAATGTGACCGAATCACCGATTATTTACATGAACTTAGCAAAGCGGGCGCAAGAGTTGAAGAAAAACAAGCGGAGATTATTGTCCACGGACGACCTGAAGGGGTAGAAGGCGGTGTTGAGATTAACGCTCATTATGATCATCGTGTCATTATGGCACTTACGGTGGTGGGCCTTCGTTCCAAAGAGCCGCTGCGTATTAAAGATGCTCATCATGTTGCAAAATCTTATCCTGGATATTTTGATCATTTACAGGCGCTTGGCGCCAACGTAGAATGGGTATAGTAATGTTAGAAAGGTGCTGATTATTATGGCATTTGAAAACCCATCACGAGATGAGATTAAAGAACTTCTTCGTTCTGCTGGAAATATTGCTGTTGTCGGTTTATCCGATAAACCGGACCGAACTTCTTACATGGTCTCAGAAGCTATGCAAAGCAGGGGATATCGTATTATTCCAGTGAACCCTAGAGCAGATGAAATTCTAGGAGAGAAATGTTATGCAAAACTTGCGGACATTCCTGAGCCTGTTGATATCGTAAATGTATTCCGCCGCAGTGAATACTGCGGTGAAGTGGCAAAAGAGGCAGCTGAGATCAAAGCGAAAGTACTATGGTTACAGCTTGGTGTTGTCAGTGATGAAGCAGCTCAGATTGGTGAAGAGCATGGTATGACGGTCATCATGGATCGATGCATTAAAGTGGAGGATTCCATTTTACTTGGCAAAGAGCAGAGGTAAATGATGAAAGAAAGGTCCCTTTATGAGGGGCCTTTTTCCTTTTGAAAAAGAGGTAGAGGATTCATTTTGACAAAAAGACATGGAACGCTTACCATCTAGATTAGAAAGGAGAGGGTGCCATGAATTGGCTCGGTTCCTTACAACAGCTCGGCAGAGCTGTAATGCTCCCGACGATGGTCTTACCTGCAGCAGCCATATTGCTTAGTGTAGGCAGTTTGCCATGGGATTCTTGGGGATTTGAAAGTGTAAGCGGAATCGCTACAGTAGCAGGTCAAAGCCTGTTTTATTTTTTGCCGTACTTATTTGCGGTGGGTGTGGCGCTTGGTCTATCGAATCAGGCGGGTCAAGCCGGTCTTGCTGCCCTGTCGGGGATGATTATCTACGATCAGGTATTAAGCCAATTTGGAGATGGAAGTGTACAGCCTGCTTCACTCACCGGTATTATTCTTGGCGCCATTGCGGGGATTACTCATAATCGATTTAAAAGTATACGGCTTCCTGAAATCTTGCAGTTCTTTGGAGGATCTCGTTTTGTTTTACTGATTGTAGGGCTGATTGCAGCACTATTTTCCTGCGTAATGCTGGGGATTGCCCCCATCATCCAATCCTTGCTAGACATGATTGCTTCAATGGAATATCAACTGGGGGGATTTGGACTCTTTTTATATGGGATTTTATACCGGGTGCTGGTCGCTTTCGGACTTCATCATTTACTGAATAATGTGTTTTGGTTTCAGCTTGGTTCCTATGAGACACCAGGCGGTCAGGTGGTAACAGGAGACTTGCCTCGCTTCTTCGCAGGAGACCCGACAGCAGGATATTTCATGTCAGGCCTGTTTCCTATTATGATGTTCGCCATTCCAGCGATTGCGCTTGCGATTATCCAGGAAGCTAGAGAAGATTTGAAGCCGAAAGTCTACAAGACGTTCATTACGTCAGCTCTTGTGTGCTTTTTGACAGGGGTCTCAGAACAGATTGAATTTGCCTTTTTGTTTGCAGCGCCTTATCTGTTCATCGTTCATGCGGTTATGTCAGGACTTGCCTTATGGATCAGCTACTTACTTGAAATACGCCATGGTTTCTCTTATTCGGCGGGTGCCATTGATTACATACTGAATTTCCATTTGTCCGAGAATGGACTACTTCTTATTCCAATAGGGATTGTATACGGCCTCATCTATTATTACTTATTTCGATGGGCGATTCGTACGTTCCGTATTCCTACACCAGGGCGTGAAGAAGGATCCGTCCTCGAAGATTGGGTTGGCAGTATCCCATATCAAGCCCCGCTTATACTTGAGGCAATGGGGGGGAAACGTAATATCGTTCAGGTCGAAGCGTGTATTACGAGGCTCAGAATTACCGTTCATAATGATCGTCTAATTGATGTGAGTGCGATGAAAGCACTTGGTTCTGCGGGTCTCATCAAGCTTGGAGGAGGTAATGTACAGGTTGTATTCGGTACTTATTCTGAGCTTATCCGTGAGGAAATTGCCAAACTGCTTGAACGTGATTTACCGCAGGTACTATTTAGCGCGCCAGTTCAGGGGAAAATGTTGCCAATTGAGGATGTACCGGATAAAATATTTGCCGGTAAGCTTGTAGGTGACGGGGTGGCATTTGTACCGGAAAATGGAGAACTTTTATCCCCCGTATACGGCACCATTATGCATCTATATCCAACGATGCACGCCATTGGTATCCAAACACCGGAAGGATTAGAAGTGTTGCTTCATATTGGAATCGACACATCTCAGCTCAAAGGCTGTTTTGAAGCCGCAGTAAAAGAAGGGGATGTCGTCGAAGCCGGTCAATTATTGATCAAATTTAATCTAGATAGACTAAGGAAAGAAGCACCTTCTTTAGTTACACCGATGGTGATTACGAATCCCGACCGAGTGAGATCATGGAGCTATGCTCCATTTAAACATGTTAGAAAAGGCCAGGCATCGGTAATGTCTGTTGTACTACATGAAGATAGGAATGTTGGAGGGGTAGAAGCATGATACAAGGCATCTCAGGAGCGGCAGGCGTCGCTATAGGCAAGGCATTTGTCCTTCCCAGCTGGGAATGGGATTTACCAGACCAAAAAATGGACGTCGTTGACCTGGCCAAAGAATTTGAGCGGCTGTATGAAGGCATAAGAACATCTCGTAATGAGATTGAGACAATAAAGCAAGAGTTTAATGAAGTGGTGGGTCCGGAAGAGTCAAGTATCTTTGATGCCCATTTAGCTATACTGGAAGACCCTGTATTTATGAGTGAAATCCAAGGGATTATTGAACGCCAGTATAAGGCAGCCGAAGTAGCGGTAAAAGAAGCAATCGATCATTTTGTAACGATGTTTGATTTACTTGATGATGAGTATATGAAAGAACGTGCGTTAGATATCAAAGACGTAGGGAATCGGTTGTTAAAACATCTGCTGGGGGCTCCCGAAATTACGCTCCCTTCAGATACACAGCCTTATATCCTAGTAGCCAAAGAATTATCTCCTTCGCAGCTTGCCCATCTAAATCCGAACTATGTACTTGGGATCGTCACTCTAATCGGGGGCAAGACGTCTCATTCTGCCATTATGGCAAGAGCACTTGGTATCCCTATGGTATCAGGACTTGAGAATAGCGTGAATCTTCCTGTGCAAACGGGAGATACGCTCATTATCAATGGAGACGAAGGCACTGTTTATGTGAATCCAAGCGAGAAGATGATGGAGAAGTACACACGTATTCGTAACCAGCAGCAACGTAAAAAGGAACAACTCCAAGTGCTTGCTGAAGTGGATGCGGTGACGAAAGACGGCACTATTATGAATCTTGCTGCTAATATCAGTTCAACAAAAGAACTGGAGATGGCTCTTCGCCACGGAGCAAAAGGAGTTGGACTTTTCCGCACCGAGTTCCTATATATGGACCGGCCAACTTTTCCTACAATTGAAGAACAATATGAAGTCTATCGTCATGTTGTTGAGAGAGCAGGAGGTCAGTCGGTTGTCATTCGGACACTTGATATCGGCGGAGATAAACAGCTCGACTATTTTCCGCTGGCAGAGGAGGATAATCCTTTCCTTGGATATCGTGCGATTCGGATTAGTTTAGATTTGAAAGATTTATTCAAAGCTCAGTTGACGGCCATTTTGAGAGCTAGTGTTCATGGAAAAGTGAAAATTATGTATCCCATGATTTCTTCCATCGATGAGATTCGGGAAGCCAATCAGGTACTGCGTGAAGCAATGAAGGATCTTGACCAGCAGGGAATTGCTTATGATAAGGATATTCAGATTGGTATTATGATTGAAGTGCCTGCGGCCGTTGTTATAGCGGATCTTCTAGCAGCGGAAGTGGACTTCTTTAGTATCGGTACGAATGACCTTGTCCAATATGTACTTGCTGTTGACCGGATGAATGAGCAGATCGCGCATCTCTATCATCCATTCCATCCATCCATCTTGCGCATGCTGAAGATGACCGCTGATGCTGCTCATACGGCTGGGATTGATATCAGTGTGTGCGGGGAACTTGCCGGAGATGAGAGAGCAGTACCGATCTGGTTAGAGCTTGGAATTCATAATCTTAGTATGTCTCCGCAATCATTACTCAGGGTGAAGCATAGACTGCTGAATACGTGTGCTGAGGACGCGAAGGCAGTGGCTAAATCTTGTACTTCGATGTCAAAAAGTCATGACATTGAAGCGAAGTTAGAAGAGTTTATTGAAGAAAATGCAGAGAGATTAAACTGATCCTTAGGTATATATAAAAAGGATGGATATCGCCGTAAGCAGATTACGGCGGAATCCGTCCTTTTTATTTTTATAAGGAAAAAAAGAAAGAAGTGAGTAGAAACCTACTCACTCGTCTTTCAAAATATTTTATGATCTTTCTGCAAGAAGATCACAGAAAGCTTTTCCGTAAGGGGGAAGATCGGGAGGACGGCGTGCAGATACGATATGTCCGTCGGTAACAACCGCTTCATCTTTCCAGATTGCACCCGCATTTTCCATGTCATCGCGAATACCTGGTGTCGAAGTAACCGTAACGCCTTGCAGAATTTTGGCGGATATGAGTACCCATCCTGCATGACATATTTGTCCGATTACTTTCTTTTCTGCATTCATTTCTTGAATCAGTGAGATCACTTTGGGATATCTGCGCAGCTTGTCCGGCGCCCAGCCTCCAGGAACGAGAATACCGTCATAGTCTGCACTGTTTAATTCCTCAAAGCTGAATTCCGCTGTAGCAGGTACCCCGTATTTACCTACGTACACCTTATCTTTAACTTCACCGGCAAGATGAACCTCTGCTCCTTCTTCACGTACCCGATGTACAGGATACCATAGCTCCAAATCTTCAAATTCTTCATCTACGAGCGCAATTACTTTTTTTCCAGTCAATCTCATGACATTCATTCACTCCTTTTATATTTCTTACTTCTAGTGTAACGGAGAGTACCTCAGATTACCAAATGTGCTGACTTTTTGAATAGGTTTATAACTCTATTGTGTCTTCCAGCATAGACATATGAGATGGAATTAGCAAATCGTCTTGGTGCCTGTAACAGCAGGATTTAGGATAAATGAGTCGAAGATTTATTGTAGAAGAAACACGAAACTTGCATGTAAACAATGTTACAGGCGGTGATCCTATGCCCAGATGGTGCGATTGCAAACAACCGATGAATCTTGAACTGTATACCGTAATTTATGCTAAAAAAATAGAAGTGAAAAATGTGCCTATTTTTTCGTGTATGTCTTGTTCCACTTATGAAGTACTTACACCCGTCAAAGCTCATTTAACCGAGTATCTTCAATCTATCGAGCTATCCATAAACGATCCGTATCAAGTTGTGATTTTTTCGGATATGGATGAAGTAGCTAGTTTGTTCTGTGACCTATACATGAAGAATAAGAAGATGGACTTCGAAAAGCTCGGAGATGTCATTGAAGCTTACAAAGAGGAGCGTATTAATTTACTTCTTGATGTGTATCAGTGTGCCCTGCAGATGAAGGATCTAGATTGGATGAATGATATAGAGAGGCGACTTGAGCAGTTGTCAAAGCTCCACTTTGAAGAACATCTTTCAGGAGCAGGATAAAAAAATACATCCCGGAATGAATTGAAAATTAGCATTTCTCGTTGTTTTTTGTTACTATATTGTTAGTGTAAGATTTTCTGAAAAGAATGAAAACAAGACACGAAGCGATTTTTCATGTATTCGCATGAAATCCCTTATTTTCTCATATTCATCATTTTCTTTGTCCGAACCACTCGCTGCTGAACTTATGAAAGGGGATGTATATGTTATGAAAACGTTGACAAGAATAAATACTATAGAGCAATTAAATGACGGTATCGCATTATCTTCAGAAGCACCGCTTCTGTTATTCAAACATAGCACCCGCTGTCCTATTAGCGCGCATGCGTATAAAGAAGTATCAGCATATTTGCAAGATAGTCCCGCAGATGAAGTAAACTATAGTATCATTTATGTCGTCGAAGATCGCAGTGTTTCACTAGAAGCTGCTGATCGTTTGGGTGTAAAGCATGAGTCTCCACAGGTTATCCTTGTGAAAAACGGCACACCCGTATGGCATACTTCCCATTCCCAAATCACATCAAGTGGCTTAAGGTCGGTTCTGAGCAAGTCTTAAAGCCCATATTGCATGGAGCAATCTTATGTCGTATCATAATTAAATTGAAAATGAACTGAAAATTTATTGCAAATGGAGAGAAGGAATGTGACGGTAACGATCTATGACGTAGCGCGTGAAGCCGGTGTTTCAATGGCAACGGTTTCTCGAGTAGTCAACAACAATCCAAACGTTAAACCTCAGACACGAAAAAAGGTATATGAAGCAATTGAGCAACTCGGCTATCGTCCGAACGCAGTAGCAAGAGGGCTTGCTAGTAAAAAAACAACGACAGTCGGAGTCGTTATTCCAGATATTTCGAACTCAATTTTTGCCGAGATTGCTCGGGGAATTGAAGATATCGCGAATATGTATCATTACAACATTATTTTGTGTAATGCCGATAAGAAAAAGGAAAAAGAAATTCGTGTTATTAACACACTGCTTGAAAAACAAGTAGACGGGCTCCTTTTCATGGGCGGAACGGTTACGGATGAACATATCCAAGCCTTTCAAACTTCTGCGGTTCCGATTGTTCTTTGTGCAACAAGTGATGAGAGAGGAACTTATCCTTCCGTTGATATTGACCATGAAGCTGCAGCTTTTGATGCAGTAAGCACACTCATTCGTCATGGGCACCGTGAAATTGCCATGATTAGCGGAACACTTCAAGATCCTGCGAATGGGTATGCAAGATTCCAAGGGTACAAGCGTGCGCTGGAAACTGCCGGCATCGAATATCAGGAAGATTTAGTACGCATCGGGAACTATCGTTATGAATCTGGTGTCGAAGCTATGAAATATTTCTTAGGTCTTAAGAAGAAACCAACGGCTATTTTCTGTGCAACGGATGAAATGGCAATCGGTGCTATTCATAGTATTCAAGATGAAGGACTTAAAGTGCCGGATGATTTCTCTATTATTAGTGTGGATAACATTCGTATGGCGTCTATGGTTCGTCCGCAGCTTACTACGGTAGCGCAGCCAATGTACGATTTAGGTGCTGTAGCTATGCGACTGCTTACGAAACTCATGAAAAAAGAAAACGTAGAAAATCCACGTGTTATTTTGCCGCACGAAACGATCTTGCGTTTGTCTGTTAGCCACGTGTAATATATGGAATAAGAAAAGCTCCGTTCATCGGGGCTTTTTTGCCGATTAATCAAGTAAAGGGGATCACATCGATGACAGCTACAATAGGGCTCATAGGAGCTATGAAAGAAGAGATCGAACTTCTTCTTGCAGGCATGAAGAATGTAAAGCAGCATACCTATGCAGGTATTCATTATGCTGAGGGAGATATTTATGGACAACATGTTGTGGTTTGTAAGTCTGGCGTAGGCAAAGTAAATGCAGCAATCACCACACAAATGCTGATTGAGAAGTTTAACATCTCAAAAGTGATTTTTACTGGAGTGGGCGGGGCGGTTCACCCTGAACTTGAGATCGGTGATATTGTCGTATCTACCACATGCATTCAGCATGATATGGATGTAACGCCACTTGGATTTAAACGAGGGGAAATTCCTTATCAGGAAGTATCTGCATTTCCGGCGGATTCTGACCTGATTCGTCTGGCAGAAAAAGCATGTGATCAGCTTTCTGTCCCATTTCGTAAAGGAATTGTACTTTCTGGCGACCAGTTTATTGCTAGCAAAGAAACGGTAAGAGGACTCTATGAACAATTTGACGGTGCTTGTGTGGAGATGGAAGGTGCAGCGGTGGCGCAAGTATGTTACATGAATGATGTACCTTTTGTTATTCTGCGTGGTATGTCTGATAAAGCAGACGGGTCCGCACATGTCAATTTTGCTGAGTTTACAGTGAAGGCCTCCCATAAGTCTCATAAAATAGTGGAATCGATGTTGCTTGAGCTTAGTTAAGCAGTATTCTCTGTACGTCTATAATAAACAAAAGACAGGAACATCCCGGGTAAACTTAGGGGTTCCTGTCTTTTTCTTAGGACTAATACATATAACGATGCCTGAATCGCACTTTATCGAATTGCTCTTTTGAAGAGAGAGGCACATTTCTGCCAATGCGAACCATAAGACAGTTAGCAGGGTGTGCACAAATTTCGGGATCATCTGTCGCATACCATTCCATATCAACGGTTTTCATCAGTTTCTCCATCATTTTTCGGTAATCCCAAACGGAAAGTCCGCTTCCTTTCAGATCCCAATGCCAATAATATTCCGTAGTGAATACAATATATTTCTCCATCTGTTCATGCTCAAATGCAGTACTAATTAACATTTTTCCAATACCGTAAGAACGAAATTCGTCTGCAACTTCAATGGCACCAAGTTCAATCAAATCTTTCATATTTCCATCCGACCAGCGCTCCATTTCATCAGGATAATGAAAAGTTACATATCCAATGATCGTTTGGCCTTCACGGGCAAGAATAATTCTCCCTTCAGCCAGCGCTGAAATTTCAACCAGGGCTTCATGCTGTTCATTCGGTCTACGAAAAGCGTCAAGATCCGGGTGCATATGATAACTCTGTAAAAGGGAAGAAGGGACTGGGCCTTCAACAACAATCTCCCTGCCGTTCCTTTGAAAGGAGTGGACATTGTGCTGTTTGATATGTTCCATCAGTTTTTCGTGCTCCTTTGACATGTCATACCCTACTTATAGCAAATATATAAAAAAATGAAAAGGAATAGTGTTAAAAAAGGAATTTATGCTATAATAATCCAGACATAATTCATTCACAATTGAGTAACTATTCCCACGTTATAAAAGTAGATGGTAATGAATTTGATTTTTTTGTAAGCGCTAACGAACTTGTACATTGTGAAGATGTAGCTTAGGGGAGGCCGAGTAGACAATGAGTCAAATACAGAATGAAGTCATCGCGACTGTCGCAGAGCGAAGTAATCTCGGAGATTATGATCAGGCTTGCGCCCAGTTTAGTTGGGAAGAGGTAAAAAAGCATTTTACATGGAATGAGACAGGCAAGGTCAATATGGCCTATGAAGCAATTGATCGTCATGTTGAAGAAGGACGAGGTGCGAAAACCGCACTATTGTACAGTGATGCTCATCGAGATGAGGAGTATAGCTTTTTAGACTTAAGCGAAGGTTCGAATCGATTTGGGAACGTGCTGCGTAAATACGGCATCTCTAAAGGCGATCGTGTTTTTATTTTTATGCCGAGAAGTCCAGAACTCTACCTTAGTCTACTCGGTATACTCAAGGTGGGAGGGATTGCAGGCCCGCTTTTTGAAGCCTTTATGGAAACAGCGGTAAAAGACCGTTTGGAAGATAGCGGAGCGGTTGCGTTAGTCACAACCCCGGAACTGCTGCCGCGAATAAAACGTGATGAATTGCCGCTTTTAAAACATATCTTCGTTGTAGGCGGAGGCGCGCAGCAAGAAGAAGGGCTCGTTGACTATGATGCAGAGATCGCTGCAGCTTCAGATTCACTTGAACCAGAATGGCTGACCCCGGAAGATGGAATGCTCATTCATTACACCTCTGGCTCTACGGGCAGACCTAAAGGGGTATATCATGTACACAACGCCATGCTTCAGCATTATTATACAGGTAAGGTCGTTCTTGATTTAAGAGAAGATGATGTTTATTGGTGTACAGCAGATCCAGGCTGGGTAACAGGAACGTCATATGGGATTTTTGCTCCTTGGTTAAATGGAGTAACGAATGTGATTCGCGGGGGACGGTTCAGCCCGCAAGATTGGTATCAAACGATTGTAAAGAATAAAGTAACCGTGTGGTATAGTGCGCCTACTGCTTTCCGGATGCTCATGGGAGCAGGCGAGGATGTCATTGAACAATATGACCTATCGACACTCCGTCATGTCTTATCCGTAGGGGAGCCTCTGAATCCTGAAGTGGTCCGCTGGGGAACCAAAGCTTATAAGCAGCGGATTCATGATACATGGTGGATGACCGAAACAGGCGGGCAGCTGATCTGCAATTATCCGGGAATGAACATCAAACCAGGTTCCATGGGTAAGCCCGTACCGGGGATCGAAGCTGCTATTATTAATGACCAAGGGGATGTACTGCCGCCATACTCAATGGGCAATCTAGCCATCAAAACACCGTGGCCCTCCATGATGAGAAAAATTTGGAATAATGATGCCAAGTATGAAGAGTATTTCAGAATACCCGGCTGGTATATTTCAGGGGATTCTGCCTATATGGATGAGGAAGGTTACTTCTGGTTCCAAGGAAGAATAGATGATGTAATCAACTCTTCTGGCGAACGGATCGGTCCCTTTGAAGTAGAGAGTAAGCTGCTTGAGCATGAGGCGGTCGCAGAAGCGGGTGTAATCGGTAAACCGGATCTGGTAAGAGGGGAAATCATTAAAGCGTTTGTAGCGCTGCGAGAAGGATATGAACCTTCCCAAGAGCTGAAAGATGACATCTACCGATTTGTAAAAGAGGGCTTATCTGCACATGCGGCGCCTCGTGAGATTGAATTTAAAGAAAAATTACCGAAGACAAGATCCGGTAAAATCATGCGCAGGGTACTGAAAGCATGGGAACTGGATTTGCCGACAGGTGATCTTTCAACGATAGAAGATTAACGAATAGTCATTAACATGGATAAAAGAGCCATCTGCCTTATCGCAGATGGCTCTTATCATTGCAGCATGTCTTTATTTATAGATCGATAACAAAAGCCGAGCATACAAGGGGAAAACCTGGGTGCTCGGCTTTATGTTTTTTATCGATATATCCTATGAACTTACATTAACCGCAGAAGAAGGGGCTGATTCACCCGCTTCATTGACAGCCGTTACGCGAAAGGCTCCAGTCGCTTCTGCATTGTTGTATTTAAAGGAAGTAAAGCTTGCTGTACCTACTTCATGAAACGGTTCCGCGCCCGTTTCACTGTAGTATACATGGAAGCTCGATACTCCCTCTTGTGCAGCCCAAGAAATCGTAATACCTTGATCTGTAGCTGCAGCAGTCACACCGCTAGGTGCAGAGGGAACTGCAACGGATGGATCTGTATTCTCTTCAGCAGCATTGTCATTCGGATCTACCACTTCACCAGGAACCTCAATGATGCCTTCATCTGGTGTTTCTTCCTGTGGCGGAGCAGTGACCGTACTGCCGACTATAGCGCTTGGTGCAGACTCTTTTCCTGCTACGTCCACAGCTACGATGTAAAACTGAGCACCGCCGCCTGCATAGGAAGTAAAGGTGGTTTGATTACCTGCAAGTACGACTTTGCCTTGATTCTGGAATGGACCCCCGTTTGTACTGCGGTACAATCGGTAACCAACGACATCATTTGCTGAACTTGGGCTAAAGGTGATTACCGCTTTATCATTATTTACGCTTATTCTGACGTTCCCTGGGGCGTCAGGAGCGCTGCCATCGTCCCGTCTAGGGTCAACTTCTGTAGGCATATCGTCATCTGCGTCCCTAGGCAAATAATAGGAAAGCGGCTCATGTGAACTCATTTTCTTGAATGCAGCTTGCAAATCCTTAATGAGATCGGAAATTGCACGCTTTCTTTTCACCACGGTTTGTTCTTTCAGCATATCCGAAGGTGTTTCATCTCTTGGAATATAGTTTACCCCGTTATATGTGATGTACTTCGCTTTGCCTACCGCATCATCATATTCGGTTGGTACATATTTGGTATTAAATAGATCGGTCACGAATTTATCTGTAGCTGATGTAGGAAGTTTACCGCTATAAGCGGATACAGTCTTCGTTGTGATCCCATCCGGCTTCGTAAATGATTTGGTTGTAAACAAATCAGGTTCCTGTTCGGAAACTTCGTTCATAATCTTAGCCCACAGCCTGCGAGCACGTTCTTTCTGAGATTTCGTCTCCAGCGTGTTCGCCTGTGTCTTATAACCAACCCATACGCCGAGTGTAACGTCAGGTGTGTATCCCTCGAACCATACATCGCCGTAATTTTGGGTAGTTCCTGTTTTACCTGCGATAGCAATATCGCCATATTTATTAAAGTTGTTTTTTACAACTTTTCCTGTTCCATCTGAGATGGCAGTACGGAGCATATCGGTCATCAGATAAGCCGTTTGTTCAGAGAAAACTTGCTTAGGCTCTGCTTTGTGGCTGTATACAATGTTCCCTTTATAATCTACGATTTTTTCAATCATATAGGCATCATGGAATACTCCATTATTCGCAATTGCACCATAAGCATTTGTTAATTCTTCTACGGTTACACCATGAGTTAGACCTCCGAGTACGCCTGTTGTTGCGTTCTTATAGTCGTTTTCAGTAAGTGTAGTAATTCCGAGACTCTTAGCGAAATCCCAAGCTTTCTCCATTCCTACTTCTTCATTAAATAATTTCAGGGCAGGAACGTTGAGAGACTGATTTAGTGCGTATCTTGCGGTAACAAGCCCGCTGTATCTTCCGTTACTGTTCTTAGGAATGTGGAATCCTTTGCTGCCGTCTTTCAGAATAATCGGTGAGTCATCAATAATGGATGCCGGCTGAATCAAACCTTGTTCTAAGGCAGGAAGATAGGCAGCAATCGGCTTCATTGCAGAACCAGGTTGTCTCACCATCTGAGTAGCATAGTTCATATTCTCTACGTTAAAATCACGGCCTTCAATCATACCAAGGATTTTCCCAGTTTTATGATCGATCATCATCGATGCCGTTTGTTCAAGACCTTTGTTTTCATCGTAGGCAGAGAAATTACTGTCATCTTCAGCGATCGAGCGCATCGTTTTGTATACCGTTTTGTTAATTGTCGTATACACCCGGTAACCGCCGGTACGCAGCTGAATCTGAGCCTCTTCCAATTGTTCAGCGGTAGTTTCACCGTTTTCTGAAGCTTCTGGATAAAGTACTTCCATCAGAACCTTTGCAGCTTGGCGTTCCGTTTCCAGCATCAGATAAGGATAAGTATTGTATGCCTTGGCTACTTTTGGTGCAAGCGAAGACTTGATATCAAAAGCAATTGCCTCATCATATTCACTTTGCGTAATCTTACCAAGGGCAAGCATTCGTCCAAGAACACGTTCTTGACGCTCTAGCGCATTATTAAAGTTCTTCTCGTTGAAGTCCCCTTTTCCGTTAAAAGCAGAATAAGAAGAGGGGAGCTGCGGAAGGCCTGCTAAATAGGCAGCTTGCGCAATGTTTAAATCATTGAGATCGTTAATATTAAAAATCCCCTTGGCAGCGGCTTTAATGCCATACACATTATATCCGCTTGAGCCATTTCCGAAAGGAACCTTATTTAGATAGGCTGTTATAATTTCATCTTTCGTTAGAAATCTTTCCAATCGAAGGGACAATAAGATCTCTTTTACTTTTCGGTCCTCTGTTTTGTCCAGATTAAGGAATACTCTTCTAGCTAATTGCTGAGTGAGGGTACTGCCTCCCGTTTGTACGGGTTCGTTTAGTACTCGTTCCTTTACTGCACGAAGTGTTCCTGTTATGTCGACACCTTTATGCTCATAGAATGAATCATCCTCAATCGATACCACTGCATCTATTACCTTTTGAGGGATATCCTCAAATTCTACGATTCGCCGATCCTCCTCAGTCCGAAGCTGACCTATGGGAGACCCGTCAGCGAAATAAGCAAAGCCCGTCAGTGCATTTTCCCCTATCGCTTGCTCAATTTCAGCTCTTGATCGAACGGGTTCGTCTTTTACAATAGAAGCTATGTAGCCTGTTAGTGCACCACCTGCAAATAGAACACCCATAATGCCTAATATGAAAGCCCACTTCACAAAGCTACCCAGCCTGCGGAAAAAACGATTGCGGGAAGGCTTCTCTTCAGGTTTTTTATTCTGATCATCAACCATCAAATGCTTTCCTCCTTTTAACAGGCATTATTATAGCATAAATTAAGGCATTTGAATCCCCGCAAATGGTGGGAAGGAGCGGAAATTGACATCCTTGCTCGGATTATGTACTTCTAAGACCCTATTTGAGGGTAAATCTGTTGATTTATGGTATAGCATTCACATAAATGAGCGAGCCTAACACAGGAGAAATCTTGCTTATCCGGCTCCTATACCAAAATAAGATCTTTATAAAAATGAAATAAAAACACCCGAACCATTCATACGGATCGGGTGTGTTCTTGTTCTCATCTGTAGTTTTTTCTCATATAGTAAATCCCCTGGCATAAAGCGCAGGGGATTTAAAGCTTGACTCAGATCTTAACGGTTGTAGAACTCAACGATTTGTTTCTCGTCGATATCTTGAGAAAGCTCAGCGCGTTCTGGAAGACGGATAAATCTGCCTTCAAGAGCTGCTTCGTTGTACTCAAGGTAAGCAGGAAGGTGTGAACGATTTGCAATCGCTTCTTTTACAGAAGAAAGGTTGCGAGATTTTTCACGCAGACCAATTACATCACCAATGTTTACTGCGTAAGACGCGATGTCTACTTTTTTACCGTTAACAGTAATGTGTCCGTGAGATACCAATTGACGTGCTCCTGCACGGGAGTTAGCAAAACCAAGACGGTAAACCAAGTTGTCAAGACGGCATTCTAGTAGGAACATGAAGTTCTCACCAGCGATACCTTGCATTTTTTGTGCTTTAGCGAACAAAGTACGGAACTGCTTTTCACCCAAACCGTACATGTGGCGCAATTTTTGCTTTTCTTGAAGTTGCATACCGTAGTTGCTGATTTTTCTCCGTTGGTTAGGACCATGTTGGCCAGGAGGGAAAGGGCGTTTTGCCAATTCTTTACCTGTACCGCTGAGAGAGATGCCGAGACGGCGACTTAATTTAAATTTAGGACCAGTGTAACGTGCCATGTTTAGAGTAACTCCTTTTATTATAAATTATCAGATGGGGCTCTATTTGCGCCGCTTTTTGTTTCGTATTACCTGTTATTTGAGGTATACAACCGATTGAAAAGTTCAGCCGCTGTTCAATCAGCAACAAAGAGCTGTGAGGGTGACACAACGTTACGCCCAAATTTAAGACCATAACAGTCTTGTTCAACAATATATATTATATTAAATTAGAGTGCGAAGTCAAGAGAATGACAAAGTAGAATTTCGTCTGTTTTTGTCGATAGGTAATTAGACCTAAAAATATAGTACCGATTTCTTTTAAAAAGGTGCAAAGTATCTGTAAAGAGAGTAATATAGATTGTATCTTAAATTTAAGCCATCAAATACTTTAATATTAAAAAGTAAGAAAATAAGATGATCGTAGACACATTCATGTGATATGAATCGACCATGCCTTTTGGCCCTGACCCGTTACTTGCTGGGTTACCAAAGGTGCAAAGGAGCGCCTATATGACAGAACAATTACATAGCACTTTTTATAATGCACGTAATGTAAAGAACTCCGACCCAGGCATTCAAACTTTTTCGCCTCCTCTTTTGCATGAAGAACAAGGTTATTGGAACGAAAAAGAGGAGTGGTTGTATCATTTAGATGTAAGCACTTTTGATTCTGCGTATAATGATCGTTTGCTCCGTGAGGCTTTTAAGGAGTGGAATCATGAGGTTCAGGGTATCCCTTCTTTGAAGCAAGCGGTGTTTTCACTGTGGAACAGTAATAAATTATGTGTGGCTAAAAGCGGAGAACTTTTTTCTCCTATAAAAGAAGCAGTATTCCAAGTACTAGAGCAAGTAGATACCGATATCAAGCTATATCCACAGCAGTCCGTAGTTTCAGAATATAAGCATTACCGGTTATATACCATTCCGCTCCAGACGCGGCTTGAAGGAAAACAGCTTGGTGTTTTGTGCGTCGCTGTACCAGAAGTAAGAGAGGGTATCCTCGAAGTGTTAGAAGCGGCAAAGCTTTTTTATCAGTCTATTTTTTACCGTCATTTTGAGCACCATTTTCTATCCGATTTGCTGCATATTCATAAAACAACAGAAAAAGAAAACAGACGACGTTCCATTCTCTTTCAAATTGTACAGCGGATGCACGATCGAATGGATGTTCAGACCGTTTTACAAGAGGTGTTTGAAAGCGTAGCTTTTCTATTCCCGGCAGCTCGTCTGACACTGTACATGTCCCAAGATGGAATTACAGAAGATCCGCGGATTAAACCGCTGTATTTACAAGGGCAGTACAACCCGGTATGTGCTATGGCTTATACAGAAGAAAGAATGATTTCTCAGCCGCTTGGGCTGGAAAAATACGAATTTGGGATTCCTTTTAGAGGGAAGCAGGGGACATACGGTGTTTTCCATATTGAAACTCCCAAAGAAGTAATAGAGGATGTAGATATCCAGCTAATCGTCATGATGGCGGATACGGCTGGAACTGCTTATGAGAATGCCAAGATGCATCAGCAATCAAACACACTCATTCAAGAACTTCGAATGATAGATGAGTTAACCAAAAAAATAAATCAGAGTTTGCAGCTGGCAGATATTTATGAATATGCTGTGCAGCAGCTAATGCGTATTTTCAAGGCAAAAGCCTGCTGTATCCTTAAGCTTGATCGGGAAGATCAGCAGTTCCGTGTTCTGAATTCGACGCTGCCTTCATTAGGACAAGAGAAATACTCGCTAAGCGGCATAAGCGGGGAGGTGTATCGTACAGGAGAACCTGTTATCATATTTGACTATGAGAAACATACCGGCCCAAGCTCTGTTTTTATGGAAATCACAAACTCCAAATCGATGATGGCCGTACCTTTACGCATAAACGGACAGGTTGAAGGCGCTATTTTAGTAACACATCAGAATAAACAGTTTTTCTCTTACGATAACTTTCGTTTCATGGATATGCTGGGTGTTCATATTGGACTTGCGGTTACGAATGCTACTCTTCATGCCGAAGTGAAGAGACTCGCAATAGTCGACGCCTTAACGGGTTTATACGTAAGGCACTATGTGGACCGAATGATAGAAGAAAGACAGAGCAGTGATTTTTGTGGTTCACTGATCGTCATTGATCTGGATGATTTCAAACAAGTAAATGATTCGTACGGTCATCAGATCGGCGATCAAGTACTTACCCAGGTAAGTGCCGTTATTCGCGAAAATGGAGGCCCAGATGACCTGTGTGCCAGATGGGGCGGGGAAGAGATGGCCATTTATTTACCTCAGGTCAGTGCGCAGCAAGCGCTCTTCATTGCAGAGAACATCCGGGTGCAAATTTCAAGGCGAACTTCTCCAGCGATTACGGTATCCTGCGGAATTGGAGAATGGTGCTGGCTTGATGATCAAGTCAGTGTTGAATCGCTGTTCTACCGTGCAGATATGGCTTTATATGAAGCTAAGAACAGCGGTAGAAATCGGGTATGTATAGAGAATAAAAATAGGAACAGATAAGGAGCGCTTCCTTTAAAAAGGAGGACGCTCTTTTTTATGGATACAAGTCGTACACGGAGGCCAACCTAACAATAAATGAGGAAAGGTTGGGTTGGTATGTGCAGATCATTATATCGTTTCTTGATGGCAATCCTATGCACCGCTGTTCTGTCCTGGGGAACGGGCTGTGCTTACAGGTATCAGGAGGACCCGAAAGAAATCTTTCAACGTGCATTAACAGGGTTAGCTGGTAAAGAAGAGATGAAGTTTCGCGGGAAAGCGGCCATTCGAACGGATGATCATGGATTATTTGATACGGAATATCAGTATTCTGGTACGCTCAAAAATCATAATGAGGTCGTTATTGAGAGTTATTTATCTCCGAGCAGTTCCGACACAAAAACAAGGTCACTGACTTTGAAAAGAGTGAATAAAGAGTGGAAAGCGGAGTCTTTAGATGGGACAAAACCATCTCTAGCCCGATGGAATCCGGTAGCCCAATTAGAAGCTATTGAACAAACAAAAAACAAAACGTTTCGTACAGAGTATGGTGTCCCAAGAGGGAAACAAATGATTAGAATTGAACTTGAAGGTGAAGAAGCAGTAATGTATCTGAGTAATCAGCTTGAAGAGGAAATGCAGGAACTTCAGAGTGAACTTCCGTCTCTCACGAGTACGGTTCCTAATGATAAACGCAGTGAATGTTTGAAGGAACTGAATACCCTGTATGAACAGCAGAAAAGTCAGCTGGAGGATTATCTGACAAGGGCACAAGCTACACTCGTATATCATTTGCTCATTGATAAAAGAACGAATCTTCCTCTGAGATTGTCTTCTGAAAGTGAGATCCGTTACGAGGAAGCAGAAGGAGCCCCTAAAAAGGAACTTCTTGTGACGGATGTATATTTTGATCATTATAAGTAACTGAATTCTGACATGAAGTATTCCATCAGACAAACTGCATGATACAATGGAAATGTTAGACAACGATAGAAGCTTTATTACATGAAGGAGGCAACATATAACGATGAAAGATCCAAGAATTCAAAAACTTGCTCAAAATTTGGTTGGATATTCTGTAAATGTACAACCAGGGGAAAATGTTCTCGTGGAGATGATCGGCTCAGAACGTGACCTGTTGAATGCTATTATTGAAGAAATCGGTAAAGCCGGCGGTAATGCGTTTGTTCAGTTGACTGATAAAACGGTACTTCGTTCTATGCTGATGGGTGCCACAGAAGCACAGCTGAAAACATGGGCGGAGATTGACCTAAAGCGCATGGAACTTATGGATGGATACATTGGAATCCGCGCTGGTGAAAATGCGAATGACCTCGCTGATGTGCCTGAAGAAAAAATGAAAATGTACAATGCACTCTATTCACACCCTGTACATAGCGAAGAACGCGTGAAGCGTACGAAATGGGTAGTTCTGCGTTATCCGAACGCAAGTATGGCGCAGCTTGCCAATACAAGTACAGAAGCTTTTGAAGATTTTTATTTCAAGGTATGTAATCTGGATTATGCCAAAATGAACAATGCACAAGATCCCTTGGCTGAGCTCATGCGCAAAACCGATAAAGTCCGCATTGTCAGCCCCGGAACTGATCTTCATTTCTCTATTAAATCCATTGGTGCAGAAAAATGTGCGGGAGAGAAAAACATTCCGGATGGAGAAGTGTACAGTGCACCCGTTCGCGATTCGGTAAATGGAACAATCAGCTATAACACACCTACGTTATACAACGGGATTACATTTGAGAATATTAAATTCCGTTTTGAGAACGGTAAGATTGTAGAAGCTACAAGTAATGATACGAAACGACTCAATGAAATTTTGGACACAGATGAGGGTGCACGTTACATTGGTGAATTTGCTATTGGATTTAATCCGCATATTCTGCACCCGATGAAAGACATCCTGTTTGATGAAAAGATTGCAGGAAGTCTTCATTTTACGCCAGGTCAGGCATATGATGTAACAGATAACGGAAACACTTCATCTATTCACTGGGATCTGGTACTTATTCAGCGTCCAGAGTACGGCGGTGGAGAGATTTATTTTGATGATGTTCTGATCCGTAAAGATGGAATTTTTGTCATCCCGGAACTGCAAGGACTGAATCCTGAGAACTTGGTTTAAAACAAACGCTGCTGACAAGTAAATGGAAAATGTAGTTGCTAAGAAAGCGGATTCAATGTATATTGTTAGTGGTTATAAAGAGTAGAATATTCTTACACTAGACGGAGGGATTCCTATGTCGAACAATAACGCGGCAGTGGTGGAGATTGCGCAAACGGCTAGCAAATTCGCTTCTTCCATCGTACTCCACTCTGACACAAAGTACATTGATGTGAAGAGCATTCTGGGACTGTTTACCACACTTGTTGGCGGAAAAAACTATGAACTTCATGTTCATGGACCAGATGCAGATGAAGCGAAGAAAGAGTTACTTGAAGTATTTGAAAAACATGGACTAACTGTTTCGCTTGCAACTGAATAACAGCAATACAGCAGTAAAAGCATCTTTGCCCAATCTGGCAAAGATGCTTTTTTTAGATGCTTCTTGTATTGAGAACGGTTTTCGTCTAATATTAAGATTAGATTGTTGTACAAGATTCTGGACGTAGGGGGGAAGAGTGCATGACTTCATCAGATCTGCAAGAACAACTTAATTCCAAAGCAATCCGTCTTCTTGAAGAAGATGCATATAAAATAGAAAAACTGATTCAAGTTCAGATGGAGAATCTGGCAACCCGTTATTGCCCTCTCTATGAGGAAGTACTGGATACGCAAGTGTTCGGATTCTCAAAAGAAGTCGATTTTGCAGTGCGTGCAGGTCTTCTTCCGGTCGATACAGGTAAACAGTTGGTAAACAACCTTGAACGTAATCTTGCTGTCCTGTACGAGGCACTTAATAAAAAAGGAAACCAGGAGTAAACTCCTGGCATCTTTTCATAGAAGCATGCAGATTAGTGATGCATGCTTTTTTTGTATATAAGCCTAAATCAAGAAGAATGATACACCAAGAATTGCATAAACAGCCATAAGAAGAAGCCCTTCGTACCAGTTAGTAGATCCATCTTGAATAATCGATTTGGAGATAAATACGGCAACGCCAATGGCTACGAGTTCAATGGTAGTAAATACGATGTCCATGGTGTTTCCAAAAAAGAAACTAGTGAAGACGAGTACAGGTGCGACAAACAACGCAATTTGCAAACTGCTGCCTACTGCAATCTCAACAGCTGCTCCGATTTTGTTTTTCATAGCGAGCAGGACTGCTGCACTGTGTTCCGCTGCGTTACCTACGATCGCTACCAGGAATGCACCGACAAAGATTTCACTAAGACCAAATCGAACAGTCAGGGTTTCGAGCGTTCCAACAAGCCATTCACTGACAAAAGCAACCATTACTGTAGCGAGTACAAGATAAGCAATTGATTTTTTCTTAGACCAAGCAGGCTCCTCATGATCTTCTCCTTCAGCAACGTTCTCTGTGAGGATGTCCTTATGTGTAATCATCGAGAAAATGATCCAAGCAATATAGCTAACAATAAGAATACCAGCTACAATGAGACTCAAGGTTTCGGTTTGAGGGACAGTAATCGTATGCGTATTAAAAAACACAGCCGGGACAAACAGTGCGATTACGGCAACAATCATGAGAGAACCATTCATTCCCGCAAGGGATTGGTTGAAATTCTGAACCTTAAATTTGGTGCCTCCAAGAAAGATGCTAAGACCAAGCACAAGCAGTAAATTCCCGATAATGGAACCGGTCAAACTTGCTTTGACCATGTCATAAAGACCTTCTTTAACGAGAAAGATCGCAATAATAAGTTCGGCTGCATTTCCAAAAGTAGCATTAAGAAATCCGCCTAGTCGTTCCCCTGCATAGTGAGCTACATTCTCTGTGGCTTTTCCTAAAAATCCAGCTACAAAGACTACCGCGATGGCGGATAGGACAAACTGAATAAGCGGGTCAAAGTGAAGGTAATGGGAAACCGCACTTAGTAAAAATGTAATGATCAGCAGCGAGGTTCTAACTTTACTCATATGTAGTCTCCTTTTTTCTAACGTTTCATTTGTAAGAACGAGTTAGATCCGAATTCATAACTATATTCCCCCTTTCCTATGTAATATGAAACATCTAATATGAAACATTTGATATATTGCTGAATTATGAAATTGTTTTCATTGCTTAAGCAGTCAGATGGCACTTTTATTTGCAATTTGGGGGGCAGAAGCATTAAAATATCTTATAAAGAAGCAAAGGAGGATATGGCATGTCAGAACAGCTAAAAATCGAAACAGGCGACATCCGGATATCCAATGATGTTGTAGCAAAAATTGCTGGCCTTGCAGCGTTAGAAACTCCGGGGATTGCAGCAATGTCTGGAGGTTTATCTGAAGGCTGGGCCAAACGCCTCAGCGGAAAAAATGTGCAAAAGGGTGTCACTGTAGAAGTAGGAACAACGGAAACAGCCATTGATCTCCGCATTATTGTTCTTTACGAGACACCTATTCATGAAGTATCCCGGATGCTTCAGCAGAATGTACGTGAGGCAGTAGAAAGTATGACAGGTCTTCGAGTTGTTGAAGTGAACGTGAAGGTAGAAGGTGTTTCCTTCCGAGGCGACGAGCAATAAGATGCAAATCTTATCTTACAATGTTTGATCTTACCTATCATAATGGATGGCATAAAAGCCGCATAAAGAAGGACAGTCTCGGTAAATACCGAGACTGTCCTTCTTTTATTACCTGGAACGTGTACTGCGTCGTTTTTGTGTATTCCGCGTGACAAGAGCAGGGGATGGTCGTTCTTCCGTTACCGTTCGAACAGATTTAACCGTCTCTTGCGACGTTTCCAAATTGTTTTCCCGGGAAATACTAAGCATGATCCCGATACTTGTCATCGTTACGAGTAAAGAGGTTCCCCCAAAGCTGATAAATGGAAGAGTTACCCCAGTAACAGGAATCGTTTGAGTCACACCGCCGATATTGATGAAGGCCTGAATCGCAATAAGCCCCATAATCCCGACGCCAACCAGTGTCCCAAAGATGTCCTTGCAGCGAAGTGCAATCGTAAACCCACGCCAGATAAAGTAAACATAAATAATGAGGAAAATAGTAGTGCCGATAAATCCGAGTTCTTCGCCGATGACAGCAAAGATAAAGTCATTAAATGCATTGGGTAGATAGTGAAGCTTAATAACCCCTTGGCCAATTCCTGTACCCGTAAAGCCGCCTGTTCCGATGGCGGTAAGTGAGTTCACCAGGTTGTAAGAATCTCCCGTCTTATCATGAAACGGATCGAGAAAAGATTGAAACCGTGCCAGCTTATAACTGTATGAATTTCCGGATACATTACCTGACATTAAATCCACTAGATAACCAGCACCCATGACAATGGCCGCGCCAAGAATGAGCAGTCCGATCGAACCCATGATGTGCTTCATACTTGCCCCGCCTGCGTAAATAATGAGGCCGCAGGTGGCAACGAGAATAAAGGTAGAACCAAAGTCAGGTTGCAGCATGATGAGTCCCGCAACAAATCCGACAATAATCATCACCGGGATATATCCGGTTTTGAGGTCTCGGAAACGCTCGCCTTTTTTAGTAATAAGCGCAGCTAAGTATAGAATGATCGATATTTTAGCAATCTCGGAAGGCTGTAAAGTTCCAATACCTAGATTAAACCAACTTCTGGCGTTGTTGATTTCTACTCCAACGAATAGAACGGCAACGAGCATCAGAATGGTAATAAAAAATAAAGGTTTATATAATTGCTTGTATTTTGCAAAAGGAATATTCATAGCAACAAACATGCCTATAACGCCGAGTATGGCATATACCGCTTGTCTTTTCGTGTAGTGAAGTGCGTCAAAGTTGAGTTTTTCAGACATGAGGGCAATGCTGGAACTCGAGCTGTAAACCATAACCAGTCCAAAACCGGTAAGCAGCAAGGTGAGGATCAGCAGCTGATAATCAGGCAAACCTTTTCTCTGAGGCCTAGCTGTATTTTTTTTCATAGCATTCATAGTGCCTAAGCTTCAAGCAGTTCCTTAAGCTCTTTTATTTTCTCATTCGCTACATTCAGAACAGGAGAAGGAATTTCACTCTCATACTCTAGTCCATGGGGGAATGTCGCTCTTCCGATATAAACAGCTTCTACCGAAAGAATGGTGTCTGGTTTCTCTAGTTTGCCCTCGATTGCACGTGTATTAATACGTAAGAAATATTCGTTTTTTGTCTTGTTGTCCTCAATTTTGTAGTCGTATGTAGCACGGTAATATTCCCACTGCCAACGAATAAATCCGACTTTCTCGGCACTTTCGTCCATGTACGCCAGATCACTTTTTAAACCGTCCAGGCCTGTGTTTTCAAATATCATTGACGACCATACCTCCTATAAATAAAATCTCCCTTACATTTCTAGTTTCATATTAGTATGTTTCCTCAGCATGTGCAAGCTTTCCATAACCTTCCATTTCATATCGTTTACATATAAATTCTGCTACAATTAAATAAGAAAACATTTGAAGGGGTGGAGAGCGTGAGAATAGAGCATACCTATGAAGAATGGATCGGCAAGATGATAGAGTGGAGACGTCATCTTCACCAGCATCCGGAACTTTCTTTTCAGGAATCCGAAACATCAAAGTTTATTGCTGAACATCTAGGTTCATTCGGCCTTGAAGTCGTTACAAATGTCGGAGGACATGGTGTTATTGGAATACTGCGTTCAGGACGGCTTGGACCTGTAGTGATGCTTAGAGCAGATATAGATGCGCTCCCTATTCAAGATGAAAAGTCAGTTCCTTATAAATCTCAAGTTGATGGTGTAATGCATGCCTGCGGTCACGATGGACATACATCGGCGCTCTTGGCAACGGCCGGTTATATGAGTGAGCATATAGATGAGTTTATCGGTGAGATCAGGTTTTTGTTTCAACCCGCAGAAGAGCTTCTTCCGGGAGGTGCAGTGAAGGTAATTGCTAGCGGTGCATTGGAAGAGGTAGATGTAATTTATGGCATTCATTTATGGTCTCCGATACCCGTAGGTACGTATGCCAGCACTCCCGGGGCGATGATGGCTGGTGCTGATGACTTCTATATCGAGCTAAAAGGTAAGGGAGGACATGGCGGTGTACCTCAAGCAAGTATTGACAGTATTGTTGCTGGATCTGCCCTGGTGCTTCAGATGCAAAGTATAGTGAGTCGTTCCGTTGACCCGCTTCAGCCTGCTGTGCTGACTATTGGAACTATTCAGGCAGGAGCTGCTCAGAATGTGATTGCCGAAACCTATAAATTAAGTGGAACGGTCCGCACCTTTGATGAAGAAACGAGATATATCATAAAAGAACGTATACATACTTTAACGAATCAGATCGCTGCCGCGTACGGCGCAGAGGCGGAGATCAAATACTTGATGGGTTATCCGCCCGTCATTAATGATGAGAAGGAAGCAGAAAGATTCTTCAAGGTGGTTTCTGATGAGTTTGGTGCAGAGCGTTCAAGCGTATCGCCGAAGATGATGCCTGCTGAAGATTTTGCGTATTATTTAAAAGAGAAACCAGGTTGTTTCATGTTTGTCGGTGCAGGAAATGAACAATTAGATGCCGTATATCCGCATCATCATCCTAGATTTGATTTTGATGAAACTGCAATGCTGGATGCCATGAAACTATTTATTCAGATCACAAAAAATTACCTGAAAGAATATGACGACAGGACATAAAATAGGACAGGCCATAAGATGATTTGGTGTATGAGAGAAAGCGAATGCGACTTATTTATTTGGGTACTCTAACAAAAGAGAACGATCCAGGAGTTGTTAGATCTAATAGATGAGGAGCAGTCGTTAATGAATAAAAATGTTTCTGATGTAATGTCCACGAATGTGGTTCCGGTGTCACTGGACAAGCATGTATATGATGTTGCACTGAATATGAAAGAACACGATACGGGGTTTATTCCAATTGTAGAAACAGAAGATCATCGTAAGCTAGTAGGGGTTGTAACGGATCGTGATCTTGTGCTGCGCGGAATTGCCTCAAAAAATCCAGGTTCTACGAAAGTAAGAGAAGTAATGACGGCGGATGTGCATACTGTAAATTCTACAGCTTCTATTGATGAGGCCGCAAAACTGATGGCAGCGCATCAAGTTCGCAGACTGCCTGTCGTTGATAATGGAGAACTCGTGGGGATCTTGTCCTTGGGCGACATTGCAACAGAGTCTTCGTCTCAGAATCATGCGGGCAGTGCGCTTACCGACATTTCTGAACCTTCTCATTAATATTTGGGATCGAGCCGAGAGTCCTGTATACTATGATAAATAAGAAAAAGTTCACTTTCGCCTGATGGGTGAGAGATGAACTTTTTTCTTTGTATTTTAAGTTAGATGAGAGATCCAGGTTCTATGATGGATATAAACGCACGCTTGAAAGGAAATACTGGATACAAAGGAGGTAAACACCAATGAACTCACATCATGCATGTATTGTACAGCGTGACTTTACTATTTTGCTGGAGACGGCTCATCCTCAGTCCGAAAAAGCGAGAGAACTCATTCTTCCTTTTGCGGAACTGACCAAGAGTCCTCCTGCTTTTCATACATACAAAATAACGCAGCTTACGTTATGGAGCGCCGCTGCCTTAGGTTATTCCGCTGATGAGATTCTAAGCAGATTAGAGTCCGTATCCCGCTGGAATGTACCTTCATCGCTTACTCAAGAGATCAGGCAGCTTATTGAAAAATACGGGAAGTTGACCCTGCAAGCAGATGCGCGGTCAGAAGATTTTCGGCTAGTGAGTGAAGATACAGACCTGCTCGGCGAAATTCTATCACATCCATCACTAACTGCTTATGAGCTCAGCAGGTTATCGGATACCGAACTGAAGGTACTTGGCAAGTACAGAGGACTGCTGAAACAAGAACTGACGAGACTCGGTTACCCGGTAATGGACCTTGCAGGATATAAACACGGAAGCCCGCTTTCTTTTCAGTGGAGAAATACAGACAGTACGCTACATAACAAACCCTTTGAACTTCGAGATTACCAAAGAGAAGCAGCGGCTGCTTTTGAAGGGAAAGATGGCTTTGGTGGAAGTGGAATCCTTGTTCTGCCTTGCGGAGCAGGGAAGACGATTATCGGCATGGCGGTTATGGAACGTCTACAGACGGAAGTGCTTATTCTGACATCTAATACGACTTCGGTAAGGCAATGGATTCGTGAGATTGAGCAGAAGACAACGATTCCATCTGCATCGATTGGTGAATATTCTGGTCATAGTAAGGAAGTCAAGCCAGTGACGGTGGCAACCTATCAGATTATGACGCATCGTAAATCGAAGGAAAGCGAGTTTACGCATATGAAGCTGTTCGGAGAACGCAGCTGGGGACTCATTATTTATGATGAGGTTCATCTTTTACCTGCACCGGTGTTCAGAGCTACTGCGGATATCCAAGCGACCAGAAGACTCGGGCTTACCGCAACGCTTGTTAGAGAAGACGGCAGGGAGGAGGATGTATTTTCGCTCATTGGACCTAAACGTTATGAATTACCCTGGAAAGAGCTCGAACAGGAGGGCTGGATTGCAGAGGTGAATTGTAACGAGGTGCGTGTTCCCATGTCCGATGAACTTAAGGAAGCCTATATGTACGCGGAGAGCAGGCAGAAGTTCCGATTAGCAGCGGAGAATCCAGCTAAGGTGAATGTGGTAAAAAGGCTGCTTGCTCTACACCCGAAAGTCCCTGCGCTCATCATCGGGCAATATGTTGGGCAGTTGAAGGCCATGGCTAAAGAACTTGGTGTCCCGCTCATTACAGGAGCAACAAGTGAACAGGAGCGTACGAGGCTGTATACTGCTTTTCGTGAAAAAGAAATTACGGTATTAGTGGTTTCGAAAGTAGCCAATTTTGCTGTTGATCTGCCGGATGCTGCGCTGGCGATTGAGATTTCGGGCAGTTTCGGTTCACGTCAGGAAGAAGCTCAGCGGCTAGGACGCATCTTGCGGCCCAAAGAGGGAGATAACCGTGCTTATTTTTATACGCTGGTCTCGGAAAATACAAAAGAACAAGATTTTGCTCTGAAAAGACAACTCTTTCTAATAGAGCAAGGATACGAATATCATGTAACAGATGAAAAGGAGGTTGCCTCCGGATGAAAAATGAAAAAACGAAAACAACTTTAGAAGATGTAGAAGGGTCAGCGAATGAAGCTCAATTTCTACAGGTTGCTTTTTTAGAGTTCGGCGGAAATCCATTTCAAATGGAGAAACTTAAAAGCTTATTTGCTGGGAAAATGAGCGGACTTGAGGTGGATCTTGCATTATATGGTTTGCGTAAAAAAGGTTTTATTGATGCTGCCAAAAAAACATGGGGAGAACATATATACTTTATCCCTTCCCGGCATCATTACTTTTTGACAGAGAAATATGTGCTGCCCTTATTTGTGGATGAAATGGATGGAATGAGTGATATTTCATCCAGCTTATCTGGAAACATACAAGTTGCTATGGAAGCAAGACCAAACATTGCAGGGGAAATACTTCACCTGCTGTCATACATTGCGATTCACGGTGTTCCGCTGACAGCAAAAGGGACGATACATAAAAAAGCGATATCCAAAATTGAGAATGTAACGGTATTGAAAAGTTCGGATTTTCAATTGTTGAAATTATCCTATGCCCATCCAGAGATTTATCCTGTACAGGTAGCCGTGCTTCTAGATTTAGTGTTTACGCTCGGACTCGCCAAGAAATACGAGGCAGAAATCGGACTGGACGAATCCTACGTTAGCCGCTGGGTACAGTTAGATAGGAATCAAATGGAGAGAAATATCTATACTGCCATTATGGAGCGCTACAGCGCGGGAGAAGCTGGATTACAGCATTATCGCTATCTGTTGACCCTGCTTAGCCGGAAAGATGCCGGGAAGTGGCTGAGCATAGAGCAGATCTGTCGGCGGTTTGTACAGGCCCGTATCATTGATGAACAAGATCTTTCTGAATTCCAAAGTTATGCAATAGGATGGGTCACGCTGCTCGCTGCGTTCGGTTATGGAGATACAGGAAAATTTACGGCTTTGGATGAGGCTTTATACTTCCGGTGGACGAATCCTATCCATTATGAATCGGAGGATACGGAGCAGTATATAGAGCAACATACAGAGCCAGCTATCTATGTTCAGCCCGATTTTGAAGTGATTGTTCCTCCAGATGCGCCTTATTCTATAAGGTGGTTGTTAGAAGGCTGTGCAGAGCTTGCAGTGCGAGATCATATGACCATCTATAAGCTGACGCGAGAGCGACTCAGTGAAGGTGCAGAAGTGGGGATTACTCCCTCTTTGGTGCTTACATGGCTGACTCGGTATGCACAAGGATCGATTCCAGAGAATGTTCTCTTGGCACTAAAACAATGGGGAAGTGAACTCGGAAGAACTTCTTTCTCCCAAGTGTTACTGCTGAGCACAGAAAATAAACAGGATGCAGATCAAATTGAATCCTATCCTTCCTGGAATGGGTCTTTACAAAGGATTGGACCGCTGCATTTCATACTGGAGCGTGACAAATTGACGGAAGTAAGAAAGCGACTAACGCTGATGGGGCTCACCCCGGCGAAGGCAGTTAAAGGAATTGATACAGAAGAACGGAGATATCCGGCTGTTTCCATAGAGGACGAGGTCATGCTGTCCACTGTAGAGGAGAATCCATTTATCCATTTTAATGAAGAAGGAAGGCAGGGATTTGTATACACAGGCCGAAACCTGCATTACTATGAAGGAGTCCAGGAGGATCGGGATAAGGTCTCGATTATGCCAGACATAACCGAAGTACCGAAGATGTGGGTAAGTGAATGGAGAGAGTACCATCCATCTACAGCGAAACAGCTGGTACAGCAGGCCATCAACTGGCGCACCCGAATGGGAGTGGAGATGGAAGGAGAAAGGCAGGAGTTCATTCCAGAATCCATCGGCAAAGGCGAACCATGGTCCGTAAATGGCTGGCTGCTTCCTGGTCGATCTAGAAAAGTAGCTGAGCAGCGTACACTTGTACCTGCTGAATGGACAAAACTCAACCTAATTTTACCAGCTTAAGTAAAATCCTGAGAGGGTTTAGGAACAAAACTCTTCTTATGAACAATCGGGTATGTTATGATAGGTTATAGTCCACTCTTCGTATTTTCAAGAGAAGTGGAACTTTATTATAGATCGGGATGAATTTCATGAGCGTATCTGAACTTAACACGGTCGATATGGCCCAAGTGTTGACTTACGCCTATGAACTAGGTGATATGATCAACGAATCCACGTTGGTTTCAGATTATTTATATTGGAAAGAGCGGGTTCAGTCGAATCCAGAAATACAAGATTGGGTACGTAAGCTGGAAGATAAGAAGGAATTGTTTGCTGAAACCCAGCGTTTTGGCCATTTCCATCCAAACTTCCACAGTGCCAAGGATGAAGTGAAGGCAGTAGAAGACAAGCTGGATACTTTCGAAGAAGTGATTCGTTTTAAAGAAGCGGAGCAACAGCTCGACAGCCTGCTCCATCAAATGTCTGAAACGATTGCTTTCTCTGTATCAAGCACCATTAAGGTACCAAGTAATAACCCATCACCAAAAGGTGGATGCGGCGGCGGTGGAAGCTGCGGCTGCGGAGGTTAATATGTATAGAATCGCTTACCAGAATGGAATTCTGGTAAGAGGATTTTGCAATAGATAGAAAGAGATGCAAATCCTACAAAAGAGGTGAAATTCGCATGTTTGCGGAACGAACAGGATATATCATATGGGTAAGTGATGTAAAAGCTGCGCGCAATTTAGACAAGTATGGAACCGTACATTATATTTCCAAAAAAATGCACTATGTCGTAATGTATGTGAATGCGGAACGTGCGGAAGATACAATGAAGAACGTACGTAAACTCTCTTATGTACGCAAAATAGAACGATCTTATCGTAATGAAATTAAGACAGAGTATAGTAAAGATGTTCCGGATAAGACCAGCTTTTATGGCGGTATCGGTTAACGAATGCTAGGTATATGCTGACTTTTTGAATAGGTTATAGATTGGAGCGGCCTGCCTTTGGCCGCTCCTGTTGTTTTATCTGGGCATGAATAAATAGTGCTAGTGACTTAGCTCTGCGATTCTAAATTACAGGATTTAGGATTTATGGAGACAGAATCTTAATTTTCAACTTGAGATTCCGGGACTAATGATGTAATATATTGGATAAATATGTAGATAGAAAGACCTATCTTGTGGAGAGTGATATCCCATGCGTGACAAGTTGATGCAACGTTGGAGCACCTACGAACCTTTTTTTGTGGCTTTGGGTGATAAAAGAGTGGCTGACATTGTCATAACGAACCATGCGAAACTTCGATATGTTGACCGAGTCAGACAAGATAATAATGATTTTGAGAACATTGCAGCATGGCTTTGGGAATGCCTCAAACAGAACAGGATCTCACCTTACTATCGAAATGAACAAGATGTATATTTAATTGATGGCGATCTTGTCGTGGTTGCGGAATTCGCAGAACTACCTGGTGAATATGATATTACAGGTAACCCCCTTCACAAAATGATTATTGTAACGTTTCTTGGAAGAATGTCGGAGACGATGGAACTTCGAGATCTCAAAACTTATTATTCCTGGTTGCGTCATTCTAGGCGCATGACACTGGTCAAGAACAGCCGTAAACGTAGATAAGCAGGACTTTTTTTGTAAATGTAGTGAAGTTTTTTGTAAATGTAGTGAAGAAGGTTTGTAATGTAGTGAAGATAAGGTGTGCAGAAGCTGCACACTTTTTTTTGGTATAATTCGGTTACAATATGAGGAAGGCCAGGGGGGGAGTATCGATGAATTTTCACCAATTACATATCTTTTATACAGTGGCGGAAAAAGGGAGTTTCTCGGCAGCCGCTCAAGCACTGCATATGACGCAGCCTGCGGTTACGATGCAAATTCAATCACTTGAAGATTATTTCGGAACCAAATTAATTCATCGTTCTACTAAAAAAATAGAGCTTTCTGAAGCGGGTGAGGCCCTGCTTCCTTATGCACTGAGAAGTATGGAGTTATTTCGTGAAACGGATGAAGCGGTAGCCGCCTACACAGACAGGCTGCAGGGACGCTTATTAATCGGAGCGAGCCTGACCATCGGTGAGTATGTACTGCCTAGACTGCTCGGACCTTTTGGCAAGAAATATCCTGATATCTCAATCGTGATGAATGTGATGAATACCACACAGATTGTTGAAGGAATTATGAAGAACCAATTGAACTTTGGTATGATTGAGGCACCGCTGTCTCATCCAGATCTAATTGTAGAGCCAGGCATGCATGATGAATTGAAGCTGATTGTTCCTGCACAGCATCCCCTCGTTCTTTTGCAAGAGGTAAAGCTTGAAGATATCCTGGAGTATCCCATTATCGTAAGAGAAAAAGGATCGGGAACGAGACAAGTGATGGAAGATGCAATGAAAGATAAAGGGATCGAACCATCAAGTCTAAATACCGTCATGGAACTAGGCAGTACGGGGGCTATTAAATCTGCGGTGGAAGCGGGTGTTGGGATTACGATCATTTCACCCTATTCTGTGAAGCATGAAGTGGCGCTCGGCCTTGTAAAAGTGCTTGATTTAAAAGATATTACATTCTCACGGGAATTCTATGAGGTATATTCGAAGTCTTCCATGTTGCCCATCTCAGCCGTTACTTTTTTGAATTATCTGAAAAAGTATGCTCAGGATTTAGACGTGATTGGCAGGATCGGACAAAGCACATCGTAAGATTTGTTTTCTTGAATCCGTGTATATTGTATAAAGCATGACAAAGCATTGGAAAGGAGGCATTCGTATGAATAAATCGGAAAAAGAAACAGTTAATGTAGAACTTGTGAATGGAAAATGTGATCTTCATACGCATAGCCAGGCATCGGACGGAATGCAGCCGTCTTCAGAGAATGTACGCATCGCTTCTAACAAAGGTCTTGCTGCTGTTGCGATTACAGATCATGATACGGTTGCAGGCGTAGAAGAGGCACTTGCAGCGGGCGAGGAATATGGAGTTGTAGTTGTACCTGGTGTCGAGATCAGTACTAGACTTGAGAGAAAAGAAATTCATGTGCTTGGGTACTATGTGGATATAAAAGATGCTGAATTTCTCAGCAGACTGGAAACCCTGCGCAGAACCCGTGAGGAACGGAACATCCTTATTCTAGAAAAGTTAAATGAGCTTGGGCTCGACATTTCAATGGAAGACGTCATTCGAGAGATGGGTCGACCACTGGAAAAGGATGAAACTGTTGGGCGTCCGCATATTGCAGATACGCTTGTAGCAAAAGGATATGTTAGTGACATGCGGGAAGCTTTTGATCTTTATTTAGCCGAAGGTAAACCGGGTTTCGTCAGTGTTCCGCGGGTGACACCAGAAGATGCATTTGCCTGGATTAGAGCTGCAGGCGGAACGCCGGTGCTTGCCCATCCTGGACTTTATGGCGACGATGAACTTGTTCGAAAAATAATTGAACATGGTCATCCTGCGGGGATTGAAGTTTACCATTCAGATCACGGTCCCGAAGAGGAAAAGCGATATCTTGCAATGGCAGACCAGTACGGCCTGATAGTAACAGGCGGTTCTGATTTTCATGGGTCGAGGCAAGGAGTTGTATTCCACGGGGATCTCGGCAGCGTGACCGTAGGTGCTTCTGTTCTGAGTCAACTACAGGAGCAGAGTTCTAAAAAATGAGAAATGGCAAAAGACCCTTTAGCTAGTCTAAGGTCTTTTGCCTCCAGAAAAAGCAGCGTTCGCTATCGTATAACGAATGGTATTATCCCCTCATGGTAGACAGTGAAAAAAGAGAACATGTTACAATGAACTCAAACACTGGAAAACCGGAGGGGATTTTTGTTATGTCAGCGAAGAAAGGTCAAACTTTTAATCGATATAGTGAAGAAACGAAGAAAGAGGCTGTCCGTTTGCGAGTAGAAGAAGGGTGGACGTACAGTCGAATCATGGAGAAGTTTGGAATCAAAAGTGAGAGCCAGATTATCACATGGGTTCGTAAATGCCAAAATGGTGAGGGGTTTGAGGATTACCGGGGACGTTGGGCGAAGAAGCATTTTAGTAGTGCGGAAGAAGAAAATGCATATCTGAAAGCGCAGGTAGAATATCTAAAAAAGCTAAATCCAAACTTGCACGGGGAGGGAAGCTGGATTTCGAAGCCCGGTGCCAGTCCATTCGAGAAATAAGCAAAGTGGCTCCCGTAGTTTGGCTATGTAGAATCGCTGAAATATCACGTGCAGGCTACTATAAATGGAAGAAGAATTTAGTTCATCGAGAGAAACGAGCAAATCGTGATGCAGATCTAAAGGCACACATCTTGAGCATTCATCGAATTCGTCCGTATTTCGGTTACAAGCGAATGCGTACTGCTTTAGGAAAAGAAGGCTTCGTTGTGAATCACAAGAAGGTCCGTCGCTTAATGAGAGAACTTCAGATTCGTTCTGTTATTCGCAAGAAACGTCCGTTTTGTGGCCGCAAACCATCGGCCTTGTTCCCTAATGTCTTAAATCGGGAATTCTCTGCGACTGCTCCTGTGCAGAAGCTTGTGACAGATATTACATATGTCCGGATTGGGCATGAATTTGCTTATCTCTCGGCTGTAATGGATTTATATAACAACGAAATAGTAGCCTGGGAACTCTCCGAGCGCAATGACCTAAAACTCGTTATGGACACTGTGCAGCAACTAAAAGATGGACCCTCTTTGCTCCATTCGGACCAAGGGTTTCAGTATACCTCGAAAAGCTATGCTAAGTTGCTTGAAGAGAAGCAGTTGACAGGGAGTCATTCCCGACGTGGAAACTGCTATGACAATGCTTGTATCGAGTCGTTCTTTTCCCACTTAAAGACGGAAAAGCTGTATTTGGAAAAGCCTAATAATCTGGAACAAGCAAGAAGCCAAATTACGGAGTATATTTCATTTTACAATAAGGAACGTTTCCAAAACAAACTCGGCGACCTCTCCCCAATCGAATTCCGGGAAAAAGTCGCCGCGTAAATGGAAAATCCTCTTTTTTTAATGTCTACTTGACGGGGCTATGACCAGAACGCTGCTTTTTGATTCTTCTTTTTTGAAAAGAAAGGGGAAGATCAATTCTTAATGTGACTGGGCAGCCTTTTAATTAGATCTTCACTCGGTGTAACAAACAGTGTTTTTTGATTATCGTAAATCACAAAACCGGGTTTTGCGCCGCTCGGTTTTTTCACATGACGGATGAGCGTATAATCCACAGGCACACTGCTTGATTCTTTGGCCTGGCTGTAATAAGCCGCAATCATGGCCGCTTCTTCCAAGGTCTGCTCAGAGAAGGAGGTGGAACGAATGACAACGTGTGAGCCCGGGATATCTTTTGTATGAAGCCATGTGTCATTAGAACTTGCCAGACGATTCGTCAAGTATTCATTTTGCAGATTGTTTTTGCCTACATAAATTTCGGTGCCGTCAGAAGACGTGAACACTTGCAGAGAAGGAAGCTGATTCTTCTTTTTCTTTTTCTTATTTCCTTTTTTATTCCGGTCTCGAAGATATCCTTCAGATACCAGTTCTTCCCGAATCTCTTCGACATCGTTTATGGATGCAGAAGCCAGCTGCTGTAATAAGTTGTCCATGTACATGATCTCTTCGCGCGTTTTGATTAGCTGCTCCTCAATGATCTGCAGGCTGTTTTTGTATTTATTGTATTTCTTAAAATAACGCTGAGCGTTATCGGATGGAGTCAGAAGCGGGTCAAGCGGAATGCGTACTTCGGCTTGATTTTCATCATAGAAGTTCGTAAGAACGGCTTCTGTATCTCCTTTTTGTACAGCATGAAGAGAAGAAAACAGCAGTTCACCGTAAATTCGGTACTGATCGGCATCATCCGCTTCTGCAAGGTCCGCATTCAGATGATCTAGTTTTTTAATATTTTTATTACGTTCATTTTGCAGGAACCGAAGGAGGTCACTGACTTTCTGTTTGATAACGTCCCGTTCTGCTTTTTCCCCGTAGTAATCTTCCATACATGCACTCATTGAATCATAAGTTTGATGCTCATTCAGATGAGTGAGAGGAATGGCAGAAAAAACCATTTTCTCTTTTGCATTCGTTGCAATGACGGGCGTGAACTTGTTGCCAGATACAAGGTTCATCACTTCTGAGAAACCATTCCACAGTTGTTCTGTATCCCGTACTGCTTCTGGGTCATTCTGCTTGCCGCGGAATGCAATCTCTTCCGCAATCAGCGGGCTGAGTCCGCTGAAAGTTTCTACCAGCCATTTTGATGCACTTCCTTCATAGCTCTCATATGCTGCAAAGGAAGAGCGAGTTGCGGTGAGCGGATTTTCCTTGTTCTGCTTTGGAGGTTCCATGTAGGAGAATCCAGGCATAATGACACGGTAACTGCTGATCGCAGGCGTCACATGGTGAATTCCATCTAAAATATTGCCTGTGGAAGGATCGACCAGAATTACATTGCTGTGTCTGCCCATCAGCTCAACAATAATTTTTTTCGTGGAAACATCGCCGATTTCGTCCCGCTGCCGAACATCGATATGAATAATTCTTTCCATGCCGACTTGGCTAATGTTCTCAATGATGGCTCCTTCGCAGTGTTTGCGAAGCAGCATACAGAACATGGGTGCTTCTGATGGATTCACAAACGTTTGTTTTGTGAATTGAACACGCGGATAAGTAGGACTAGCTGAGATCAGCAATTTGGTATTTTCCCGCCCTGCTCGAAGACTAATCACAATATCGCGACTGTTAGGTTGGTGTATTTTACTCATGCGTCCGCCAATGAGCACTTGAAGCTCATGCACGATCGAACGAACGACAATTCCGTCTAATGCCATAATCTATGTTCTCCTATCTTGTATCAGGTTGGTTTTTATATTTCATGTTTATTTCGTTGGTACATTTCTTCTCCATCTATCATGCCATAGTTTGAACAAAAACTTAAGAGCTCTCTTTGTGTGATATTTCCCCACTTGTCCGAATACAGTAGTTTTAGAAGTTTGTCCGGCATTAGACAAGTGGCATTTTGACTGATGCAATGTACACATGTAAGAAAAGCTGGACAGGCACAGGACTAAAGAGCGGGAGGGGAACCTTGGAATATGGAACAGAAGAAGTGGCATCAGATGGGTGCAGACGAGCTGAAGTCAGAATTAGATGTGGAGCCGCAGCTAGGTCTAACCAAGGATGAGGCAGCAAACAGGCAGAAGAAGTCAGGACCAAATGAGCTGTCAGAAGGAAAAGGAATTTCTCCAATCACCCTTTTTCTAAATCAGTTTAAAGATTTTATGGTGCTTGTCTTGGTAGGAGCTACGCTGTTATCTGGACTCCTGGGTGAATACCTGGATGCAATAACGATCATTGCTATCATTTTATTAAACGGAATTCTTGGATTTATTCAGGAATTCAGAGCTGAACGTTCTCTTAGCGCACTAAAAAAATTATCAGCTCCTACGTCAAAAGTGCTGAGGGATGGAAAAGTAGAACAAATCCCGGCTAAAAACCTTGTACCGGGCGATATTATTTTTCTGGAAAGCGGAGACCGTGTCCCTGCGGATATCCGGTTTATTACGACAAGTAACTGTGACGTGGAAGAATCTGCTTTAACGGGCGAATCAGTACCTGTAGGTAAACACAGTAATGCTATTGAGCAGGAAGATCTTCCGCTTGGAGACCTCAAGAATGTTGGCTTCATGGGTACCATGGTTACGAGAGGAACGGCAAAAGGGGTCGTCATTCGTACGGGAATGGATACCGAAATGGGGAAAATTGCAGACCTCATACAGAATACAGAAGCACAGGAAACACCGCTTCAGCACCGCCTGGAACAGCTTGGAAAGATCCTGATTATCGTATCCCTGGTGCTTACGGTACTCGTTGTCGTAGCTGGTATTTTACATGGACAGCCTGCCATTGGTATGTTCCTCGCGGGTGTAAGTCTTGCGGTTGCCGCAATACCTGAGGGATTGCCTGCTATTGTTACCATCGCACTTGCGCTTGGTGTACAGCGGATGATCAAACGAAAAGCAATTGTTCGTAAACTTCCCTCTGTAGAAACGCTTGGTTCAGCTTCTGTTATTTGTTCAGACAAGACAGGAACCTTAACTCAGAACAAAATGACAGTAACGGATGTGTGGCAGGGCGGAAGACAGCTCAAAGTCACAGGAGAAGGCTATAAACCGGTAGGTCATATTACACTTCAAGATCATGTAATAGATCTGAAGAATGATCAATCCTTGCGCAGACTTCTTCAAGTCAGCAGTTTATGCAACAACGCACTTATTGAAGAAGTACCGGTTACGGACACGCGTAATAAAAAGAGCAATGAGGAAACAGAATGGATACTAAAGGGGGATCCTACAGAGGGCGCGCTTGTTACCTTGGCCTCTAAGCTTGGAATGTCTCCTCAAAGCTTATCGGGACTATATGAACGAGCTCAGGAGTTTCCTTTTGATTCTGAACGCAAACTAATGTCCGTACTGATGAAACATCAGGGAGGCAGACTTATTTTTACAAAGGGTGCACCAGATGTACTCATTAAGGAATGTGCCTATATTTTATGGGATGACAAAGTCATTCCATTTACCTCAGCGATCCGGCAGCAAGTAATTCAGGCGAATGAGAAAATGGCGAGTTCTGCACTTCGAGTGCTGGGCATGGCTTATCGTGAAGTAAGACCGGAAGAACAGGTAGACGATGAGTGTAAGGCAGAAAG
This sequence comes from Paenibacillus polygoni, assembly GCF_030263935.1. Lineage (NCBI taxonomy): Bacteria > Bacillati > Bacillota > Bacilli > Caryophanales > Paenibacillaceae > Paenibacillus > Paenibacillus polygoni. The sequence continues at coordinate 3,605,729 of NZ_CP127162.1, read as the reverse complement.
CCAGCTTGTATTTGTCGGACTTGCCGGCATGATTGATCCGCCGCGTAAAGAAGCAAGAGATGCCATTGCGACTTGTAGAAGAGCCGGAATTAAGACAGTCATGATTACAGGTGATCATTCTCTTACCGCAGAAGCGATTGCACATCAGCTCGGTATTCTGCCTCGCGGCGGGAAAGTGATGACAGGACAGCAGTTAACTCAGTTCAGTGATGACGACCTCGATAAAGAAGTGGATCAGATCTATGTGTATGCGAGAGTATCACCGGAACATAAGCTGCGGATTGTGAAGTCATTACAGCGAAAAGGGCATGTCGTTGCGATGACAGGTGATGGTGTAAATGATGCGCCGGCAATTAAGGCCGCAGATATTGGGATTGCGATGGGGATTACCGGAACAGATGTTACGAAAGAAGCTTCCGCGCTCATTTTAAGTGATGATAACTTCTCTACAATTGTAGCAGCGATAGAAGAAGGGCGGAACATCTACGAAAATATCCGGAAGTTCATCCGTTATCTGCTCGCGTCAAATGTTGGTGAAATCTTAACGATGTTCTTTGCGATGATGGCAGGTCTTCCGCTACCGCTTCTTCCGATACAGATTCTTTGGGTGAACCTGGTTACCGATGGGCTCCCGGCTATGGCGCTCGGTGTGGATCAGGCGGAGAAGGATTTAATGGAACATAAGCCGCGATCAGCGAAAGAAAATATTTTTGCCCGGAGATTGGGCTGGAAAATTATTAGCCGCGGCGTGCTGATTGGATTATGCACACTTGCTGCATTCTGGATTACGCTTCGCATCGATCCGCATAATCCTGCTCATCTAGTGAAAGCACAGTCGGTGGCTTTTGCAACACTGGTTATGGCGCAGCTCATTCATGTTTTTGACTGCCGGAGTTCAAGATCTATCTTTCACCGAAACCCACTGCAGAACAAATATTTGGTGCTTGCCGTTATTTCCTCTGTAGTACTGCTGTTAGGCGTCATGTATACACCTCAGCTCCAGCCGATTTTCAAGACTACGGCGCTTGATCTGAGAGAATGGGCACTTGTTATCGTAGCGGCAGGAATTCCAACGTTCTTGCTTGGTGCAGGAAGCGTATGGGGAGGCCGGAAGAATCGGCGCAGACTGGCTACAAGCGGGTACACACCGAAAAGTACAAAATTTTCAGCATAAAATCAATACAATTCCTCCACTCCTTAGGATATGCTAACCTGAAAAGTCGCTTACTCACGTATTGATTACATGGTTACAGGCGAAGATGACATCGGGGCCATGACAAGCTAAAAGGAGTGGAGTTTTATTATGGAATTTACGAAAATGCACGGACTAGGCAACGATTTTGTTGTGATCTATGGCGAGAAAGAGCTGCCTTCTGATGCTGCAGAACTAGCAATCAAATGGTGCAATCGTTTTTTTGGAATTGGTGCCGACGGCTTGGTATATATTTTACCTTCGGAGAAGGCTGATTTTCAGATGCGAATCATAAATTCAGACGGTACGGAAGCAGAGCAGTGCGGTAATGCGATCCGGTGTGTAGCTAAATATGTATACGATCATGGATACATTGACCGGGAGCAGATTACCATTGAGACCATTGGAGCAGGTGTACAACCTGTCGGGCTGACGGTAGAGGATGGGAAGGTAAGTAAAGTACGGGTAGATATGGGCGCACCTGTACTGGACGGTCTTAAGATACCTACTACCATAGATCAGAGTCCGGTAGTGGATCAGCCGATTGAAGCAGGAAGGAGCGGTTTCCGGTTTACCGCCGTATCCATGGGTAATCCGCACTGTGTTATTTATGTAGAGGATGCCGTGCATTTTGATCTCGCCTCTTGGGGACCGAAACTAGAAGCACATCCTTTCTTCCCGAAAAAAATAAATGTTGAATTTGCTACGGTAAAAGATCGAGAGCATATTGACATGAGAGTATGGGAACGCGGAGCCGGTCCTACACTGGCATGCGGGACAGGAGCTTGTGCAACGCTTGTCTCTTCTGTATTAAACGGGCTTACGGAAAGATCTGCTTGGGTTCGTCTGAAGGGCGGAGATTTGTTCATTGAATGGAATGAAGAGGATAATCATGTATATATGACAGGGCCAGCCGCATTTGTATTCACCGGAAAAATAATTGAATAGGGATTTTGACAAAAAGAGGGGACATACTAGGAGGCCACTGAAGAACTTGCGCTTTTCTTTGGAGGCTGTGCAAATAGTGTAAAAAGAAGACATTCACTCCGTGTTTTGGAGATGAATGTCCTCTTTTTGTCTTCATAATTCTGTATTCACTAGTAGTTCTTAGTCTGCTAATTTCAGTATTCGTTTGAGATTTACAGCGAATATGGCCATCGCACCTTGCAGTTGCATGCCAAGCAGACCCGAGGATGTGGCTACATCATACCCGTGCCCATGTTTGAGTTCACTGTTCTTTGCTTCAATTTTGTAGCGTTCCTTCGATTTTGTTTTGAAATATTCTGTATCCTGGAACGCCTTCTGTTCCAAGTGTTCGTCGGATTTTACTGTCACGGAATACGTTTTGCTCTTGGCTCCTTCTCTGTAACAGTCTTCCTTATACGGACAGCGTTTGCAGAGTTCCACATCGAAAAAATAGGTGTCTTGTTGGTTTTTACTGATGCCTGTTTTCCCTTGTCGTGCTTTTCGAATCGCCATGTGTCCGGCTGGACAAACGTACATGCCAGCATCTTTGTTGAACAGAAACTCGTCCTCTTTCTTACGAGCACCTTGTGTAATGAGTGGATTAAGTTTCGCTACAAGTTCAATCTCGTTTTGTTTCGTGTAGATCAGGTTATCCTTCTCAGAATACGCCGTATCTCCAATTACCGTTTTGACCTGCATCCCGGCGGCTTGGCTTTTTTCGATCAGTGTCAGTAATTGTTTTCCATCATTTTTCTCGCCCGTCGTAATGACAGCTGCCGTTATTAGACGTTCCTCGGTCATCGCTAGATGTGTTTTGTAACCGAAAAAGGCGCTATCTGCGCTCTTGTGTCCTACGCGCGCGTCTGGATCTGCTGCAAGGCGCAGTTGCTCTACATCATCCTCAATCGTCTCTTTCAGAAGATTAAGCGGCTCTACAATTTTTGGCACCTGTGCGATTCCGGATTCTTCTTCGATGAAAGCGACAAGTTTTTGACAGTACGCAATTTCGTCTTCGAGCACATGGTTCACGTTCTTTACTGGCATTTTGGCTTTGACCGATTCATCCATCGTGTAAACCATTTTGCGCAGCTTCCGCGCACGGTCTTGCAGGATTTCTTGCGGTGATTTCTGGTTGTAGCGAGCTTTCGTATGCGTGGCATCTACGATGATAGAGGTGCTTTTTAAGATACCCTGCTCAATCGCAAGGGTTACGGTCTGCCCGATAAGCATGTCGAGTAGGTTCATATCTTTTAAACGTAGTTTGCGGAATTTCGTTAGAGAACTTGGATCGATTACCGAGTCTTCTGGTGCCATGCCAAGAAAAATTTAAACGACAGGTCATACTTAGAGCGTTCAACAATGTCTGCGTCAGAGAGTTCAAATATAGCTTTCAGTAATAAATATTTAAACATGCGAATCGGGTCAATGGCGTTACGTCCATTGTCTAAGCAATATTTTGCTTCCAACTCTTCGTATATAAAAGTGAAGTCCACCAATTCATTGATTTGACGAAGCATATTGTCCTTCGGTACAACAATGTCATACAGTGCCGCATAAGGACTCAGAACCAAGGTTTGTTGTTGTCGAATCATCCGCTCACCTACTTTTCATGATGCATTAATTATAAGCGAAAAAAAGGTACGGATCCTCAACTTTTTTGAGGATCCGTACCTTTTTTTATGAGTAGACTTTTTCAGTGGCCTCCATACTAGTTCCCTCTTTTTATGCTTTTATGTTACATTAGTGTGAAATATAGGGAATTGACGGGAGGAGAATGAGGGTGGATCTACGCAAGGTGTTGCAAAAGGAAATCCTGATTGGCGATGGGGCGATAGGTACTTATTTATATCAAAAGGGTTTTCCTGTCGGAATCTCCTATGAGGAACTGAATCTAGAATCACCTGATGTCATTCTTGATGTACATATGCAGTATATCGATGCAGGCACACAACTGATTGAGACCAATACGTATTCGGCCAATTACGATAAACTTTCCAAATTCGGTCTAGAAGACAAAGTGGTGGACATTAACCGGGCGGGAGTTCGGATTGCCAGGGAAGCTTTAAATGGAAGAGGATATGTAGTTGGGGCTGCAGGTTCGATTAGAGCCGGTAAACGTTTTGATATTTCGAAAAGTAAACTTGGGTATTATTATGAGGAGCAAGTTACCGCGCTGATTGAAGAGGGCGTTGATGGGATCATGCTCGAAACCTTTTATGATGTTGAAGAACTCTTGATCGCACTCCGGAGTATAAGAAAACAGTCTGAAATTCCTGTTATCTGCCAGTTTGCCATTGACGATATTGGAAGAACACTCGATGGTTACACTATGCCTCAAGCCTTCTCCATCTTACATGGAGAAGGAGCAGATGTGATTGGATTTAACTGCCGCTCAGGTCCAAATGCCATCATGCGTGCGATGGAAACGGTGTCTGATATCGGTATTCCTATGTCCGTATATCCTAACGCAGGGATTGCTGACTATATTGATGGTGAAGTTCGATTTGGCGCATCTGCTGAGTATTTTGGACAGACCGCTGTTCGTTTTGCAGATCTGAACGCCCGCATTATTGGCGGCTGCTGCGGTACCACACCTGAGCACATTAAGGCAATAGCTGAAGCACTTGCAGCATATCAGCCAGCTCTCCTTCCGCCGCTCAATGAAGAGGCATTATTCACACGTGATGAAATCAGAAGTTCGTTTGTATCCTTGGATCAATCTGAAAAAACACGTACAGAACCTACCATCGTGGATCTGGTCAAAGAACGCCATACCGTTATTGTAGAACTCGACCCGCCTAGGGATCTCGATATTGAAAAGTTCCTAAAAGGTGCGAAATGTCTAAAAGCAGCAGGGGTTGATGCGCTGACACTGGCCGATAACTCCCTGGCGGTTACCCGTATGAGCAATATGGCACTAGGTTACCTCGTGAAGGAACAGACAGGGATAAGGCCTTTGATCCATATTGCCTGCAGAGATCGAAATTTAATTGGGACTCAGTCCCATCTGATGGGGTTTGATGCCTTAGGCATTGATCACGTTCTTGCAGTAACCGGTGATCCAGCTAGGTTTGGTGATCTACCCGGGGCAAGCTCGGTATATGATATGACTTCTTTTGAAATTATTCGAATGATCAAACAGCTGAATGACGGAATTGCCTTTTCAGGTAAGCCGCTGAAACAAAAAGCGGATTTTGTAGTAGGTGCTGCTTTTAATCCAAATGTAAAATATATAGAGAAGGCAGTTCAGCGCTTAGAGAAAAAAATAGCGGCAGGTGCGGATTACATCATGACCCAGCCTGTGTACGATAAAGATTTGATTGTTGCGCTTAAGGAAGCGACCAAGCATCTTGAGATTCCAATCTTTATTGGAATCATGCCGCTTGCGAGCGGCCGTAATGCCGAATATCTGCATAACGAGGTTCCTGGTATTCTTTTATCAGACGAGGTAAGAGAGCAGATGGCAGGGCTTGAAGGGGAAGAAGGCAGAGCGACGGGTACTGCAATTGCCAAAGAATTGATCGAAGTTGCTATGGAGCATTTCAATGGAATCTATATTATGACGCCGTTTATGTTCTATGATATGAGCGAAGAACTGACGAAGTTTGTATGGGAAAAGTCAAATCACATTATGGAGAAAAAGGGATCAGCAGCAATTATAAATTAAACTTTATTATCAATTTTTATTTTGACTTTATTAGAAAGGTGCCTTGCTGCGGAAATGAACTCTGCAGCAAAGGCACCCTTTTTTTACTATGCCGGAATGAGTTTCATAACTGATTTGCCGGAAAGAATTTTCGCAGCATCTCGGGCAAAGGTTTACTTTTTCGACTAGATGGATCCATCGTTACGCTAGTTACGACCGCATCAGCACAGACAACATTTGTCTCGTTCATAATTGTTTGTTTCAATACATAACTTGAGTTCCCGGCTTTTTCTGGTTCTGTGATCACGGTGAGCCGATCATTCTGAACACATTCTTTACGATAGTTAATATTAATGTTAACGGTGACCGTTTGAAATCCTTCTTGCAGCAGTTTGTTATAGGGGAGGCCCATAGCTTCGTACCATTCTTCTCTTCCCCATTCGAGATACTCTAAATACTTTGCATTATTGACATGGCCATTCACATCGATTTCGGTTGGACGGACAATAAGTTGAAGTTCTGTTTTCATGAGAGGGTCTCCTTATCCATGTTCAGCATCTTTTTTTAGAAAAAGTATTCATTTATTCTACTAGGAAGCCCTTTTTTAGGCAATAATGGTAGGAATTAAACGGGGATGAAGCGCAATGTTCATACTTGTTTCAACCACTATAATCCGATACAATAGTGTAATGGATGTGATGCCGATGTCATTCAGCATGACCGGATACGGTCAATATTCGCTCAGCTATGGCGGCTATAATGTATTGTTTGAAATGAAGTCTGTGAACCACAGGTATTGCGAAGTGGTATTCCGAATGCCGCGGGAGTGGACACGCTACGAAGATGGACTTCGTAAAATCATACAGCGCGAGCTAAGGCGTGGACGGATTGACGTATTTATAACGAAGGAACTTTCAGTGGAGAGTCATCTGAACCCAGTCCTTAACGAAGAGGTAGTAGCTTCTTATTTAGAAGCCGCAAAAGAACTCGAGCTTCGTTATGGAATGAGAGGGAATATGGAAATATCAGATGTACTTTCACTTCCTGGCGTGCTTCTGAAACCGGAAGAAGCAATTCTCCGAGTGGCAACAGAAGATGAAGCTTGGGACATTGCGCTGCAAGAGGGGATCACTCATGCCCTTGAGGAGCTGGTGGATATGCGAGCTCGTGAAGGAAGTCACCTTGCGAAAGATATAGAGACCCGGATTTCAAGTTTAGAGGTCTATCATGAAAAGATGGTTGAGCTTGCACCTCATGTAGTGACCGAATATCGAGATAAACTGAGGCAGCGATTGACCGAGATATCAGATGGATCTTTTGATGAACATAAATTTGGTATGGAGATTGCGATTTTTGCGGACCGATCCAACATAGATGAGGAACTGACTCGTCTCTCTAGTCATCTTACGCAGTGTAGGCAATTACTGACCAGTCCTGACCCTGTAGGTCGCAAACTTGATTTCTTGATTCAGGAAATGAATCGTGAAGTGAACACCATCGGTACAAAAGCTCATCACCTGACCTTGGTTAATCTCGTGATGGACATGAAGGCCGAGCTTGAGAAAATTAGGGAACAGGCTGCAAATCTAGAGTAGTCTAGAATGAAGGTAAGCTTGCTGCCAAATAACAACAATGCTTTGCGAGAAGGATCAAAAGTTATAGGGGGACGAACCTGAATATGGCGATTAAACTCATTAACATAGGATTTGGTAATATCGTTTCAGCGAATCGTATCATATCTATTGTTAGCCCTGAATCAGCGCCTATCAAAAGAATTATCCAGGAAGCACGAGATCGTCATATGCTCATTGATGCTACATATGGACGCAGAACACGTGCTGTAATTATTACTGACAGTGATCATGTGATCTTGTCCGCAGTGCAGCCGGAGACGGTTGCCCATCGTCTATCTTCTAAAGACGATGACAACGACGAATAAAAATGGAGTGTAATATGTCTAAGGGATTACTTATTGTATTATCTGGCCCATCGGGTGTAGGAAAAGGAACGGTATGTACTGCTTTGCGTAAACGAGTTCCTAATTTGACGTACTCTGTGTCGGCAACGACACGCCAGCCAAGACTTGGCGAAGAAAACGGAGTGAACTATTTTTTCAAAAGCCGTGAACAATTTCTTGATATGATTGAAAAAGATGAACTACTAGAACATGCGGAATATGTGGGTAATTACTATGGTACCCCGCGTGATTTTGTAGAACAGACGCTTGAATCAGGCAAAGATATTATTCTCGAAATTGAGGTGCAAGGAGCGCTTAAAGTAAAAGAAAAATTCCCAGAAGGAATTTTTGTGTTTTTACTGCCTCCTTCGCTCGATGAACTAAAAGACCGTATCCAAGGCCGCGGTACGGAGAACCAAGCAACGATTGATCACCGGATGACTGTTGCTGCTGAAGAGATTAGTCTTTTAGAAAAATATGATTATGCGGTAGTTAATGATGAAATTGATTTGGCGTGCAAGCGAATAGAATCAATCATCATCGCCGAACATTGTAAAGTAGCGAAAAAATAGAATCGAATGAGGTGTTCGTATTGTTATATCCATCTATTGATGAAATGATGAACAAAGTCGACAGTAAGTATTCTCTTGTAGTTGCTGCATCCAGACGTGCTAGACAGCTTCGTGAAGGTGAAAAATCCGAACTTAGAAATCCTAAATCTCATAAACAAGTGGGCGTTGCTCTTGAAGAGATTTATGACGACATGATCAAAGTAGAGCCAGGTACTGACGAAAAAGAAGAAAACCAAGCATAATTCTACTCATCTATCTTTACTGAATTACTAATATAGGTAACACCCTGATAAAAGTGACAACCGGAAGGTTGTTATTTTTTTCTTTCTACTTCTTTTTTTGCTTCTGTTTAACGAAAGATACAAGCGTAGTTATTGACATGATCTATGATAAGAACAGGGGGAGCGCATATGTTGAAAGGTAAAAAAATCGTGCTCGGAGTAACAGGAGGCATTGCAGCATATAAAGCAGCAGCACTGACAAGCAAGCTCGTGCAAAAAGGGGCAGAGGTGCATGTGATTATGACCGAATCTGCTAAGAAGTTCATCACAGAGCTTACCTTGCAATCACTGTCGCGAAATCCGGTTTATACCGATACATTTGATGAACGAGATGCTTCGGTTGTCTCTCATATCCATTTAGCAGATACAGCGGACCTTGTACTTGTTGCTCCGGCAACAGCAAATACCATTGCTAAAATGGCACATGGCTTTGCCGATGATATGCTGACCACAACACTCCTTGCCACGACAGCTCCTGTTATGATTGCTCCTGCTATGAATGTTCATATGTATGAACATCCTGCGGTTGTTGCGAATATGAATACCCTTCATTCGAGAGGGGTTCATTTTATCGAACCTGGTGTAGGTCAGCTTGCTTGCGGCTATGTAGGAAAAGGCAGGCTTGAAGAACCGGAAACGATCGCAGCTGTGGTAGAAACATTCTTTGAACGTCAATCTGAAAAAGGATGTTTGGCAGGGAAAAAGGTTGTCGTTACCGCAGGCGGAACCATTGAGCGAATTGACCCTGTTAGATATATAACGAATGATTCTTCTGGGAAAATGGGAGTGGCCTTTGCGGCCGCTGCGAAAGACATGGGGGCGGAGGTTACCCTTGTTGCCGCCAATATGCAGGTTCCTTATCCGGCAGATGTCAACGTAGTGAAAGTGCAGTCTGCTGAGGAGATGTATGAGGCGGTCCATAAACTTTGGCCAGAGACGGATATTATGGTTAAAGCTGCGGCCGTGGCAGATTATAGACCTGCGGAAGCTGCAAAACAAAAAATCAAGAAGAAAGACGATACACTCACGCTGTCTCTTGTCAAAACCATCGACATTTTAGAATCGCTTGGTAAAGAAAAAACACATCAATATTTGATTGGATTTGCAGCGGAAACAAATGATATTGAATTCCATGCAAAAGGAAAATTAGAACGAAAAAATGCGGATCTTATCGTGGCTAATGATGTAACAAAACCAGGAGCAGGTTTTGGGACGGATACCAATGCCGTTGAAATCTATGACAAGCATGGATTAGTTAAAGAAATAGCCGTAATATCAAAAGACGAAGTCGCAAGACAAGTATTTCAAATTGCAATTTCGCAAATGGAGGGGAGGGAGTAAACCCTTGAAGATTGCGAAAGTAATTGTGGATGTACCAGCGAAGGATACTGACCGCGAATTCGATTATTTAATTCCCGAATCCCTTTTAGGCTGGGTCGAAGTAGGAAGCAGGGTGGGAGTCCCTTTTGGCCATCGAACAGTTCAAGGGTTTGTAATCTCCATCGCGGATCATACAAATACAACGTTCAAGTTGAAGCCGATTGGAGAATTACTTGATCTTGTACCACCGCTTTCACCAGATCTCATTGAACTCGCAGGATGGATGAGCAAGCGGTATGCTTCCAATCGGATCCTTACGCTGCAGGCAATGATTCCAACGGCTCTAAAAGGAAAGGCCAAGCGTTATATCTCAGTCAACAGTGAGACACAGGAACAATCTGCCGCAGAATCTACGAAGAGCAAGGATTCATCCGTACCTAGAAGTATACACAAGACGGACAGCGTACTATTTGATCTGCCCGAAGATAATGAGACATTCAAAGTGAAAAATGAAATTATTCGATATGTTCGAAGTAAGGAACAAGTCACATTAGATCATTTAGGTAAACGGTACCCTGAAGACGCTGACCTTATTAAAGAGCTGCTTCGTACAGGTGTGCTTCAAGAGAACCAGTCGATTAAGGATAAGCTGCAAAAGAAAACACTGCGTTCTATTGACCTTGCGGTCTCATTAGAGGAGGCAGAGGCTGCTCTTGCCGATTTTCCAGCAAAGGGAAAGAGACAAAAAGAAGTGCTTTCTTATTTGATAGAGATGAGCTCTTTTTTGCCCATGGCATTAAAAGAAGTGCTCTCTGGCTTACAGGTATCCGCGGGTACAGTGAAGGGTTTAGAGGACAAGGGGCTTGTTGTACTTGAAGATGTCGAAGTATTTCGCGATCCTTATAAAGGACGGCACTTCACACCTACTCAGCCGCTGCCTTTAACTTTGGAACAGCAGGCTGTATATCAGAAGATTGTGGAGAAATTGGACGAGCGCAAACAAGGGGTATTCCTTTTGCACGGAGTAACCGGAAGCGGAAAAACAGAAGTGTATTTACAGACAATACAGCGGGCGATTGAGCAAGATCGTCAGGCTATTGTCCTCGTCCCCGAAATATCACTCACCCCTCAGATGGTCGAGCGATTTAAGGGGCGTTTTGGTGATCAAGTCGCTGTGATGCACAGCAGACTCTCTGGCGGGGAAAGATACGATGAATGGCGTAAAATTCGTGAAGGTAAGGCAAAAGTAGCCGTTGGGGCTCGTTCCGCCGTATTTGCTCCTTTTGAACACCTGGGTCTCATTATCATAGATGAAGAACACGAAACTTCTTATAAACAAGAAGAAACGCCGAAGTATCACGCAAGAGATGTAGCAGTAGAACGTGCTCGTCAGCAGGGAGCTGTCGTTATTCTTGGCTCTGCAACGCCTTCCATGGAAAGTTATTACGCTGCAAGATCGCAAAGCAATGATGAATTCGCGCCGGTACTGCTTGAGATGCCTACGCGTGCGCTTGGAAATGAACTGCCTGTTGTTCACATTGTAGACATGCGAGAAGAACTTAAGGACGGCAACCGTTCCATGTTCAGCCGGGCTCTACATAAAGGGATTGCGGAGCGAATTGAAAAGGGTGAACAGACGGTATTGCTGCTAAACCGAAGAGGGTATTCTACCTTTGTAATGTGCCGAAGCTGCGGTTATGTGGCAACCTGCCCCGAATGTGATATTTCGTTAACATATCATCAGCGGTCAAATAATATGCGATGTCACTACTGCGGATATGCAGAAGTGGTACCAGAGGTTTGTCCTGACTGCGGGAGTGAACATATTCGTTACTTTGGAACCGGTACGCAGCGGGTAGAAGAAGAACTGGCGAAGTTGTTCCCTGGCGTTCGAGTGATTCGTATGGATGTAGATACAACAACAGAAAAAGGATCACACGAAAAACTGCTGAAAGCTTTTAGGGAGAAAAAAGCCGATATTTTGCTTGGAACGCAGATGGTAGCAAAAGGGCTTGATTTTCCAGATGTCACTCTTGTCGGTGTAATTACGGCTGATTCGGCGCTGAATTTACCTGATTTCCGTGCAGCGGAGAAAACATTCCAATTGCTGACACAAGTTGCAGGCCGAGCAGGAAGGCATCAACTGCCTGGGGAAGTATTCGTTCAGTCTTACACGCCAGAACATTATTCTATCGTTCATGCAAGCAAGCATGATTTCAACCATTTTATTAGGGAAGAATTAAAGCATCGCAAGATTTTGCAGTATCCTCCTTATTGCCGTTTGATCCTCGTCACATTCTCACATGAACAGCTTCCACTGCTTGTGCGAGCTGCTGAAAACTACACGAGGATGCTCAAGGAACAGGCTGGGAAGCGAGGACAGCTTGGAAGTCTAGATAAATTTAGTGCTGATGCTTTGGATGTACTTGGACCGGTAGCCTCTCCGATGGCGAGACTGAAGAATAGATACAGATTTCAATGTATGGTAAAATGGCGTGGTGATATCGATGCCACCGGGCTTGTTCGGGACATCGCTCGTCAAATGGAACAAGATTTTCAAGGGAAAGATTTACTGATTAGTATAGATGTTGATCCGCAAATGCTGATGTAAGCCAAGCGGTTTGATCATAGAATAAAAACATAACTTATAAGCGTATAGGATGGTGTCCATTAAGATGTCAATTCGATTAATTGTAAAAGAACCTGATGATGTACTACGTAAAGTTGCGAAAGAAGTTACCAAAATCACGCCAAACGTGCAAAAACTGCTGGATGATATGGCGGATACAATGTATGACGCTGAAGGAGTAGGACTTGCTGCTCCGCAAGTCGGAATTTTGAAACGTCTGATCGTTATTGATACAGGAGATGATCACGGTCTTATCAAAATGATTAATCCGGAGATCGTGTCCAAGGAAGGCGAGCAATTTGGTCCCGAAGGTTGTCTGAGTATTCCTGGTTATAACGGAGATGTCCGCCGTGCAGAGACGGTAACGGTTAAAGGCCTCGATCGTGAAGGTAAAGAAATTACGATTACAGGAAGCGGTCTTCTTGCACGTGCTTTCCAGCATGAAATTGATCATTTAAACGGAGTTTTGTTCACCGATCTAGCTGAAAAAATATATGAAATCGGAGCAGATTTGCCGAATCGCAGTAACAGGGGGTAAGGATATGAATATTGTTTTTATGGGGACACCTGATTTCGCCGTACCTGCACTTGAAAAATTGCTGGCAGAAGGGTATTCCGTAAAACTCGTAGTAACTCAGCCAGATAAACCGCAAGGTCGCAAAAAAATATTAACCCCAACTCCTGTAAAAGAGGCTGCGCTGAAACATGGAATTCCTGTGTTTCAGCCTCGCCGTCTTCGTGATGAAGAATCGGTGGCAGAACTTGCGAAATGGGAGCCCGATCTCATTGTGACGGCTGCTTTCGGTCAGATTTTGCCTAAAGCTGTTCTAGATATGCCGAAGTACGGATGTGTTAATATACATGGTTCTCTACTTCCCAAATATCGCGGCGGAGCTCCAATTCAGCGTTCGATTATAAATGGGGAAAAAGTTACAGGAGTTACGCTGATGTATATGGCGGAAGGTCTCGACACTGGGGACATGATCTCCAAAGTGGAAGTTCCGATTACGGACGAAGATACGTCAGGTACGATGTTCGCCAAGCTGAGCGAAGCGGGATCTGACTTGCTGATTCGTGAAATGCCTAACCTGATCAGCGGTAAAGTGACGGCTATACCGCAAAATGATGAGGAAGCAACTTATGCGAAGAACTTGACAAGAGAAGATGAGAAGATTGATTGGAAGCGCTCTGCAAGAGAGATTTACGATCAGATTCGTGGACTTGTTCCTTATTCAGGAGCTTTTACCCTGTGGGACGAGCAGGTATTTAAGGTATGGTCGGCGGTAAATCCTTTGGCGCTGCCGGATGAGTATAAACATGCATCCAGCGGACAAAAAGAAGCTGAAGCGGGAACGGTACTTTCCTTATCTAAACTTGGTATCGAAGTGAAGACTTCAGATGGCTCGCTGTGGCTTCATGAAGTACAGCCTGCAGGCAAGAAAGTCATGCAAGCTTCTGATTTCGCTCGCGGCGGATCTCTCAAAGCAGGGACGGTGTTGAAGTGAAGTCATCTGAGCAGCATAAAGCGATTAAGAAACAGTCAGCTTCTTCTGCACCTAAGAAACGAAGTATAACCAGTCGTGAAGCGGCGATGAACATTTTGACCGCAGTGGAAGAAGAGGGAGCATACAGTAATCTGCTCTTGAATCAAGTGTTAAAAAGCGCTGATCTAAGTCCTGCGGATGCAGGCCTGGCTACTGAACTCGTATATGGAACAATAGCTCGGCGTAACACATTGGACTACTTCCTGGAGTCCTATGTTGCGAAAGGACTGAAAAAACTAACCCCTTGGGTTCGGAACTTGCTTCGTCTTAGTCTGTATCAAATTCTATACCTTGATCGAATTCCTGATCATGCAGCTGTCAGTGAAGCGGTAAATATTGCGAAACGGAAAGGTCATCAGGGCATTTCAGGTATGGTGAACGGGGTGCTGCGTAACATGCTTCGGAATCTTGATCAGTTACAAATTCCAGAAGATTTACCCGCAGTGAAGCGTATTGCCCTTACGCACTCTCACCCGGAATGGCTCGTGAAAAGATGGGTCGCCCAGTACGGAGAGCATACAGCCGAAGCAATGTGCCGTGCCAATAATGAAGCGCCGCCAGTCAGTGTTCGTGTCAATACGACCATGATTTCCCGCGATAAATTAATGCAAGAGATGGAAGAAGCGGGTCATATCGTAATGCCGTCCATGATTAGTAAAGACGGAATTATTGTATCAAGCGGCGGTAACATGGCACTTACCTCTTGGTATAAAGATGGTATGTTGTCTGTACAGGACGAAAGTTCAATGCTTGTTGCTGAGGCGGTAGAACCGAAGCCGGGAATGACTGTGCTCGATTGCTGCGCTGCACCAGGAGGCAAAACCTCTCATATTGGTGAGAAGATGCTGGACCAAGGTTCTATTATTGCGAACGACATTCACCCTCATAAGGTCAAATTAATTCAGGACCAAGCAGATCGTCTTGGCCTCGGAAGTATTGAAACGGTTTGTCACGATGCGCTGGATTTGGATACGTATTATCCTGAGGCTTCTTTTGATCGGATTTTGCTTGATGCTCCGTGTTCAGGGTTCGGGGTCATTCGGCGCAAGCCGGATCTGCGCTGGGCGAAATCGCCCGAGGATGTGGAAGCAATCAGCAGTTTGCAGAGTGAACTTCTCAGCCGGACGGCAAAACTTCTTAAGCCAGGTGGTATATTAGTCTACAGTACTTGTACTACAGAGCCTAAAGAAAATGACCAGGTTGTCCGTGAATTTTTAGCTTCACACCCTGATTATGCAGCCGTTCCTCCTGCGGAAAGTATGAATGAAGAGGTGAAATCCTGTGTTACTGAAGAGGGGTATGGAATTCAGATTCTTCCTCAGAAGTTTAACAGTGATGGTTTTTATATTGCCAGATTAAAACGTCTTAGATAGCTTGTGCAGATAAAAAGGATGTTGTATCCTTACCTGATGTCTGCTAAGCTTTATAAGATTTTAAACCCATAGATGAATTGATTGCCGCTGTAAACCGTAAGGTTTAGGCGGCTTCTTGTTGCTTTTAAGAAGCTTGATGCGGGGCAGATCATATTTACGTAGGACAGGCTGTAACATCAGCTTTCATGGATGAATGCGGGATTATATGTTAAAATGGGTAGAATGATAAGATGACGATGTTTTGCTTTACGATACTTTATTTAAGAAGAAAGAACAGGTGTTGAAAATAATGACGAAGCCTTTTATATATGATTACACGCTCGAAGAGCTAGAAGCGTGGGCTAAAGAGAACGGTGAACCTAAATTTCGTGCTGCGCAAATATACGATTGGATCTATGTTAAACGTGTAAATGATTTCTCTGAGATGACGAATCTCTCGAAAGCACTGCGTGAAAAACTTAATGATCAGTTCCAGTTTGTTACGCTGCGTGAAATTACTAAATTTGAGTCTAAAGATGGTACCGTTAAGTTCCTATTCGGACTGCATGATGATCACGCAATTGAAACAGTAATCATGAAACATAATTATGGAAATAGTGTTTGTGTAACAACGCAGGTAGGCTGCCGTGTAGGTTGTACTTTCTGTGCTTCCACACTCGGAGGACTAAAACGTAACCTTACAGCGGGTGAAATTATTGCTCAGGTAGTTCGTTCTCAGCAGATTTTGGATGAACGCGGCGAACGTGTAAGCAGCATTGTTATTATGGGTACAGGAGAACCATTTGAGAACTATGACGAAACGATGAAATTCCTTAGAACGATGATTCATGAAAAAGGACTTAATATCGGACAGCGCCATATTACCGTCTCTACAAGCGGTATTGTTCCTAATATTTATCAATTCGCGGATGAAGACACGCAGATTAATCTCGCCATCTCCATTCATGCGCCAAATGATAAATTACGTTCCAAGCTTATGCCGGTTAACCGCCGTTTTCCTTTTGATGATGTGATGGAATCTTTGCGTTATTATCAGGCGAAAACAGGACGAAGAATTACTTTTGAATACGCACTGATCGGCGGAGTTAATGACCAGCCTGAACATGCTGAGGAACTCGCAAGCGTAATTAAAGATATGATATGTCACGTGAATCTGATTCCAGTTAACCATGTGCCGGAACGGAAATATGTAAGAACCGCACGTAAAGACATATTCCAGTTCCAAAGAATTCTTGCCGAGCAAGGCATTAATGTAACCATTCGCAGAGAGCAAGGACACGATATAGCGGCAGCATGCGGACAGCTGCGCGCCAAGCACATGGAAGCATGAGGTGAGTGATGAAGGTGATGAATACAGTACATGTCAGCCACGTAGGGCGGGTTCGTTCCGTGAATGAAGATTCAGCCTGGGTTCGCCAATTAGATCAAGGTTATATTCTTGGTATTGTTGCGGACGGCATGGGAGGTCATTTGGCCGGGGATACAGCGAGTCGCCTCGCTGTAGAAACGGTATCACAGGATCTGTCCGGGCTTGAGACTGAACTGCCTTTATCGACACTGTCAGCTGCGCTAAGTGATGCAATTCTGCATGCGAACGAGGTGATTTTTCGTCAGGCTGCAGAAAATGAAAAGTTTCATAATATGGGGACCACTGTTGTTGCTGTTCTGATGAGCGATTCGGCTGGGGTTATAGGTCATATTGGAGACAGCAGAGCTTATCTGATATCGGATCATAAAGTAGTACAGCTCACGGAGGATCATACTCTTGTAAATGAGCTGTTTAAAAACGGTCAGATCAGTGAAGAAGAAGTTCAAGTGCATCCACTTAAAAATGTCGTCACGAGAGCACTTGGTACAGATGAGGAAGTAGATGTAGATCTTTATTCTGTCCAAATGAAACCAGGAGATGTGCTGATGCTTTGCAGTGATGGCTTAAGTAATATGGTCAGCAGTGAACAGATTCTTACGATTGTCGGACAAGCGGATCTTCTACTGTCTGAACGGGCGGAAAGACTGCTTCAGCTGGCACTGCTTGCTGGCGGGGATGATAATATAACGGTTGCCCTTTTTGAAATGCCCGAAGCGGTAGCTAGCGGCGAGGAACAGGGGGGTAACGTATGATCGGACATCAGCTTGGCGGTCGTTATGAAGTGATAGAACGCATTGGCGGGGGCGGCATGGCCTTGGTTTATAAGGCTCAAGATATTCTGCTGAACCGTAATGTTGCAATCAAAGTTCTTCGCCAACAGTTTGTACATGATGAAGAATTTATTAGACGTTTTCGTAGAGAAGCCCAGTCCGCTGCTTCTTTATCCCACCCGAATGTGGTCAGTATTTATGATGTGGGGCAAGAAGACGAAATTCATTACATTGTTATGGAATATATTGAAGGACAGAACTTAAACGAGATTATTAAAGAACGTGCGCCGCTGCAAGTAGAGGAAGCGGTAAGAATCGCTTGCCAAATTGCGGATGCACTGGATCATGCACATCATAATCAGATTATTCATCGGGATATTAAGCCGCATAATATTTTGATAGGCAGAAACGGCCGGGTAAAAGTGACAGACTTTGGAATTGCTCGGGCAGTAACGTCTACGACAATAACGCAAACCGGTTCTGTCGTAGGTTCGGTGCATTATTTTTCACCTGAACATGCTAAAGGGGTAGTGACGGGTGAAAAATCCGATCTATACTCTCTTGGTATTGTTCTATACCAAATGCTCACAGGACAGCTTCCTTTCTTAGGGGAAAGTCCGATCAGTGTGGCCCTTAAACATCTTCAAGAAGATTTTGAGGAACCGAGACTTCTGAATCCGCTGATTCCGCAAAGTGTTGAGAATATTATACTCAAATCGATGCGTAAAGATCCCAATGAGCGATATCAATCGGCTCTTGAGATGCAGACCGATCTTGAGACTTGTTTGTTTCCTGATCGGCTTCAGGAACCGAAGGCGATGTTTGACGATGAGTTTGATATTGATCAAACGCGAGTCATTCCAGCTATTAAACCAGAACAGTATGCTGCTGTAAACACAGATACATCTAGGATTGATCCGGAACCTGCTGATCACAATGCAAAGCCAAATAAGAGAGCTAAGAAACGGGCAACTTTTTGGGTAACTTTAACTCTCATTGTCCTTATCGCTCTCGCTGGAGTCGTCTTTTATGTAGAGAAAGTGCTAGTTGTTCCGAATGTACCTGTTCCGAATGTCATTTCTTTAGACGAAGATGCGGCGAGAAAGCTTCTTACGGACAGTGGACTCGAAGTCGATGAAGTCATTGCAGAATACAAAGTGGGAGTCGAACCTGGAATTGTATTTAAACAGAGTAAACCAGAAGGCAGTCTTGTTAAAAAAGGTTCCTTAATTGACCTAACTATAGGTGCTGAGAAGCCCCAAGAACAAATGGTGGATGTAACGGGTGAAAACTACGAAGACGCTGTTCAAAAGCTGCTGGCTCTTAATATAAAAAATGATAATCAGATCAAAAAAGAAGAAAGTTTCAGTGATGCGGTTGTAGGGACAGTCATTAGTCAGTCGATTGCGCCAGGGGCCGAATTTGATCCAGATACTGCTGAAATAATCCTTACCGTCAGCAAAGGCCCAGAACTCATATTAATGCCTGATCTAATTAATAAATCACGTTCTGAAGCAGTTAAACTGATTGAAGATAACAATTTAAAACTTGCTGAAATCAAGGAAGAGTCCAGTTTTCAAGTGGAAAAAGGAAAAGTTACACAGCAGTGGCCAGTAGACGCGGGCTCCTCCATTGCACCAGGTACAGAAATTACAATCTATGTAAGTACCGGGTATTCGCCGGAAACGATTGAATATACGTTCGCTTTCCTTATTGCACCTAGTGAGGAAGGGAAGAACAGTAAAGTTCGAGTCGTGTATACAGATGCTCGAGGGGAAAATCAGGAGTGGGGTACCCAAACGATTAATAAAGCACAGACCTTCTCCGTTCCGCTCGTGCTTGCACCTAATCGGGATGGTTATGTAACGGTTTATCGGGATGGAGAGCTTGTGGAAACCTACAAGGTGGGATACTTTGACGCTAAGAACGGCAATGTAGAAATTCCTGAGATCAAATCGAATGCTGTGCCGGAAGAAGGCGGAGGAGGAGACGAAGGACCGGGTACTCCTGCAAAAGAACCAGAAAAAAATGCCGATAAAGGTAATGGTAACGGCAACGGCAACGGTAATGGCAACAGTAATGGTAATGGTAATAAGAACAATAGTGAGAAGAATGACAATAAGGGTAATAATGGAGAGAACGGTAACAATAAGAACGATGATCAAGGTGACGGTCAGGGAGATGAAGATCCATCCGATAATGAGGATGGCGATGAGTGATAGATGAAATATGAGTATACACTCTTCATTTCAGGCGCCGAATAGGCGCCTGTTCTTATATTCCGCAGCAATAGGAAAAGTATAAAGGACGGTGGATTCATGCTCGATGGAGTTATTATTAAAGCATTAAGCGGATATTATTATGTTAAGCCACTTGGAGAGGATGGAGCTCCGATCGATTCGGAATCCTCCGTTCAATGCCGAGGGCGAGGGGTCTTCAAAAATAGAGGCATCTCCCCGCTGGTAGGCGACCGAGTAAAATACGTTCTTACCGAGAATGGAGAAGGAACCGTTACTGAAGTTTTGCAAAGAGAGACAGAACTGATTCGGCCGCCAATGGCAAATGCGCGTCTTGCCGTACTTGTATTTTCATTAAAAGAACCAGAAATGAATGTTCAGCTGCTTGATAAATTTTTGGTACACATTGAGCAGGCGGGTCTTACCGCTATCATATGTCTAACCAAGAGTGACTTGGTGGATGAGAAAAGCGAACAAAAATATAAAGAAATTATTGAACTCTATAAGAAAATCGGCTACGAGGTCATTCGTACAAGTTCTAAGGAAGGACTTGGTTTTAACGAACTGAAGGAACATCTTGCGGGTGAAATCAGTGTTTTTTCAGGACAATCGGGTGTAGGAAAATCATCGTTATTAAATGCAATGATGCCTGGACTAGCTCTTGAAACAAACGAGATCAGTATGAAACTTGGCCGGGGGAAACATACCACACGTCATGTGGAGCTGATCCCGCTCGATAACGGAGGTTTCGTTGCGGATACCCCGGGCTTTAGTCAACTCGATTTCCTTGAGATCGGTGTGGAAGAGCTTGGAGATTGTTTCCGTGAGTTCCGCGAGTACTCAGGCGGTTGTAAATTCCGAGGGTGTACGCACACGCATGAACCAGGCTGTGAAGTGATTCGTGCCAAAATAGACGGCCTGATTGCAGAAAGCAGATATCAACATTACGTTCAGTTTTTAGAAGAAATGAAGGACAAGAAGCGGAGGTACTAACTATGACAATTAAAATCGCACCATCTATCCTATCCTCAGATTTCGCACGCCTTGGCGCTGAAGTAGCGGAAGCAGAAGCTTCTGGTGCAGACTGGATCCATGTTGATGTTATGGACGGACATTTTGTTCCTAATATTACGCTTGGACCCCCGATTGTAAAAGCGATTAAACCACATACAAGTCTCCTGCTGGATGTACATTTAATGATTGAAAATCCAGAGCTTTATATTGCTGATTTTGTAAAAGCAGGAGCGGGTATGATTACGGTGCATGCAGAGGCTTGTGTTCATCTGCACCGGGTGATTCATATGATTAAGGAACATGGGATCATGGCAGGCGTAGCGCTCAATCCTGGCACTCCTGCAGCTCATGTAGGGGAAGTTCTGGATGATGTAGATATGGTGCTGGTTATGACCGTGAATCCTGGTTTTGGAGGACAAGCATTTATTCCAGGCACATTACGTAAAATCCGCGAAATTCGCAGCTCGTTACGTGAGAGAGGACGTGCTGACGTTCATATCGAAGTAGATGGAGGAATTACGAAAGAGACAGCTCCGCTTGTAGTGGAGGCAGGAGCCGACGTACTCGTTGCTGGCAGTGCTGTATTTGGAAGAGAAGATCGTGCAGAAGCAATTACTGAGATACGTCAAAGCCTCGGAGGATAAAATGACCTTTAAAGAAGCAATGTGGACTTCGCTTATTAGTCTTGTTACGGGAACCTTATTAGGTTCCTTTGCATTACTCCCTTCTCCTATTAATGCAGTCGTATCGCTTCTTGGTGTTATTCTTGTGATTTGGTTTTTCCGTAAGTTTGAGCGAAAAGGGATTCGCATTACTTTTGTTATTTTTACCGCAGTATATTACTTATTATTTATCTTATTATGGTCGGCATATACCTTTATAAAAATGAATCCGCCGCAGGTTTAAGCAAAGCTAGTGGCATAGCAAGACAGTGTTCTGCATAAATATGGTTACATGAGCGCGATTCTCATGTAGCCTTTTTTCGTATAATCCTGGTTTTGGTTCTAAGGCGAATAGGAAGGGCTTCTTGCACGATAAAAGGTGACACATGAGGATGATGGGGAGGGTTAAGTATGAAATTCTACACGTTTAAGCTTCCGAAGTTTTTGGGAGGTTTTGTAAAAGCGATCCTTAACACGTTCCAGAAATAAAATCGGCTTGAAGTGTGTTCATTTTACGCTGAGAAGAGCTGGCATAGGAAGGGTCGCCGAAATCCAGACATGAAAAAAGCACCTAGTCAGAAGGCGAGGTGCTTTTTGTCTTTGTATTCTATAGACGTAGCTAAGATTATACGCGAGTTACTTTACCGGCTTTCAGAGCACGGGTGCTAACATAAACGCGTTTTGGCTTACCGTCCACCAGAATGCGAACTTTTTGAACGTTTACGCCCCAGGAACGGCGGTTACGGTTGTTAGCGTGAGAAACATGGTTACCGCTACCCGGTTTTTTACCTGTCACATAACATTTGCGAGACATAGATTACACCTCCTATTCTGAAAGTAACCGTTATCCGCAAGGTCAATGGTTGTACTTCAGACCAATTTTGGCCATACTTAATCCAATACACCTGCATAAAACAATACTTAAATATAATATCATATAAGAAAAAGCTTAGTCAACATAAACAAAAACTTTATTTATTTCTCCTCATGATTATAGTACAATGGGGTATAGTCCATAATACTGCGGAAAGACCGCTGTCGCTTGAGTCACTACTCAGCGGAACAACGGATGTTAGAGTTTTTCTCGAAGGCACGAGCCTTTTTGAACAAGCTCCCGCATCAAGCTAGGAAGGGGAATTCTCACTTGAGTAAACGTTCTTTAAATGGAACAGATTTCTACGCGATGGTTTTAGCCGGAGCGGATCAATTGCATAAGCATGCTGAACATGTCAATTCCCTCAATGTATTTCCTGTTCCAGATGGAGATACGGGTACAAATATGAATTTGACAATGAGCGCCGGTGTGGCCGAACTTAAAAGAAACAGCTCTAGTTCCATTGGAAGCTGTGCAGGGATTTTATCGAAAGGCCTGCTGATGGGTGCGCGGGGGAACTCGGGTGTGATTTTGTCGCAGTTATTCCGAGGCTTTAGTCGTTACGCTGCCCCATATGAGGAGCTGAATACAATTCAATTTGCTGCTGCCCTCCAGAGCGGTGTGGATACCGCATATAAGGCTGTAGTAAAACCAGTTGAAGGTACAATCCTCACAGTTGCCAAGGAAGCGGCAAAGCATGCGACTTATTATGCTCGTCGAACCACTGACATTACTGAACTTATGAGCGAAGTACTAAAGAAAGCAAATGAAACTCTTGCCTTAACACCGGAAATGCTTCCTGTACTTAAACAGGTAGGCGTTGTTGATTCCGGCGGTAAAGGACTTGTATATATTTATGAAGGATTTATGGAGCACTTATTAGGCGGAACTGCCGATACAGATTCTAAAGTTCAACCTGCTAAGGAAATAACTCCGCCGGCTTCTGTTGCAAAAGCAGTGCCAACTACACCACCGGTTCATCGTGAACTTCCTGACACAGCGCAAGCTAGACTGGAGACTGAGGATATTGAGTTCCTTTATGATATGGAATTTTTCATTAACCGTCAGTTAGGTGATGCACAGGGAACGCCATTTGATGAGGAATATTTTAGGAAAGCGTTGTCAGTAAATGGAGATTCCATCATTATTATTTCAGATGATGAGATCATTAAAGTACATGTTCACTCCAAAACACCAGGTGATGTACTTAACTTAGCGCTTCAATACGGAGAAATAACACAAATTCATATCCTGAACATGCGTGAACAGCATCGTGACTTGCTGACAGCAGGTATGGATGCTGCCGCAGAGCCAGAACTCTTTGCAGAGATTCCGCAAGAACAAGAGCGTACTCCAGAACTGTCCATACCGCCGGCAGATGAACTTGCTCCATTTGGCTTTATTGCTGTTTCTTCTGGTCAAGGGATCGAAGAGGTATTCAAAAGTCTTGGAGTAGATATTGTTCTGTCGGGTGGACAAACCATGAATCCGAGTACAGAAGATTTTGTGAAAGCCATTCATTCCATCGACGCAGAACATGTATTTATTCTGCCGAATAACTCTAACATTGTTCTTGCTGCTAAACAGGCAAGAGATTTGTTAGAAGGAGAGCGTCTTGTTACCGTCATTCCAAGTAAGACAATTCCACAAGGAATTTCTGCTGCTTTTGCTTTCCAGGAAGATGAAAGTGCAGAGTCCAATGAAGAAAATATGCTCGAAGCCATTGCTCATGTTCGCTCTGGTCAAGTCACCTATGCGGTAAGAGACACGGTATTCGATGATCTTGAGATTAAAGCAGGACACTTTATTGGTATTTATGATTCCAAAATTGTGGCTACGGAGGAAGGTCTCGTTCCTACTTGTGAGCAGCTGCTGAGCAAGATGATTGAGAGCGGTGATGAAGTAATTACAATACTGTCAGGTGAAGAAGCCGATGAGGCAGATACAGAGCGTCTAGCATCATGGCTTGCTGCTGAATATCCAAATGCAGAGATTGAAGTACACGAAGGCGGTCAGCCAATCTATGCCTATCTCTTCTCGGTTGAAGCTTGATCATAAATAAGGGGGTCCTTTTTCATGAGCCAAGTTTTCATTGTTACGGATAGTACTGCGGATATTCCTGATGAACTTGTTGCGAAGTATCAGATTCATGTGGTTCCGCTTCGAGTCGTATTTGATCAGGAAACATATCTCGATGGGATTGAACTCAGTCCTGCTACGTTTTATGAGAAACTTGGGAAAGCTAAGGTATTGCCTACCACTTCTCAGCCTTCACCAGTCGAGTTTATGAATGTGTACAGCCAAATTCTGAATGATCATCCAGGCAGCCAGATTGTTTCGATTCACTTATCTTCAGGTATGAGCGGAACATATCAATCTGCACTGCTTGGTAAATCGATGCTCGAAGATGAGCAGACGGCAGAGATTACGGTTATTGATTCTAAATCTGCCAGCTATGGGTATGGACTGCTCGCTTTACATGCTGCACAGCTGGCACAGGCGGGAAAGAATGCAGAGGAGATCGAAGCCGCTGTACTAAAGCTTCATGAGCAGCGTAAACTGTACTTCTTAGTGGATACCTTAGAATATTTGCAAAAAGGCGGACGAATCGGTAAAGCTTCAGCTGTGCTTGGAACCTTGCTTAATATTAAGCCTGTTCTATCGATAGACAATGAGGGAATTATCTACGCTGTCGAGAAGATTAGAGGCCAGAAAAAAGCAATGGAACGCATCATTCAAATGTTTGAACAAGACTTTGCGGGTCAACGAATTAATATTGCTGTCGGTCATACAGCCAATCCTGCCTCGGCTGAAACTTTTATCTCACTGATTGAAACTCGGTTTGAACTCGGTGAAGTGGTTTATCCGAACATTGGTGCTGTTATTGGCAGCCACGTAGGTTTTGGAACGATTGCTATTTTTGTATGGCCGGCATAAAATGAGGGATGCTTTATGTTGTTAGAAGAAACATCGGTGAAGCAAGTTAGCGGCGTGAGTGCTCTTAAAGAAGAAGAGCTTCACGCCTTTGGCATTTATACAGTGAAAGATTTGCTTGAATATTATCCTTTCCGGTATGAGGATTACCGTCTGCGTTCTTTAACAGAGGTAAAAGATGGGGATCGAGTAACGGTTCAGGCGAAAATCATGGGTGTACCTGTACTGCAACGATATGGTCGCAAGTCGAGACTCACTTGCCGGATGATGGCAGAAGATTTTATGTTCTCAGCGACATGGTTTAATCGCCATTTTCTGAAAGATCAGTTAACGCCGAATCGAGAAATCACGCTGACGGGAAAATGGGACCAGAAACGAATGCAGCTTACCGTCTCGGAGTCCGAATTTCCAGACAAAGGAGCCGTACGCACCGGGTCTGTTCAGCCTGTCTATTCTATAGGCGGGAAGATAACACAGAATTGGCTGCGGAAAACCATTAACCAAGCACTTCAGCAATATGGCGACCTTGTGCCTGAACTGCTTCCTGCTGAACTGCTTAGTAAATATAACCTCATGCCTCGTAAACGGGCGATCGCACTGATTCATCAGCCTGGTGATCCAGAGGCTGGTCAAGAAGCACGTAGACGTATGGTATACGAGGAACTTTTTTTATTTCAACTGAAGATGCAAGCATTTCGTGCTATCAATCGAGGGAAAAGCGATGGAGTCGTACATACCGTTTCCAATAGCACCGTTCGAGAATTTGTTCGCAGTTTACCTTTTGAGCTTACGGATGCTCAGAAACGAGTTGAACTGGAAATTTTGCATGATATGCGCTCTCCGTACTGCATGAACAGGCTGCTTCAAGGAGATGTGGGCTCCGGTAAAACGGTCATTGCTGCCATCGCTTTGTTCGCTGCGGTACGGTCTGGATTTCAGGGGGCATTAATGGTGCCGACCGAAATACTGGCAGAACAGCATATGCGTTCACTTGAAAAGCTGTTTACCCCTTTTGATATCCAGGTAGCTCTGCTCACAGGAAGCACACCAGGTCGTAAACGAAAAGAGATTTTAGCAGGACTGCAAATGGGACTTATCGACGTGGTTGTAGGTACGCATGCTCTTATTCAAGATGATGTGTTCTTCCGAGATATTGGCCTTGTTGTTACGGATGAACAGCATAGGTTTGGGGTCAATCAGCGCAGTGTGCTGCGCCGCAAAGGGTACAATCCAGATGTTCTCACGATGACCGCTACCCCAATCCCAAGAACACTTGCCATCACGGCATTTGGTGATATTGATGTATCCACTATCTCTGAACGTCCTAAAGGGAGAATTCCCATCTCTACTTACTGGGTGAAGCACGATATGATGGACCGGGTCATTGGTTTTATTACTCGAGAACTAAATCAAGGTCGTCAAGCGTACCTGATCTGTCCTCTTATTGAGGAATCGGAGAAGCTTGATGTTCAGAATGCGATTGACCTGCATGTAGCAATGCAGCAAGCCCTTCCTCAGTACCAGGTAGGTCTTCTGCACGGGCGGATGACGCCGTCAGAGAAAGAAGAGTCGATGCGGCTTTTCTATGAGAATAAGACCCAGATGCTTGTATCCACTACGGTAGTTGAGGTGGGGGTCGATGTACCGAATGCCACGCTGATGATTATTATGGATGCAGAGCGATTCGGACTCTCACAGCTTCATCAGCTGCGCGGGCGTGTAGGGAGAGGCTCCCATGCATCATACTGCATACTTATTGCTGATCCGAAGTCAGAGATAGGGCAAGAGCGAATGAAGGTAATGACAGAAACGGAAGATGGATTCGAGGTATCGCGGCGGGATCTGGATTTGCGAGGACCTGGAGATTTCTTTGGAACGAAGCAGAGCGGTATGCCTGACTTTAAGATCGCGGATATGGTCAGCGACTTTGAAGTGCTTGAGGTGGCTCGTGATGATGCTGCGTCACTCGTATCAAGTGAGTCATTCTGGACTTCGCCTAGCTACGAGGCGTTACGAGGTTTCTTGCAGAAGGAGCAAATTTTCCAAGGCGATATCATGGATTAAATCATGTTTTATAAAATAGAGGTCAAGTGGACGGGCATCACTCGCATATAGTAATGAGGGACTACAATATGCGGGAGGTGTAACGTTCTTTGAGCTATCAAAAATATGGCATTAGTCCGCAGCTGGTGGAGCGAATCAAGATAAAGATGAAAAATCCAGCAGCGAAGGAACGTGTTAAATTGCTGGTTGATGGAGTTACAAAATCGGATCTTCAGAATAGTGCCAAAGTAAGGCGACTGATCAAATCGTCTGCTGCTATATTGAATGAGAAATTTACGCCGGCAGATGAGGAACGTTTTGTCAAATTTGTGGTTGACCAAAAGATAGATCCAAACAATACTTTGCATCTCATTAAACTATGGGGCATGTTTCGCTGAATGGGGTGCAGGCTGGTCTTTGTTTAGATTCTTGCCGATCTAGACCGATCTAGAAGGATGGCCCTGCGTTTTGTGCGGGTAAACTGAAAAAAGAGGGTGCTGATGTTATATCCAGCACCCTTTCTTTTTGTATTGGAAACGATCTAAAACTTAAAGTTACTCCAGGATACTTCCGCTATACCGGTGAGATCAGCTCGATACTGTCATTCGCTACCTTGCCTACAGCAGCAGATACCGGATAAGCCAGCATCTGATTCGCAGGATAGGGGCTAAGTAGGGAGGATATTTCCTCTGGGCGCTGAATGGATCGATTCAGCCACTGATCTTCCTGCCTTGAAGGGATGACAACAGGCATACGATCATGAATGGGAGACATAAGAGAATTCGGCTTAGTGGTAACAATGGTACAGCTGCTGACTTTTTGCCCTTCCGGGCTTATCCATACATCGTATAATCCAGCAAAACTAAAAATACCCTTGTCTTCCATGGTGATTCGAAAGGGTACTTTTTTGCCATTCTCCTGCTTTTGCCATTCATAGAAACCATCGGCTGGTATAAGGCAGCGTTTACGGAGAAAGGATTCGCGAAAGGCGGGTTTCTCGAGAAGAGTCTCGCTTCGGGCATTGATTAATTTACTGCCGATGCGGATATCTTTTGCCCAGTGAGGGATCAGTCCCCAGCGGAGTGTACCCGCTCTTCGTTTAGTACCATCATGGATAACCGCAATAACCTGCTGAGTTGGGGCGATATTATAGCGGGGGCGGTAATCAATATACTCTGGAATATCATCAAGCATATAACGAAGCATCAATTCTTCCATCGTAACACCTAGGGTGAATCTTCCGCACAAAGTTAGCCCACCTTCCTTTTTTGTATCAGTATAACGCATGACTCCTTACCAAATCTCCCGTTATCATTCAGCAGGTTAGTTAGCATGAACATCAATAATATGTCTCATTCGAACATCATGGAATCCGGCCGGGTCCTGTATACGAATCGATCTTCCTGCCTGATCAAATTTGACAACGGTTCCGGTAAGATGGACATCTTCCCACTCATCGAACAGGACGATTGTCACAGGCTCTTTTAACATCAGCGACTCGGCAAGCAGACGTGACATTTCTTCGAACGCTTGAGGATCAAGGATCGGCCGGGACCTTGGAGCTAATTTTTGCTGATGTTGTACATAAGCTTCGCGATGTTCGGGAAGCATCATGCGGGAGGATTCAAATAATCCGTTTTGTTGTAATTTTTTACTCATCGATAGTGACCTCCAATTTTGCGGGAACGATCATGTATTTGACCTGCATGCTCAAGAGAGGAAGCACGAATAATAGCAGTGTCTCCAAACTTGCGTTTGATCGCGTCAGTTACTTTATCAAGTTCCCGTTGTTGCTCCCGGTTATCAAACCAGGTTAATTGATATTCCGTATCAGGGACCAGTTCTGTAAGAGACACACCCACTCTTCTTACGGGCTGACCATCCCAGTAGCGCTGGAATAACTCACAGGCTGCGTTATAGACTTCTGCGGTAATTTGCGTCGGTTCCTTTATTTTCATTTGTCTGGAAAAACCAGTGGGTTTGTCAAAGTCGGTTCCGCGGCAGCCTACAGATACAACCTGGCCCATAAGTCCTTTCTCCCTAGCCCTTCTTGCAACAAGTTCAGCCAGTTCTAGTAGCACAACACGAATCTCTGACCATGTAGTGTAGTCTCTCGGAAGGGTCATTTGGTGACCAATTCCTTTTTGCTGCTGCATAAAAGTGCCGGGTCTTACCGGCGAATCATCTATTCCGTTCGCAATACGCCATAAGACTTCCCCATTGACACCCCAGCGGTCACGCAGGCGAGGGAGAGGAGTGCGAGCTAAATCCCCAATCGTATGAATACCCATCTTATAAAAATGATGAGCCATTCTCGAGCCGACCATAAACATATCTCGAATGGGCATAGACCAGAGTTTATCGGCTATCTCTTCCTTCGGAAGAATATAGATTCCGGTCTTATTTTTCTTCGCAAACAAATCACAGGCCATTTTGCTCACAACTTTGGTATCACTAATTCCAATTCGCACCCGTACTCCGGTTTCGAGCCAAACTTGCTGCTGGATCTGGCGGGCGATTGCTTCTGGTGAACCGAATAGCCTTAGACTCCCTGTTACATCAAGAAATTGTTCATCAATGCTGTAGGGCTCGACAAGATCCGTATAGGATTGGAAAATGCTTGTAATATGGAGAGAAACCCGGATATATTCTGCCATACGAGGTTTTACTACAACGACATCAGGGCATTTGGCAATGGCATCTGACAAGCGCTCGGCTGTGGTAATTCCGTAGGTCTTGGCCAGTGGACAGGCTGCAAGAATAATGCCGGACCTGCGAGCCGGATCACCTGCAACGACAAGGGGGCGACTCGTATACTCCGGATGGGCTGACTTCTCCACACTGGCATAAAAAGACTGACAGTCCGCCAGCATAATCACACGTTTTTTCCGCTCCATAAGACCATACTCCTCTTCATTCGTTCTGTATTAGAACACATGTTCTTATTTTATAAGAATAACGGAGAAATATACATCCAGCAACCGGAATTTTTTTGAAAAGAAATGAGATTTTCTGAAATACTCGGAAAGGCTTAGAAATTAGGAAAAAGGACTCGGTTTTTAACATAAAAAGCGAGTGATTTGAGACCAGGGAGTCAGAAATCAGGAGAAGATAAGCAGAATGTTAAGGGAAATTAAATAAATATGTCCTGGATACAGGACCATCCGATTTTTTTGTAAAGTTTGATTTTTGAAGAATGCTGATATATCAAGGATTTTCGCGTTTTTGATATCGGACTATAGTATCAATTTTGTAATAACTAGGGTCAAAATTGTAAACAAATAGCAACTTTGGATGATTACATGCGTTACATTATATAGGCGGAAGGGAAGGAAAACAGGGCTGTAACTACTGATGAGTAAGGATTTTCCTTGATAACTTAGGGAAAAGTTCAGTTGTTGCTTTGCTGTAGACAGAGCCGTAAAAAGAAAGATGGATTTTTAGGATGATCGGCCCCTAAACCCAGGATCAGGTTTTGAAACTGGGCAATATTATCCAATCCATCTTTGCTTCCATTAGCCTAGTTACAAAAGGGAAAGCTTGGCGATATAGTTAATAGAGAAGTTACAGACATTCGCCAAACGACAGAATCCGATTCTGCATTGCAGGCAATCTGTAAATTAAAGGGAGGCATTGCAAAACTCGTTTTTGCCTTACGATGACTAAGAATGATTTTAGAAGTGGAGCGAACCAGGAAACCATGAGCAGACGACAAAGAAAACGATTTGCTGTAGGCATCTTAATTGGCATTCTTATTTTTGGCGGTGGAGGATGGGCGGCATACTCCTACTTGAAACCAGCACAAAATACTTTTACAGCAGAAGACGGAACGAAGCTGAAATTCAAAACAGAAGGCAATCAGTTCTTACAATACAGCCAGGAAGGACAGTGGCAAGAACTGTTTGTGAAGGGGGTTAACCTGGGTTCAACGAAACCGGGTCATTACCCAGGTGAATTTCCGCTAGTAAAAGAAGATTATCTTAGATGGTTTCAACAGATTGAAGATCTGGGTGCTAATGTAATCCGCATCTATACCGTTCATCAGCCCGTGTTTTATTCAGCGCTCGCTGAGTATAACAAAGGCAAGGAACACCCGCTGTACTTCATGCAAGGAATCTGGTCACCAGAAGAACAATTGATTGAGCAAAAGGACGCTTTTGCCGAAGGAATTGAAGAAAAATTTAAAGCAGAAATAAAAAAGGCAGTATCGGCAGTGTATGGAGATGCGGATATCCCGCATGTGAATGGAGAATCGAGCGGTAAGTACAGAGCAAATGTGGGCCAGTATCTGCTAGCATGGCATTTGGGTACCGAGTGGGACCCGGAGATGGTAGAGGATACGAATAACAAGTACTCGGATCATCCTCGTTATGAGGGAGAACACTTTTCAGGTACAAAAGAGGCGAGCCCCTTCGAGAACTGGCTTGCTGAGCTGCTGGATGAAGTAGCTAAGGAAGAACAGAAATACGGATGGGAACACCCATTAACGTTTACCAACTGGGTTACAACCGATGTGCTTGAACATCCAGGCGAGCCTTTATTTGAAGAAGATTTGGTAAGCGTAGATGCGAGACATATTGAACCTGTGAATTGGCAAGGCGGTTATTTTGCAGCCTATCACGTCTATCCTTATTATCCAGACTTCTTCCGTACAGACAAAACGCTGCAGACGATAAAAGATGAACAAGGGGAATACAACACGTACAAAGCGTACTTACGTAAGCTTAAATCCGAGTTTCCCGATCTACCTATAATGATTACAGAATACGGAGTTCCGTCTTCTCTCGGCATTTCACATTATGGTCCTGGAGGTAAAGATCAAGGCGGTCATAATGAGCAGGAGCAAGGCGAGATTAACCAGTCGCTAACCAAGGACATTTTTGACGAAGGATATGCGGGAGCTGTTCTCTTCATGTGGCAGGATGAGTGGTTTAAAAAGACGTGGAATACGATGCCACTCGAAATTCCTGCAGATCGTAAAGCTTACTGGCTGAACGTACTCACAAATGAGAAGATGTTCGGCATTCTCGCCATGGAAGCAGGCAAACAAAACCAGCTGTTTATCGATGGGAAACTGGGTGATTGGTCCAAGCTTCCAGCTGAGCAAATTCAGCTTTGGCAGGGAAAAACAGAAGGTATCGAGAGTATCCAATTAACTCATGATGAAGCTTACTTATATATGGGGATCACACTTGATGAACCTTTCGATCCATCTAAAACGAAGCTAAATATCGGTACAGATACACTTCCTGGCGGCAATCAGCCGCTTGAATCTCTTCCAGGTAAAACACTGAAAGGCGGAGATCTGGAAACGCTGATTACAATAGGTAGCGACAAGGAATCGGAAGTAGCGATCGCAAAAAGCTATGACTTTAATCAGCGATTATACGGACCGGAAGGTTACTGGATGCTGGAGGAGCAAACAAAGGATACACCGTCGTTCGTTCCTTGGAAGCTGGCCATCAGTCTGTTGATGAATCCGCCTGATACCAAATATGCCCATCCTTATATGGATGAAGTTGTAGGCCTATTAAACCGGGGTACGACCAACCCCGATGCTGCTGATTACGATTCACTAACTCTTTGGCAGTATGAAGGAAAAGAAATAGAGGTTCGCATTCCGTGGATGCTGCTTGGTTTTGGAGATCCAAGTTCACTGCAGGTCATTG
Organism: Paenibacillus polygoni; assembly: GCF_030263935.1. NCBI lineage: Bacteria > Bacillati > Bacillota > Bacilli > Caryophanales > Paenibacillaceae > Paenibacillus > Paenibacillus polygoni. Next base: position 3,572,677 of record NZ_CP127162.1, on the reverse strand, counting down.
ATTACAGTCCGTTAACAGAAAACAAGGAATTTCAGACGGTAACAACGGAAGGAATTCGGCTGATCCCTTGGCTGACGGATCTGAGCAACGGCAACGTATCTTGGCCTGGAGGCACAGAGGATACATTTGATATACAAGACATTCAGGCTTATACATGGGACCCATGGGAAACTGTGAATTATAGTGAACGTTTTAAAAAGAGCTATGATCTCATGAAAGAAACATACTCAGAATTACAAACAGAGCAAAAATAAAGGAGGATACTTATCCATGTTTTCTAATTTGGCCCTGGCGTACACTTTCCTTTATTTGTGCGCAGGACTCATTGTCGTGGGGATTGGTTTGCTCATAACGATGAAAACGACCCACAATTCAAAAGAACGCAAGAAAGAAGAGTATACAAGGAAACACAAGGATTACTTCGTTTATGTTCAGGCAAACCTCACGGGGAATGAGAAAATTCAGCTTCCACCAGGAAAACTGACAAAAATAGAAGAGGAAGTCATTATGGATCGGTTAATCGCCATCCATGATCAGATTAAAGGAGAGCATGCTGCAAAACTACGCGACATAGCTAGGGAAACGGGTTATATTGCGAAGCAAATGAAACAGCTTGACAGCATCTCGACCAGCAAAACCATAGAAGCTGCTTACAGGCTCGGTGGAATACGAGCTTCCGAAGCGACAACAGCTTTGCTGCAAGTCCTAAAAGAAGAGAAAAAGGTAGCACATGCTGTCATATACGCCAGAGCGGCAGCGAAATGTGCAGAACGGCCTGCTGAACTGAAAGAGATGCTCAGATATCTCCTTGATAAAGGAAAACCAGTTTATGAACTCGCTGCTGACATTCTGATGGAAACGAGTCTTACACCGAGTAATCTGCTGCAAGAACTGCTTGAATCAGATCACTATAATGATGTAAAAGTAGGGCTTGTTGCTTCCTATGCTTATGCTTCTCCCGAAGTGATGCCGGCTGTGATCCGGTTGTTCCGTTCGAAGGATGAAACCATCCGTACAGATGCGATTAAACTTTATTTAAGCAGAGGTCCCGTACTCAAGGATCAAACGATGAAAGAGTTAATGCGAGATTCAAATCCTGAGGTTAGAACAGCAATGGCAAATGCTCTTGGTTCCATCCACACGGAAGACAGCATCCAGCTGTTACAAAAAGGACTGAGTGATGCAGAACTGCTTGTGCGTAATCAAAGTGCAGAAAGTCTTGCGGGACTTGGTGTGCGCGGTTTTGAAGTGCTTTGTGAAACAGCGGCTACGGCAAGCGGTACGGCTAGAGAAGCAGCTCTTGCCTATACAGAGCGTGCGATGGCTACGGCTGACGGCCAAGAAGAAGTTGAAAAAATGATGACATTAAACAAGAAAAGACTAATCTATCAACATTATTTCGGAACTTCACCGAAAGAAAAACAAACTCGCCGTATGTCAGAGGTTATTGGAGGGGATTTCACTGCTTAGAGATATATTGCTTGGTTATGGAATGGTTATCATTTATTACGTTATTTTTGTTACTGTCTTATATTTTGGAATTTTATGTTTTTCGTACAGAGATATCTTTACAATTCGCCGCCGAGCAGAGTATTCCAGTTTTAAAAGCTTAGCGGGGTCGGATGTCGTGCCTCCAATCTCGCTTTTGGTACCTGCGTATAACGAAGAATTGACGATTATAGAAAACGTAAAATGTCTGATGACACTTAACTACCCGAAATATGAGGTCATTGTCGTCAATGATGGTTCTACAGATAAGACGATACCTGTACTCATTAAAGAATTTGGACTTAAACCCGTTCAAAATCCGACTTTCCGCGGAACGATCAGATGTGAGCAGATTCGCGGCGTATATCATAACCCGGATTATCCTTTTCTCTATCTCATTGACAAAAATAATGGCGGAAAAGCGGATTCGCTGAATGCTGGAATTAATTTCTCGCATTATCCTCTGATCTCATCGATTGATGCAGATTCATTACTTGAAAAGGATGCGCTGATTCGTATGGCTCGTATGTATCTGGAGAATCCAGAAGAGACCGTTGCGATCGGCGGAGATGTTCGTATTGCAAATGGATGCAAGATTGAAAATGGTGCTGTAAAAGATGTGTCACTTCCGCGTAAAATGTGGCCGATGTTTCAATCTATTGAATATTTAAAAGCGTTCCTTGGCGGACGGATTGGGTGGAGTTCAATAAATGGGCTGATTATCGTTTCCGGTGCTTTTGGAGTATTTAAGAAAGAGGCTGTTATTGCAGTAGGTGGATATCGTGATGGATATCCCGGAGAAGACATGAACATCATTATCAAGCTTCATCGCTATATGCTGGACAACAAGAAAAAGTATCGTATTGCATTCTGTCCAGAGGCAGTCTGCTGGACGCAAGCTCCAGATACGTACCAGATTATTTCGAATCAACGTAAACGCTGGGGTCGGGGAAACCTGAAAAATATGCTGGAGAACGGAAATATGATGTTCAGACCCAAGTATAAAACAATGGGGATGCTCACGATGCCGTATAACATCTTTTTCGAGGCACTGAATCCTTATTTCCGGATTACTGGACTTCTAGCTTTAATGGCTTACGTTATGCTGGATATGACGGCATGGCCTGTACTTCTCATTTTCGGTCTTCTTAATTTCTTAAGCGGCTATCTGCTGAGTGTAGGAGCCTTGATACTCGAAGAGATTGCATTCCGCCGTTATCCAAAACCATCTGATCTTGTAAAAATGTTAGCTTTTTCTGCTCTAAAGTTTGTTGGTTATCATCAGCTTGGCGTTCTTTGGAGAGTACAAGGGCATATTCAGTTTATGCAAAATAACAACTCTTGGGGCACAATGACAAGACAAAGCTGGGAAGAACCAAAAGCCGAAGAGGCTGCTTGAGTAAGGATAAAAGTTAAATGTTGAAAGGTGGAGATGAGTCTTATGGCAAATACAGTAACTCTTGAGCGCCAGGTGAAGGACAGTGTATATGACATTCTGGATGAGCAGCTAAAAGGAATGGCTAACGAAAACAGCGGCGTTGTGTTTGTTCACTGCATGGATAGGGACCAGCAGCCGGATGCGGAGTTGCAGGATATTCTCACAAGGACCTGCGAAACGGAATATCAGGTCTGGAAAGATACGCAGTCAAATACGATTGCGGTCTTCCTTCCTTTTATGTCACTTAATCGTACACATTATCAGGCCCTGTTAATCAAACAGAGTCTGATGCAAGTGCTACCAGGTGTAGATCCGCGTCTGACGATTGCAAGTTTTCCTGAGATGGGGAAAGCAAGCAAACACATGCTGAAAAGTATGGCTGAATCTGCAAGACTCAGTACGGATGCAGATATCAAATTATATACACCAAATGAAACAGCGGTACGGCCAGGTAAGATTCTCATTGTAGATCAAGAAAAATCAACAAGAGAATTTCTTCAAATCCGCCTTGCTTTGCAAGGGTATGACATTTATGAAGCAGTGGATGGACTTAGTGCCCTCGATATGGCTGTAAAAGTGGAACCGGATCTTATTCTGACCGAACTTAATTTGTACGGGATGAGTGGAGTTCCTTTTATCCATCAGATTCAAAACCTGGATCTAAAACAGCAGCCAAAAGTAATTGTTTTGACAGACCAGCGAGTAGAGCAGACCATCACCCAGTGTTTTGAAAAAGGTGTAGAAGATTATGTAACCAAACCTTTTTCACCTGTGGAACTCGATGCCCGTATTCGCCGCTGTTTTCAATAGAAATCATAGAACTTACAGTAATCGTAGCTTGTAAAATAGTAGATTTCAAACTGATAAGGTAGTCCTGATTTAACACATAAAAAGTATGTGAGCTGTGTATCATCGCAACCAAATGATGCAACCTGCTTACCTAAAATTCCATTTGGAGGGTGAAGTACTGTGAAAGAGCAATTCCATAATTTAATGAACGCAATTGAAAACAAGAAAGCCGTGTTGGGTGTAGTAGGACTAGGATATGTTGGCCTGCCGCTCGCAGTAGAAATGGTAAAGCAAGGATTTACGGTAATCGGTATTGATCTAGACCCATCCAAAGTGGAGAGTATTTATCAAGGCGAGTCCTACATTCATGATATTTCTTCGGAAGAACTGAAAACAGTAATGCAAAGCGGTCGTTTTCAGCCAACAACAGACTACAGCATGCTGCGTGTGATTGATGCACTAAGTATCTGTGTGCCAACACCGCTCAGTGAAAACCAAGATCCCGATACATCATACATTGAAACCGTGGTAGACCAAATCAAACTTCATATGAAGGAAGGTATGCTCATCACGCTTGAGAGCACAACTTATCCTGGTACAACGGAAGAATTGATTGAGCATAAACTTGAAGCAATTGGTAAAAAAGTAGGAGAAGATTATTTCCTCTGCTTCTCACCAGAACGCGTCGATCCGTCAAACGGCAGATTTACAACTTTTAATACACCAAAAGTAATTGGCGGTACTACCGAAGAGTGCTTAAAACTCGGAGCAGCACTGTACAGCCAGTATGTAGAAACCGTAGTTCCTGTATCCAATCCAAAAATTGCAGAAATGTCCAAGCTGCTTGAAAATACATTCCGCAGTATCAATATTGCGTTTGTAAATGAAATGGCAATGATGTGTGACCGCATGGGAATCGACATTTGGGAAGTCATTGACGCAGCTGCTACAAAACCATTTGGCTTTATGCCATTCTATCCGGGCCCAGGTATCGGTGGACACTGCATTCCGCTTGATCCAATGTACTTATCCTGGAAAGCGAAAGGTTTTAGATTCTACAGCCAATTTATTGAACTTGCTCAATCCACTAATGAGAATATGCCGTATTACGTTATGAACAAAACAGCAACCATTCTAAATGAATATGCGAAATCCATTCGTAAATCGAACATTTTGCTGCTCGGTATGGCGTACAAACCAAACATTGCAGACCTTCGTGAATCTCCAGCTCTTGAAGTTTACGAGCTCTTTAAAGAAGCAGGTGCGAATGTAGAATACTTTGATCCGTATGCAGATACTTTCCGCGATAAACATGGAGAAACAGTTCATAGTGTGGAGTATAACCCAGTTAAATTCAAAGAATATGACTGCATCGTATTAATTACGAACCATAAGAACCTAGAGTATGATGAAATCGCATCGCTGGGCGTACCTGTACTTGACACTCGTAATGCATTCAAAGAATATCCATTACCGCACATTTATAAAATAGGCCATTCTGTACAGCATCCGGCAGCGTCACAGGAAGAAGCGGTATTTGCTTAAAAACGATACGATGAACACTGCGCAGAAGCCGCCGAATAAAGGAGGATACGCATGGAATTCATGGCCGGCATGGGTAAAAGGAAGCTGCTGTATCATGATCTTTTTCCTTTTACTTATCCTGTATTTCATGCTGAAATCACCTGAAGTGAATGAAAATAAAGCGACATGGCTATGGGATGCTTCGATCATTGAAGAGCGTACAGATGAAATTGTGAATTTCTTAGCAGAACAAAAGGTGAATACTGTTTTTCTGCAAACGAAAGAAAGTGTGTCCCCTGAAGCATATCGACATTTCAATGCGGAAGCACAAGCTCACGACATTTCAGTCCACGCACTCAATGGTCATGCAGACTGGGCTTATACAGAAAAACGAGAAGAAGGCACCGCCTGGGTGGAATGGGTAAAGAAATTTAACCAGGAAGCAGCACCAGAGGAGCAGTTTGCAGGTGTACAGTTTGATGTCGAGCCGTATCAATTACGGCGCTGGGAACAAGAGGAGCAATCAGTCATTACAGAATGGAGCGCAAATATAGAGGAGTGGATTCAGGCAGGTTCTGAAGGAAATCTCTATATGAGCGCAGCAGTTCCTTTTTGGCTTGATAAACGAGAAAGTCCAGATGGTAAGGGGACACTTAGTCGTTGGATGATTGATCAATTTGATGCGATTGCCATCATGGCTTATCGAGACAGCGGTCAGCAAATGTACGATCTCTCCAAGGAAGAACTTGCGGAAGCAGATGAGCTGGACAAGAAGGTATGGATCGGTGCCGAGCTTGGTCATACCGAGGAAGGCGAACATCTAACTTTTTACCGGAAAGCAGTTCCGAATATGGAATCAGAGATGGAAACAGCGGCTGAACTTGGCACAAAACATCAGTCCTTTGCAGGACTTGCGGTACATCATTATGAAGTGTGGTATAAGAAAATGAAGGATGATGTATCTCTTGTTCGTAAAGAAAATAAATAGGAAAACCTAAATCTTGTTGCGGAAATAAAAGATAGTAGAAAAAAGAGAAGAGTATGCTTACTTTAGATAAGCAGACTGTTCTCTTTTTTTGTTGACAGGCTGTCTTAAATCATTATAAATAAGATGATAGGTTTCACTTCAAATATATTACATAAGGGAGCAAAAGTATTACGATGAGTAAACTCGAAGTCTTACAAAATCCGAAACAACGTAAGCTGCTTTTTAGCGCTGGGCTGAGCTGGATGTTTGATGCCATGGAAGTAGGTATGATGTCCTTTATCGTAGCTGCTTTGGCGAAGGAATGGCTCCTTAGTCCAGGCGAAGTAGGGCTTATCTCAAGTTCCACTTCGATTGGGATGGTCGTTGGAGCTGCCCTCGCAGGGACACTGGCTGATAAGTATGGGAGAAAAGCCGTTTTAATGTGGACGCTGCTTATTTTCTCGGTAGCAAGCGGATTTTCAGCTTTAGCTACTGGGTATGTGTTCCTTTGCCTCATTCGCTTTGTTGCCGGGATTGGTCTTGGAGGAGAGCTTCCGGTTGCCTCTACGCTGGTATCAGAATCGGTATCCGCTAAGGAAAGAGGACGAGCCGTTGTTCTGCTTGAAAGTTTTTGGGCTGCAGGCTGGATTATTTCGGCTCTCATTTCTTTTTTCATCATTCCTGAGTATGGATGGCGTGTAGCTTTTCTAATCGGTGCACTACCGGCATTTTACGCGCTGTACTTACGCAAAGCCATTCAGGACCCACCTGAATTCAAGAAGAAAAAGGAACTGAAAAAGGTTAGCTTTGGAGAGAAATTTAAATCGGTTTGGTCTGCAGAACATCGGAAGACCACGCTGATGTTATGGATCTTATGGTTTACGGTTGTATTTTCTTACTATGGCATGTTTTTATGGTTGCCGAGTGTCATGACGTCCAAAGGGTATGAACTCGTTAAAAGTTTTCAGTATGTACTTATTATGACACTCGCACAGTTGCCAGGTTATTTTACTGCGGCTTACTTTATTGAGAAATTCGGGAGAAAATTTGTACTCGTCGTATATTTAGTGATGACAGGATTTAGTGCGCTTTGGTTTGGAAATGCCGGCTCCGAATTATCCTTAATTATTGCAGGAATGTCACTTTCTTTCTTTAACCTGGGCGCATGGGGAGGCATGTATGCATATACACCGGAACTATATCCGCTGAGAACACGTTCTACTGGCGTGGGGTTATCTGCGTCTGTTGGCCGAATCGGAGGCGTGATTGCGCCGCTTCTTGTAGGTCTTTTGGTCCAAAAAGGGGTTTCTTTTAGCACAATATTCACCTTATTCTTTATTACGGTATTAGTTGGTGCAGCAGCGGTACTCGTGCTAGGAAAGGAAACAAAAGGCATCGAACTTGCAGATTAGGTCTATTGACAGATGTAACAAAATTGTAACTTATGTTATAGTACACGTTAGGTGTTACTTTTAGCGCCGCCAAATTCAGTGATGAGATTTTATGATGCAAGGCATCTGATCACGAATGAAACGGAGGATATGTAAGACTAATGAAAAAAATACCCACACTTATCTTAACATGTGCCTGTGCTCTTTCTATACTGGGTGCATCAACAACGGCTAGTGCTGCGACACTACAGAAGGGTAGTAGAAGTTCCAAAGTAGTTGAGGTCCAAGAAAGACTGAATAAAATAAATTATTTCTGGGCTGGTATCAGTGGTTACTATGGTGACAAAACGGTTGCAGCTGTGAAGAAATTCCAGAGGGTGAACAACTTAGCTATCGATGGAAAGGTTGGTCCCAAGACAGAAGCCAAACTGAAAGCCAAAGCGCCGATTAATAATAAAGTGTTAAAACATCTGGCAGGTATTATTCAAGATGAAGCCGGAGGAGAATCATTTACTGGACAAGTTGCAGTAGGTGCTGTCATTCTTAATCGTGTTCAGAACTCGGCATTTCCGAATGCTATTACGAACGTGATTTTTCAAAAAGGACAATTTGCACCTGCGGCGGACGGCAAACTAAGTGTGCCGACAGCGGGTGCCTATGAGGCAGCTCGCAGAGCTTTGACAGGATATGATCCTTCTAAAGGTGCTCTATACTTCTATAATCCGAAGTACACTTCCTCTTCTTGGATGAGTTCTAGGCCCGTTACACAAAGACTTGGTAATCATGTTTTCACAAAATAAATCTTTTACAAAATAAATATTGAATTTGTAAGAATGATGGTACTTAAATAACACTTCGCCGGGAGAAAGCAGGAAAATTCCCTTTCTCCCGGCTTTTTTTTCAGGATCGGCAAAGCCAGATCCCGCAATTACACTTACATCATGAATCTGGAGGTTGTCATAGGATATATGAACAAATTAAATCATAACAAAAAATGGAAAACATTCGCAGCAGGGTTACTTTTAAGCGGATCGATCGCAATAGGTACAGTAGGAGCCGCTTCCCCGGCCAGTGCAATGCTTCTTCAAAAAGGAACTCAGCACGCTGAAGTGGTAGACCTGCAAGAGAGACTCAGAACGCTAGGCTACTTATCTGCTGGAGTAACCGGATACTATGGATCACAGACAGAGAAGGCTGTTCAAAGCTTCCAGAAGCGGAGTGGTCTTGCTGTCGATGGAAAGGCAGGTAAGCGAACGATAGCTGCTTTGAAGGCTAAGGCGCCTGCCTCAGGAGCTACACTGAATGCTTTGGCTAAAGCTGTAAATGGGGAAGCAAGGGGAGAATCATTAATAGGACAGGTGGCAGTAGCTGCTGTAATCCTGAACCGGGTGCAGTCTAATCAGTTCCCGAGTTCCATAAAAGATGTTATCCTTCATCCTAGACAGTTTACTGCGGTGGATGACGGTCAGTATAACCTTACTCCGAATTCCTCTGCCTATATAGCAGCAAAGCGTGCGCTGAATGGGGAAGATCCAACAGGGGGAGCGCTCTATTATTACAATCCGAAGATTGCCACATCGGCTTGGAGTAAAGCACGACCTATTATAAAAACAATAGGAAATCATGTATTCACAAAATAGGGATTCAGTTTAGAGATGAAATAATGAATTCTTCTAAAAGAGTGTCACTAATAAAGACCTCTAATGAAGAGTTCTCATAAAGATGCCTGATAAAGATCTCTCATAAAGAAAAGGTACGGCTCCTCAAAAGTAATTGAGGGACCGTACCTTTTTTTGACTGTATATAGCGCATATCATGAGAGGTAGTGATCGCAAATGATTAGATAACAATAAACCCTGGTTCTGAGCCCTCAGGCGGCACTGTAGGACATTACTACACCCCAAAGGAACAATATACTCCCATATCTCCACACCTTCAAATCAATGTGCTGGAAGCGAAAGCAGGGTACAACCCGAAGTCACCGTAAGAAACTTCTAAGACAAAGAAGACATTCAACTCCAACACGCGGAGTGAATGTCTTCTTATCATTCTAATCTTATATTAAAGTACACTTCTTGCTCCTACATATTTAGGACCCCAGTAAGTGTTACTCAGGCTGTCGATTTTAATACCACTGGAAGTAGTGGCAGAAATGAAACTATTGTTTCCAACGTAGATGCCGACATGAGAGACAGTACCTGTTGTATTAAAGAAAACAAGATCGCCTTGTTTCAGATTACTCTTTGATACAGAAGTTCCGGTGTTATACATGGAAGCAGCTGTACGCGGAAGGGATACGTTGTGTTTCTCGAAAACATATTTCACGAAACCAGAGCAGTCAAATCCGCTTGGAGTAGAACCTCCATATACATAAGGTGTACCTATATATTTGGTAGCTTCTTGAACAATGCTCGTTCCTTTTACATGATCATTCCCTACAAGAATCGGGCTGTATGTTTTACCTGTAGTACTTACCATAACAAGAGAATAGCTTTTTTTCCAAACAACGTCACTACCCATAGCTTCGGATACAAAACGAAGTGGAACGTATGTACGGCTGTCGCGAATAAATACTTGAGTATCAAGACTTACACTTTTTCCATTAACTGTTGCTGTTGTGGAACCTGTTTTGATTTTAATTGTAGTTCCATTTTTTTTAATAGTAACCGTTGTAGTAGATCCTGATTTAGAGGAACTTACGGTATAATTCATTTCTTCTGCAAGTTTACGCAATGGAACTTGCGTTCTAGCATTATTATCTAAAAAAGGAGATGCATCTTCGAAATTAACAAGACTATCATTAAGCTGTACATTGACACTATTTGAACTTGAAGAAGATGCATCCACTTGTGAATTCCCAAATACTAAGCCTGCTCCAAGCAGAGTAGTTAATAACATACATTTACCAAATTTCTTCATTCTTATTTATTCCTCCATTAGCCTCCGAGGTTAGTTGACGGGTTTGAGTAGAAGGTACTCTAGGATCTTCATCATCCATTCACCCCAAGTATGTAAATCGTCCCCCGTACCAATTAGTAGATTCGGCTTTATTAATATTAATCAACTGTAACTAATATATAATAAAAAAAGCATCAAATGTTACAATGTTGTAACCATTGATTCATATTTTGCACACTAAAACTTGGCAGAATATTTAGTTATATACTTATGGAGATAGGTTAAGTTCCTTTAAAGGGGGTAGTTTATCACTATTCGAAAGAATTGAAATAATAATTTTGGTTACAATATTGTAACCAAAATTATTAATTTTCTTATTTTTGTTACAAAATATTTATCTATTATTTCATATAATACCCTTTATTTTCTAGTTCGTTGGTAAGATTATAACAAAAAAACAACCCGTATTTTTAGAAATCACGGGTTGTTGGGCTGATCATTACAAAGCTGTTATCATTTTATGTCGTTTTAGTACGGCCTGTTATTAGTAAAAGGAGGAAAGAAATAACAATAATAGAGACGGTCCATACCCATGCCATGGTTGTATTCCCACTGTCTACAGCGATATATATAGCAGTGGGTACAGTCTGCGTTTTTCCTGGGATATTGCCTGCAATCATGAGTGTAGCCCCAAATTCCCCCAGCGACCGAGCGAATCCAAGTATATAGGCGGTCATAAGAGAAGGCCATACAAGAGGAAGTGTAATATAGCGAAAGACTTGCCATTCATTTGCACCGATGGAACGGCCGGCTGCTTCAAGCTCTCTATCAACAGACGAAAATCCCACTTTCATCGTTTGATAGACAAGGGGGAAAGATACAACAATTGAAGCAATAACGGCTGCCCACCATGTGAATAGCAGAGGAGCATCAAATATGCGCTCTATTATTGTACCCACAAAGCTGTTTCTGCCAAAAAGAACAAGTAACAAAAATCCAACAACGGTAGGAGGCAGTACAATGGGCAGCATGAACGCAGTTTCAAGAATTAGCTTTCCGCGGAATGTTTTTCTAGACATCCATTTTGCGAGTAAGCTTCCTACAATGATCGTTACCATGCTTGATAGCAATGCGATCATTAGTGACAATCGGACGGGTGCCCAGAATAAATTCCAATCAATCATAGGCATTTCTATCTAAAGACCTTTAAACCCATATTTCTGAAATAGGGTCTTGGCCTCATCGGATGTAAGGAATTCATAGAATATTTTGGCCTCCTTGATGTGTTTACTTGCTTGAATAATACCCACTGGATAATGGATGGGTGCATAAAGCTCTGAATCAACCGTATGTACAATATTGACTTTAGATAGAACAGCATCTGTTTTATATACGAAACCTGCGTCAGCGTTACCTGTCTCAACATACTGTACTACTTGACGCACATCTTTAGCCTGTATAATCTTCGGAAGCAGTTTATCGTATAAGCCCAGTTTTTCTAATGCTTCTTTAGCATAACTCCCAGCAGGAACACTCTCTGGAATACCGATGGCTACAACTTTTACTTCCGAATTCGTTAGATCCGCTTCAGATGTTATATCAAACTCTCTGTTATTGGCGGACACTAGCACAAGTTCGTTTGTTAACAACGTTTCAGAGTAACCTTCCAGGATCTGATGGTTTTGAATCAGAGTCTGCATATTCTTTTCCGCAGCGGATAGAAAGAGATCGGCGGGAGCACCTTGTTCTATTTGCTGCTGCAGTGCGCCGGAACTTCCAAAATTAAAAGTAAGCTGGATTTCCGGATAATTCGCCTCAAAGATCGGCCGTAACTCTTCCAGCGCATCCGTTAAGCTTGCTGCAGCTGAAATGGTGAGCTCAGTGACCTCAGCCTGTGTAGAGGATAACTCTGAAGTAGATTGCTGCGATTGTTGCTTTGTAGATGTAGAAGTAGAGCCCGGTGTACTACCTGTGCTACCGCATGCGGTTAGAAGCATCATGAAGAGGAAACATAAACAAACATAACTAACCTTAGTCATTTTGATCATCATATCATCCTAACATTATCATTGATTATATTTAAATATAATTAATTATATTATGAATAGATGAGATGACAATACGAAATCGATTTCAAAGCTAGGGTTGAATTTATTCCGCTTATTAAAGAACGTTATAAACTGGTCTTCCTGGATCAACCCGAGAATACGGCACTCATTCAAACCGTGCTTGATATCTTTCGTTCAGATGTATTTCGTCATGAGCTTCATATGATTTCTGGGTATGATCTTTCGCAGACAGGGAAGATTATGCTGAGAATGTAAATGGGCTATATGCTCAGAACGTAAATATGCTATATATAGAAGCTTTAAAAAAAGTCGGGCTCTATTAACCGGTTTTTTTGTCTGTCAAAAAGAATCCATCAATTCTATACACGCTGTTTTAACAAAGATCAAATTCAGTTGGCCAGATTAGATATCCTCTAGTTTTCGTCCCATTATGAATGTCTTTAAAATAGGAAAGTAAACTGGGACGTGACAGTCCATCTAGTATGAAGACCATGTATTCGGCATATGTTTTCTGTGTGATATCATAAACCCAATCCAGCTGCTTAAGAAGCGGAGATATAGAACATATGGGAAGAAGCAGGTGGGTGTTTTGAAGCGGATTTAGCTTCTCTTTTAAATAGGATGTAATGTAGACAAAAGCTTCTCTGTCACGTGCAAGTAACATAATAATAGAATTAGGTTCTCTCTCGCGATAGCGGATATAACCTGCTAGTTCTTCACCGATTAGAATGGAAGATGCACGTACTTTGTTAGACGGGCTGATCCAGTCAAGGAGTGAATGTCCCGGGAGGATTGAAAAAGAAGATAGGCCGTAATTGGTTTCCCACATCTCATATAGTATAGGAAGATCGCTGGACTCTACACGCCGCTCCCGGAGGAAGGGCTTGGTTTCCGTTACAAAGATCGTTTCGAGCGGGATTTTCACTTGTTCATCCATCCATGCGTTGCTTCTAAAGCCAAATCGGCTATAGAAATGCGGGTGGCCCAGTACTGTGGATAATTCATATCCTTTCTGCTGAGCGCGGTGTAATCCTTCGGTAATTAAAGCAGAGCCAACACCCTGTTTTTGATATTCAGGATGAACGGATAGAGGAGCTAGGATTAGATTTTTCACCTTGTTTCCTTCTATTTGTACTTCTTGCGGGGTGAACAGAATATGACCGATGAATCGATCGTTCTTTAGGCAGACAAGGGAGAGTTCGGAATCGAAATTTTTCCGTGTACGAAGGGCACTGACAAGAGCAGCTTCTCCCATTCCAAAGTTATAGGCAAAAGCCAGGGCGTGCAGTTCCGCAATCGCATGGAAATCAGACGGGAGTTCGGAACGAATAATCCAGGAAGTCATGATATACACCTCATTTCTTTTAATAAAAAGGTGGAATCTGATAATTCTCATAAATGTAGAATGGCGTTACCATCGTTTTTTTATGCATAAGGAAGGACTGAGATCAGATAGATTTGGCAAGAAAGGAGAGGTTGCTAAATGTTTTTATTCATGAGATAATTGGAGTTTGCCTAATAAGAATTTGATAGTGTTGGAGGCGTAACCATGGAGCGATATCCTTTCTCCTATGATCCGTCAGAACCCTTCGTCAAGCAGGTCGGCGACTGGGTAGCGGACGTTTTTTATGATGTACTACCTGAACATGGATTTGATATCCGTGATGAACAAATATTTATGGCTTACCAACTGGAAAGAGCCTATGCGAATAAGAAAACAATTTTTGCTGAAGCAGGAGTAGGCACAGGGAAAACACTTGTGTATCTGCTGTATGCAGTTAACTATGCAAGGTATACACGAAAACCAGCAGTCATTGCCTGTGCAGATGAGTCGCTCATTGAGCAGCTTGTTAAGCAAGAAGGGGATATTGCTAAGCTTGCCCGTTATTTGGACTTACAGATCGATGCAAGACTTGGAAAATCTCCGGATCAATACCTCTGTCTCAAAAAAATAGACAGTGTTCGTCTTCAGGATGAAGATGCAGCTGTCATTGAAGACGTATATGAAACACTTCCTGATTTTGTCCATTCACCGGGCACGATGCAGTCTTTTTACCCCTATGGAGATCGTAAGGAATACCCGAATCTAAATGATGAACAGTGGAATAAGATCAACTGGGATACTTTTCAGGACTGTTTTGTATGTGATAAAAGACATCGCTGCGGCATGACGCTGTCTCGTGATTATTACCGCAAGGCGACAGACATTATTATCTGTTCCCACGATTATTACATGGAGCATGTATGGACTTATGAAGGAAGAAAAAGAGAAGGTCAGCTTCCGCTGCTTCCTGAGCATAGTTCGGTTGTATTCGACGAGGGACATTTACTTGAATCGGCTGCACAGCATGCTCTTAGTTATAAGCTGAAACATAGTGCTTATGAAGAGATTGTTACTCGGCTATTAGATGGAGAGGTTCGGGAGACACTCGCACTGCGAATTGAGGATTCGATTGATCAGAGCCAGCTGGTCTTTGAACTGGTTGCAGAACAAAGTACAGCCATACCTGGTTCCGACCGAAAACGTGTCCGCATCGATGATAAACTGCTTAGTGAACTGAATCGCTGGAAAAGTACGATCGAAGCGATTGATGAAGAGCTTGTATTTGAAAGCGGACTTCATACACTAGATGAATATAAACTGCGTATTGTCGAAGAGCATTTGGAAATGATTCAAACGGCACTTCATCTGTTCCGCGACCCGGCTCATTATATTTGCTGGGCAGAAGAAAGTGAGGACGGGGCAGCCACACTTGCCATTATGCCGCAAACAGTCAAAGAAGTATTAGAGGAACGAGTATTTGGACTCCAAATGCCGATCGTATTTTCTTCAGCAACCCTTTCGGTCGATGGATCGTTTGATTATGTAGCCAGCAGCCTTGGGATCAGTGATTATTTATCTTTCTCTGTAAACTCACCATACGATTACGAGAAGCAGATGAAACTGATTGCCCCAAGTGAACTCCTTGGAGAAGGAGATATGCGAATGGAAGTTGCTGCAGCGAAGAAACTCGCGATGGCTGCCAAACTAATCAAGCGTACCGATGGACGAGCTTTATTGTTGTTTAAAACGATGAATGAACTTCGTGAATTTAAAAAAGCAGCTTCTCATCATCCTTACTTTGCATCCTATAAGATGCTTTATGAAGGAGACCGGGAGATCAGCAGCTTGATTGCGGAATTCCAGAATACGGAGGAAAGTGTACTTTGTGCGGCTAGTCTATGGGAAGGACTAGATGTACCTGGACCTTCGCTCTCCAATGTTATCATTTGGTCACTTCCTTACCCGCCGGAGGATCCTGTATTTATGGCTAAACGGGAAGCTGCTGATTCAGCATATGAAGAAGTAGATCTGCCGTACATGCTGCTTCGTCTGCGCCAAGGACTCGGCAGACTCATTCGTTCTTCCACAGATGAAGGGATTGCTGCGATTCTGGATGCAGAAATTCTAGCTAATTCCAATGTGAGAGAGCGAGTCGAAGCCGTCTTGCCCCCTGGAGCTAAGCTCTCAGTAGAATCACTGTAGTATCATTATAAAAGAAGATAGAATCAACCTAAAAAAGACCTGTTTTGTACCCAGTTCAAGTCATAACGTTAGACTTGAAGCGGATCATAACAGGTCTTTTATTATTTTTAAATTTTGTGATGAATAGACAGAGGCAGAGGTGAAACGTTAGAACATGCCCATACTTAGATATCTTTCGCCCGTATCTGGAGCGATACAAAGCACTTTATGTCCAGGTCCTAGCCGTATTGCAATCTGCATAGCCGCCCACACCGATGCTCCGGAAGAAGGTCCAACCAGTAACCCTTCTTGTGAGGCGAGTTGCCGCATCGTATGAAGAGCCTCCTCATCCTTCACCTGGATAATTTCATCCCAGACGTCTGTATTTACGATGGGAGGAATAAAGCCGGGACTTGTTCCAACTAACTGATGAGGGCCTGGTTTACCGCCAGATAGAACGGGAGAACCTGCGGGTTCTACTGCATAGATTTTTATGCTCGGAAGGTGTTCGCGCAGAACCTCACCTGTCCCTGTAATCGTTCCTCCGGTGCCAGAAGTGGCCACAAAGGCATCCAGATTTCCTTCCATTTGGGTAAGGATTTCAAGTGCAGTCGTAGTCCGGTGTGCATCAGGGTTTGCGCTGTTCTCAAATTGCTGCGGAATAAAGCTGTGAGGAATGCTTTCTTTTAGCTCCTGTGCTTTACGAATTGCACCAGGCATCCGTTCTGAAGCGGGAGTGAGTACGACCTCTGCGCCATACGCTCTCAAGATTTGAATGCGTTCCTTGCTCATATTATCGGGCATGACAAGAATGGCTTTGTATCCTTTGGCTGCCGCATTCATCGCCAGGCCAATGCCCGTATTTCCACTTGTCGGTTCAATAATGGTTGAGCCAGGAAGCAGCAGTCCGTCAAGCTCTGCTTGTCGGATCAGATTGAAGGCAGCGCGGTCTTTTACACTTCCGCTGGGGTTAAAATACTCGAGCTTTACATAAACTTCAGCATGTTCAGAACCTAGCATACGCTGTAATTTTACAGCCGGTGTATCTCCGATAAGATCTGTAACATGCTCAGCAATTAACCGATTTTTATGTTTCGAGGGTGTTGTCTGCTTAGAATTCATGCCATAGTCCCCTTTACGATCCAAGTTCCTGTTATTATGACATGAAATTCTATAATGTGTAATGATATGTAATAAAGTGAGTTCTTCATAAAGGACATAAAAGAGGCGGAATGAACTCTCTCTTTACCTTTCTGAACCTGCAGACAGATCTATACCAAGATACGCACTCATTTCTTTTTTTACCTCTGTTTTAGCAAAGGTCCATAGAAGAAACAGGCGCCGCCGATATCCCCTGCATAAGTAGAGGGCTTCGATGCCTTCCTTTTGTTTCGACTCTTCATATACCCGGATTCCGCGGGTACGCATATCTGAACGAAGGCTCGTCAGGGACACGGTAACCTCAGATTGAAGCTTGGAAAGACGCAGTATATATACCTCAGGCATATGCAGAGCAACTTGCCTTATCGAATCAATATCCTGTTCAAGAACGTCTAGAATTAATGTGTAGATGAGATACTTTTTGATTAGCAAATGGTCCGCTTCAGAGGGAGCGGGAGGGGTGGATGGCACCGTCATCCTTTTCACTTCCTAGCAATCGGTAATATAAATAAAATTTGTTATTTATAATTTACAGAACATATGTTCCTATATTATACTATTCAATATAAGATGGCATTATACTTTTTGGCAAGTGGATAATCTAGGAGAAATCCTGGGCGAGTGGTTTAAGAGGGAGGGATTACTTATTGCTGCATCCTCTTGAAATATACGTTTGGGGTTTGGATACATAAGAAAAAAGGACGAGCATCACCTATTAGAAAAGTGAGCCGTCCTAACCTAGTTTAGATATGATATGCAGATGGTTCATACTTAAGCCATATATTGCGGTTTGTCATAGAGAGCTTCTTTTTCCAAAATGACCTTGTATGGACGCTCTTTGCCCTTTAGTGACGGCCCTAACGTAGTAATAGGCTGATCTGGTTTCTTGAAAAGGTCGCCTCTGTCACTTTCGGGTGCAGGTCCGGTGGAATCCGGGGCAGCGCTCAGACGCACCTTGGGGGCTCCTCTTTTCTTTGTGAGCCTTTGTCTGATCGGTTTCATCCCATTTCTCCTCCTAACAGGTCATGAATAGCACTGAATAATTGGCGATTATCATGGTCAATCTGCTGAAATAATTCGTCACCTGCCTCGAGATGTCCCACAAGATGCACGGTGAATACATAATTACTTGCTACAGGATAGCACAGCATATATTCTTTCTCAAGATAATCGTCATATAAGTTGACCTTGATTTTATTCTCTTTAAAAGCATCTACGGTAAGGATCCGGCTTGGATCATCCGGAGATTTCCCGTCGTTTACATCCAGTGAGTATTTACGTCCAATCTCTCCCACATTTCCTGCCACTTGCTGGAGATATCCGGATTCTGTGGTCCGATGAACGGTAGTTCCTCGGACAAGAAAATGAGGACGGGAGACAAATGTGGTTCTCAGCGTATCACTCATTCGGTGAAGCATCTGGTCATCAGCCTTACGGGAGCGCAGCAGTTCGCGAAAGAAGCGAAGCAGCTTGAGAAGCTGAATTCGTTTACTATCTTCTTCTTGGCGGACCTTGTTTATTTCCTTTTGAACCGAAAGGTCAGTCCATGGGCCTAGCATATCCATAACTTCTGTGATCTTATTACAGGCCACTGCCACGGCGGGGGCCCATTTCCCATCTGAGCGGATTTCATAATGTAAGGACCCGAGTCCAAGCAGATCGGATGGCATTCGCATGCCTTCCACTTGGGATGTATCTTCGAGTTCCTTCACATGCTCTGGTAATATAAAGAATATGCGTTTTCTACCTAACTTGCTCATAAAAAGACCCATCTCGAACAGGGTGTTATCCCGTACCGTTGCTACCACTTTGCCACGAATTTTCGCGACGTCATCTGGATGAAAAATGAAAATGGCGAAGTCATTATTTTGTACTTCTTTTTCGAGATCCTCAATCGTATAATTCCCCGGATTAAATACACCGGTATACCAAGGAGTCACTTCAGCCGCATATCTAAGGTTTTCATGCACCGCTGCGGCTATAGGCTTCGCTTCAAGAGAACATCCAATGAACGCTCTAGGCTTTTTAGTCATCATAGTCCGCTCCGCCTCGCTTAACGGGATTTCAGTTTATATTTAGATCTTTTTCTATATTATACCATTTACCCTTTTTTGACGAACCCAAAAACATCACATGGCAAAGAACGAGTCATTAGTACTAGTTCACTGCGACTGAAGCAACAGGAACATAAAGAGAATGTGCTACAAATTTCATAGATCAATATATGAAGGAAACCTTGTATCTTATGAAAAGGAAATTTGGCATCATGGTAACAAAGACAAAAAACCATACATTTATAGCAATATGCCGTTCCTAAACGCAGGAGCCCCCACATAAATTATAAGGGACAGGTCGTTTTTACTTTTTCTCTATGTTTAAAGCATGTTATAATAAGGGTAATCATATGTATTAGAACTGCTCGTGCGAGCAAAATATATGGTTAAACAAGAAAGGATCTGGATACCATGAGTCCCCGAAGGACAGAGCCCCAAAGGACGATTTGGAAACGCAACGATTCCTCCTATACTTAGCTTCCCTTACGTAAGTAGAACAAGTCACCCATAAATGATGACGGTACTTATGCGTAAGGAGAGGTTATAAATGAAAATTCGAAGGATGAATTCCTCTATAGAGCACCTCCCGCATAGGTACGGTCAATCGACCAAACTACTAATAATGCGAGGGAATCTGTATGAGGACAATGGAACAACTACGAAAGAAAGAAACTGAGAGGTATGGTAATAAAGTTCCTGCACTGCCTGCTTTTTTGAAAAGCACAGGCATGATGATGTTTGGAACGATGCTGATGGCATTTGCGTTTTATCATATTAATTATGTCAATCATCTATCAGAAGGTGGGTTTGTAGGGCTTGCCCTGCTGGGAAGTTATATCGCCGGATGGCCGGCTGCGCTTACTTCTTTACTGCTTGATCTGCCAATTATTCTGATTGCTTGGTATTTGATGGGACGTAAGTATATGTACAAAGCATTATTAGGAGCCATATCGTTCTCCTTGTTTTATGAATGGTGCGAGAGATATTCTCCGCTTGTCATTAATTTGCACGGAAGCTTGCTTGCTGCAGCCATATTCTCTGGTATTTTAACGGGGATCGGCGCAGGCCTCGTCATACGAAGCGGCAGTGCGACCGGTGGAGATGATATTCTAGCGGTACTCATAAGTCAGCGGAGCCGGTTTAAGATAGGTACTGTATTCTTTTTAATGGATGCAGTGGTTTTGGTAGTATCTCTTGCTTTTATGCCGCTGAAAGAGACGCTGTATACGATCCTTGCTGTTTGGATATCAGGCAAATTAATTACCTTGGTTACACAAGGGTCTAATCAGTCTCATCCTAAAACCGAAACAGTGCCAAGTGTACCATATAAACAAGCGATACAAGATAAAGTAAAAATTTCATCCACCGTACCGGTTGTACAGCCTGCCCCGAAACCTGCAAAAGCTATTCTTACGAATAGCCAGCGGAGCTTAGCGGGAGTAAGCGTGCATCCATCCAGTACAGGAGGTTCCTAGTTAAAGGGCTGCAAGTAAATAGAAACGAAGACTAGCGTCTGGAGGAATCCAGGCGTTTTTTCGTTGCGGAAGTTTGTTAAGATCGTAATGTTAAGATCGTATGTTAAGATCGTGATGTTAAGATTGTGATGCTAAGATAGGGAGGTTACGATCGTGTGATTTTTAGTAATAGGGAGATTTGGGAATTGAATGGGGGTGGGGGATGGTGAGCACTATACTATCTAACAAGAGAACGTTCGGCGGAGTCGTATTAATATTGCTTGGGATTTTTATCTTATTAACGAAAATGATACAAATGACAGGGACTGCTCCTATGAATGAAAAGCTGCTCCTAATCAGTGGATTCGGAGAGTCTATCCCTGATCAACCTCAGCATGAAGTGACCTTATCTTATTCAGGGACCATAGAGAATCATACCCATCAGTCTCTAACGATTCAATCGGTAGAACCGATCCTTTCGGTTGAGGCAGCAAACCTGCAAATTCACCCGGAGAAACAGATTCTTATCTATGATCGGGTTCTAAAGAAAAGAGAGAGTCTTCATGTTAACGGAGAATTTCTACTTGATACGAGTCAGCTGACGGAAGAAGAAATGAATAAAATACTGCCTGGTGTTATTGCTTATAAAATTACATATAACCAAGATCAAGAAGTTGTACTGAACACGGTGCCTTGAAGTTAGTATAAGATCAGTCAGGTAAAGATTAATTATAACGTTTCTTTCACTGTCTCTTCTCAGCAGAAGGGAGTTATAATGTGGTTGTCGGGCCGACGAAATTCTTTCTGAAAGGAGATGATCCATTTGATCAAAAATCGTGAGGTGACTTTCGCTTAGGCGAAAGAAGCATTGATAAGGGGGGAGGACATATGTCTCTCCTCTCTTTATAACTATCCGTTTTGAAAAATAAGGGAATTATAAAATATAATGGTTGTATATCTGAACGTCCAAAATTATAATAAATGTAGATGGAATCCAATTTCATAAGAGTTATGAAATTGATTTGATTACATATCAAAAAACAAAGAGAGGAGGAAGCGGCATGTTGACATATCAGTACATTCAAATACCACAATTTCATACGAAAAAACCAAGGTGTCATAGATGAATGATCATCTGTAATGCAGCTGAGTTACTCGGATCTGAGCAGGATATTTTAACCTCTGAGTCAAGTCAAAGCAGCACTGCACATATGTTTATAAGTAATGAACTACCTTTGGAGCAAAATAGATCCAAGGTTTTTTTTGTTTTTAAGCGGCATAGTTCGCAGTGGATTCTAAAACCAACAAATCGAAAGGAGGCGTAAACATGCAAAATTTATATAGCGCATGGAAACAAAATTTGAGATCAAACATATCCGTATTCGAGGAGGACCTTTATCGTGAGGTACAAAAATGGAAGAGAAGCGCTTCCCCCTAGCCTGTTAAAAGAGATTCAAAAATATATCCAGGGTGATCTGATCTATATACCAAAAGCTACCGAAGAACGAGCAAGATGGGGTGAAAAAAGCGGAGCCCGCAAGGAGCTGGCTCAGCGTAACGCAGAAATCACTCTTCATTATTCCAAGGGATGGACCGTACCTGAACTTGTTCAGAAATATCATCTTTCAAGTGAAAGCATTCGTAAAATTGTTGTGAAAACATGGTAGTGAATACGAATTACCGGCATGAGGGTTTCATACCTTTGTGCCGGTTTTTTTATTATGTCCATACACAATAAAAGGAAGTTTACTTTTACATGATTTACTGGATGAGTACACATACTTGGTATGAATAGGATGCTTAAGTTCATAATTTGCTTGCTTGATAATCAAAACATTGTGAGGAGAAGTAAAATGTTGAAAACAAAAATCATATGTACAATGGGACCCGCCTGTGATTCCACTGACTTACTGAAACAAATGATACAGTCAGGAATGACCGTAGCTCGGATAAATATGGCTCATGGAGAGCTGGAAGAGCATGTGAATCGTATGGAACGCGTTAGATCAGCAGCAAAAGATCTCGGAACTTTTATCCCCATTATGCTGGATATTAAAGGACCGGAAATACGGATTGGTAAACTCAAAGAGGCTTCTGTCACTTTGGAAACAGGGAAAGAGCTGATCTTGACGACCGAGGAGATTCTAGGAGAAGTTCACCGAATTGGTGTCAATTACGCGGAAATGAATGAGGTCGTAAATCCGGGAGATACCATTCTCATTGATGATGGACTCGTTGCCTTAAATGTAAAGAAGGTAGAAGGTACGGAAATCTATTGCCAAATCTTAAACGGAGGCGTTCTGAAGCCAAGAAAAGGCGTGAACCTGCCTGGGATCAAAACGACGCTTCCGGGTGTAACCGAGCGTGATAAAAAACATATTGCATTTGGTCTCGAAAATAACATTGAGATGATTGCAGCATCGTTTGTACGTAAAGCAGCAGATGTGGAAGAGATCCGGGCCATACTGAAGAAAAACCAGGCGGAACATGTTCAGATCTATTCCAAGATTGAAAACCAAGAAGGCGTGGACAATATAAAAGAAATCATTGAAGCCTCTGATGGTGTGATGATTGCCCGCGGTGATCTTGGGGTTGAAGTTCCCATCGAAGATGTACCGATGATGCAGATTGATATTATCAAGCAGTGTAATCTGGCAGGTAAACCGGTGATTGTAGCTACTCACATGTTGGATTCAATGCAGGTTAATCCGCGTCCAACCCGGGCCGAAGTAAGTGATGTATCAAACGCGGTGCTTCAGGGTGCAGATGTTGTTATGCTATCCGGTGAATCGGCAGCCGGTAAATATCCGCTCGAATCAGTGAAGACCATGGCAGCTGTTGCCCAAAAAGCAGAATCCTTAATTGATTACCGCGATAATTTCTTCAAAAAGCGGGAACAACATGCAACGAATATTACGGAAGTGATCAGTCAAAGTGCCGTAAGTGCTTCCCTGGAACTAAATGCTAAAGTGATCATCGCTTCCACCGGAAGTGGATTTACGGCAAAAGTTATATCCAAATATCGTCCGAAAGCTCCCATCTTGGCGATTACTTCTAATGAGAAAGTGCTTTCTCAAATCTGTCTCTTCTCTGGAGTTTTCCCGTACCTTGGGGAAAAAGTAAACTCAACGGATGAGATGTTTGAATCGATTACTCGAAATGCGGCTACCAAAGGATTTATCTCATCGGGAGATACCGTAGTTCTCTCTGCAGGTGTACCGATCGGGATTTCAGGCACAACGAATCTAATTAAAATTGTACAAGTGTAAGATTTAAAGTTAATAATTTGGATGCAGTAACGAAAGGTCTAGAAGCTGTGCAGCATATGGCTTAACCTTTCGTTACTTTCTTATAGAAAAGCTGGAGGTGTAGTTACATGCCCGATTGGATTGAAGTTGCGCTGAGGACGCTTTCAGCCGTTACCGTACTTTTTATTATCACTAAAATATTGGGTAAGCGACAAATATCCCAACTATCCCTTTTTGAATATATTACAGGGATTACACTCGGTAACTTGGTTGGATATATCTCACTGGACTTGGACAGCACCTGGTACTTGGGATTTGTAGCTTTGGCAGTATGGATTGTAGTGTCTGTCGGAGCTGAGTATTTCACCATGAAGAATAAAAAATTTCGAGATGTAGTTGATGGGAAATCAACCGTCCTTGTCGAAAATGGTGCACTAATTGCTGATAATTTACGGAAAGAAAAGCTTACAGTCGATGAGTTTCTAGAACAGCTGCGTAAGAAAGATGTGTTCCGAGTATCGGATGTAGAGTTTGCTATTATGGAGCAGAGCGGTGAAATTAATGTGATGCTCAAAAAGGAATTTCAACCTCTCACCGCAGATGCGCTCGGTTATCGACTAATGAAAGAACAAGAGCCTAAAACCATTATTATTGATGGACGTATTCTGCCGGAGTCTTTGAAAGATACAGGATTTAATGAAAGCTGGGTCCAGAAGCAACTGAAAGCTTTACATCTTCCCCTCAAGCATGTTTTTATTGGGCAGGTGGACAGTAAAGGTGAACTGACGGTCCAAACCGGGAGCAAAGCCTTACCTAATTCAGCTCAGCCCCAGCCTAATGCTCAAATATCTGATCTTCTAACACAGTTTCAAGATGAACTAACGATGCGTAAGAAGTTGGCACAGACTGATAAGGATCAATTAGAGTATCAAGAAGCGCTGGATACATTGAACCATGCTATGAGCGCATATCAGAGTACGAAAAAGCCGTAACATAGCGATATGTGACGGTTTTTTTATTGTATAAATACAGTTTTTCTTGTCTCAAGAAGTAAAACATACTCATATTAACCATAAAAAGGTATACTGTAATGCAAAAGATCTTTCTACATTTGGAGGAGGGTTTCTTGAATGCAGCAGGCTGTCATTGGTATTGACATTGGAGGAACGAACATAAAGGCGGGGATCGTGACTCTTACGGGTGAATTGATTGTTGACCGTACCCTTCCTACCTACTCGGAAAATGGCAAGGAAGCCTTACTAAACAAAATAGAGGAGATAGCCAAAAATGGTTTGGAAGAGGCGTCATATCATAATTTACATATCCTTGCTCTTGGAATAGGAACCGCAGGGTTTATAAACCTGGAGGGGGAGATCGGAAGCGCTACAGCCAATTTACCCGATTGGAAAGGTACTCCGCTGCGAGCAGAATTAGAAAAGAGAATCGGGATCTCCGTTTATGTGGATAACGATGTCAACATGCTTGCACTAGGGGAGCGGTGGCAAGGATCAGGAAAAGATCTGGATCACTTCCTATGCGTAAGTCTTGGGACAGGGATTGGAGGATGTTTGATCTTAAACGGACTTCCTTACCGAGGAAGAAGCGGTTATGCAGGAGCCTATGGCCACCAAGTAATTCAAATGAATGGTGTACCTTGTACATGCGGATCAGCAGGATGTTGGGAACAATACGCGTCAGTCACTGCACTGAAAAGACAAGCAGCAGAAGCAGGCGAAAAAGCCTGGGCTGAACATCCCAGACTCCTATTTGATGAGATGAGAGCAGGTAATAAAAAAGCACAAGACCTTATCCTGCAATATACAGAATATATTGCAGTCGGCCTGTCCAATCTGATCCATCATTTTAATCCGCCTGCTGTTATCATTGGCGGCGCTGTAACAGAACAGGGGGATGTATTATTCCAACCGATACGATCCTTTGTTCAAAAATTTACAATGGATGGTTTTGCAGATCGTCCGGATGTGCCTATCCTTCCTGCTAAGCTTGGGAATAGAGCAGGAGTAGTAGGTGCTGCAAAGCTTGCGATTGTAAGAAGCAAAGCCTAATTGTACATTTTTGAGGTTTGGATCTTCCCCTGCTTATCATGGATAATGAGACGGATGTTTTTGGATGAGACGATTTCCTTCGCTGCTTTTACCGCTTCATCCTTCACATCATAGATATGTTCGGGTTTCTCATTACCTTCTTTTTTCACAGCCCAACCGTCCTCGCTAGGTACAACATGGATGTTTCGATGTTCACCGGTGTGAGCTGGCGAATCTGATTTTTTGGAAGAAGGATCGGACTTCCTGGTTTTGGTTTGAGTTTTCGTCTCTTTTTCCGGATGATTCTCATTCCATTCTTCTACTTGTGCAGTAGCAATCGCTATCGAACGGCCTTCTTCATATCCTTCGCCGAGCAGGGCATTGGCGATTTCAATTGCTTTATTGCGTACACGGGGTTCTAAGTTTTTCATGGATGGGGGATAATCTGTTTTATTCCAAGGCATATAGGTTCCTCCTGTAATCGAAATTTAGTTAGCAGTGAAATCTTACTATTACGTTGTAATGAATTACCCTTTATATAGGTAACAAAAACAGAAGAGAAATGAACTGGACTTCTGAACTACTCGTTTAAGGCAAAGGAGTAACCCTAAATGATCTATCAATTGGCACTACCCTTTTTATTTACGATGATTATTCATGCTGCAGACAGTATGTCTTATGCACTAAGGCTCGGTGGAATGAGGACACGAAGAATAACAATAGCCATCTCATTGTCCGGCATGCTCTTATTATTATCCCGCACGTCTAATATGGCACAAGGTCCGCTGCTCGGTTCTATGATTGATTCCGCTAGAGAAAGCGGTGGTGGTTCCATTCAGATGGGACTGCATATCATTATTCTGGCCGCTGCAGTAGGCACGATGATCGCTATCCTTTTCTTTCCGACAACGGTACGCTGGTCAGCCAGGATGGTTGTCCATTTAGAGAAGGCGGGCTCGATCCCGGCAATGATGAAGTCATTATTTCATTTTTCAAAAGTGAAAAATGCGTGGTCTTATGTCTGTCTGCCTCGGTTATCTATGATGAGACAGTTGGTGACAGGGGGCCTCCCCCGCAGACTCATGCTGCTTAATATGATCGTAACTGCTATCTATACTTGCGGTGTACTTGCTACTCTGTACGCTGCATATATGAATCCTCAACAAGCGGTAACGCTTCACAATCAACAGGGCTTATCAACGGGATTGCGACCATTCTTCTCGCTATGTTGATAGATCCGAAGTTAGCTCTCTTAAGCGACCGTACGTTACGCGGAGAGATTCCTGTAGCCCGCATGAATAATTTATGGGTCTATGCTGGTATCTCGGCTTGCTGGAACTGTGGCAGCTCAGTTTCTTCTTATTCCTTTTGCCCTATGGATCAGCTGGATTGTCGGTTTTCTATAAAAACAAAAAGCGCACACTCCATAATAGACGAGTGTGCGCTTTTATTAGATCGACATATTATTTTTCGAACAGAGAAAGATATTCGCCATACCCTTCTTTTTCCATATCCTCTTTCGGTACAAAACGAAGTGCGGCAGAGTTAATGCAGTACCGCAGACCATTCTCACCAGGACCGTCATCGAATACATGACCAAGATGGGAGTCTGATTCTCGGCTTCTTACCTCTGTACGAATCATAAAGTGGCTAAGATCCGTTTTTTCTTTGATGCTGTAGCTACGTAAGGGACGAGTAAAGCTTGGCCAGCCGCAGCCTGCATCATATTTATCTTGTGAGCTGAAAAGAGGCTCACCCGACACGATATCAACGTAGATACCCTCACCCTCGTGATCCCAATACTCGTTTTGGAAAGGAGGTTCTGTTGCACTATTTTGGGTTACTTCGTACTGAATAGGAGTCAGGCGTTCTCTCAGATTATCTTGTTTCTTGCTCGCAGACCAGTGTTGCTCTATAAAGTCTTCACGCCCAGAACCCTTGCGATACCGTTTGTAGTGAGCAGGATTCTTTTTATGATAATCTTGATGATATTCTTCCGCTTCATAGAATGTAGATGCCGGAAGAATAGGAGTGAAGATCGGTTTATCAAAACGTCCGCTTGCCTCAAGAGCTTGCTTTGAAGCCTCTGCTTTTACTTTCTGCTCTTCTGTATGATAGAAGATAGCAGTTTGGTAAGAAGTACCGCGGTCATGGAATTGTCCGCCTGCATCCGTAGGATCGATTTGTTGCCAGAACAGGGTTAGTAACTTTTCATAAGGAAATACTTTTGGATCAAAAGTAATTTGTACCGCTTCTACGTGACCCGTTGTATCCGAACATACTTCCTCGTATGTTGGATTCTCGGTGTGACCGCCTGTGTACCCTGATTTAACTTGAAGGATGCCTGGAAGCTCTTCAAAAGGGGACACCATGCACCAAAAACATCCTCCAGCGAATGTAGCTTTTTCTGTATATAATGGTTCCATAATATAATTCACTCCAATCTTGATGAGATCATTGAACTTAAGGTTTTGCGTAGATGTATTATATCCCAAACCTGGCCGGTAAACCAATCTTTGGTTACGAGCCGTCCTCAACCTCTTGTATTTGCTTTAACCTTTTTCTGTACGATACAAACGCAAGTACCAAAAGCAGGACATATATGATGAAAATGGTAAGCGTAGCAAGCGGATGCTCTGCAGCGTTTTTACCCGCATATGCATATAGCGCAATACTCGGCAATCTTCCGAGCCCCGAAGCAATCATATAACTCCAGAAAGGGAGACCAGCCGTACCCGCATAAACATTCACTGCCATTTGGGGGATAATCGGAATCATTCTTGCGAGAAGCACCGCGCTGAATGTTTGCTCCTGCATCATGATCGTCAGGCCTTTAAGTCCTGGAATCTTTTTTAAATAACTGTCGCCCGTATCTCTCAGCAGCCAGCGGAATACACCGTACGTAATAAGAGATGAAATCATGGTGCCCAGCCAGCTTACCATACCTCCCATAACAGGACCAAACGCATAACCTAATAAAGCGATGATGAGCTTAAACGGCAGGACGGGGAATATAGCAAAAACGGTGGTGAGGATTGTGAGATTCGTATAGGATGCGTTATTTTGTGACCAATCCATAATCTCATTACGATAAATAAACAATACCCCGAGTAAAGGAATATACAATAAACAAAAAAGAAGCCATTTTTTCAAACTAAATCATTCCTTACAGGTAGTATGATCTCCATTATAGTCTAACAAAGAGTGAATGGATAATCTGATTTGATATTAGATGCATTTTGATTGTTTTTTGCTTGCTTGGTACACTAGTTGCAGACTAAAGATGAAATGAGGGATACGGGATGAATGCTTCGAAACGAATTAAGGTTGCCGTCATCGGACTAGGTGATATTGCAAGGAAAGTATATTTGCCTATATTATCAGTACATCGGGGCGTTGAAATTGTAGGTGTGCTGAATCGATCCTATACCAAAGTCGAAGAAGTAATGCATCTGTACCGAATTCCGAGAGGGACATCTTCAATGAAGGAACTGCTCAGCTGGGAACTGGATGCGGTGTTTATACATAGTTCTACGGAATCGCATTTTGAGATCGTTATGGCTTGTATTGAAAAAGGGATCGCGGTTTACGTAGACAAGCCTTTATCCTACCATTTGAAAGAATCAATAGAAATGGTTGCTTTTGCAGAATCCGCGAATGTACTCTTAGCTGTCGGCTTTAACCGTAGATTTGCGCCTCTTTATAGAGACGCAAGGGATTGGATTGCTGAAAAGGGAAGCATCGAAAATATGTCTTTAAGCAAACACCGCAGTAAACTAAGCACCGATTCTGCTCGGATAACCGTATATGATGATTTTATTCATATGATCGATACTTTATTATGGCTTAGCGGGGAAGATATTGAATGGATATCGCACGGGCTGCATATGAATTCAAGCGGCAGTCTGCTGCAAGGTTATGGCCATATCCGATATGGTAAGAACAAAGAAGGTTTCGGAACGATATCTACTCATCGCTTGGCAGGAACAGATCTTGAGAGAGTGGAGCTGCACGGATATCATCGTTCCATCGTGGTTGAACAGATGGAAACGGCAAGAAGATGGGAACCAAGTTCCGGTGAAAGCATTCGGACGTTTGGAAGCTGGAATTCCATTCTTGATCGAAGAGGATTCACTTTTGCAGTGCAGCATTTCCTGGATCATATAGGTAAAGAGCCAGAACAGTGCGAACTGCATGCTGCACATGTACTGGCAAGTCATGAACTGGCCGAGCAAATACTAAGCAAAACGTAACTTTATGAGTAGTAAATACAGGAGGAAACGGTTATGGAATATAAAACAAAAGAAGAACAAATCATTGAAAGCTATAGACAAGATGAGGATATGATGATCCTGGTGTTTGCACAGTGGTGTGTAAACCATGGACTAAACCCCGAGGAGTTATATCAACAAGCATACCCTGATCAAAAACATAACGAGAGACTCCAGCATGTACTAAGACTTGTTGTTCCTAAGGAAGAAGCAGGAGAAATTCCTGATGATACACTCCTTGGAGTCTTATCGTTATACGGTAATGAAGATCTTGCGATCGTCGTATCTGAGGTGATCGCAAATCAGGTAAATAAACAGAAAAATTAAAGCAGTTGTTCCCTATGTATGGTGCGGAACTCTCTAGGTGCCATGCCATATTTGGACCGAAATACCCGGTGGAAATAAGTGTAGCTGTTGAATCCGCAAGTTTCAGCAATATGTTCAAGCGGCATAGGACTAAAGATAATGCGTTCCCGGGCCATATTCAGCCGAACATCCATCGTGTACTGCATAATGCTGGTATCAAATACTTCTTTAAATAAGTGGACGGCTCTAGACACACTAATCCCTACACTCGATGCTACATCTTCTAGTTTGAAGAGAGTAGAGGCGTTTTCTACAATATAATTTTTGATCTGAAAGGCAAGATATCCGTTTTGTGTGGATGTAGGCTGCTCTGTGAGAAGCCGGTCGATTTCAAGACACAAGATACGCATATAGTAACTTGGAATTTCCGGATAAGGATTGGCGATCCGCCGCTGTTCAAGTACGATTTGTCGGAATAAAGTGAGTAAGTTTTCCGTTAAATCAACCTTAATCAGCGTCGGACGCTTTTTTTTATTCCACCATTCATCAACCCATTGCCCGCTAAAAAAAATGTGATAATCCCCGCTTTCTACAAGGACCTCTCCTAATTTATTTTCTTCAATATCGATTTTTAATTCATATGGCTCGGTAGGATGATATAAAAGAAGGTCCCCTGATTCGATATAGGTTAGCTTTCCATTCACTTTGGCACGGCAGCGACCATCCGTTTGAAGCCGCAGCAAGTAATTCTTAACTCCATCTGACTGTGAAAAATAGTAAGGTTTACTGTGAAATGAGAAACCCGCTGTAAGAACCTGGCAGATTTGATCAGCTGTCATATTAAGAACTCCTTGGATTAAAATTATGACCAGATTGTTCATGTTTTTATCATATACTTCATTTTAATTTAAAACTAAATCGAATACTATAGAACCAGGATTTAATGAGTTGTATTTTTCCAAAGGTTACTACGTCAGAGGAGTGACACAGCTCGTGGAAATGAAAAAAATGAAAGCAGGCATCATCGGGTGTGGCAATATTAGCAGTATCTACCTTACCAACCTGAAGAATAGCCCTGTAATTGAAGTCGTGGCGTTAGCCGATCTAATTATGGAACGCGCCGAGGCGCGGGCAGCTGAATTCAATGTAGAAAACGTTTACACGGTAGATGAAATGCTAAATAATAATGAAATTGAACTGATTTTAAATTTGACGGTACCCGGCAGTCATGCCTTAACCAATATTGCGGCTCTGCAAGCAGGAAAGCATGTTTATGGCGAAAAGCCTTTTGCGATTTCCCTTGAAGACGGTCGTAAGGTAATAGAACTTGCGGAAGAAAAGGGGCTCTATGTTGGATGTGCTCCGGATACGTTTTTGGGTTCTGGAATTCAGACCTCGATTCAAGCGATTCAAAAGGGTCTGATCGGCACCCCAGTATCCGCTACTGCATTTTTTATGGGGGGAGGACCTGAATCCTGGCATCCGGATCCAGAATTTTTCTACGCTTACGGCGGTGGACCGATGCTTGATATGGGACCGTATTATTTAACAGCACTCGTCAAAATGCTTGGCCCGATTAGAAGAATCAGTGCGTCGGCAGGAATTCAGATTCCAGATCGTATTGTCGGTTCCGGGCCAAAACAAGGACAGAAGCTGCAGGTACAGACTCCAACCCATTTAGCAGGGACCATTGATTTCATGAATGGGGTCATCGGAACTATGATTGCGAGCTTTGATATTCCCGCAGGGTCCAGTTTACCGTTGATTGAAATTCACGGTACGAAAGGTACACTGCAAGTTCCAGACCCAAACTTTTTTAATGGAGAAGTCAAACTAAGAAAATATGGATCAGAGAAATGGGAGACGCTTGAACCTGTGTTTGTGAGTGAGCAGAATGAGCGCGGAGCAGGACTGAATCAAATGGTAGAGGCGATTCGAAGTCAGACACCTGCCGAAGCAAGCGGACAGCTTGGTTATCATATTCTTGAAGCAATGCATGCCTTTGAGCGTTCTTCCCTAGAAGGAAGGCATGTTCTTTTAGAAAGTACTTTGCCAGAATCTACAGTAGACCAGCAAGTAATGAAGTTAAACTTTGTAAATGAGAACGTTTCATAGCCTATGTAATAACTAATTCAATCAGCAGAGGTGGCTAACCATGTTAAAACTCGGGCTTCAATTGTACACACTACGTGATTTATTGGAACAAGATTTCAAAGGAACGCTGGCTAAAGTCGCAGAACTCGGATATCAAGGAGTGGAGTTCCATCATTTTTATGGATACTCAGCGGAAGAAGTTAGGTCATTGCTTGATGAGCTTGGTCTCGAAATGGTAGGTACGCATGTACAGTACGATAGTTTGGTAAACGATTTTGATCAAGTGGTTTCTTATCACAAAGCGATCGGGAACCGCAACATTATTGTACCTCACTTATCTGAAGAGCAGCGCAGCGACTGGAATTTAGTCTTTGCGAATCTCAAAGAGATTAGTAATAAGTTGAAACCACACGATATGGTCCTTTTATATCATAATCATGATTTTGAACTGACTGAGAAAATAAATGAAAAAACAGCACTGGATACGCTATTCTCTACACTTCCTGAAGAGGTGTTAGCTGAGCTTGATACTTGCTGGATACACTATGCTGGTTACGATCCGGTGGAGTACATCGCTGCATACGAAGGAAGATTGCCAATTGTTCACTGGAAAGATCTAAAACGAAACTCAGATGGAAGTCCGCTGACTGTCGAGCTCGGTCAAGGTGAAGTAGATGTAGCAGCAGTAGGTGATGCAGCGGATAAAGCAGGAGTAGAGTGGATTGTTGTCGAACAGGATTACTGTACGAATCCCCCATTAGAAAGCATTGAAACCAGCCTAAATTGGATCAAACAATATGTGAATAACGGAGGAAAAGTAAATGTCTAAAACAGTAAAAGTAGCCATTATCGGTTGCGGAGGTATTGCAAACGGTAAACATATGCCAGCATTATTCAAACAGAAGAATGTAGAAATGATTGCATTCTGTGACATTCAAAAATCTCGTGCAGAGGAAGCAGCAGAGAAGTTTGGTGCAGAAGGTGCAAAAGTATATACAGATTATAAAGAACTATTAAAAGATCAATCCATTGATATTGTTCATGTTTGTACACCTAATGATTCTCATTCAGTTATTACTGTAGCAGCGCTTGAAGCAGATAAACACGTCATGTGTGAAAAGCCAATGGCAAAAACAACAGAACAAGCACAAGAAATGATTGATGCTGCAAAACGTACGGGCAAAAAGCTGTCGATCGCCTATCAAAACCGCTTCCGTAATGATAGCTTGTATCTGAAAGAGCTCATAGAAGAAGGAGAGCTTGGGGATATTTACTATGGTAAAGCCATTGCTCTTCGCCGCCGCGGTGTTCCTACTTGGGGTGTATTCCTCGATGAAGAGAAACAAGGCGGCGGGCCGCTGATTGATATTGGTACACATGCACTCGACCTAACCTTATGGCTCATGGATAACTATAAGCCGAAGAGCGTGATGGGATCTGTGTTCCATAAACTAAGTAACCGTGAAAATGCGGCAAATGACTTTGGTCCTTGGGATCCAGAAGAATTTAAAGTAGAAGATTCTGCTTTTGGTTTTGTTACGATGGAGAACGGAGCAACCATTCAGGTGGAAGCAAGCTGGGCACTAAATGTCGTAGAAACAGGCGAAGCTCAGACCCTTCTTGCAGGTACAGAAGGTGGAGCAGATATGAAAAATGGTCTTCGTTTGAACGGAGAGAAACGAAGCAGATTATTTGATCAAAATATTAACCTTAACGCAGGCGGGGTTGCCTTCTTCGAAGGTTCAAGTGAAACAGAGTCAGATCGTGAAGCAAGAATGTGGATCGAAGCGGTTACTGAGGACAAAGAACCTCTGGTAAAACCAGAGCAGGCACTGGTTGTTACTCAAATCCTTGAAGCCATTTACGAATCTGCACGTACAGGAAAAGCAGTGTATTTCGACTAATACAGAGTACAAACGAACTATAGATGCAATCTATTATTGGGTAATAGAAAGGAGAACTCGAAGTAAGCAGGGAAGAATTTAGTTACAAGCTCGCTTCGAGTTTTCTATACCCGTCTTTCATTCTACTTAACATAGAACTAGGAGGGAATTTATTATGAAATTAGGCGTATTCGCTGTACTTTTTGGTGACAGAAGTTTGGAAGAAGCACTCGACTATATCGCTTCTCAGGGACTCGGTGCAATTGAGATCGGCACAGGCGGAAATCCAGGGGACGCACATTGTAAACCAGCAGAACTTCTAGAGAATGAGACGAAGTTAAAAGAATTTAAAAAAGCTGTTGAATCTCGTGGTTTAACCATCAGTGCACTAAGCTGTCATGGAAATCCGCTTCATCCGCAGAAAGATATCGCTAAGAAATTTCATGATGACTTTGTAAATTCGGTAAAACTTGCTGAAAAACTCGAAGTACCCGTTGTTAACACCTTCTCTGGATTGCCGGGTGATCATGAAGATGCTAAATATCCAAACTGGCCTGTAGCGCCTTGGCCAAATGACTTCCAAGAAGTATTGAAATGGCAGTGGGAGAACAAACTGATACCTTACTGGACAGAATGGGGAAAATTTGCATCTGATCATCAGGTTAAAGTTGGTCTTGAACTGCATGGCGGATTTTCAGTACACACACCAGCCACTTTGCTTCGTTTGCGTGAAGCAGCTGGAGAAGTGATCGGAGCTAACCTGGATCCGTCTCACATGTGGTGGCAAGGAATTGATCCGGTAGAGGCGATCAAGATTCTTGGACGCGAGGGCGCAATTCACCATTTCCATGCGAAAGATACAACAATAGATCCAGTTAACGTAAATATGTATGGTCTGACTGATATGCAGTCTTATACAAATATGCAGACTCGTGCTTGGCAGTTCCGTACGGTTGGATACGGTCATGATATAAAAACGTGGGCAGATATTATAAGTGCCCTTAGACTTGTAGGTTACGATTATGTTGTCAGCATTGAGCACGAAGATGGCTTGATGTCTATTGAAGAAGGTTTTTCAAAAGCCGTCCACAATCTCAAACAGGTTCTAATTGAAGAGCCGATTGGCGATATGTGGTGGGTGTAAAATTTTAGGGGGAAATAAATATGGTTAACGTCACGATTTGGAATGAATTTGTCCATGAGAAAATTCATGATGAGGCTAAAGAAGTTTATCCGGAAGGAATTCATAAAGTGCTTGCT
This sequence comes from Paenibacillus polygoni, assembly GCF_030263935.1. Classification (NCBI taxonomy): domain Bacteria; kingdom Bacillati; phylum Bacillota; class Bacilli; order Caryophanales; family Paenibacillaceae; genus Paenibacillus; species Paenibacillus polygoni. The sequence goes on along the minus strand of NZ_CP127162.1, from coordinate 3,536,832 downwards.
GATGGTCTAGCGGGTGAGGGATACGCCATTCGCACGGCTACACTCGATCAACCTGAGCATGGATTAACCGATGATGTTCTAAATACGACAGATGTACTGATCTGGTGGGGACACATGGCACATGATCGAGTAAATGATCAGGTTGTTAGTAAAGTGGTAAAACGGGTATTAGACGGCATGGGATTCATCGTACTTCATTCGGGACACTTTTCTAAGCCTTTTAAAGCCTTGATGGGAACTTCTTGCGATCTCAAGTGGCGGGAAGCAAAAGAACAAGAAATTATTTGGTGTGTGAATCCGAATCACCCCATTGCAGAAGGAATTGAAAGTCATATCCTACTGGAACATGAAGAAATGTATGGTGAGTTTTTTGATATTCCTACACCAGACGAACTTATTTTCCTGAGTAACTTTGCAGGCGGCGAAGTATTTAGAAGTGGATGTACTTTTAAGCGGGGCGAAGGTAAAATTTTCTACTTCCGTCCGGGTCATGAGACATATCCAACCTATTACAATCCGCAAGTAATGAAGGTCATCAGCAATTCTATAAGATGGGCTCATCCTACTCCGCACACCAAACCGGTGTATGGTTACAGCGAACCAGTGAGACCGTTAGGAGATATTCTTGTTTAAAACCAAATTTCGCATAATAAAGAGTAGACTGCCGAACGATCGGCAGTCTATATTTTTATCTTTAAATAAACACGATAAAGCGTTGTTATAAGAAGTTTGTAGTGGTATAATAGCAATATCAGGAAAGGAGGTGCGTCAACATTTCAAGTACGATGTTGAACGTATCCCTTACCCGGTCCAGCAGTGTTTAACTAAAGGACACTTCTTGGAGGCGCGGGATACGATCATAAGCTTTGCAGCGCCACGGGTAGAGGGCCGTCTAAGGACGGTCCTTTTTTATTGATTTTAGCAAGAATAGAGTCAATCTGATCCATATAGGGTATTAAATGTAATAATCTCTTTTTTGACTATTTTTAATATTTCGTTTTCTTTCGGGTTAAAATATGTTAATATGAAATATACTAACTTATAGTAAGTTGTGTTTTCATGGAATTAGTTAAAGAGGTGAAAATAATGGAGAATCCACATCTTAAGATGTGTCCAAGGTTCGAAACTGCTTTTTCTTTTCTCGGTAAAAGGTGGAACGGACTAATTATTAAAACATTGTTAGACGGGCCTAAACGGTTTAAAGATATTTCCAATCTCATTCCACAGATGAGTGACAAGATGCTTTCTGAGCGAATGAAAGATTTAGAAGCAGAAGGTATACTAACACGCCATGTTTATCCGGAGACTCCAGTTCGTATTGAATATGAACTTACAGAGAAGGGGAAAGCATTAAATCCAGTCATGTCCCAGATTCAAAACTGGGCTGAAGAATGGATTGACTAGCAACAAAGCATTTGAAGTAAAACAAAGCATTATGAAGTGAAACGGAGCATTATTATAGTAAGTTTTGCACCTAAGACTCTTTATTTTCCTAAACCGAAAATAAGGAGTTTTTTTTCAAATAGGAGTAGTCCATGCACCTCTAGGCGGATTTTTGAGTATAATTCCGAAAAAGCCAATTATGGCGTAGGGAGGCTGATCACATGAATAAAATGTTCGTGTCCCGCAAAGTGGGTTATCCAAAACGCGAAGTTGACGTGCTCGAACGTGCATCCTTACAAGTTCAGTCAATCTATGACAGAGCAGCCTCGATGGCTAAACAGTATTATCTCTCTATAGACCTCAGTTATCCTACCGCTTCCCAGCAGGTTCCGCATACTTATTTTCAAAAATGGATATATACAATCAAGGGATGGAAGTTTCTTGGAAGTGAGTATACGCCAGAAAGTACAGAGAACCCCTCGGCAATTACAGATGTAAAAACAAGTCTTCATCTTTCGGAATTTCACCTTTCGAGCGATCCATCTTCTAGCATAAGTGAAAATACCAATACTTCGTTAATTAGTTTATGTTTACAAGCACTAATCTGGTCACAATATGAAAAAATAAGGTTGTTGCATCCTTTTCTTGGGGAAGACAGCTTTTATACAGAGGAAGAACTTGATATTATAGCAGCCTATTTTGTGCCTACTTACTTTTCGGAGAGACCGTTACGTACTTGTGGTAAAGCATATCGCAAACGAAATCTGTCTATTCCTATCTATCAAGAGAATTTACATACTTCTTCAGTTGTTTATTCCGCTGAATCTGGAATGGTAGAGGAGTGCTTAACGACGGGAGTATATATATCGGATCGGCAATTTAAAGGGCTTGGACCTTACATAAAGCACAGGTCTGGAACCCGGATCTTTATGCAAGCAGCAGTAGAATAGTCTCATGAATAATGTAAAGCCCTTCCTAGGGCTTTTTTTGTCATTAGTTGATCTCAGGGTATGGATAATAGTATGCTAGAGTTATGAGATTGACGGATATTGTCTAATTATAGCAATCATCAAATGGACTACACAATTGCTCATAGACTGAGGCCAAAAAAAGTAAGGTGGTGAGAGCATGAAAGTGCGAAATCCATTTACAATCCCCTCTATCATTCTGGTTGTGCTCGTTATATTGATTTCGGGTTGCAGTGCATGGAATGAAGACGTAGGTGGAGCCGAGGAAGGAACACCAGGTGAGGTTAACATGGTTGTGGAAGGTGGATTGTTTATACCGTCTATGAATCAATCCTTGCATTTACGTTATGATGAGGGGATGACGGTTTATGAAGCGCTGGACCGTGTAGCAAATCTATCGAAGGAGTCAAATCAGATACTTTCGGTCGGATCTACTGTGCTTGATGATACGTTACAGTGGAAGGTAGAGAAAAACAATAAAGTTATTAGTGCTGATATGTGGGGACAATCCCTAAAAGACAAAGATTCACTCAAACTGTCCGTCATACCTGTTACACCTATAGATATGAGCCAAACGGGTGGTTCGGGGGTTACTCTCGAGTTAAGTGGCGGATCAAATAATCCAGAATTACGATTTACGATAGCAAGGCTATATGATCCCACGCTCACGGTTAGAGATCTGCTCATGAGTACCGATTCTGTGCAGTTGTCCGACAATAAGAAGCATCTTCAATCTATAAATGGTTATGCCCCTCGAATAACGGAGAGATGGATGATGAAGGTGAATAACAAGGAACTTGCTGAACATGGACTTGATATGGTTTTAGATCCAGGTGATGAAGTGCGGATTGAAATCGTAGAGAGAATCTAGTAAAACACAAAATCATATATAGATGAATCAATTTCATAATACCTTTAGTTGCTTTAATCAGGGGGATATAGATCAAAATGGTTCTATTTGTCTATATATAGTTACAAATTTATCGTTTTAATGAGTTATGAAATTGATTCAGATGTGTTAAGAATGAAAGAAGCCGATTTCCTCCAGAGGAACCGGCTTCTTTCTTATTTTAAATACGGCAGATTTCAATGGGGCATTGTTCACATCTGCAAATTTCACGGAGAGAATTTAGTTCTCTAATGATAATGTAGCCACCTTCATAAGCAAGAGAACCTTTTTTTCGAAGCTCCCCGAGCATTCGGTTTACGCTTTCTCTAGTAGCTCCAATCATGTTAGAGAGGTCCGTATGTGTCAATTTCTTATTAATGCGGATACTTCCATCGGCTAGTTGCTCACCATAAGTATTGCCGAGACGAATCAGTGTAGAACATAGAGCTCCCTGTTTACCATACATCATAAGATCACGAAATTTAGTCTGTGTAATACGGTGGTAGATTCCCATCCATTTCATAAAGTCAATTGCGAAGTCACCGTATAACCCAATTAATAACTCAAGATCAGCAGTTTCAATAATACCGACTTCACTTTCCTCAAGCGCTTCTGCAGAGAAGCTGTGCCGACTTGAGAAGAAGGGATCTGCATGACCTGTCATATCTCCATCTTGATGGATGTACATGATGAGTTCTTTACCTTCATCTGTTGATTTAGTGACTTTGATCCGCCCCTTCTTTATATAGAAGAGTTTATCTGCAGTGTCTCCTTCCCAGAAAAGATGAGACCCTTGGGGGAAAGTACGTTCCTTCATGGAGTCAAAAAGGCGGTTCAAATTCTCTTTGGAAAAACAATTGGTATTTCCTTCGGTCTTTTCTAATACATTTGTATAAGTCATCATGATTTCCCCCTAGCTTTTATCGTAGATAAGTTCCTAAACATGAGAACAGTCAATTGTTAATGTGATGTAAGTCTTTGAATACCTCAAGTATATACTTATGAATATGATTTTTGGGCCTTGTAGAGAGGGAAACTGTGACGAAATTCTAAACTTTGTGATTCATTTCACTACTTATAGATGTATCTTAAAACTTTGTGAATCAATTCACAAAATATGTGAAAATAATCACAAACTTAAGTTTTTTTTTATGCTACGATGAACTCGTAGAAAAGAGAGAAACAAAATATATAGACATTTTGGTAGGAGGATGAATCACATGGCTGTTAATAAAGAAGAAGTAACAAAGGAAGTAACTGCCAAGGATTACATTAATGAAATCGTACTAAAAGGAAAGAAAGCTCTCGAATCTTTTATGGAACTCGATCAAGCTGCAGTCGACCAAATTGTTCAGGCTATGGCACTTGCTGGGCTGGATCAACACATGCCTTTAGCTAAGATGGCTGTAGAAGAAACGGGTCGCGGTGTTTATGAAGATAAAATCATTAAAAATATTTTCGCTACAGAATATGTTTATAACGGAATTAAATATGATAAGACAGTTGGTGTCATTGAGGACAATGAATTTGAAAACTGTCAAAAGATTGCAGAACCTGTTGGCGTGATCATGGGGATTACACCGGTAACGAATCCAACTTCTACGACAATGTTTAAAGCACTGATCGCTATTAAGACACGTAACCCAATTATCTTTGGTTTCCATCCATCTGCACAAAATTCAAGCCGTGAGGCTGCGCGTATTCTAAGAGATGCTGCAATTAAAGCAGGTGCGCCGGCAGATTGTATCCAGTGGATTGATGAACCTTCCATGGAAAAAACAAATGAACTTATGAATCATCCTGACATTGCGCTGATTCTTGCTACAGGTGGGGGAGCAATGGTAAAAGCAGCATACAGCTGCGGTAAACCTGCTCTTGGCGTAGGTCCTGGTAACGTCCCTTGCTTCATTGAAAAAACAGCTGACTTGAAACAAGCGGTGAATGATCTGATCTTGTCTAAATCTTTTGACAACGGAATGATCTGTGCTTCTGAGCAAGCAGTTATCATTGAAGAACCAATCTATAATGAAGTTAAAAAACTATTAATCGACAATGGATGTTATTTTGTAACGAAAGAAGAAGTAGCAAAACTTACCGCTGGAACAATTGTTGCTGAAAAATGTGCTGTGAATCCAAAAATTGTAGGACAGTCTGCTGTGAAGATTGCTCAAATGTGCGGAATCCATGTTCCAGAAGGAACTAAAATTCTTATTGCTGAAATTGACGGAGTTGGACCAAAATTCCCGCTTTCTGCAGAAAAACTCAGCCCTGTTCTTGCTTGTTACAAAGTAAAAACAGCGGATCAAGGTATTGATCGTGCAGCAGAAATCGTTGCTTTTGGCGGAATGGGTCACTCTTCGGTTATTCATTCTAATAATGATGATGTAATTAATCGTTTTGCAGATCGTCTGCCAACATGCCGTATTCTGGTGAATTCGCCTTCGACACATGGGGCAATCGGTGATATCTATAATTCTAATATTCCTTCGCTTACCCTCGGCTGCGGATCGTATGGTCGTAACTCGACTTCTTCTAACGTGACTGCAGTCAATCTAATTAACGTAAAAAGGGTGGCGCGGAGAACAGTGAATATGCAATGGTTTAAAGTTCCAAACAAAGTATACTTTGAAAAAGGTGCTACTCAGTATCTTGCCAAAATGCCGGATATTTCCCGTATTCTTATCGTAACCGATCCAATGATGGTAAAACTCGGTTATGTAGAAAAAGTAGAACACTACCTTCGTCAACGCCGTGTACCTGTCGCCATCGAAGTATTCTCTGATGTGGAGCCAGATCCATCGACAACAACGGTAGAACGCGGTACGGAACTCATGAATCAATTCCAACCTGACTGTATTATTGCTCTTGGCGGTGGTTCGCCAATGGATGCTGCCAAAGCAATGTGGCTGTTCTACGAGTACCCGGATACAAGTTTCCACAACTTAAAACAAAAATTCATGGATATTCGGAAACGGATCTACAAATATCCGCGTCTGGGACAAAAAGCACAGTTTGTAGCCATCCCAACGACTTCGGGTACGGGTTCTGAAGTAACTTCGTTTGCGGTTATTACTGATAAGAACAACGGTAATACGAAATATCCGCTGGCTGATTATGAACTTACACCTGATGTAGCCATAGTAGATCCTGAGTTCGTATACAGTTTGCCTAGAACAGCAGTTGCTGATACAGGAATGGATGTACTTACCCACGCAATTGAAGCATATGTATCAGTAATGGCAAATGATTATACAGATGGTCTTGCTATTAAAGCAATTCAGCTTGTGTTTGAATATCTCGAAGCATCTGCACTCACAGGGGATAAATTGGCCAGAGAAAAAATGCATAACGCATCGACGATTGCAGGTATGGCATTTGCGAATGCATTCCTTGGAATTAACCACTCCCTTGCTCATAAATGGGGAGGACAGTACCACACGGCCCATGGACGTACGAATGCAATCTTGTTACCGCACGTTATTCGTTATAATGCGAAGAAACCAACGAAATTTGCATCTTTCCCTAAATATTCGCACTTTATTGCGGATCAGCGTTATGCTGAGATTGCAAGAATATTGGGATTACCTGCAAGCACAACAGAAGAAGGGGTAAACAGCTTGATTCAAGCTATTCGAGATCTAAATAAAAAACTCGGTATCCCTGAATCTTTCCAAGCACTTGGTTTTGATGCTAAAGATTTCGAATCGCGTGTAGATTATTTGGCGGATCGCGCTTTTGAAGACCAATGTACAACAGCTAATCCGAAGTTGCCTCTGGTAACAGAACTCGCTGATGTGTACCGTAACGCTTTCTATGGTAATTTTGATAAATAAGTAAGGATAAAAATAGCCGAGCTGAGAGGGGATAATCCTGGTTAGCTCGGCTTTTTTATAGAAGGAAGAAAGTAGATGAATTCATGTTTCTTACCGATCTACCGACCGACTATAACAGAGAAATAAAAATAGAATAACAGTTTAAACTTTGTGATTTATGTCACAGAGTAGGTGTGAGATATGTTCTATAATTCAATGTGTAAAGCAGTTCCATGAAACAGTCGCTTCCCTTGAAAAGTGAAGAGAAGGGGTTATAACTAGCAAGGAAGTGAAAATAGTCACATAGTGTGACAGCTGTAGAAACAGTTTTACGGTTAGTAGGAGTACAGCTTTCATGGATTTTGTTCGGACCAGGCCCTTCCTTCACGCCTTGTCCTCTCAATGAGTCCAGATTAAACCAAAAGTTATTGGAGGGATTACCATGGCGGTAACCGAAAAAGAAGTGCAAAGTGTACAGTCGGGTTGGAGAAATTTTCAAAAAGGCAAATGGACAAAAGAAGTAAATGTAAATGACTTTCTACAAAAAAACTTGAAACCTTATGAAGGAAATGAAAGTTTCCTAGCAGGGGCTACTGAAAATACAAAAGCACTTTGGGAGATCGTAATGGATCTTACCAAAAAAGAAAGAGAAAATGGTGGAGTTCTCGATGTAGATGTTAATACACCTTCTACTATCGTTTCTCACAAACCAGGTTATCTTGATAAAGAGAAAGAACAGATTGTTGGGGTTCAAACGGATGCTCCGTTCAAACGTTCTATCCAACCTTTCGGCGGTATCCGCATGATGGTAGACGCTTGTAAAGCATATGGCTTCGAACTTCCGCAAGAAATTATTGATATGTTTACGACCATCCGTAAAACGCATAACCAAGGGGTATTTGATGCTTATACTCAAGAGATGAGAAATGCTCGTAAAGCAGGGATTATCACAGGTTTGCCAGATGCTTATGGCCGCGGTCGTATCATTGGTGACTACCGCAGAGCAGCACTTTACGGTGTGGATTTCCTGATTCAAGATAAAAAGAGAGAATTGAATGAACTTGAAGTTGATGTGATTGATGAAGATATCATCCGTCTTCGTGAAGAACTCTCAGAACAAATTCGCGCACTGCAAGAACTGAAACAACTGGGTGAAATGCACGGTTTCGATATCTCCGGCCCAGCACGTAATGCGAAAGAAGCTTTCCAATGGGTATACTTCGCTTACCTTGCAGCAATTAAAGAACAAAATGGTGCGGCAATGTCTCTTGGTCGTGTATCTTCCTTCCTTGATATCTACATTGAACGTGACCTGGAAGAAGGAACACTTACTGAGCAAGAAGCTCAAGAGCTTGTAGACCATTTTGTAATGAAACTTAGAATTGTTAAATTCCTGCGTACACCAGATTACAACGAACTGTTCAGTGGAGACCCAACATGGGTTACTGAATCCATCGGCGGTATGGGTATGGACGGAAAAACTCGCGTAACGAAAAACAGCTTCCGTTTCCTTCATACGCTTTATAACCTTGGTGCAGCTCCAGAGCCAAACTTAACTGTACTTTGGTCTGAACAACTGCCAGAAGGATTTAAAAAGTACTGTGCGAAAGTTTCCATTGAAACAAGTTCCATCCAATATGAAAATGATGATCTGATGCGTCCAATCTACGGGGACGATTATGGTATTGCATGCTGCGTATCCGCAATGCGTATTGGTAAACAAATGCAGTTCTTCGGCGCACGTGCAAACTTAGCAAAAGCACTTCTGTATGCAATTAACGGCGGTGTGGATGAAAAACTGGGTATGCAAGTTGGCCCTGAGTATCCTGCAATTACATCTGAAGTATTGAACTATGACGAAGTCATGAAACGTTTCAAACCAATGATGGAATGGCTGGCAAAACTTTACATGAACACACTAAATGTGATTCACTATATGCATGATAAATACAGCTACGAGCGTATTGAAATGGCACTGCATGATCGTGACATTCTGCGCACAATGGCTTGCGGTATCGCTGGACTTTCGGTTGCTGCTGACTCCCTCAGCGCAATTAAGTACGCTAAAGTTCGTCCAATCCGTGACGAGCGCGGTATTGCTGTTGATTTTGAAATCGAAGGCGACTTCCCTTGCTACGGTAACAACGATGATCGTGTAGACCAAATTGCTGTTGAACTGGTTGAATCGTTCATGACGATGATTCGTAAGCACAAAGCTTATCGTAATGCGATGCCTACGCAGTCCATTCTTACCATTACTTCTAACGTTGTATACGGTAAGAAAACAGGAACTACACCAGATGGACGTAAAGCAGGCGAACCGTTTGCACCAGGTGCTAACCCAATGCATGGACGTGATAAAAAAGGTGCGCTGGCAAGTCTTAGCTCGGTAGCAAAACTGCCATATGAGCACAGCTTAGATGGAATCTCTAACACATTCTCCATTGTTCCAAAAGCACTGGGTAAAGAAGAAGAAATTCAAAAAACAAACCTGACTTCCATGATGGACGGTTACTTTGGAAGTGGCGCGCATCACTTAAACGTTAACGTATTTAACCGCGAACAATTGATTGACGCAATGGAACATCCAGAAGATTATCCGCAGCTTACAGTTCGTGTATCCGGTTATGCGGTTAACTTCATCAAACTGACAAAAGAGCAGCAACTTGATGTTATTAACCGTACGTTCCACGGCAGTATGTAAGTAAAAATCTGTACGCACAAGCGGGTGCGTGGAAGGATGATGAAATGATGATAAAAGGACATATTCATTCATTGGAAACTTTCGGCACTGTCGATGGGCCAGGCATCCGCTTTGTGCTCTTTATGCAAGGCTGTCATCTTAAATGTCAGTATTGTCATAACCCGGATACGTGGGCACTTGACGGCGGGAAGACAATGACACTGGAAGAAGTTCTAAGTGAAATTGAGCCTTACTTGAATTACTATAAAAGTTCTGGCGGCGGTCTGACGGTCTCTGGTGGTGAACCAACACTTCAAGCTGGCTTTGTAGCAAGCCTTTTTCAAGAAGTGAAAAAACGTTGGAACCTTCATACCACACTGGATAGCAATGGATTCAATGATATGAACCGTATAGAAGAATTAATTGATGCAACGGATTTAGTTCTTCTTGATTTAAAACATTTCAATGATGAAAAGCATAAAGTGCTGACTGGAAAATCCAATGAACGGATGCTGGAGACAGCTCGCTGGTTATCAGATCATGGTAAGAAGATGTGGATTAGACATGTATACGTACCTGGTATTCATGATGATGAAGAAGATCTGCGTAACTTGGGACGATTTATCGGGACACTGGAAGGCGTCGAAAAGTTCGAGATTCTGCCTTATCACCAAATGGGTATTTATAAATGGGAACTTCTAGGCAAAGAGTATCCGCTCGAAGGAGTACCATCTCCAACACAGGAAGAAGTAGACCGTGCATACCGCATTATTGAAGAAGGACGTATGGAATCACAGAATCTTCGTTTTTCTTACTAAAAAACGTAAAATATGATTTAAAAGATCTCCTTATTTACTAGGGAGATCTTTTTTTGTTATTCGAGGATTTTATCCCTCCATTACTGAAATGTCGTCCTTACGCTCGAAATAAAAAGTTTTATAATAAAAATTGTAAAGCAGATGTAAATTTAATCCAGGACAGAGTGACTTAGGGGGAGGGTCATAAAATGTTGAAGAAAAAGTTTGGTACGATGATGTCTATTATGCTTGCTGCATCACTAACTCTGGCTGCGTGTAGTAGTGGTAAAGAAACACCACCCGCTGCCGACCCAGGTACATCGGGGGAAACACCGCCGGCTGCTTCTACGGAACCTTTTGAAATGACACTGCGTCATACGCAAGTTGGGGCTGACAAGCAAAGACGTCTCGCCATTCTGCAAGATGTGATTAAAAAGGTAGAAGAAGAAGTTGAGGGGGCATCCTTTACACTCGATGGCGTGGACTCTGATGTAAACCGTAAAGAAAAACTGCGGGGAGAAATGGCGGCAGGAAACCCGCCAGATATTTTCGACCTTTTTGGAAGCCCCGATGCAAAAGTATATGCTAAAGAAGGAATGCTGCTTAACCTGACTCCAATTTTAGATGAGCTAGGCATCTCAGATAAGTTTTCATCGCTAGAACCGTTTATATATGAAGGAAACGTATATGGACTTCCTATCGGGGGATCCGGTGAAGGATTCTTCTATAACAAAGAGTACTATGAATCAAAAGGTTGGAAAGCGCCTACAACGTTCGCTGAGCTGGAACAACAGCTTGCAGATATTAAAGCAGACGGAAAAGTACCCCTTGCTGGTGCATCCAAAGCAGGATGGGTCCCGCTTATGCTGACTAACCATCTCTGGTCTCGCTACGCGGGTTCTGATGTGACAAACAAATTTGCAACCGGAGAAGCAAAATGGACTGATCCTGCGGTTGTCAAAGCTTTTGGAAAGTATCAGGAGTGGGTTAATAATGGATATTTCAAAAAAGGTGAACTTGGATTTGAATATGCTGAATACACGACTCAGTTTACTAGCGGTGAAGCGATTCTAATGTACGACGGTACCTGGAAATCTTCTGTATTTAAAGAAGGTCAATCCGGTGAAGGACTGATCGGAAAAGTAGGGTTCTTTAACTTACCTGCTGTTGATGGTGGAGCAGGGGACCAAACATCACTAATGCGTGATGTGAACAACGGTTATGGTTTTGCCGCTTCTGTAGCAGAAGATCCGCAAAAACTCGCAGCTGTAAAATCCTTTATCAAAAATCTCTACAATGAAGAGATGCAAATCAGAGGTCTGGTGGAGGATGGCGTACTGCCTGCGATGAAGTTTGATGAAGAGGTATTAACAAAAAATATTACGGATGATCTGATGAAAGAAATCGTAGCCGTACTCAATGCATCTGAAACCTCTTTCCCGGCATTTGATTCTCTTGTTCAGGCTGATGTGACGACGGAGATTAGTAATATCCAAATTCAAAAACTGATTGGTGGTCAAACGACTCCTGAAAAAATGGCAGAGGATCTGCAAAAAGTTCAGGAAGAAGCAAACTCAGCAGTTGAATAAAGGATAGAAAAACAAAGGGCTACGTACCCCGGACGCCGTCCGGGGTTTTTCTTACTTATTAGCAGAAAGTAATAGCGTATGGTCATCAAGAAGATCCGAATACAGGGTTGTTTATTGGAGGTTTTTGCATGAACAAATCACTTCGTAATCCGCTAGTATATATCTTATTTATTTTTCCGGCGCTGCTCTTATTTTTCATGTTTTTCATATATCCCATTTTCAGTTCCATTTATTACAGCTTCACCAGCTGGAACGGAGTTTCCGCAAATCCGAAGTTTATAGGTTTTTCTAATTATCTGAAAGCCCTCGAAGATGAACGGTTCTGGGAGTCAGCGAAGAATAATGGTTGGTTTATTGTATTCTCCTGCTTTATCCAAGTACCGCTTATTATTTTTTTCTCCCTGTTAATTGCAAACGTCAAGAAACTAAAAGGCTTGTATAAAACAGCCGTTTTTCTGCCTTCGATTATGTCTACTGCTGTCATTGGAATCCTGTGGGGGTTTATATATGAACCGAATATCGGCCTCTTAAACAAGCTGCTTGGCCTCATTGGGATCGAACCTTTGTACTGGTTATCTGATGAAAAGTACGCCATGTTCTCTATTCTGTTAACGAATGCTTGGCAGTGGACGGGTTTTTATATCATTATGGTACTCGCAGCCATTCTGTCTATACCGCGTGATTTGGATGAAGCTGCAGAAATTGATGGTGCAACACGGTTGCAACGTGCGCTTTCTATAACACTTCCCTTAATTAAACCTATCATCTCTGTAGTGATCATGTTATCCATTGCAGGGGCAATGAAAGCTGCGGATATCGTTATCGTTATGACCAAAGGCGGACCGGCAGGCTCCACAGATGTACTGGCAACTTATATGATCAAGTATGCAATCACAAACTTTAAATACGGTTATGGTAACACGATTGCCGTACTCATCTTTATCTTTACACTGATTCTAACGGCACTTTATCAGCTGTTTATCGCTCGCCGTAGTGAAAGGATTGAATACTAAGATGACCCCACTAAAAAAATCAATCCCTCATATTTTTTTATTTAGTTATTTGCTGGTTATTCTATTTCCCTTTTTGTTCGTTATTTTCTCTTCTGTTAAGAAAGATAATAATGAGATTGCACGAAATCCATTTGGATTTCCAAAAGAATTTGTGTTTACTAACTATGTAGAAACTTGGGTGAACGCCAAGATTGGGACGTATTTTTTCAATAGCATGTATATCTCCATCTTAGCTTCGGTTATATCCATTCTGCTTGGTGCTATGTTTGCTTTTGCAGTAACGAGGATGAAGCACGGCAGATGGAATGTAGCACTCTTCAGTCTTATTCTCGTTGGCATGCTTATTCCGAACAACTCGCTTATGCTGCCTATTTATCTACTTGTACGAAAAATGAACATTCTAGACACGCACTTAGCGCTTATCATTCCTTACATCGCAAATGCGCTGCCTTTCACTATTATTATTTTAGCGGCATTCATGCGATCACTTCCTAGTGAAATTGAAGAAGCTGCGGTCATGGATGGGTTGAGAGCTCCTGGTATTTTTGCTAGGATAGTTTTACCTCTTACTATTCCTGCGATTGTTACCGTTTTCATTGTTAACTTTCTTGGGAATTGGAATGAGTTTTTGCTTGCTAACTATTTTTTATCTACAGACACGCTCCGCACGCTTCCAGTAGGTATGGTTCAGTTCCGAGATCAATATCAGATGAACTATGCCCAGATGTCCGCAGGTATTGTATACAGTGTAGTGCCTGTCATTATTATCTATGCTGTATTGCAAGAGCAAATTATCGAGGGCGTTACAGCAGGCAGCGTGAAAGGCTAAAGGGGTACTGTTTGAGAAAGATGATATAGGGAGAAATGCCGAATGAATCTAAGAATGAAACTTTATATGGCGTTTCTTTCTCTCATTGTCATTCCCATGTGCGTGATGGGGATCGGAACGTTTCTCGTTACTTCTCATACGATTGAGAAAAAATATAGCGAGCAGGCCGAGTATTCCCTTAAATCTATCAGCTACAGCATAGAGAACGTATTTCGCGAGATGAATAATGTGACGGATAATGGAATTGCATCGTCCGTCTTTCATATGGCTCTTATTGCTGATAATCCAGTGAATCTTGGAGAAGGAGATCAATTATCTCTGAATGCAAGTCAGCGGAATTTTCGCAGTCTTCTATATAATTATCCGGCAATCAGTTATGCGTTTTTATATAATCTTCAACCAGCACCTGGGAACCGGATTGTATCTATTTTTACAAAGGAAAATTTCAATACCTTATCTTTTGATGAATTCAAAAAACATGCCATATACAATGAAGTGAAGCAGTTAAACGGAGTTCCTAGGTGGATTGCACCATTTGAATATCCGGAATTCACAGGAAACGAACCTGTATTTACTCAGATCAGACTAATAAAAGAACTAAGTTATTTCCAAAACATCGGCATTCTTGTAGTACAAATTCAGAATTGGGAAATTGATCGGATTTTTCGAAATCTCAGTATGAGCGGTGCGCAGGATACTCATTTTATGATGGTAAATGATGATGGACTCATCGTCTATGATCCTTCAAGAACGTACCAAGGTCAGCATATGTCAGAACTGATGGAACAAGAAAAGTCTTTTTCGAAAGGGTATGAAAGTTTAAAAGTAGGATTCGATGGCAGGGAAAGTATTGTCTCATCTTATCAGATGAAGGATTCTCCTTGGCATTTAATATCGGTTACTTCCTGGAAGTCATTATCACAGGAAACGACGGTTCTAGCGAAGTGGTATGTCATTATTATCATGGCTTGTCTGCTTGCAGCCCTCATGTTCAATATTCTGTTTATGAACCGAATTACAGGTACAATTGCTGTGCTTGTCAGGTTTATGCGCAGAGTGGAACGAGGCGATTTTAGCGCTAGAGTGGAAGGTAAAGGTTATGATGAGATGCAGCTGTTAGCCCAAGGATTTAATGATCTGATGGATAAAATAAGCAGCCTATTCTCCAGGGTGAAGGCGGAACAAATGCAAAAAACAAGTGCAGAGCTAAGGGTTCTTCAAGCTCAGATTAAGCCGCATTTTCTATTTAATACACTCGAATCGATTAATGGTCTTGCCCTCCGAGGAGAAGGTCGCAAAGTGAGCGAGATGGTAACGAGACTCGGCAGCATTTTGCGGATTAGTATTCAAGAAAAAGAAGAAATAACGTTACAAGAAGAAGTTAAACATCTAAAGAGCTATCTTGAAATTCAGAAGTACCGTTTTCCAGATCTTTTTGAATATGAAATGGATATTCCCTCTCGGCTCGAATGTTTTCCGATGCTTAAGCTAACGCTCCAGCCTTTAGTGGAAAACAGCATTCAGCATGGATTTGAAGGAGTTGAATATAAAGGTAAGATTAACGTTAGTGCATGGGAAGAAATGGGGAAAGTGATCCTGCAAGTGGAGGATAATGGACTGGGCATGGATAATGAAGTTCTTAGCAGATTTGAATATATGTTAAAAGAAACTTCTAACTGGCCTGATCATAAAGCGATTATAAAAAGCCCGGTTATGTCTGAAAGACGTGGTCTTGGGGTGAGAAGTGTAGCAGATCGAATTCGAATTCAATATGGGGATCACTATGGGATTTTTATCTGCTCTTCGAAAGGTCATGGAACAGTGATACGGTGCATACTGCCTAAAAACGATTGGGGGGATCGGCCTTGAATCTAAAGGTATTGCTTGTAGATGATGAACAACCGATTCTGGATAACCTGACTGAATTTATTTCCTGGGAAACATTAGGGATTGAAATTGCTGGAACTGCACGAACGGGCCGTGAGGCGCTGGAGCAAATTTCTGAGTTTGACCCTGATTTAATTCTATGTGATATTCGTATGCCGATCATGGATGGTCTTTCATTTATTAAGCAGTATCGTGAACGGAATGGAAAAGCTGAAATTTTACTGCTTACCGGGTATCAGGAATTTGAATATGCAAGGCTTGCCCTTCAGCAGGGAGTGAGGGAATACATATGCAAGCCTATCGATTATATAGAGCTGGAACAGACAATCAGCCAGTTAGCTGATTATATTATGAAGAAAAAGATGAAGGAAAAGGAAGGAACTTTACAGCAGGAACAAATGAGTAACTGGATTCGGAGGAAATGGTTGCTCGAATTACTTCTTGGCGAGTCAAAAAGTTCATATCCTCTTATTCCTCAATCTGAAGTACATGAAGAGAAAAATCGGTATACCCTCATCCTTCTGGATGCTCAGGATTATTTTCGCAGAGCCATGTTTTGGTGTGACGAGGAGCGGAAGAACTGGCATGAAGAGGTGCGCGAAGCTTTAGAAAGGAAACTGGAGAAGCTTGTCCCTCCTGGAATTGTCATTCAAACAAGAGAAGGCGAATGGTGCATTGTTATTGAGCAAAGCTCTATTTTTAATAGATCAAGTTTTAATCAAGAGGGATTATGTGAATTGAAACGAACGTTTGAAGAAGTAGCGGGGATGTCCGTACGTTTATACTCCGAGGGAGAAGAGGTTGTCTTCTCAATGCTAGCCGAGCAGTACCGAAAAGCACAGCAGGCAGTGATCCATATGGAACATTCGGAGCTCCTTACGATGCGTAAGGATGTATTAGATGAAGAGAATGATTGGATGTCCCGTACTTGGTCAGATCGACTCACTTTAGGAATTAGGCATCAGAACAAGGACGAGATTTCGAACATTTTACATCAGCTATATAATAAAATCTGTCTTCAACCCGAAGAGATACCTGGCAAGGCAGTGAAATATTTTCACTATGTGGTTGTTCATATGCTGCGCGAGATGCATGAGATGCGTTTATTAAAGCCGGAGGATGAAGAGAAGTTCTGGAATGTGATGCTTCAACCTCTAACACTCAGAGAATTATATGAACTCGCCCTTACCTTGACAGAAAGATCCGGTGAAGAGCAGCCTAAAAAATCAGCAGGTTTACTGGTAGCTTCTGCTAAAGATTATATTGCCTCGCGCCTTGATCAGGATTTGGGCATAGAAGAAATGGCAGATCAATTGAATATTAGCCCCAGCTATTTTTGTCAGTTGTTCAAAAGCCATTTTGGAGTGACATTTGTTGAATATATTACAAAAGAAAGAATGGAATCAGCCCAAAAACTGCTTGCTAGAACAGATCGCAGTATTGCATCGATTGGCGCTTCAGTTGGATACCGAGAAAGGCGATATTTCTCGAAGGTATTCCACAAATATTATGGAATGAAACCATCAGAGTATCGCGAGATGGCAGCTTCAAATCCACTGGTCACTGCTGATCATAATAATCAATAAGTAAAAAAACGTATAAACAGCATTTCTTTGATGCCAGGTAACTGTCAAAGGATGCTGTTTTTTGTTGTTTCCCGTAAAGTAAAGAGCAACTTTTCAGGACTAGGTGCGTCTAATAGAATGACATGATAAGGAATATATACAAAATAGATACAGAGGGAGTCGGAGAATGAAATTCAAGAAATTAACGATGCTCACCATATTAGCTCTATTTTCACAAGTGGTACCAGCATACACGGCAAGCGCAGAAATGAGTATGGATGAACCTGTTTCAAGTTCGATTATTCAGGAAGAATCACGGCTTGAAGCACCAGCTAACAAAGAAATGAAAGTGGAAGGGAAAACGGATGGGTCAAGTGTAACAGAACCAAAAGAAGATGCGGTCAGTGGAACAAAAGAAACAGCCACAGAAGAGGCCGACACAGAAACTACGGTTATCACAGAAGGAACGGTTACAGGAACTGTAGAAGAGGTTACATCAAATCCAGAGGATCAGAAGACTCCTGTTCAAACAGAAGAAAATCCGGTGGTTCCTGAATCTCCAGTGGTTCCAGAAGTTCCTGATATTCTAGAGGTACAGCCGCAAAGCAGCAGCAGTCAGTTGATCCTCTATTATAATAGTAAAAAAATGGTCCAAGACGGTGTGACTTATTATGCACCCCAGCCGTTGCAAGTAAAAAATGGTGTATCTTATGTACCGATTCGTGCATTGGTTGATCGGGTTGGATTCCGGGTCTTATATAACCAAGCCACGAAAGAAACGAGCATCATTCAAGGAAATAATGAACTGAAGTTCAAAACAAACAGTAATAAATACAAGGTTAACGGTGTAACGAAAACCATGAAAGGAACTTCATATCAGACTCAAAATACCTTTATGGTGCCTCTAACAGCGATCACGGCAGCACTTGGGATCAAGTATAGTGTAGTTAATAAAAGCATTGTTATGAATTTATCTACAAAACCAATTGCGAGCTTCAGCATATCACCTTCTGAAGTGTATGCAGGACAAGCTGTTACATACAAAGTAGATGGGTTTTCTCCAAAAGGTCTGTCCATCATAAATGAACGTTGGGAAGGAAAAAAAGACGTATTTGATGCTCCGGGAAGATTTACGATTAAATATTATGTACAAGACTCTAGTGGTACTTGGAGTGACCCCTATTCACTTACAGTCAATGTCCTGCGTCCTAATCAGCCGCCAGTAGCTTTGTTTGTAACGGATAAAGAAGAATATAAAATGGGCGAACTCATTACGTACACAGATCAAAGTTCAGATGATGAAGCTATTGTGAAAACAGAATGGAATAATAATGCACTTGCCTTTTTCACACCAGGTCCAAAAACAATCAGCCTGACAGTAAAGGATAATAAAGGATTAACTAATACCTACCAAAAAACGATTATCATTACGAATGAAACGCTCTATTCGTTAACCGAGTTTAATCAGTTATTTACACCCATTGGAGATAAATTCTCCTTTGATGGATCGACTGTTCCTACGTGGGCAAAAGTGAATTATTCGTATACGGACTATCCGAGCACCTTACTTCGCAGTAACAGCCCGGAAACGGTGTATAAGGAAGGGATCGTATATAAAGATATAGCGGTAGGCAACACTCGTTTCTTAATTCACCATAAAAATAATACAGGAAAAAAAGTAAAAATGTACGTTGTAGCGACAAACAATAATTCTGCAACAGCAATTCTGCGTACAGAAAATCTAGGATTTGCTGGACCAAGCACTATCGCACAAGCAGCTGGGAAAAAAGCGGTTGAGCGTTACTTTACCACGATGCAGGATGATTCAAAACGTACAGCGACTACATTAAAACCAGGCGAAAGCAAGCTAATCTTGACAGATATGAGCAAAACAAGCATGAAGCAGCAGGAGATCATTTCATTACTGTCTGATGTGTATTGTGATTATCCGATTGAGTATAACGTCGTGATTATTGATGAAAATTCAGATCCGCTGAAGGTACTGTACCGACTTCCTATTCTGGACCGGGATGGAGTGCATAATCGGGGCACCTATCCAAATGCAACCCGGGAGATTACTTACAGCGATCGCCTTGGAGAGAAGCCAGAGCGCCTCGTGATTGGGGATAATAACGATGATCCGAATCTGTCAGGGATAGATCCGATGGTCGGTGTAGAAGCTTCTAATTCCGGTAACTTTGGAGTACTCTATAAAATAACGCTGGAGCGCGTTGCGCCTAATACACTCATTTCCTTTAATCCAAGAGGAGGCACGTATACGGGTTACGCCATGGTCAATGGAGAGATAACTCCTCTTTATACAGATGGCGCAGTCAGAGCTCCTAATGAACAGGCCGTATTATATCGTACGGGAGAGTATGAACGGAAAGTAGAAATTTTACTCACAGCAGCACCGGCAAGCAGCCTTCCCGTTAACCTGTTGATAGCACCATTACCAAGTAAGAATTAAGGATTAACATAATAGCAGGATGGAAAAAGGACTCTTTAGATCATAAAGAGTTCTTTTTTCTGCAGCAATAAAAGAGGATTCTATGTTCGTTGACGTGGTACACCATTTCAGGCATTATAGAGATATAGACAGATTTGGTATGACGGGAGGGTAAAAGTCATGCTGTCAACGAATCAGATTATAGAAGCCATGTCTAGCCAAGGGCTTCGTATTACGGATCAACGAAAGACGCTCGCTAGACTTTTTGCGGAAACAGAAGGTTATTTGTCACCAAAGGATGTATACGAATATATGGGCCGGACATACAGCGGGCTCAGTTTTGATACGGTTTATCGAAATCTCAGGGTCATGCAGGAACTAGGTGTACTTGAACAAGTTATCTTTGAAGATGGAGTGAAATTTAAGGCTTCTTGCAGCTCGGGACATCATCATCATCATCTGATCTGCCTTCAGTGTCAGAAGACGCTTCCAATTGAGTTTTGTCCAATGCAGCTTACGGATACACCCGATCAATTTCAAGTAGTGGAGCATAAGTTTGAAATCTTTGGTTATTGTAAAGACTGTCAAGTATCTGGCAAAGTGTCGCCGAAGACTAATCAGAATCAAGCTTCATCAAAGGGTCAGTAAAAATGAAGGTTACTCGTACAATTGCAAAAGCACCTGTAACATTTTATCGGAAATTTATATCGCCGCTGAAACCTCCGAGTTGTCGGTTTTATCCGACTTGTTCGGCTTATGCACTAGAAGCGATCGAGGTTCATGGTGCGGTAAAAGGTTCATTTCTCTCTGCTAAACGAATAATGAAATGCCATCCCTTTCATCCAGGAGGCGTGGATTTGGTTCCACCCAAAAAAGGAAGTCAGGATTCTTCCACATCATAGCCGAATAGGCATGGATAACCTTGACATGGATTGCGTTCGTTTAGTATTATTTTGATAAATTCATATGTTTTCTTATGAAGGGATAAGTACAGTTAACATCTGCAGTACAGAGAGCCGGGGAAGCTGCAAACCGGTCTGTGGATCACTGGAAAATGGTCCTGGAGGAATCACTTTCGAGCTGTCTTCTGTATACAAAGGAAGAGGTAAGGGAGTGGCGTGTTCCAGCGTTAATGGGGTCCGGTTGATGACACAACATAACCGGTTGAGCCTGTGATCCGTGAGGATCCAGGGAATTTGGGTGGTACCACGTGAGAATAACAGACTCTCGTCCCATAGGGGATGAGGGTCTTTTTGTATTGTCTTCTGGTATTTTTTGCAGAATGACAGGGCGCCAGCACCAATTATTTTATAGGAGGTATACGAATGACGGAGAAAAAAACATTTTACATCACAACACCAATCTACTACCCAAGTGACAAGCTGCATATTGGTCATGCTTACACAACGGTAGCAGGAGATGCGATTTCAAGGTACAAAAGGCTAAGAGGTTATGACGTTCGTTATTTGACAGGTACGGATGAACATGGACAGAAAATCGAACAAAAAGCGCAGGCAGCAGGTAAAACGCCGATTGAATTCGTAGACGAAATTGTTGCGGGGATCCAGGATCTATGGAAGAAACTCGATATTTCTAACGATGACTTTATTCGTACAAGTGAAACAAGACATACAAAGGTTGTTCAAGATGTATTTGAACGTCTGGTTAAGCAAGGTGATATTTATAAAGGGGAATATGAAGGATGGTATAGTATTCCTGATGAAACGTACTACACAGAAACTCAGCTTGTGGATACAGTCAAAGATGACCAAGGTAATATCATTGGAGGAAAAAGCCCAGATAGCGGACATCCTGTAGAACTTGTTAAAGAAGAATGTTATTTCTTCAAAATGAGCAAATATACAGATCGTCTTTTAGCGTTCTACGAGCAAAACCCAGAATTTATTCAGCCGAAGTCTCGTAAAAATGAGATGATAAACAACTTTATCAAACCAGGACTTGAAGATTTGGCTGTCTCTCGTACAAGTTACGATTGGGGAGTAAAAGTAAAAAGCGATCCGAAACACGTCGTATATGTGTGGATTGATGCGCTGCTTAACTATATCACTGCACTCGGGTATGGTACTGATGATACAGCTCTATATGATAAATTCTGGCCGGCTGATGTTCATCTCATGAGTAAAGAGATTGTACGTTTCCATACAATTTATTGGCCGATTATGCTGATGGCTCTGGATCTTCCACTGCCGAAGAAAGTATTTGCACATGGCTGGCTGCTTATGAAAGACGGTAAAATGTCCAAATCTAAAGGGAACGTAGTCGATCCCGTTACTTTGATTGATCGTTATGGTCTGGATTCCTTACGGTACTATCTGCTTCGCGAAGTCCCATTTGGTTCTGATGGTACTTTCACGCCTGAAAGCTTTGTAGAACGTGTGAATTCTGACTTGGCGAACGATCTAGGTAACCTCTTGAATCGAACTGTAGCGATGGTTCATAAATATTTTGATGGAAAAACACCGGCATACCGCTCAGGAGTGACGCCATTTGATGCAACAATAGAAGAATTGGCACTTACGACGGTACAAAAAGTAGAAGAAGCGATGGAGAATTTAGAATTCTCTGTAGCCCTTACTTCGATTGGACAATTTATTAGCCGCTGCAATAAATATATTGATGAGACTCAGCCTTGGGTTCTGGCGAAGGATGAAGCGAAAAGAGAGGAACTGGCTTCCGTTATGGCTCACCTTGTGGAATCTCTTCGCGTAGCGTCCATTTTACTGCAGCCGTTCTTAACGCAAGCACCGCGTAAAATTTGGGAGCAACTTGGTATTGAAGAAGGCGAACTGACTGCTTGGGACAGCACAAAACAAGCAGGGCTGATCCCTGAAGGCAACGAGCTTCGTAAAGGAGAGCCAATTTTCCCTAGACTGGATGTAGAGCAGGAAGTAGCATATATTGCGAATGCGATGACAGGCGGATCCAAACCAGAGGCTGCGAAAGAAACGGAAGCGAAGGAAGTTCCTGCTCCGGAAGGCTTACCTGAGATCGGAATTGAAGATTTTGCAAAAGTGGAACTTCGCGTGGCACAGGTAATTGCTTGCGAGCCGGTGAAAAAAGCAGATAAACTGCTGAAACTGCAGCTTGATCTTGGCTACGAACAGCGCCAGGTTGTATCTGGTATTGCTAAATTCTATACTCCAGAGGAAATGGTCGGCCGTAAAGTAATCTGTGTAACGAACCTAAAACCAGTGAAACTTCGGGGTGAATTATCTCAAGGGATGATTTTGGCAGCGTCACACGGCGATCAGCTGACCCTTGCTACCGTTCCAGAAAATATGCCGAACGGGGCTATTGTGAAGTAAGCTTTTTATAGGGCTTATAAAATAAATGAAAAAGAGCATACTCGTAGGATGAAGGATATATGTCATTTCAAAAGTACGGTATGCGGATGAGGCGTCCCTTCGGGGACGCTTTTTCCATATGAAAAAGTATTGACATCCAAATGAGGGATACCTATACTACTATTTAGTAGTAATCGTTACGATTACGATTAAACAGAATAAAACTTTTTAAATATGGAGTGGATGAAATGAAAAACAGGCTTACGAATTCGGCAAAAAGGTCACGGCTTTTTATGACGGTTGCCTTATGCAGTATCATGATGCTGATTGTATCCGCATGCGGCAGCAATTCGGGTAGTTCTTCCCAAGGAAAAATCTCAGAGGACAAGTTTAATGTAGTTACTAGTTTTTATCCGATTTATGAGTTTACGAAGGCGATCGGCGGAGATGATGTTAATGTGATTAATCTGCTGCCAACGGGTGTTGAACCGCATGACTGGACACCACGAAGTCAAGATATTGTGAATACATCCAAAGCGGGTTTGTTCTTATATAATGGTGCGGGCCTTGAAGCATGGGTTCCTAATTTTCTGAAAGGTCTAGATAAAGATTCCAATGTGAAAGCAGTGGAAGTAAGTGCAGGCATTCATCTAATCGATTCAGAAGAAGAAGAGCATACACATGAAGGCGAAGAACATGATGATCATGCACATGAGAATGAACAACATGAAGACGATGGACATAATCATGGTTCTATTGATCCTCATACCTGGGTAAGTCCAAAGTCAGCGCTTGTTATGGCAGAGAACATCAAGAACAGTCTTGTCGAAGCCGATCCAGAACATAAGACGGGATATGAAGAGCGTTATGGTGAACTTAAACAACAACTAGAAGATCTCGATACCAAGTTTACAGAACAACTTTCTAAGGTATCTCAAAAAGAAATTGTGGTATCTCACCAGGCATTTGGATATTTAGCACGTGATTATGGACTCACACAACATTCAATTATGGGACTTTCCCCTGATGCAGAACCAACAGGACAAGATATTGTGAAACTTGCTAAGCTGGTGAAAGAAGAAGGAATTCGCTATATTTTCTTTGAAGAGTTAGTCTCTGATAAACTGGCAAAAACTCTTGCATCTGAGGCTGGTGTAGAAACCATGGTTCTTAACCCGGTAGAGGGACTTACAAAAGAACAGTTGGAGAATGGAGATAATTATTTCACGCTAATGGAGAAAAATTTGCAAAATCTCATAACAGCTTTACAATAGAATGTGATCAACCTTGATCACTGTATCAAGGTTAGCTTAAGAAGAAGGAAGGAAGACCATGCAAAAGGCTGATAATATATGTCATGATCCGGTTCTTGAGATAAAGAATCTCTGTTTTTCATACGGTGAGCAGCAGGTCATTAACAATCTGAACTTCACAGTGAAGGAAAGAGATTTTGTTGGTGTCATTGGATCAAATGGAGCGGGAAAAACGACGCTCATGCGCATGCTGGTCGGGTTGTTACCTCCAGGCGATGGTGAGATCCGTTTGTTCGGTCAATCCATCGCTAAATTTAAGGACTGGGAACGCATCGGATATGTACCGCAGAAGAATGCTTTTAATCCGCTCTTTCCAGCAACGGTTCGGGAAGTGGTGCTTTCGGGGCTTTATAATAACAAACATATTTTCCGCAAAATGACGAAAAAGCATAAGCAGCAATGTGATGATGCTCTTGAAGTGATGCGGATCCAGGATTTGGCGGATAAAAGAATAGGACAGCTGTCCGGAGGTCAACAGCAGCGTGCATTTTTGGCTAGGGCGCTGATCAATCACCCTGACCTGCTAATTTTAGATGAACCTACGGTAGGGATTGATGCTGAAACACAGGCAAGTTTCTTTGAACTGATTACTCACATGCACAAACATCATCATATGACATTCCTGATGGTATCGCATGATATTGAAATGATCAAAGGATACCTTGGAAACGAACCTCAGCAAGTGAACGGTAAAATCAACTTTTATGTTCGTCATTCCCATGACCTGGAGAATTGTGTTCAGACAGATTTGCAACATTCGGTGTTATAGGTGTCAAAGGAGTCGTGAAGATTGGAAATATTAACGAGTGATTTTTTTCAGCGGGCATTAGTCGGGGGGATTCTTATTGGAGTCACCGCACCGCTGATTGGTTTGTTCTTAGTACTGCGCAGACTCTCCATGATTGGAGATACGTTGTCTCACGTTACGATTGCAGGTGTGGCTTTTGGTTTCTTGATCGGGGTCTATCCGATTGCGGCAGGGCTTGTCTTTGCTGTAATTGCATCCTTTGGAATTGAGAAATTACGAAAAGCTTATAAAAGTTACGCGGAATTATCTATTGCAATCATTATGTCAGGCGGGGTAGCACTAGCTTCCTTATTTTTTACACTCGGCAGGGGGTACAACGCGGATGTAATGAGTTATTTATTCGGCAGCATTTACACACTCGATCGTACCGATCTTATGGTTGTTGGTGTTGTGACTGCGATCGTCATTTTGGTGGTTGCTTTATTTCACAAGGAGTTTTTCCTGCTCAGTTTTGAAGAAGATGCAGCAGCCGTTACCGGCCTTCCTGTAAAAATTCTAAACATGCTGCTTACCATTATGACGGCACTTGTTATCAGTACAGCGATTAAAATTGTTGGGGCGCTCCTCGTATCCGCGCTATTAACAATTCCGGTAGCCATTAGTTTGCTTCTAGCAAAAAGCTTCCGGGCTTCGATTATTTTATCGGTTATCATCTCGGAGATTGCTGTAATCGCAGGGCTTGTGATCGCAGGGATTTGGAATCTGGCACCAGGAGCAACCATTGTTTTATTGCTAATTGGATTGCTAGTTGTCATTATGCTTGGGAAAAAAGGGGTTCGGGCTTAAGATATTTTGTTCGAATCCCTAACTCATGAGGAGGCGTTCCTTCAATGCCTGATGTAAACGTGTGGCTTGCTTTCGGGGCAGGTATAGCTTCGTTTCTGTCCCCATGCAGCTTGCCGCTGTATCCTTCGTATTTGTCATACATAACCGGTTTGTCTGTACAGCAACTGAAGAATGAACAAAATAAGAGAGAAATACGTTTACGAACCTTAAGTCACACCCTTGCTTTTATCCTTGGTTTTTCTGTTGTGTTCTATACTTTGGGACTTGGAGCAGGTCTTTTTGGTGAATTTTTTTACGAGTATAAAGATTTGATTCGAATGTTATCCGCTGTACTCATCATCGTCATGGGACTGATGTTAATTGGCCTTTTTCAGCCTCAATTTCTAATGAAGGATCGTAAGATGAATATAAAGTGGAAACCGGCGGGATATCTCGGATCTTTTATTTTTGGTATTGGGTTTTCTGCAGGTTGGTCTCCTTGCATAGGACCCATCCTTGCCGCCATTATAGCTCTTGCTGCGACTGAGCCGGGCACGTGGATTGGTTTAATTACAGGATATACGGCAGGGTTTGCTGTCCCATTTTTCGTTCTTGCGTTCTTTGTAGGTACGACTAGATGGATTACGAAGTACTCTGGCATTCTAATGAAAGTCGGAGGCAGTATCATGATCTTAATGGGGATATTACTCTTTACGGATCAAATGATCCAGATCACCATTTGGCTGCAGCGGATTACTCCTGAATGGATGAAAATTTAGATCAATTTGTTTTAAATGTATAGAGGTGCTTCCCTATAGCCGTCTGCTTTGACGGATTATAGGAAAGCACCTTTTTATTATATATAAACGATAAGTGCTACGTGAAATACTCGATTTTTGATTCAGGAAAATATTCGAAAATCCGTTCTGTAATAAATTCGCGTAACGCTTGTTGTTGGTTTTTTGGATATACATATTTATATTGCCCATATTTGCCCCATTTAGTTTCCCGTTTGGCAATATCCATCTCAAGCTTTGATTTTGGATAACGTTGTTCAATTAGATTCTTTGCTGTCTTTGTGAAACGATGCTGGATCATTTCAAAAGTTAAATCTTTGGTAGCATCTTTAGGCAGGGTGTTCGCTAACCGTTTTAAAAGATCGCCGTATCCTTCTTCCCATCCCTCATGCCAGATAATAGGAGCGATAATAAACCCTAATGGATACCCTGCATGAGCAATTTTCCCGGCTGCCTCAATTCTCTCCTCAAAACGAGAGGTATTTGGTTCAAAATTTTTAATGACGTAATCTGCGTTAACACTAAATCGAACACGAGTATTTCCACCATGCTTCAAGTTAAGCAGAGGTTCTACATGGTGGTATTTGGTTACAAACCGTAATCTGCCGAACTCTTCGTTTGCCATAAAGGTAATCAGGTCGGCTAGGTTTCCTGTGATATGCTCTAGACCTACGGGATCTGAGGTACAGGCTGCTTCAAATCGGGTAATCTCGGGTTTGCGTTCTTCAATATAGTCCTTAGCCGCTAGAAGAATATCATCCGTATTCACATATACACGCACATAGGGTTTGGCGCCGAGTGTCGTTTGTAAGTAACAATAATGACAATGACCCATACAGCCAGTAGAGATGGGAATTGCATATTCAGCAGATGGCTTGGATTGATCAAATTTTAAGGTTCTGCGAATACCAACAACGAGTGTACGCTTGGCGATTCGATATTTCTCCAGGTCTGTTTCACCAGGCAAGTTCGTAATTCGGTTGTGGGAAGTCGTCATATGATATTCGATGTTTTTTTCTTTTACCCATTCGAGGATACGCTGTCCTTTGGGATAGTCGAGGGAACTGGGTTCAAAATAAACAAGATCAGGGACAAAAGCTTTAGTGGGCCTAACTTTTCGTTCAGGTCTTTCTAAGACTTGAGTCGGCATGAAAAAGCTCCTCTCACATTGTAATTCACTACGTATTTTGCCTGGTCAACTGTATTCTTAAGCATGGTAACATTACGTATTGAAGGGGAGGCTACGCTCTTCAGGGACTTGCAAATCCTATTCAATAACATGTATCATAACAAGAGCAAACTTTACTCGGCCGCAAGGACGCTAGTTCATTAATGAAATGAGGTTAGGCACATGCCAACGCCCAGTATGGAAGACTATTTGGAGCGAATTTATAAGTTGATCGATGAAAAAGGGTATGCGCGTGTATCCGATATTGCGGAAGGACTCGAAGTGCATCCGTCCTCAGTAACGAAAATGATACAGAAGCTGGATAAAGACGAATATTTAATCTATGAGAAGTATCGAGGCCTCATCCTTACACCAAAAGGTAAAAAAATCGGAAAAAGACTAATGGATCGCCATGAACTGCTTGAAGAATTTTTGACCATTATCGGGGTACAGGACGAGAACATATACAGAGACGTGGAAGGGATTGAGCATCACCTTAGTTGGGATTCCATCACTTGTATTGAGACTCTCGTGGAGTATTTTCGCCGTGACGATGCAAGACTGCAGGATCTTCGAAACGTCCGTAAGGAACTAACAAACGAATCTTAAAGAAAGAAACACCATCCTAGGGTTTAACACAGGATGGTGTTTTTATATTCATTCGCAACTTTCAGCATAAAAAAACGTCTATAACTATAACATATGGGTTATTTTTCTAAATTTATCATGCTTGGAGGACAATGTTTTATGAGGAAAGTTAAAGAATGCCTTGCTTTGTTACTAGTTGTATTTCTTGTACTGCAGGGAGCCCCGATCTCTGCGGCAAGTTCGAGTGAAATTACGATTTATTTGGATGGAAGTCAGCTTAAGACAGATGTAGCCCCTTATCTGAAGCCGAAAGATAATGTAACGATGGTTCCGCTGCGAGTAATTAGTGAGGGAATTGGGGCTTCGGCAAAATGGAACCAGGCTGCAAAAACGGTAAACATTCAAGGGCTCTATACTTCGATTTCCTTAACGAATGGAAAAACAACCGGGATTGTTGACGGGAAGACCGTAAATTTAACAACATCAGTAGAAATTATTAAGGGACGAGTTATGGTTCCTCTACGGTTTGTAAGCGAGCATCTAGGCCTGCAAGTGACCTGGAATCAATCAGCTAAAACGATTAAACTGACTACAACCAATTTATGGCCTGCAGACCCAGAGATTCCAAGTGTACCAGGTGAACCAAGTTCGGAAATAAGAGGGGCCTGGATATCTACAATTAATGGAGACTGGCCTAAATCAGGTTCTGCTAAAAATATAGCAAAACAAAAGCAAGATTTTATCAAAGAGTTAGATTCTCTTGAGTCTATGGGGATTAACAGCGTATATGTTCAGCTTCGCGGAGCATCCGATGCGATCTATCCATCGGCTGTCGTTCCATGGAATAAAGTACTGACCGGGACACAGGGGCTCGATCCAGAGTATGATCCCGTTGCGTTTATGGTTGAGGAAGTACATAAACGAGGAATGGAATTCCATGCTTGGTTTAATCCTTTTCGTGCAAATACCACAACGAATACAAGTACGCTGGCAGCAAACCATGTCATAAAACAGCACCCGGAATGGATCGTAACCGCTAAAAACCAAATGTATATTAACCCAGGTATCCCTGAGGCAAGACAGCATATTGTTGATGCAATTATGGAAGTGGTAAATAACTACGACATTGATGGAGTTCATCTTGATGACTACTTCTATCCCTCAAACACGACGTTTAATGATGGTGCTGCGTATAAGCAATATAATGCAGGCAAATTCAAGAACATAGAGGACTGGAGAAGAAACAACATTAATCTATTTGTTCAGAGTTTGGGACAAAGTATTAAGCAGTCTAAGCCATCAATAGAGTATGGTATCAGTCCTTTTGGGGTATGGAGAAACATAGCGAAAGACGCTACCGGATCTAACACCAAAGCGGGTGTAACAGCCTATGACGATATGTATGCTGATGTTAGAACATGGATAAAAGAAGGCTGGGTCGATTATGTGGCTCCGCAAATCTACTGGAGTATGTCGTTTACCGCTGCAAGATATGATGTGCTGGTAGACTGGTGGGCTAATGAAGTGAAGGGAACAAACGTAGACCTTATTATCGGTCATTCTCCTTATAAGCTCGGAACAGCAGAAGTTGGCTGGCAGACATCTGAGGAGATTATAAGTCAGCTCAAATACAATGAACAGTATGAAGATATCATAGGATCTATATTTTTCAGCAGCCAATATCTCACCAAAAATCCACTGGGACTCGTTCAAGCGTTAACTTCATATTATACAAAATAACAAAATAGAAAAATGAAAATCGATTAGAGTTTATTCCTAAGAACCTCGAATAAAAAAGGATACAAAAGAACCCCGCAGATGGTATTATCCCCTCATGGTAGACAGTGAAAAAAGAGAACATGTTACAATGAACTCAAACACTGGAAAACCGGAGGGGATTTTTGTTATGTCAGCGAAGAAAGGTCAAACTTTTAATCGATATAGTGAAGAAACGAAGAAAGAGGCTGTCCGTTTGCGAGTAGAAGAAGGGTGGACGTACAGTCGAATCATGGAGAAGTTTGGAATCAAAAGTGAGAGCCAGATTATCACATGGGTTCGTAAATGCCAAAATGGTGAGGGGTTTGAGGATTACCGGGGACGTTGGGCGAAGAAGCATTTTAGTAGTGCGGAAGAAGAAAATGCATATCTGAAAGCGCAGGTAGAATATCTAAAAAAGCTAAATCCAAACTTGCACGGGGAGGGAAGCTGGATTTCGAAGCCCGGTGCCAGTCCATTCGAGAAATAAGCAAAGTGGCTCCCGTAGTTTGGCTATGTAGAATCGCTGAAATATCACGTGCAGGCTACTATAAATGGAAGAAGAATTTAGTTCATCGAGAGAAACGAGCAAATCGTGATGCAGATCTAAAGGCACACATCTTGAGCATTCATCGAATTCGTCCGTATTTCGGTTACAAGCGAATGCGTACTGCTTTAGGAAAAGAAGGCTTCGTTGTGAATCACAAGAAGGTCCGTCGCTTAATGAGAGAACTTCAGATTCGTTCTGTTATTCGCAAGAAACGTCCGTTTTGTGGCCGCAAACCATCGGCCTTGTTCCCTAATGTCTTAAATCGGGAATTCTCTGCGACTGCTCCTGTGCAGAAGCTTGTGACAGATATTACATATGTCCGGATTGGGCATGAATTTGCTTATCTCTCGGCTGTAATGGATTTATATAACAACGAAATAGTAGCCTGGGAACTCTCCGAGCGCAATGACCTAAAACTCGTTATGGACACTGTGCAGCAACTAAAAGATGGACCCTCTTTGCTCCATTCGGACCAAGGGTTTCAGTATACCTCGAAAAGCTATGCTAAGTTGCTTGAAGAGAAGCAGTTGACAGGGAGTCATTCCCGACGTGGAAACTGCTATGACAATGCTTGTATCGAGTCGTTCTTTTCCCACTTAAAGACGGAAAAGCTGTATTTGGAAAAGCCTAATAATCTGGAACAAGCAAGAAGCCAAATTACGGAGTATATTTCATTTTACAATAAGGAACGTTTCCAAAACAAACTCGGCGACCTCTCCCCAATCGAATTCCGGGAAAAAGTCGCCGCGTAAATGGAAAATCCTCTTTTTTTAATGTCTACTTGACGGGGCTATGACCAAGACGTCAGTTCTGCGGGGTTCTTTTATAATCTTTAATGATATTTAGGGAAATCAGAATCATCCTTATCTCTCTTATTTCCTTCGATGACGTGAAAAGGATAATCTTTTCTCTTTTTGGATGTTGTTGATTTTGCTCCATTTTTGGATTGACCAAGTTTTGCCATGGTTGCCGCTGACGGTTTGACTTTCGGGTGTTTCTTCCTGCTGTTAGCATAACCAGCCGGCGGCTTCCGATAAAACCAAAACATCAAACCGGCTAGAATGATAGGAAATATGAGCTCCTTCCAAGCGCCATTCGCTGCAAATACAATGAACTGAAAAATGGCTAAAGCCATGACTGAGAAGAAAATAACACCGTGTTTCAACATCTTCCAACCTCATCCTTTCACAGGATCCAAATTTCCGCTTGCATAAGATACGTTTACCGTAGCATTCTCAAGTTCTGCATCGAGTTCACGCATCCGATTGAAGGAGGCAATGGACACTTCCACCTGATCATCTGTAGGTTCTTTTGTAGTTAACAGCTGAAGCCATAGACCAGGGTATCCAAGATAACGGAGGACAGGAACATCACGAACTGCATTCGTAAACTTCAGAACTTCGAAAGACAGCCCTAGTACGACTGGTAAGAGAATGAGCCGCTGACCTACACGTTCCCACACATTATCATATGGGAAAGGAATGGAGAATAAAGAATAAACCAGTACCCCGACAATAACACTTAGAACAAGAAAACTACTGCCGCAGCGATAGTGAAGACGGCTGAACTTCTGCACATTGGCAGGTGTAAGCTCTACTCCTGCTTCATAAGCACTGATTACTTTATGCTCTGCTCCATGGTATTGGAACAGTCTCTTGATCGTTGGTGTAAGCGATATGACATACAAGTATAAAAATACTAGCAATATTTTAATAATACCTTCGATAAAGGTGTGACTGAATTTACTCAACCCCGTGTTACCAAATAGAAAATCTTCAATAAATACAGGTACAGCGGTGAGAACAACCTTGCCAAATACAAAGGACAGTACTCCGACAGCGGCTACGCCAATGACCATGGACAGGCTCCAGCCTTTATTTTCATTATCCTTCTGCTCTTGTCGTTCTTCTTCAGTTAACTCGTCATCTGCGTAAGCATCAGCAGAAAAGTTAAGATGTTTGGTTCCTTTGGCACTCGAGTCAATTAGACTAACAATCCCGCGTAAAAAGGGAATTTTTCTAAGTTTTTTAACCCAGGATTTATCTTGTTTGGGGACTTCTAAAAAAGCGATTTCCTGGTTTTTTCGTCTTACTGCTGTAACATTTACATGCTTCCCGCCAAACATTACGCCTTCGATGACTGCTTGGCCGCCGTAAGCTACTGGTTTTGATTCTTGAGGCAAAAGTTTCACCTTCCTATTCTCTTCATTATCTCTATTGTATCTTTTTTAGCCAGCAATTTCTAGTTTTGAGTAACGATTTGGAATTTGCACATACTACATACTATAGGATGAATTTACATGACGATATGTTTAATAAGGAGAGGATCTTAGGGTGAACCATCAGCAGAGAAGAACAAAACGAACCAACCCGCTGCTTTTCGGTTTGGAAATTGGATTTTTTGCCGGATTATTCTGGGGAGGAATTCAGTGGGTTTTTTATATTTTTCATTTTACGGTGATTCCCACCGGGTTTATAGCAGAACCTTTTTTTAAACATTCTTTTATTTACTCACTAGCCGGACAATGGTTAGGATGGTTGTTTTTTATCGGATTTTCAATCCTTGCCGCTTTTCTGTACCTCATCATGTTTCGTAAATTTAGAGGACCGCTACCTGGATTGCTGTACGGTATCTTATGGTGGTTTCTCATTTTTGTCTGGCCGGGTCCGAATCTCGGTATGGTAAAGCCGATTACAGAGGTGACGTGGGACACGATTTACGCAGAATTTTGTTTGTTTTTATTGTGGGGATTATTTATCGGTTATTCAATAGCCATCGAGTATACGAATGAAAGGAAACGAGAGCCAAAAGTGGCATAAGGCTGCGATCAAAAAAACTTCTCAATCCCTTACTCATTGTGTTAAAATAGCAAATGGTTATCGGCAGGGAAGGTAGCGCGCAAGAATGAAGCTTTCTTCGGTTTGTGAGCTACATGTACTGCAGGCTTTCATGAAGGTACTATCGTTTTTTGCGCACGTTAGTGTTGGCACCAGAACTATAGCCCTATTTGCTGGATTCAGTCTACAGCTTTACATCGGACCTACAGGCCATGATATAACGATCTGGAGATTCATAGAGTGAGATAAGGAACTGGCTTGAAGGCGAAGAAAGAAGGTATAATCATGGAGAACAACCGCGTGATGAAACTACGTAAGGCTATGAAAGAACAGGGACTTGAAGCCATTTTGGTGACTAGCCCGATTAACAGACGGTATATTACCGGCTTCACTGGTTCAGCAGGTTACGTACTCGTAACGCTCCAAAAAGCGTATTTGCTTACTGATTTCCGTTATATGACACAGGCTCCGCAGCAAGCAAAAGCATTTACTGTTCTTGAACACACTGCGAAACCAATGGAAACAGTAAAGGATTTACTGATGGAAGAAGGA
This sequence comes from Paenibacillus polygoni, assembly GCF_030263935.1. Lineage (NCBI taxonomy): Bacteria > Bacillati > Bacillota > Bacilli > Caryophanales > Paenibacillaceae > Paenibacillus > Paenibacillus polygoni. The sequence goes on along the minus strand of NZ_CP127162.1, from coordinate 3,502,530 downwards.
ATTCAGTCTCTGGGATTTGAGAAGGATCTCATCACGTTCGCCACGTATGAGGCGTACACAGATCAACTAAAACCAGTAGAACTGGTTCCGGTGAGCGGACTTGTTGAAAAACTTCGGTTATATAAAGATGAGAACGAGATTGCGATCATGCAGCGTGCTGCAGATTTGGCGGATGCTGCTTTTGCTCATATCCTGACAGTCGTAAAACCTGGAATGACAGAACGCGAAGCAGACCTTGAACTTGAATTCTTTATGCGCAAGCATGGTGCAACATCTTCTTCCTTTGATACGATTGTAGCTTCTGGAATACGTTCAGCCATGCCCCACGGCGTTGCCAGCAATAAGGTAATTGAGAAAGGCGACTTTATTACTTTTGATTTTGGTGCACTATTAGATGGATATTGTTCAGATCTGACCCGAACAATCGCAGTCGGTACACCGGCAGCCAAATTAGTTGAGATTTACAATATTGTGCTGGAAGCTCAATTACATACTTTGGAGCAGATCAAGCCAGGTATGACAGGTCGGGAAGCAGATGCGCTAGCAAGAGATATAATTACGAAATATGGATATGGCGACTACTTCGGACACAGTACAGGGCATGGCCTTGGGATGGAAGTTCATGAGTCTCCTCGTTTATCCAAACTTAGTGATGATATTCTTGAACCTGGAATGGTTGTTACCGTTGAGCCAGGGATCTATCTTGCTGACATTGGAGGCGTACGGATTGAAGATGACGTCGTACTGACTGAATCTGGAATTTCAATTTTGACGCACTCTAAGAAAGAATTAATAACATTGTAATTATAATTAGGAGGGGTTTTTTAGTGATCTCAGTTAACGATTTTAAAACAGGTTTGACCGTTGAGGTTGACGGTGATATTTTTACAGTTCTTGATTTCCAACACGTTAAGCCAGGTAAAGGAGCGGCATTTGTTCGTTCTAAACTTAAAAACCTTCGTAATGGTAACACTGTAGAAAAAACATTCCGCGCTGGTGAAACGATCGGCCGTGCACAAATTGACAACCGTGGTGTTTCTTATCTGTATGCAAGTGGAGATGAGCATACGTTCATGGATAACGAAACTTACGATCAGTTCACACTTACTAGTGACCAACTGGAGTGGGAACTGAACTTCCTAAAAGAAAACATGAATGTAAACATCATCAGCTACAAAGGTGAAATTTTGGGAATTAACTTGCCAAACTCTGTAGAACTCAAAGTTATTGAGACAGAGCCAGGTATCAAAGGTAACACGGCAACAGGTGCTACTAAAAATGCAAAAGTAGAAACAGGTCTAAATGTACAAGTACCTTTGTTTATTAATGAAGGCGATGTTCTGATCATTGATACTCGCGAAGGTAAATACAGCTCTCGCGCATAATTAGATAACGTTCTGTCTACAAGAGATACGTGATTTACAAAGTCCTCTGCTAATCAGCAGGGGGCTTTTTGTATTTTAAAGAGGAAAAAGGAGGTTATCATGCCTTCTTCAATGATTTACAGTAAAAAAGGGTTACCAGTTTCCAAATTTCGTATTATACTGTTTAAAAGTAAGGTAAGCGTAACCTAGCTTATCGTCTATATATAAAGATGTTTATACTTGTAAGGGTAGGGAGTGAGATTGGTTTGTCTTTGTTTGTAATGAAATTCGGAGGAAGTTCTGTAGGTGATACAGAACGAATGCAGCGAGTAGCAAGACGCGTAGCCCAGAAACAAGATGAAGGACATCAATGTGTCGTTGTCGTCTCCGCTATGGGGGATACAACAGACGAACTCATTGACCAGGCAAAAATATTGAACGATAAGCTTCCTGCACGGGAAATGGATATGCTGCTCACAACGGGAGAGCAAATTTCAATCGCTTTACTATCGATGGCCATCCAAAGCCTAGGACGTGAGACCGTCTCCTATACAGGATGGCAAGCGGGATTCCGGACTGAACCGGTTCATGGAAAAGCACGAATAACGGATATACAGCCAGAACGTGTATTACGATCTTTAGAAGAAGGCAAAATCGTCATCGTTGCCGGATTCCAAGGTATATCCGAAGAAGGAGAAATTACGACACTCGGACGCGGAGGATCGGATACGACAGCCGTTGCACTTGCAGCTGCAATCAAAGCCGACGCTTGCGAAATATATACAGATGTTGACGGGGTTTATTCTACTGACCCGCGAATCGTTAAGGTTGCTCGTAAATTGAGTGAAATCTCGTATGATGAAATGCTGGAGCTTGCTCATTTGGGAACCGCTGTATTGCATCCGCGTGCAGTTGAATATGCGAAACATTCAAAAGTACCTTTAGTGGTTCGATCCAGCTTTACTTATAATGAAGGAACGGTAGTGAAGGAGGAAGCAGCATTGGAACAAGGCGTAGTGGTAAGCGGTATTGCCTACGATAAAAATGTAGCGCGTATCAGTATTTTGGGAGTTGAAGATATTCCAGGCGTGCTTGCAGGTATGTTTGGCGCGTTAGCAAGAGAACAAATTGATGTTGATATTATCGTGCAAAGCGGTATTAGTGATGGCAAAGCTGACTTCTCCTTTACGGTTACCCTAGATGATCGAGAGCGTGCTATTGAAGTGATTCAAGGAATGGAAAGCATTCTGCCATTCCGTGAAATTACATCAGAGGATGGGCTTGTGAAAATATCAATCGTCGGGGCAGGCATGGTCAGCCATCCAGGGGTTGCTGCTCAAATGTTTGAAGTTATTTCAAGCCAAGGTGTTAATATCAAAATGGTAAGTACATCAGAGATTAAAGTCTCCTGTGTAGTGGAAGGTACAAAACTGAATGAAGTCATTCGTGCACTGCATACAGCTTATAAACTCGATGCAGAAGTTCAAGCTTTTGTAGGCGGACCACAAGATCGAAGATAAATGACGGTAGTATATCGCAAAAGAGACTTACACGGTAAATAACGTGTAAGTCTCTTTTTTTGAATCCATTTCATAATACCTTTCGTTGCTTTAGTCAGGAGTATATATAGATCAAAATGGTTCTATTTGTCTATATATAGTTACATATTTATTGTTTTAATGAGTTATGAAATTGATTTATTCTTATATTATTTTTTTCTCTTTTGCCTTCCAGGGGACTAGAAAGTGGTCTTCCATAACAGGAACAAGGGTAAAAGCATTCTCCGTTAAACAATAATCCACATCTTTTTCATGACCTTGCTTTGTTAACCTCTTTGCCTCGTTGCTCTCTTTCAGCTTATTTCGAAGGTCTGCCTCACAGCCAAGGTAAGCTTGGTGAACAACCAACCCTAAATCATTAAGACGTACGGGCTGTACAGCTGATTGCTTTATATAATGAATGAGCATTCCAGCGCAAAGTGAATCCTCCATAGTTAACCTGTCCTGTTGACCTGCACAAAGAATAGCGATATCTAGATCAACCTCCGCTAGCACCTCTGCACAAGCTTTTACATTTAAAAAGGCTGCTGTGAAAATATAGGAAGCCTTTCCAGCTTTAATCAAAGCTCTAGTACCGCTTGTGGTGGTCATAATTCCTTTTCTTCCTTCTACTAATTCTTTTGTATATTCCAAAGGCGAGTTCCCCGCATCAAATCCAGCTATTTTTTTACAGAATCGTTCGCCGCCTAGAAACATACCTTCAAGCCCAAGCTGTTTAGCCTTTGGTACGGTTTCTACGGGCGTAATACAGATTGCCCCTTGAGCTAGAGCAGTAACAATGGTACTCGTTGTTCGAAATACATCGATAACCACTGCGCTGCGGTGAATCACATCTTCTGTGCGTATTTCACTGGCACTGGCAACAACATCGATACGCATAGGTGTACCTCCCTAACTTGTTTTTGCACTGTTTCTCTACATCATCCAACCTATCTATTCTTACTATATGCAGCGGGAGAAGGGCAGGTGCCTACCTCTTTTTTTTCTGTGGATATAAATAGAATCGTTTTTGCATATGTTCTAAGACAAACTTGCTTCAGGGAGGAACGCTGCATTGGATAAATATGTATTGTCGATGGCTATTTTACGTATCTTTTCAGGGTCAGCAGAATTGATTGCTGCCTTGCTTATGCTGAGATTTAATCAGGTCGAGAAAGCTCTTGCCGTGAATTCCGCCCTTGCTTTTGTTGGTCCGATGATCCTTATTCTAACCACATCTATTGGACTAGTAGGGATGGCAGACAAGCTTTCATTTGGTAAATTGGCGTGGGTACTTATGGGAGTTACTTGTCTCTTAATTGGTATTTTAAAAAAATGATAGATTCCCGTCATAAAAAACGTGTACAGGCATAAATATGGGGTATGACCAACAAAAACGGGCCCCCGGAAAGGGCCTTGAAAAAAGCCCTGATTTTCTAGGGAACGGGGGTGCCGGAACTTGAAATGGCTTGAGTTATTCCCAGAGTCGCTAAAAACACTGCTGATGCATCTTCCTAGACCGCTTCTAGAATCATTGGAGGAAGTTCGAATTCGTGAGGGAAGGCCTCTCGAAATTAACACAAATGGGGAGCACTATTTTGTAACCCGGCTTTCGAAGCCCACAAAAATACAGTCAGAAGCTTATTGTCCATCTAGGGAGGATACTCACCGATTCCTAGAAGTCATCAGTAATCATTCGCTCTACACGATGGAAGAAGAACTTCGGAAAGGTTTCATCACGATTCCAGGCGGACACCGGATTGGACTAGCTGGAAGAACGGTACTTAAAAATGGGAGAGTAGAACATTTAAGAGATATCAGTGGATTTAATGTTCGGATCGCCAAAGAGATTAACGGTGCAGCGGATCAGATTATTCCACATCTTGTAGACTACCGAACTTCACGAATCAAACATACGCTCATCGTTTCTTCTCCGCAGCAAGGGAAAACGACACTGCTTCGGGATATAGCCAGACAGATCAGCCATGGAAGCGAGAAAAGAAGAAGTTTCAAAGTGAGTATTGTGGACGAACGTTCCGAAATTGCCGGCAGTTATAAAGGCGTTCCTACTTTTGATGTTGGACCGCGAACAGATGTGATGGACGCTTGTCCGAAAGCCGAAGGGATGATGATGCTGCTGAGATCCATGTCACCCGAAGTGCTGATTGTCGATGAGATTGGCAGAGAAGAAGATGCAGAAGCGATAAAAGAGGCACTGAATGCCGGTATTTCCGTCATTGCAAGTGCACATGCAAGGGATATGGCTGACCTGAGCAAACGTCCATTTATTAAGGATTTAATTCAGGAAGAATTGTTTCAGATGTACGTTATGATTGATCGCTTCGGTAAAAAAGTGACGTACAGACTTGCAGATAGTAAAAACAGAACCTTACAGCAGCAAGGCATTACAAACGCAGGTGGCGCTCATGCTTAAACTCATAGGTGCTCTGATGATCATGCTTTCAGGAACTTTGCTAGGCATGTATAAGGCGAATCTTTTTGCTTCCCGACCCAAGCAGATTAGAGAGCTTGTTCTCATCTTCCAGCGTCTGCTGACGGAAATTAATTATAGTTATAGTCCGCTTGCTGATGCGCTTCATAAGATAGGATCGCAAGCGAGTAAACCGCTTGGACGTCTTTTCATAGCGGCTGCAGAGCATATGAACTCTCCTAAAGGGCATTCGGCAAGCGAAAGCTTTCACTATGCGGTAGACAAATACTGGAGCCAAACGGCTATGAAACAACCAGAGAAAGACGTGATCCTTCAGCTGAGTTTAAGTCTCGGGACAAGCGACAGAGAGGAACAAAACAAACATATTACGCTTGCCATCCAGCAATTAAATCATGAAGAAATCACGGCTCGGGAAGATCAACTGAAGTACGAAAAGATGAGCCGCAGTCTTGGTCTTCTGGTCGGGGCGCTGATCGTCATTCTGATCTTATAGTGAGGTGCCAGAGTAAATGAATTTAGAAGTGAATGCGATCTTTCAAATCGCAGGTATCGGCATTATCATCGCCATGATTCATACGGTACTAAAGCAAATGGGAAAAGAAGATATGGCGCACTGGGTCACGTTAATAGGCTTTGTGGTGGTCTTGTTCATGGTAGTGCGAATGCTCGACAATTTGCTCCAGGAGATTAAATCTATTTTCCTTTTTCATTAAATAGAGCCTTATCTAAACAGGTGATTAGAAATGGAAATCATTCAAATCGTAGGACTTGGACTCATAGCGACCATCTTGATTCTTATAGTCAAAGAACAAAAGCCGCTGTTTGCATTTTTGATTGCAACAACAGCAGGGATCCTAATCTTCATGTTTGTTATCGGCAAAATTGGTGCTGTGCTCCAGGTACTCGAGAGGATGGCCCAATCCTCCGGAATGGATGAGATCCATTTAAAAACAATACTGAAAATTATCGGTATTGCCTACATTGCAGAGTTTGGCGCACAAATTGTAAGGGATGCGGGACAAGAAAGCATTGCATCCAAAATTGAACTTGCCGGCAAAGTGCTGATTCTGGTACTGGCTGTACCCATTATCAGCATTATTATTGAAACAGTGATGAAGCTGCTGCCGGTATAAAGAGGTGGAGGAAGTAAGATGTGATGAAAAATTCCAGTGGATCCCGCAATCAGATCGTGATTGTCACACTGATGTTGTGTTTTTTCTTTGCACTTGCAAACCAGGTTTTTGCGGACTCCCCTGTAACCGACTGGGCCAATAAGCAAGTTGAACAACTGCCGACAGAGCAGGTGGAAAGGTACTGGCAGTCTCTCATCGATGAATACGGAGGGTTTTTTCCTGAAGGCAAGCTGCCCTCATTTATGGACATGCTGATGCCCGGCGGAGAATCACTAAGTATAAAAAATATGTTTGGAGCAATAGGCCAGTATTTGTTACATGAAGTTCTATTCAATGCAAAGCTGCTCGTTACGATCATTATGCTGAACATCTTAAGTATGATTTTAGAGACTCTTCAAACAGCCTTCGAAAAAAGTACGATAAGTAAAGTGGCTTACGCCATTTGTTATATGGTGATTATCGTCATTTCGATTAACAGCTTCAGTGTCGCCATTGGTTATGCCGAAGAAGCGATCGATCGGATGATTAATTTTATGCTCGCTATGATTCCTCTGCTGTTTGCCTTACTTGCATCTATGGGGAACATCGTAACCGTCAGTGTTACACATCCGCTTATCGTATTTATGATTCACACGATCGGCGTACTGATCTATAAGATCGTATTTCCGCTTTTATTTTTCTCAGCTGTTCTGCATTTAGTCAGTTCTTTAACGGACAAGTACAAGCTGACACAGCTTGCAAACCTGCTTAGACTCATTGGAATTGGAGTACTGGGGGTCGTTCTAACGATTTTTTTAGGCGTTATCTCTGTTCAAGGGGCGACAAGTTCGGTTACTGATGGAGTTACGATTCGGGCAGCAAAGTATGTATCAGGCAATTTTGTTCCCGTCGTCGGCAAAGTTCTTGCAGATGCAACGGATACGGTGATAACCGCATCCTTGTTAGTTAAAAATTCGATTGGACTTGCGGGAGTCATTATTATTTTATTCTTATGTGCATTCCCGGCTCTCAAGATTTTGACTCTCGCTTTTATATATAATCTCGCAGCAGCCTTAATGCAGCCCCTCGGCGATACACCGATCGTGGGATGTCTGCAGGCAATTGGCAAAAGTTTAATTTATGTCTTCGCTGCGCTCGCAGCGGTCAGTCTCATGTTCTTTCTTGCGATAACGATCATGCTGACAGCTGGGAATATGACGGTAATGTTGAGGTGAGCAAAATGAGGGGAATGACGATTTAGAGGTACCCTTCGGTCAGAGAAACGCGATAAGTAGAGGATGTAAAAATGTACAAAACGGAGGTGGATACAGTGGAATGGCTGAGCGGATGGCTGCGAGAACTGATACTGGTCGTTTTACTGGCTACCTTTGTGGATATGCTGCTTCCCAATCGATCTATGGAGCGGTATGTCAAGCTTGTACTGAGTTTGCTTATACTCCTGACATTAATCACCCCCTTAATCAATCTGCTAAGCAGTGATCCTGATGCAAGGCTTAAGGAAGCACTTAGGGACTGGACGAAAGACGGGGGACAGATCCAGGCCATGACGCTGGACGACATCCTGGACGAAGGGGAAAAGCTCCATAAGCAACAAGATCTGAAAGCCAAAGAGTGGGCAGCTAAAGAAGTAGCAGATCAAATTAAAGAGCAAATCGAAAGAGAAACGGAGCTTCCGGTTGAATCGGTCAGCGTTATCCTTGGAACTGAGAAAAAAACGGACAAGAGTGCTGAACTAACCTCCATCACCAGTGTGAAAGTCACGATGGGACAAAGTAATGAAGATAGACAAATAACGATGAGTTCAGAGAACGGGCCGATAGAAATTACTCCTGTGGATCAGAATCCCATTTCCGTCCGAATATCTGATCTTACGAATGAAGAGGCTGCACCGAAAGAGAGGCCATATGATTCAGGAGAGGAAGCCGTCTCTGTTATGACAGGAACAGAAGCTGATCAGATCATGTCTTTGATTGAAGGACAGTGGCAGGTTGATGCCAAACACATTGTTATTTTGAAACCGGAAAGAAACAGGGAACTGTAACGAAATAAATGGGAAGGAGCAGTTGAAATGGGAAAACTGAGAAACAGCTTAAATAAATGGATCGGGTCGTCTGATGAAGGAACAACGAAACGAACGCAAACCTTCCGGTGGTTAATTATTGTCGGCTTGATCGGTGTAGCTATTATCATCATTAGTTCTTTCATTAATGTGAAAGAGATCGATACAGAGAACGTGGGGAGAGAGCCGCCGCTGGATAATAGTGTACAATCTGCTTTTGGTGCTGCAGAAGGTGAGATGACCCCTTTTGATACTACTGAGCATGCATTTGAATCCAAAATTAAAGGGATACTCGAACAAATTGTAGGCGTGGGAACAGTGGATGTCATGGTTACCATTGATTCTACAGAAGAGATTGTGGTCGAGAGGAACCGGCAGGATACGCAGCAAAATACGGAGGAAACAGATGCAAATGGCGGAAAGCGCAGTATAACTCAGTACACAAGAGACGGGGAAATTGTTACCTATGATATTTCAGGAGACCAATCACCGATTATTACTAAGAAGATCAAACCTCAAATCCGCGGTGTACTCGTCGTTGCAAAAGGGGCCGAGAATAAAATTGTTAAAGATCTCATAACAGAAGCTGTCGAAAAAGGACTAAACGTTGAATCCTATCGAATATCGGTTGTACCAAGGAAACAAGAGTAGATTCCACACCTGTAGGTGGGAGATGTAGTTAATTTAAATCATTTTGGGAGGAATAAAACAATGACGAATAAAAGACAAACGATATGGCTCGTATCGATGCTGAGTCTAATGGTCGTACTTTCTGCTTACTATCTGTTTACAGAAGATACGGGGACATCTAACCAGGTCGCAGAAACAGAGCAAATCAAAGGCACGCCTAGTGATGCACAGGAAGCTTCCGCAACGAATCCGCTGGATGGACTTGTTATGAACGAAGTCGTTACAGAGGGTCTTGTAACAGGGGAACAAACAGATGAGACAGGGGCTCCCGCTGCACCTGATGCAGTAGTCGAAGAAGAAGTATCCTCGGAAAAAACGGATGCAGCAAAAACCGATGAAGAAGTACTGAAAGAAATGGAAGCTCAAAACACCTCCGCTTCTGCTGCTAATATATTTGAGAACTACCAATGGGAGCGTACAGCTGAGAATTCCAGAATAGAAAGTGAACTGCTTGCAGCAGCAGGCGATAACAGTAAAACACCAGAAGAGAATGCAAAAGCAGTGGAACAATTGCGTATACTAGAAGAGAAAAATTCGAAAATTACAGGAATTGAAGAGCAACTTTCTCAGCAATACGCAAATGCGATTGTAGAAGAGGATAACGACCAATATAAAGTGGTTGTAATCAGCGAAAAACTCGAAGCAAAAGATGCGGTTACGATCGTTGATATGGTCATTAATGAGCTTGATGTAACACAAGATAAAGTTCGAGTACAGTATGTAAAAGAATAACAGTGTACTCACTTTTAGGGAAGAGACCCGGGGACAACGTTTCCGGGCTCTTTCCATTTTTAATGATTGTGATATAATACATAACGTTATCACTGTCCGAGTGAAGATGGCAGTATGCCGAAGGAGTGACTATAATTCATGTTTAAATTAAATGAAATTAAAGAATTAATAAAGCTGATTGATGAGACTTCTGTACAAGAGGTTGAAATTGAAAACGAAGGTTCCAAACTGACAATACGCAAGCCAGGTCCGACTGAATATGTACAAGCACCAGTAAACGTAAGTGCATATCCGCCTGTAACTCAGATGATGCAGCCTAGCCATACACCATCTGTAAGTAACGCGCCTGGAAATCAAGCAGCGCCTGTTCAGGAAACATCTGAGAAGACAGAATCCAATTTACATAAGATTGTTTCACCTATGGTGGGTACATTTTATTCCTCACCGTCGCCTGAAGCAGCAGCTTTTGTAAGTCCAGGCAGCAAAGTGACGGAGAAAACAACCGTATGTATTGTAGAAGCAATGAAACTCATGAACGAGATTGAAGCTGACGTTAAAGGCGAGATCGTTGAGATCCTCGTACAGAATGGTCAACTCGTTGAGTACGGTCAACCGTTGTTCTTGGTTAAATCGGAGTAATCTCCTATTGGTGAACCACTCTGTAATACGGTTTCATTAGAGTAAAGCTCCAAAGGAGGATGTATAAATGAATTTTCAAAAAATATTGATTGCCAACCGTGGCGAGATTGCTGTTCGGATTATTCGTGCTTGTAAAGAACTAGGCATCTCAACGGTAGCTGTCTATTCAGAGGCAGACCGAGATGCGCTGCATGTACGTCTTGCAGATGAAGCATACTGCATCGGCCCTGTTCTCTCTAAAGAGAGTTATCTTAATATTACAAATATAATGAGTGTTGCAACTCTTACAGAATGTGATGCCATTCATCCCGGCTATGGTTTTTTAGCTGAAAATGCTGATTTTGCAGAAATCTGTGAGTCTTGCAACATTTCTTTTATTGGCCCATCAGCTGATGCTATTACCAAAATGGGAGACAAAGCGGTTGCAAAACAGACGATGAGAGATGCAGGGGTGCCTGTTATTCCTGGATCGGATGGACTCGTTGAGAATTTGGATGAGGCAGTTATGATTGCTCGCGATATCGGCTATCCTATTATTATTAAAGCCACTGCCGGCGGCGGAGGGAAAGGGATTCGCATCGCAGAGGATGAAGAATCTCTGATCAAACAAATCACTGCGGCCCAGCAGGAAGCACAAAAAGCATTCGGGAATGCTGGCGTTTATCTCGAAAAATTCTTAACAGGTATGAAACACGTAGAAATTCAGATCATTGCCGACAAGCATGGTAACGCGGTTCACTTAGGAGAAAGAGACTGCTCCATTCAGCGCAGAAGACAAAAGCTGATTGAAGAAGCACCTTGTCCGATCATAAGCGAAGAAACGCGGAAAAGTATGGGAGATGCTGCGGTACGTGCTGCCCTGGCTGTAAACTATGCGGGAGCAGGAACTCTTGAATTTTTGCTCAGCCCTGACGGGGATTTCTACTTCATGGAAATGAATACCCGTATTCAGGTAGAACATCCTGTTACAGAAATGGTGACAGGTGTGGACCTCATCAAAGAAATGATTTCTGTCATTGAAGGGAATCCGTTGTCCTTTACTCAGGAAGACATTACGATTAACGGCTGGTCCATGGAATGCCGTATTAACGCAGAAGACCCTAGCCGTAATTTCATGCCTGCTCCAGGCAAAATTAATTTCTATCTGCCTCCTGGAGGTCCGGGAGTAAGGGTAGACAGCGCTGCCTACCAAGGTTATAACATTCCGCCGTATTATGACTCTATGATTGCAAAACTAATTGTATGGGCTCCTACACGGGATGAGGCGGTTAGCAAAATGAAACGCGCGCTTTCTGAGTTTGCGGTAGAAGGTATTCCTACTACGATCCCATTCCATATGAGATTGCTTGAGCATCCGGTGTTTGGCAAAGGCGATTTTGATATTAAATTTTTGGAAGAAAACGAAATTTAATTGTCATAATAAGCTTGTTTGTCATAATGTCCAGCGAATGCTATAGTATGAATAATAAGTACGCGTGTCTTCTTGTAGTCGTAAGGAAACTTAAACTTTGAGAGGTGTGTTGATATCATGAGCACATTGCCGACGGAATTTGAAAGAACTGAGATTGGTGAGATTCAGATTGCACCAGAAGTGATTGAAGTCATCGCGGGTCTAGCAACCGTTGAAGTCAGCGGTGTAGCAGGAATGAGCGGTGGCTTTGCTGGCGGCTTTGCTGAACTGCTTGGTCGTAAAAATTTGTCCAAGGGTGTAAAAGTCGAGGTTGGTCAACGCGAGGCTGCTGTTGACGTCTCTGTAATCATCGAATATGGAAATCGTATTCCTGATGTTGCTTCTTCCATCCAGCAAAATGTGAAACGCTCCATTGAGAACATGACAGGATTAACGGTTGTGGAAGTCAATGTGCAGGTACATGATGTTCAGTTCAAAACAGCTGAAATTGTGAATGACCCGGCTGAGCTGACTCCACAGCGTGTGAAATAAAATAGTTGACCTAAACCCCCGGTGATTGCACCAGGGGTTTAGTCCTTCCTTTTTGATTGGATGTAAGATTTTTTATTTGTTGATTGAGGAGGTTATTCTGTTCGTGGCTAAAATACTGGACAGGCTTTTGCTGTTTATTTACAGTTTAAGTGTTGGCATTATATCTGTACTGATAATCCTCCTTTTAAGCGGTCTTATTCCTGATCTTGCTCAGAGACAGTATGATGAAATGACAACCATTATTGTTATTTCAGTTGCCGCTGTTCTGTTCTTACTTAGTATGCGGTTCTTCTATATTTCTGTTCGCAGAGACCAAGGTTCGCTACCCTCTGTTGATCAGCGGACAGAGTATGGTGATGTCCAGATTTCGATGGAAACAATCGAAAATCTCTGTTTGAAGGCCTCATCTAAATTCCGAAGTGTTCGTGATGTGAAGTCTCGTATCCATGTTACGGAAGCGGGCCTTGAGATTACAATTCGTGCGATCGTTGATGGAGAAAGTTCAATTCCTCAGCTGACAACAGAATTACAAAAAGCAATTCATGACTATGTACAAGAAATTACAGGAATCCCGGTATCACATGTATCGGTATATATTGCTAATCTTGTGCAATCACCGAACTATAAGAGCCGAGTAGAATAGAGGTGACTCACGGATGCCGTGGAAAGAAATCTGGGAGAGTCATAGAGGTCGGATTATTGGAGTTGCCGGAGGGTTATTTTTCGGTATCGTTTATTTGATGTTTGGATTTTGGGATATGTTGTTCTTTGCACTCGTGGTATTTATCGGATATACGCTTGGCAGAAGAAAAGATGAGAGCTTACCCCTTGTTGTTCCTTGGAGGAACTGGGTGGGCTATCTATCTGAACGCTGGCGTCCATTCAAATAAGACCTGTGATATGCTATTTTTGCCAAAAAGAGCTGCAGTTTCTTCATGTCCATTTTTGGGAAAAGATTAGCATAACGCAGGTTTTTTTGTGTGAAGAATAAGGATAATAGGTTATGTATATGAGAAAGAAGCAGGAGGCAGGAAATGAAAAGACGTTTGGCGAGGGAATTTGTAGTACAAAGTTTGTATTCTATGGAAATGAACGCTGTGGAGGCTGAACAAGCTGTAAATATGCTGTTTAAGGAAGCAGCGGAAGATAATGAAGGAGAAGTTGAGGTTAAGAGTGAAGAGGCAATGCGTGCATACGTACTTGAGCATGTTCGCGGCGTATGGGAAACTAAAGATGCACTCGACAAACTTCTTGTCGATTATCTGAAAGGCTGGCAAGTGAGCCGTTTATCCAGAGTCGATCGTCAAATTCTGAGATTGGCAGCTTATGAGATGTTGTATCGTGAAGATGTACCAGCAAAAGTATCCGTTAACGAGGCGATTGAGTTGTCCAAACATTTTGGTACAATTGAATCTGGTAAATTTGTTAATGGAGTACTCGGAAAAATGATCCAGGATATTGATACTTTAAAATCAAACCTCTAGTCAAATCAAGGGAGAGAAGAGACATGACGGCAACGATTATTAGCGGAAAACAGGTATCTGAAGAGATTCGTAAAGGAATAACAGAAGAAGTGGCACAGCTAAAAGGACAAGGTATTGTCCCAGGGCTTGCTGTAGTTCTTGTTGGAGAAGACCCGGCTTCACAAGTTTATGTACGCAATAAGGAGAAAGCGTGTCATGATCTTGGTTTCTATTCTGAAGTACATCGCCTTTCTGCAGATACGTCTGAAGAAGAGCTTCTAGCATTAGTTGATCGATTGAACCGTCAGATGAGTATTAATGGAATTCTGGTGCAATTGCCTTTACCAGGGCATATTGACGAGAAAAAAGTGATAAATGCAATTTCGGTGGATAAAGATGTTGATGGATTCCACCCTGTAAATGTTGGTAATTTGGTGATTGGAGACGACAGTTTGCTTCCTTGTACACCAGCAGGAGTTATTGAACTGATTAAGCGTACGGGGCTCGAAATTAGCGGGAAACATGCAGTTGTTATTGGTCGCAGTAACATTGTAGGTAAACCGGTATCTCTGCTTCTACAGCGCGAAAATGCTACAGTGACCATGTGTCATTCTCGTACAGCAAATATGCAGGAACTTGCAAAACAAGCAGACATCCTGGTTGTGGCTATCGGCCGTGCTAACTTCATCGATGCAAGTTATATTAAAGAAGGTGCGGTTGTCATCGACGTAGGCATGAATCGTCTAGATTCTGGTAAACTTGCAGGCGACGTTGATTTTGAAAGTGCAAAAGAAGTATCGGGTGCAATTACTCCTGTTCCTGGCGGAGTGGGACCGATGACAATTACGATGCTCATGCAAAATACGCTGCTTTCTGCAAAACGTGCTCATGGTTTGAATTAAAAAGGGGTGTTCTGATGGCAGAACAGCGAATTTATTCTATAAAAGATATCAATCGTTATATTCGGATGAAGATGGATTCAGATAACCTGTTGTCAAATGTATGGATTCGCGGGGAAATATCGAATTTCACGCATCATTCGAGCGGTCATATGTACTTCACCCTGAAAGATGAAGGAAGCAGAATTAAGTCGATTATGTTTGCAACACATAATCGGCGTCTTCCTTTCATTCCGAAGGAAGGAGCGAGAGTCATCGCTCAAGGGAATATCACCGTATTTGAACGAGATGGACAATATCAATTTTATGCAACCCAAATGCAGCCTGACGGGATCGGCAGTCTGTATTTGGCTTATGAACAATTAAAAAAGAAATTAGAACAGGAAGGTTTGTTTGCTGCTCAGCGCAAACGTCCTTTGCCACGATATCCAAAAACGATTGGCGTAATCACCTCACCGACTGGTGCAGCAGTGAGAGATATTATTACCACCATCACTCGCCGCTATCCACTTGCTGAGGTTATTTTATATCCTGTGGTTGTACAAGGGAAGACAGCTGCGCCATCGATCGTTAGAGCGCTTCGAGCGGTGAATCAAATGGCAGAAGCAGATGTGGTTATTGTGGGCCGCGGAGGCGGTTCTTTAGAGGAACTGTGGGCATTTAATGAGGAAATCGTCGCAAGAGCGATTACAGACTCTGAAATTCCGGTCATCTCTGCGGTAGGTCATGAAACCGATTTTACAATTGCTGATTTTGCTGCAGATGTTCGTGCAGCTACCCCAACAGCCGCGGCAGAACTTGCCGTTCCGCACCAGTTGGAACTTAAGGACCAAGTTGATGTAATGAAGCGCAGACTAAAGCAAAGTTTGATGATGAGAGCAAGACATGGAAGAGAACGTCTAAATCAGTTATCCCGTTCATCCGTGCTGGTGAACCCAAGCCGGTCTCTGATTCAGCATACAGAACGATTAGATCAGCTGACCATGAGACTCTCGCGATCTACAGATTCTAAGCTGCGCTTTGCACGTGAGAAACAAGAACGGATGAAGATCTCTTTGTCCAGATTTAATCCTTCAGACCAAGTTGCCGCTGCGCAGAAGCAGGTTATACAAAACCGGAGACAGCTCGAAGCAGCAATGCGAATTCAAATAAAAGAAACACGTCAGAAGCTAGGATCAAATCTTAGACATCTAGATGCGTTAAGTCCACTAAAGGTAATGTCGAGAGGCTATAGCCTTGTCTATAATGAGGACGAAAAACAGCTTGTGAAATCTACCAATGATGTAATGCCAGGTGATGTAATTAAGATCAAGCTGAGTGATGGCGGACTCTCCTGTGAAGTGCGGGAAATAAAGGAGGATGATAAGAATGACAAATGAAACGGAACTCAGTTTTGAAGCAGCGATGGCTGAACTTGAAGAAGTGGTTAACCAGCTTGAACGAGGAGATGTCCCTTTGGAACAAGCAATTGAGCTGTTCCAGCGTGGAATGAAGCTGTCTCAGCTCTGTAACCATAAGCTTGAGCAAGTAGAGCGCAAAATTGAGATAATAGTAGAAGAAGACGGAGCTTACCGCAAACAAGCATTTGGCGGCATGGAAGAAGAGGGCGGTGTCTCTCTGTGACGAGACCTTCCGTAGAGCTCTATATCCAGAACATCGCTGACCTGCTCATGAATGAACTTGAGCAGGTTATACCAGCGGATTGGGATGTACCAACCCATTTAAAAGAATCGATGATGTACTCGCTGATGGCGGGTGGAAAAAGACTGCGCCCTGTCCTCGTGCTTGCAGCTACAGAAGCCTTTGGAGTAGACCGCAAAGCGGCCTTACCGGTAGCGGCTGCTGTAGAAATGGTGCATACGTATTCACTTATTCATGATGATCTTCCTGCAATGGATAATGATGATTATCGCAGAGGAAGACTCACGAATCATAAAGTGTACGGAGAAGCCATGGCAATCCTTGCAGGCGATGCACTGCTAACGCATGCTTTTTACAGTATCATTCAGTCGGGTAGAAAGTATGGTATCCCTGCAGATCGTCTACTTGATATTGTGGAAGATCTATCTGAGTATGCGGGTGCCCGCGGAATGGTCGGCGGTCAAGTTGCAGATATGGAAGGTGAGCAAGGAATGACCTCTATGTCTCAATTAGAATATATTCATCTTCACAAAACCGGAGATTTGATGATTTTCTCACTTGTAGCGGGAGGTCGCATCGCGGGAGCAAACGAAGAACAACTTGATGCTTTACGTATCTTTGGACGAGATTTGGGTCTTGCGTTCCAGATACAGGACGATATTCTTGATCTAATCGGTGATGAACAGAAACTCGGCAAGAAAACACAGAGTGATGTTGCTCAGCAGAAGGTAACCTATCCATACTTCATCGGGATGGAAGAATCCGTAGCTGAAGTGAAACGTCTCACAGAGTCGGCTAAGGATGCACTTATCCAAGGGGGAATTCCTGACCCAACGCGCCTATTTGAAATAGCAGATTATCTCATGAAACGAGATCATTAATCGAAAAAAACGCCTAAATACATGATCGGAAAATGACGAAATTTATGATTTAGGTTGTGATGTGATATAATGGGGACTATGTTTGGAGATACTTATCAAAAATTTATGAAGGAAAGCGGGGATTTCACGTGCTGCTTCCACAAATTAAGGAACCTAACGATCTGAAATCATTGTCTGTGGATGAACTAGTCTCTCTATCAGAAGAAATACGTCAATTTCTCATTGAGAAGCTATCGTACACAGGGGGGCATCTGGCGCCGAATTTGGGAGTGGTAGAGCTCACGGTTGCCCTGCATTACTGCTATAACAGTCCAAAAGATAAAATGATATATGATGTTGGTCATCAGTCCTATGTTCATAAGGTACTTACAGGCCGTATGGATCGTTTTGATACGCTTCGCAAATATAAGGGAATGTCCGGATTTGTGAAACGAAATGAAAGTGAGCATGACGTCTGGGAAGCCGGTCACAGCAGTACTTCGTTGTCAGCTGCCATGGGAATGGCATATGCGAGAGACCTAAAAGGCGAAGACAATAAAGTGATTGCGATTATTGGTGACGGAGCACTAACCGGCGGTATGGCTTTTGAAGCGCTGAATCACATTGGTCATGAACAGAAGAAAATGATGGTTATTCTCAATGATAATGAAATGTCTATAGCACCTAATGTCGGGGCTATGCATAATTATTTGAGTAAAATTCGCTCAGATCGCCATTATTTGAAAGCTAAAGATGAAGTTGAATATCTTCTGAATAAAATTCCTGCCATTGGCGGCAGATTAGCTAAATCGGCTGGATGGCTCAAAGACAGTTTTAAATATATGATGGTACCCGGTGTTCTCTTTGAAGAACTTGGTTTTACTTATCTTGGACCTGTGGATGGTCATGATCTGCCGAAACTTATAGAGACATTCAAACAAGCGGATAATGTAAATGGACCGGTTCTCGTCCATGCAGTAACCACCAAAGGTAAAGGTTATAAACCGGCGGAAGCCGATTCTGTAAAATGGCATGGTATTTCCCCATATAAGATTGAATCAGGACAAGTACTGAAATCAGTGGGAAATCCGATGTATACGGATATTTTTGGTCAAACTTTAATTGAACTTGCAAAACAGGATGAACGAATTGTTGCTGTCACTCCTGCCATGCCGGGCGGTTCAGGTCTCATTCCATTTAGTAAAGAGTTCCCTGACCGGATGGTCGATGTAGGAATTGCAGAACAACATGCGGCAACGATGTGTGCATCGCTTGCAATGGAAGGCCTGAAACCTGTATTTGCTGTGTATTCAACCTTTATGCAAAGAGCATATGATCAAATCGTACATGATATTTGCCGGCATAATGCGAACGTCATGTTTGCTATTGACCGTGCCGGTTTTGTAGGCCCAGATGGAGAGACGCACCAAGGTGTATATGATGTGGCGTTTATGCGTCATATACCGAATATTGTAATCATGATGCCTAAGGATGAGAATGAGCTCAGACATATGATGAAGACGGCTCTCGAATATAATGACGGACCGATTGCTTACCGTTATCCTAGACTTAATGTTGTCGGTGTTCCGATGGATCAGGAACTGAAGACGATTCCAATTGGTTCATGGGAGACAGTAAGACAAGGTGAGAAATATAGCATTATTTCCGCTGGTCCTATGATTCAAGTGGCGGAAGAAGCTGCGGAAATGCTGAAACGCGACGGCATGCAGGTAAGTGTAATTAATGCCCGATTCTTCAAACCACTGGATCATGAGCTCTTAATGGAGCTGGCTCAGAATGATACGAAGATGATTGTACTTGAAGAAGCTTGTGAAGCAGGCAGCCTTGGTAGCAGCATACTTGAATTTTTCTCTGAAAAAGGAATGTATGAAGCAAAGGTTCACCTTATGGGGATTCCAGATTTGTTTGTTGAACACGGCAGTGTGAAGGAACAACGGGAAGAGGTCGGTCTTACGGCAGAATCCGTGTGTGAGGAAATGCGCAAGCTGAAGTTACAATATGCTTATGATCTTCCAAAGACAAGTCTGCCTTCCTGAGCCCATCACTTAAATATTTTGGAACAGGAGAAACTCATGTCAGTCCCTAAAGAACGAATTGATATATTATTAGTAGAACAAGGTTTTTATGCAAGCCGTGAAAAAGCAAAAGCCGCGATTATGGCCGGGCTTGTTCTGGCTGATGAAGAGCGGATTGAGAAACCAGGAATGAAAGTTCCAAGGGAGTCCGTCATAAAGGTAAAAGGTGCAGTTCATCCTTATGTGGGTCGCGGAGGTTTGAAGCTGGAAAAAGCAATCAAACATTTCCATCTGAACATGGAAGGAAGAACAATGCTCGATATTGGTTCGTCCACTGGGGGATTCACCGATTGTGCATTGCAGCATGGCGCTGCTCATGTGTATGCAATTGATGTAGGTTATAATCAGCTGGATTGGTCATTACGTAATGATCCCCGGGTAACGGTCATGGAAAGAACCAATTTCAGATATGTAACTCCTGAAGATCTCACAGGCCCCGTACCGGATGTGGCGAGTATTGATGTATCTTTTATATCTTTAAAAATCATTCTTCCTCCGCTTGTGAACCTGCTTAAACAACCAGCGGATATTGCTGCATTGATCAAGCCCCAGTTTGAGGCTGGTCGTGAGAAGGTTCCTAAAACGGGTGTTATACGAGAGCCTAAAGTGCATGCAGAAGTGCTGCATTCCATTATCGCCTATGGGAAGGAACTTGGCCTTGAACTCCAGGATCTCACCTTCTCTCCAATAACAGGAGGCGAAGGGAATATTGAGTTTCTTGCTCACTGGAGATTAAATCCTCCTGAGATGAGGACAGAATCATCCATGGATACAGATGCTTTGATACAGTCTACGGTGAAACAAGCATCGAATACGTTTACCTGAAACTCATCTTCGGATGAGTTTCTTTTACTGATAAGGGATACGAACCGGTTACCCCATACAGGAAATTGAACCTAAGTTCACGAATATTTTCTGTAGAGGTGGTTGCATGGAAGGCCAATATGACAAAGTGGTTATCGTTTTTTTTGGTTTAATCGTGTTGATCTGGATAGTATATGGTGTACGTAAATGGCTTCAAGACCCTGCACCTGAACATATGCCTGAACTTTTGTTAAACGAAGAAATTCAGGAACATCCAGCTCTTTATATTTTAGAAAGAGAAGGATACGAAGTTATTGGGGGGAAATTAAAGGTTCCGCTTTCTTTTCAGGTGAATCAAAATACGCTCTACAGCAGATTATTTATTGATTATGTAGCCGAAAAGGAAGACGAGGTTTATATTGTTAAAATATCCAAGAGCCGCATGAAGGTAGAATGGACAGGATCAGGGGTTAGAGATCGAATGCTCCTGTATCTTTTGCTCTATCCAGCATGTGATGGACTGCTCTATGTGGATACAGAAGAGGAAACAATTAAGCGTATAACCTTACTGGATGAAGATGATTATTTGTATGATCCAGGGGATGAGTAAACAGGAATAATAATGAGCACGACAATTGGAGGCATGTATGAAAGGGCAACGACATATAAAAATTCGTGAAATTATCAGTCAAAATGATATAGAAACACAGGATGAACTGGTGGAGGCACTGCGTAAGTCTGGATATCAAGTAACCCAAGCTA
Source organism: Paenibacillus polygoni (assembly GCF_030263935.1). Taxonomy (NCBI): domain Bacteria; kingdom Bacillati; phylum Bacillota; class Bacilli; order Caryophanales; family Paenibacillaceae; genus Paenibacillus; species Paenibacillus polygoni. The sequence goes on along the minus strand of NZ_CP127162.1, from coordinate 3,481,456 downwards.
CGGTCTCAAGAGATATTAAGGAGCTTCTTCTTATCAAGGTACCTACAGAAGATGGCAGGTATAAATACTCTTTACCAACAGATCAAAGATATAATCCGGGACAAAAATTAAAACGCGCTTTAGTTGATAACTTCCTCAGTATCGATCACACGACGAATCTTGTGGTTATGAAGTTCCTTCCCGGTACAGCAAATTCCGTAGCAGCGCTTCTTGATAACATTGAATGGCCGGAAATCATGGGAACCATCAGCGGAGATGATACCATTCTTGTGATTTGCCGAACAGAAGAAAACAGTAAGTCATTTATTAATCAAATCATGGGATATATTTCGTAAAATATAATAAAAAAGTGAGCGAACATACGTTTCTTTTTCGGAGAAAATAGTGTAAAGTATAAACGAAGATGAAAAAAGCAAACGGACGTTCCCTGTATTTTTTCGGGGGCGTAATTACACGTAATAAACGTGATCATCGGAGGTGCAATGCTGTGCTTTCTACACTATCTATTCGAAATTTAGCAGTTGTTGAAGCGGTGGATGTCCATTTCCATGCGGGGTTTCACGTACTTACCGGGGAAACGGGCGCAGGTAAATCGATTATTATAGATGCACTTGGTCTTATTGCGGGAGGCAGAGGTTCAGCTGATCTCATACGATATGGCTGTGACAAAGCAGAGATGGAAGCCATGTTTGAACTTCCAGGCTCTCATCCCGTATGGCAGACCTTATCAGGGCTCGGTATTCAGGCAAGATCAGACGAACATTTAATTATACGCCGTGAACTCATTTCAACGGGCAAAAGTGTATCTCGTATTAATGGACAACTCGTTAACTTGACCATGTTACGTGAGGTTGGAGAACAGCTCATTAATATCCACGGACAACATGAACATCAAAGTTTATTGCGGGCAGAGAAGCACTTAGGTCTGCTCGATACATATGGAGAAAGTATCATTGGTCCGATAAAGCTGAAATATACAGAGCAGTATAAAGCATTCGTAAAAGTAGAAAAAGAAGTTCGTCAGCTTCAGGAGTCAAGTCAAAAAGCATATCAATTACTTGATATGTATCGGTTCCAGTTAGAAGAAATCTCAGCCGCCAAACTCGTACCAGGCGAAGATGAATTACTGCATGAAGAAAAGGTCAAACTATCCCATAGCGAAAAAATGATGGACTCGGTTGCAGGTGCTTACGATATTCTCCAAGGCTCTCAGGGGCTTGAGGCAGTTAGTTACGCAATCTCAAAGCTTGAAGATATAAGCGGTTATGATCAAAAAGGAATTAAGCCTATATTAGACCAGCTTCAGTCTGCTTTTTACCAATTGGAAGATGCTGCGTTTCAGCTTCGCGGATATCGTGATGATATCGAATTTAACCCGGCAAGACTTGGAGAAGTGGAAGAACGACTCAATATGATTACGGGTCTAAAGCGTAAATACGGGGATAACGTAGAAACCATTCTCGAGTATTATGCCCAAATTGAGCGGGAAACAGATCAGCTTGAGAATAAAGATGAGCGCATGGAAAAATTACTTGCCGAACGTGATCGTTACTTGGCAGAATTACTGATTACAGCAGAGAAAATGAGCATGGCTCGCAAGAAATGTGCAGAAGAGTTATCCGAAAAAGTGGAACGAGAACTAAAGGATTTACAGATGGAACGAACATCCATGAAGGCTCAGATTTCTGTCGTAGAGGACCCTCGCGGATTCGAATGGAATGGTCAGCGGATCCGGATTACAAAACAAGGAATTGACAGTGTGGAATTTCTAATATCGGCAAACCCAGGTGAACCCCTAAGACCCCTAGGCAAGATTGCTTCGGGTGGGGAGATGTCGCGGATTATGCTTGCCCTTAAGAGTATTTTCGCAAGACACGATCAGATCCCTGTACTGATCTTTGACGAAGTAGATACCGGAGTAAGCGGAAGAGCAGCTCAGTCCATTGCAGAAAAATTGTTCCTTCTTTCTTCCACTTGTCAGGTCTTCTCTATTACACATTTGCCACAAGTGGCTTGTATGGCCGATCATCAATATCTAATTGAGAAAAAAGTGCATCAGGAACGGACGATGACACAGGTCGATGAACTATCTGAAGAAGGACGAATCATGGAACTCGCAAGGATGCTTGGCGGTGTTGAAATTACAGAAAAAACAAGACACCATGCACAGGAAATGCTTAAACTTGCGGAAGCCAAAAAAGGGGCTGAAGTACTTACGGAGCAATGATTGACAGTAATAAAAGGCTAGGTCCAAGGTTATGTTATAGTTACGCAATTGGCGACCACCTTTCGTCAAGCGAACGAAGCAAAGGGAGTGTGACAGCCACTTGAAGCTTAACCTTGGAAAGAAACTTATTGGCCTTATTGTTGTCTTATCTATCTGTCTGTTCGGACAGACCCTCTTGCCCGTGTTTAGTTATGCCTCATTGCCAGATGAGCTACGTTTGTTAGCCGGACGGGAAACACACCTTGAAGTATCTGCGCCCGTGGATGCGACCGTCTCTGATCAATCAGAGGTGCTGCAAGTAAAGAAGGAAACCTCCTCTAAACTTTCGGTTTCTGCCAGGCAACATTCCATTCAGTTGAATCCTCAACAAGAGGGGACGACAAAACTTACATGGAAGTTGTTTGGAAAAATCCCGCTAAAAACGACAGATGTGCATGTCGTGCCTGATTTGAAGGTAGTACCAGGGGGACAAACCATCGGTGTTAAGGTAAAGTCTGCCGGTATCCTGGTTGTAGGTCACCATTTGGTACACGTAACAAGTAAGGATCCTGTATCCCCAGGGGAAGAAGCAGGTATCAAACTGGGTGACTTATTGACTCATATGAATGGCAAAGCGATCACAGGGGTCAACGCGGTTGCTGATACCGTTCTTGAGTCAGGAAAGACGAAGAAACCCATTGATATTACCTTATCTCGTCAAGGAAAAGTCATCAAGACAAAGTTAACCCCTGTGTTTGATGAAGAAGATCAGGTTTGGCGTCTTGGCCTCTATATTAGGGACTCAGCCGCCGGTGTGGGTACTTTAACTTTCTATGCACCAGATCAAGGTGTGTATGGAGCTTTAGGTCATGTGATCACTGACATGAACACGCAAACGCCAATTGTGGTTGGCAGCGGCGAGATTGTCCAATCGAATGTTACTTCTATTGCGAAGAGCGAAACTGGCGATCCAGGTGAGAAACGAGCGATTTTTACGAAAGAAAGCAGAATTCTTGGAAATATCGAAAGAAATACTCCCTTTGGAATTTTTGGAAAAATGCCTGTGAACCCAGAACACAGTTTATATCAAAAGCCTATCCCTGTCGCATTTGCACATGAAGTGAAAGAAGGACCTGCTGAAATTTTAACGGTTCTCGAAGGACAAAAGGTGGAGCGATTTACGGTAGATGTCGTTCATGTCTCACCTCAAGATCATGCGGCTACAAAAGGACTTGTTATTCGTATTACTGATAAACGTCTAATTGATAAGACAGGTGGTATCGTACAAGGGATGAGCGGCAGCCCAATTATACAGAATGGCAAACTTATTGGAGCTGTAACCCATGTATTTGTGAATGACCCTAAATCGGGTTATGGATGTTTCATTGAATGGATGTTAGAAGATGCTGGCGTAGTAATCCCTAATAAGCAAACAATGAATCTTAAGGCGAGTTAAGCCTTAAGATTTTTTGTCGAATACATAAGAAGAAAATCATAAAATGAAATAAAATACAATATTATAAATCAATGGCTAAAAAAAATAAAGAAAATATTTTTCGACAGAAGGATTTTCCTTTTGTGTGTCGAAAATCTTAAGCTGTAAGGGAATGAGCATCAACAATTGTCTAAGGGAGGAAAAACATTTGCAAAATATTGAAATATTATTGGCTGATGATAACCGGGAGTTTACTAATTTACTAGCTGAATATATATCTAATCAAGAGGACATGGAAGTAACGGGCATCGCGTATAACGGTGAGGAGGTACTTCAGATCATTCAAGAAGCAAAGTCTGTACCTGATGTATTAATCCTTGATATTATTATGCCTCATCTCGATGGTCTAGGAGTGCTTGAACGCTTGCGCGAAATGAATTTATCTCCGCAGCCTAAGGTAATCATGCTTACTGCTTTTGGGCAAGAGAACATTACTCAGCGTGCTGTACAATTAGGAGCTTCTTATTATATTTTGAAGCCCTTTGATATGGAAGTCCTTGCAAATCGAGTAAGGCAGCTATTTGGTGCTCAAGCAATCGCAAGTAATGGTTCACAAATGATATCCTCCTCCCAAAAATCAAATGTTGTTCCTATCGGAAAATCAAGAAATTTGGATGCGAGTATTACTTCCATTATTCATGAAATTGGTGTGCCTGCTCATATTAAGGGATATCAATATTTGCGGGAAGCAATCACTATGGTATATAACAATATCGAAATCCTCGGAGCGATTACCAAAACATTATATCCAGCAATCGCTGAGAAATTCAAAACAACGCCTTCCAGAGTTGAACGTGCGATTCGCCATGCGATTGAAGTGGCTTGGACACGGGGGAACATCGACTCAATCAGTCATTTGTTTGGTTATACGATTAACATCAGTAAATCCAAACCGACGAACAGTGAATTTATTGCGATGGTAGCTGACAAACTTAGAATTGAGAATAAAGTATCTTAATAAAGGATCTTAAAGATGACTTGGATTGTTTATTTCTGGAACAACGCCCTTCGAACCTTATGATAAAATGCGCTTACCCGAAGAGAAGGTAGGCGCTTTTTCGGGAATTATGAAAGGGGAAGAGACCCATGTTATGGTTGTCGATCATAGGTATTGTTGCTTCATGCTTCACTTGGATCACTTATAGACGATATCACGTAAGCAAGGTAAAGAAATCTTCCAATGTAGTCTATTTGGATCATTATCGCAAAAATGATCATAATAAAAAGATGCAGAAAGTCCAGAAATGTGAAAAATGCAATAAGTATAAAAGACTGCACTTTTATGCAAGCCCTTCTGGTAAAGTTACAGGTTTATGCAAAGAATGTGAATATAATGATAAAAGTAATAAGATGCTTAGAATATAACTAAAATCCATAGTTTACGACAAGTCCCACATTTGGTGATAATTACATGGAGAATAGCCTTTGCTTTCGTAAAAGAGTTGTAGTACATTAGCAGAGAATAAGGAGGTTTCTAATGTACTCAAGCAAACAAGACGACACACTATATATCATGACATACACACTGAACAGCGGTGTTAAGGGGACAGTTCCATTGTCCAATAAACAGATTCAGGAATGGATTCATTGTTACAGAAACGATACGAAGTTTATTGCTGAGATCGGTAAAGAATTCTTTGGATTAAATCCTTCACTTGTCTCTGACTTTAAAGTTCAAAATCAGTTCTCTGACTATCAAAATGTAATCGTGCCTGTTCAACAACAAGATAATATGGATCGTCTATCAACCGCATATCGTGCCAATGAGATTTTAATGAAAATTGATTGCAAATGTGGAACTGCTTATGTTACCGAGTCTCCGTACAAACGAACAAAGTGGTATTGTACGAAGTGTAAGGAAATTGTATTCTTGGACCCGAAAAAAGGTATGGTAGAGACATCCCGCGGTGATGCTTACTATATGACTAATAAGTACTTTGTTACACGGGAACAATAATGGTAGATGGATTTGCACAGCTACCGCTTTGTCGACAGCTGAAAAGTAAAGGAGTGCCGGGTGTATACCGGACACTCCTTTATTTAATTTCCTTCATCACATTTCACTTTATGAGGCGGGACAAAACAATTGCGGCATCTCGGTTCGTATGCTTCGGAATCTCCGATCATGACGACAGGACCAAGGGTGACCGGCTCGCCATTAACGATACGTTGGGTAAATGCTGCATCAGGGCTTCCACATACGGCGCAGAAGGCTGATAGTTTTTCAATATCATCGGACATGGCGAGTAATCCGCCAACATATCCGAATTCTTTACCGCGATAATCCATATTTAAACCATCCACGATGACGTGTTTTCCGCAATAAGCGAGTTCTTCGGCAATATCCATGATTTCTCTGCTAAAGAACTGTACCTCATCGAAAGCAACCACATCTGCATCTTTGGTTTGTTCTAGTATTTTTTCAACGATTTGCGGAGTAAGTTGTTTTGGAATCGGGATTGCAGGTAATTTGTATCCGATCCGACTTACGATTTCGTCGATTTCAAATCGGTCATCTTCAACAGGTTTATAGGCAACGACCTTCTGGCGTCCATATTTCATTAGTTTTTGACAGCGTCTGATCAGTTCCCCTGATTTTTCACTGAACATGGGTCCGGTAATAACAGTAATACGACCTTTTGACACAGCGATATCTTCCTCTCTTTAGCACAATCCGCTCTAAAACTTTTGGTTTCTCCAAAAGAGCCATTATAGAGTAACATAAATAAAAGCACAGAAGCCACTATTTTGTTAGATCATGGAGTGTAAAATTATGCACAATTTCTTCTAACATGATATGGTTGATAAGGATGAGGTGAACATGATGAATAATGATGAAAAATATAATGCTTGGCAAAAGAAGTTTGAAATACTGCAAGAAAAGGAGACAATTACTCCCGATACTGAAAAATTCATATCTGATTTATTAGCTGAATTCTCTGCTGTACAAGCACAGAATCAACGGTTAAAAAAACAAATATTGCAAAAAGCAACCGGTGGTTCAAATATGTCTACGAAACTAAGAGATGCATTGTATGAATAAATAATTAGATAATAAAAAAACCTTCTTACTTGGTAAGAAGGTCTGACATTAATTACTGTTCAGATGGATCTGCAGATACTTCTTCTTCAGATCTTTCATCGCCTAGCTTTTCTGGAAAAACAATGCCAAGCGTAATTCGAGCGATCATGGCTATTGTAATACCGATCCCTGCAAACATGTAAATGATCGTAAACAACTTGCCAAAAGTCGTAACCGGCGTGAGTGTTGGGTGACCAACAGTTGTTAGAGTAACTGCAGAAAAGTAGAGCGCATCAATATAACTCATATTCTCTACACTGGAATAAAACAGAGTTCCTGAGAGCAGGGTAGCTAAGGTCAAGGTTAAAAGAGCAAGAAATCTTTTATCTTTAAAACCATGAAACAATCCTTTGATTAATCTCTTAAGTGTAAGTAAAAATGAAATCATCGTCAGAAACCCCTATCTTCGAAAAAGATACTTAAGAGTAAATTATATTGATTTCAGCCGTAAAGGTAAAGTTTTCAGGGATTCTGAGCTATGTATCCATATCTTGTTTCTGTTTGAAACGAGGTCCGACATAATTACGTTTTCGATCACGAAAAAGAATCCAGCCGCCAAGGAAAGCCATGCACGCGGCAAATAGAAGAACGCCTAAGCTAAAGTGAAGCCATTCAAAGCGCGGGACGGTTACAAGGTCATCACCATGAGCAGCATAGTAATGAAACAACGAATCTTTGATCATTAAAAAACCTTTCATGGCTCCAAGACCAGGAATAACGAGAATGACAATGGCAAGAAAGCGGGAAAGCATAAGCTTCATCGTGCAAAAACCCCTTCTCATACGCATGTAGTATTTCTATATGATACCTTGTCTTCTAGTTACTGTCTATTAGATGGGCTTGTTTTGTGATTCCAGAGAAGTGAGAGTACAATAGAACATAAATTAATAACAACGCGGAAGAATTGGGGGAATGATTTTTTATGGCAATAGAATGTGATGTGGCAATCTTGGGCGGGGGAACAGGTGGCTATGTGGCTGCGATCCGAGCTGCTCAATTAGGTAAATCTGTCGTTATTGTAGAAAAAGATAAACTAGGCGGAACGTGTCTTCACCGGGGGTGCATTCCAAGCAAGGCACTACTTCGAAGTGCAGAAGTATATGCAGATATTAAAGATAGCGCAAGTTATGGTATTGAAACCTCGGGGGCAACTTTAGTATTCCCTAAAGTTCAAGAAAGAAAAGAAGCCATCGTGAAGCAGCTCCATCAGGGTGTCGAGTATCTCATGCGTAAAAATAAGATAACTGTTTTGCATGGAAAAGGCAGAGTCATTGGTCCTTCGATTTTTTCTCCAAAAAGCGGTGCTCTTGCCGTTGAACTTGATAATGGAGAGATGGAAAATGTGGTACCCGCAAATCTAATTATTGCTACGGGAACTCGTCCTAGAACGCTGCCAGGACTTGAACCTGAGGGCGATAAGATTATGACAAGCGACGAGGCTCTTCGAATGGACGACCTGCCGGATTCCATCATTATCGTTGGCGGCGGAGTTATTGGAGTAGAATGGGCATCGATGCTATCTGATTTCAATGTAAAAGTGACGCTTGTTGAGGCAGCAGATCACATTCTCCCCCAAGAAGATCAAGAGATTGCAGCGGAAATGAAACGACTGCTTGTCAAACGAGGAGTAGAGGTAAGAACAGGTTCCCAGGTCATGACGAATACATACACAGACCATGGTGATTCCATTTCGATTGATATACAGTCGAGTGCGGGAAACGAAACTTTATCAGCTTCAAAAATATTAATCTCGGTTGGACGAATAGCAAATGTCGAGAATATTGGGATTGAGAACACGGATATCAAATTATCTAATGGATTCATTGAGGTGAATAAACAGTTACAGACGGCTGTTCCTCATATTTATGCGATCGGCGACTGTATCGGAGGCCTCCAGCTTGCTCATGTTGCTTCCCACGAAGGAATTCGTGCCGTACATCATATGTCAGGTGAAACGGTGCATGCGACTCCGGATCAATTTATTCCAAGAGCCATCTATTCTAGACCTGAGGCAGCGAGTGTTGGATATACAGAAAAACAAGCTAGAGATCTTGGTTACAAGGTCAAGATTGGGAAGTTTCCTTTTCAGGCGATTGGCAAAGCTTTGGTACACGGACATCAAGAAGGCTTTGTTAAAGTAATTGCCGATGAGAACACCAATGATATTTTGGGAGTTCATATGATTGGAACTCATGTTACAGATCTAATCAGTGAAGCGGCGCTTGCTCAGCTATTAGATGCAACCCCTTGGGAAATAGGACAGCTTGTGCATCCACATCCTTCTTTATCGGAGATTATGGGTGAAGCAATGCTTGCCGTAGACGGTAATGCAATCGGAATGTAACACCTGCATTACTAGTAATTTCATAGCGGAAATGAAACATGACACTTGTCATCAATGTGCTTTATCTCTTTTCTTTTTGCAAACAAAACGAGTATAATGTGCTTAAGCCAAGTCTTAGTACCAGGTTATAAGACAAGATAATACCTAAGACACTTGAGCTACTCTAAAAGGAGGGTTCGCTAGTTTTGAACTTAAATAATATGACTTCTAAACAGTACAAACATAATGAGCTTGGTCTATCTGATGGTCAGGTTATTGATATGTACAAATATATGCTCCTGGCCCGTAAATTTGATGAACGCTGTATGCTTTTACAAAGAGCGGGTAAAATCAATTTCCATGTTTCCGGTATTGGTCAAGAGACAGCTCAGGTAGCTGCTGCTTTTGCGCTTGATCGTGAAAAGGATTATTTCCTGCCTTATTATCGAGATTATGGATTTGTTATGGCCGTAGGAATGACACCGCGTGAACTCATGCTGTCCGCTTTTGCGAAAGCAGAAGACCCGAACAGTGGAGGCCGCCAAATGCCTGGACATTTTGGAAGCAAACGCCTTCGTATTGTAACAGGATCAAGTCCTGTAACTACGCAAGTGCCGCATGCGGTTGGTTTTGCGCTTGCAGCGAAAATGCAGAAGAAAGATTTTGTCTCTTTCGTAACTTTTGGCGAAGGTTCAAGTAATCAGGGAGACTTTCATGAAGGAAGTAACTTTGCGGGCGTTCATAAACTTCCGGTTATTATCATGGTTGAGAATAATCAATATGCCATCTCTGTGCCTATTCACAAACAGCTTAGCGGAAAAGTAAGTGATCGTGCTCTCGGGTATGGGTTCCCGGGAATTCAGGTAGATGGTAATGATGCCCTAGCCGTGTATGCTGCTGTAAAAGAAGCACGCGAACGTGCGGTAGCGGGAGAAGGCCCAACACTCATAGAAGCAATGATGTACCGGTTGTCTCCACATTCCACTTCAGATAACGATCTCGCTTACCGGACAAAAGAAGAAGTAGAAGAGAACTGGAAAAAAGACGGCCTTGCCAAAATGAAACAATATTTGATTGACTGTGGTTTATGGGATGAAGAGCGAGATGCAGATCTGGCTGCACAGCTTAGTATGGAACTGAAAGAAGCGACGGAATATGCAGACAATGCTCCGTTTCCGAAGCCGGAAGATACCCTGCTGCATGTGTATGCCGATGATGAGTCAGGAGGGAAATGGTAATGGCTGAAATGGAGTATATTGATGCGATCAGACTCGCGATGAAAGAAGAAATGGAACGCGATGAGTCCGTATTTGTGCTTGGCGAAGATGTTGGGGTTAAAGGCGGCGTATTCACGACAACCAAAGGACTTATGGAACAGTTTGGTGAAATGCGCGTGATGGATACACCTTTATCGGAATCAGCAATTGCAGGGGTAGCTATTGGTGCCGCTATGTATGGAATGAAGCCGATTGCGGAGATGCAATATTCTGATTTCATGCTTCCAGCAACCAACCAAATTATTAGTGAAGCTGCTAAAATTAGATATAGATCGAACAATGATTGGAGCTGTCCTGTTGTAATTCGTGCGCCAATCGGCGGCGGTATTTTTGGTGGTCTATACCACTCTCAGTGTCCGGAATCCATTTTCTTTGGCACCCCGGGGCTTAAGATTGTAGCACCTTATACCGCATATGATGCGAAGGGGCTTCTTAAAGCAGCAGTTCGTGATCCAGATCCTGTGCTTTTCTTTGAAAATAAAAAAATGTATCGTCTCTCGAAGGAAGAAGTGCCTGAAGAAGATTACATCGTACCGATTGGTAAGGCCAACTTACTTCGTGAAGGTGACGATATTACCGTGATTGCTTACTCACAGCCGCTGCATTTTGTAATGCAAGCCGCAGAGGAACTCGAAAAAGAACAAGGAATCACTGCGCATGTTTTGGACCTGCGTACACTACAGCCTCTTGATAAAGAAGCGATCATAGCTGCAGCAAAACATACGGGGAAAGTGCTTATTATCCATGAAGATAACAAAACAGGCGGAGTCGGAGCAGAAGTATCTGCCATTATTAATGAAGAATGTCTGTTTGATCTGGATGCTCCGATTGAACGTCTTTGCGGTCCTGATGTGCCTGCAATGCCGATCAGTCCACCAATGGAAAGATTCTACATGCTGAGTAAAGATAAAGTAAAAGATGCAATGCTTAAGCTTGCAATGTATTAAGACTAGGCCTCCTCAGAGATGAGGGGGAAGAATTGGAGTGACAAAACATGGCAGGACAAAAGAAGTTGATTGAAGTGGTTATGCCGCAGCTTGCAGAATCACTCGTATCTGCGACGATCGCCAAATGGCTAAAAAAACCAGGAGATCGGGTAGAACAATATGAACCGATCTGTGAAGTAATTACGGATAAAGTGAATGCAGAGATTCCTTCTACGGTAGAAGGGATTATGGGTGAACTTACGGCAGAAGAAGGTCAAACGGTTGGAGTAGGCGAACTCATCTGCCGTATGGAAGTCCATGCTGCAGCAGGAACCGGAATTGTGGGTGACACTTCTGAGACTAGTACTTCAGATCAAGTCGCCCAAACTGCGTCCACAGCAGGTGCTATGGAAGGCTCCATGCGTAATCGTTATTCACCAGCCGTTCAGAGTCTTGCAGCGGAGCATGGTATTGATCTAAGCCAAGTGCCGGGAACCGGAATGAATGGCCGAATTACGCGCAAGGATGTACTCCGTTTCGTAGAAAGTGGAAATACGCAGCAGCAAACGTCAGGATTTATGCAGGAAGAACGGAAAGAAGCACCGAGCAGTTTGTCTTCTGAGCCACAGAAGCCACAGAATCTATCTATGGATCCATCTATCCCTGTTCGTCATTCTGGCATTCATTTATCAGAAACACCAAAATTGCCGAAGATTGAAGTCGACGGGTTTACGCAAGGAAGAGCAGAGCAATACATCGATATTACACCGGTTCGTAACGCAATCGCTAGAAATATGCGTCAGAGTGTAACGGAAATACCGCATGCTTGGACGATGATCGAAGTAGATGTGACAAATCTTGTTACTTTGCGTAATAAACTGAAAGATGATTTTAAACGTAAAGAAGGTATTAATTTAACTTATTTGGCTTTTCTACTCAAAGCAGTAGTTAATGCGATCAAAGATTATCCAATCATGAACTCGGTATGGGCTGTTGATAAAATCATTGTAAAACGTGATATTAATATTTCTCTTGCCGTAGGAACGGAAGATTCAGTAATGACTCCCGTTATTCAGCGAGCAGACACCAAAAATATTGCTGGACTAGCTCATGAGATTGAAGATCTTGCAAGAAGAACCAGAGAAGGTACGTTAAAACTGGATGATATGCAGGGAGGAACATTCACCGTAAATAATACGGGTTCGTTTGGTTCTATTCTGTCTTATCCTATTATCAACTATCCGCAGGCTGCTATTCTTACCTTTGAATCTATTGTGAAGAAGCCTGTCGTTATTAATGACATGATTGCCGTAAGATCGATGGCTAATTTATGTTTGTCCCTGGATCATCGTATTTTGGACGGTGTCATTTCAGGAAGATTCCTGCAGCGAGTAAAAGAGAATTTAGAAAGTTATTCTTTAGACACGAAGCTATACTAAAACATCTGTGGTATGTGGTGAGTTAATCATGGGGAGGTATATTCGTATGAATAGACCGCTTGTTGTAAGCTATACCGATATGATGGATTACGGTGAAGCATGGGATTTACAGAAAAGAATGGTCCATGACATCGATGCCGGAGAGCAGCAGGAACACCTGCTGCTTTTGCAGCATCCGCCTACATATACGATCGGTACGCAGCGACATCCGGAACATTTGCTGATTAGTGAGGAAGATCGGAAGAAAAAAGGCATTTCAGTCTATCAGATCGATCGAGGCGGTGATATTACCTATCACGGACCCGGTCAGCTCGTTGCATACCCCATCATGTTTTTGGGCCGAGGTAAAGAAATTGACTTACATGCTCATTTAAGGAATGTGGAAGAAGTAATTATCACGTATTTAAGGTCCTTTGGTATTGAAGCAGGCCGTAAAGAGCAGTATACAGGAGTATGGGTAGGGAACTTTAAAATTTGTGCCATAGGCATTAAATTTAATCGCAGTACTTCGTATCGAAAAGACTTTATTACGAGTCACGGATTTGCATTTAATATCAAATCGGGATTACAAAGTGAAGGATTTGGCGGGATTGTCCCATGCGGAATTGAGGAGTTTGGGGTAACCACTTTAGAAGATTGTACAGGTCTTGTTCACACGACGGAGCAAGTAGCACGGGAGCTGGTTCCTATTTTTGCTCAGCAATTTGGCTTTGATCCGGTTTGGGCCGCAGAGGTACACGTTTGAGATTAAAGTGGTGATAAGAAAATACCCTCCCTGTTCTTCTATAGTGAGAAGCAAAGAGAGGGCTAAGCTTGTCCTATTCTTTTTTTAGCAAATCTCTTATCCGAAGAGCAGTGGTTCAATAACAATTAACAACGTTGAGGCAATCATCGCAATTAACATCAGATAGATTACAACTTTAAACCATTTTTTTTGTTGCATCAGTAAGCTCCTTTTATACCATAATTATAGTCTATTGTAACTTATCCATAGCATAGTGAAAAGTCTAACTAGAAGGGATGATAACCATGATTAATCAGGAACGGATAACAAAGGAATTTATGGATCTGGTTCAGATCGATAGTGTAACTCAATATGAACAGCAAATTTCCGAAGTACTGAAAACAAAGTTTACAGAGCTTGGACTTGAAGTGAGAGAAGACAACACCAAAGAAGAAACAGGCCACGGCGCAGGCAACTTGATTGTCACATGGAAAGCAGAAGGAACGAATGAGGCTCCAAAACTGTTTTTCACATGTCACATGGATACAGTCGCTCCTGGCGAAGGAATCAACCCGCAGATCTCTGAAGATGGATTTATTCGCAGTGATGGGACAACCATTTTAGGTGCGGATGATAAAGCAGGTATTGCAGCTCTATTTGAAGCCATCCGTGTAATACAAGAGAATAACATTCCTCATGGTCAGATTCAGTTTGTAATTACTGTAGGTGAAGAATCCGGACTCATTGGGGCAAGAGCGATGAAAGCGGAGGATATTGACGCAGAGTTCGGATTTGCCCTTGATTCTAACGGTGAAGTGGGCGGAATCTGCGTTGCAGCTCCAGCGAGAGCACAGATTACAATGAAAATTACGGGGAAATCGGCTCATGCTGGCGTGAATCCGGAAGATGGAATCAGCGCGATCCAAGTCGCTGCCAAAGCAATTGCAGCCATGAAACTAGGACGTGTTGACCATGAAACAACAGCGAACATCGGAAGTTTCTCTGGAGCAGGTCCACTGAATGTCGTTTGTGACTATGCTGAAATTTTGGCTGAAGCCCGGAGTATTGTTCAAAGTAAAGTGGAGAATCAAGTAGATCACATGAGAAACGCCCTGCAGGCAACTTGTGAGCAGTATGGGGCAAAAGCTGAATTTGAAAGTGACATCGCTTATCCTGCTTTTAAATTAACGGATGAAGATGAGGTTGTAAAACTCGCAGCACGCGCGATCACAAGTGCGGGTCTAACACCACAAACTTTCCCTTCCGGCGGCGGAAGTGACGCGAATATATTCAATGGTTTTGGTATTCCAACCGTGAATCTTGCGCTGGGATATGAAGATATTCATACGACAAATGAGCGAATTAAAGTAAGCAGTCTCGTGGAGGCGGCACGTGTCGTTGTATCGATCGTGAAAGAATCCGCAAAATCGTAAAATTAAAACAGCATATGAAAAGGTCTGGGCATGCGTACGCACCAGACCTTTTTTGTAAATGAAAAATTGAAATTCGCTTTTTATTTACGATTTCGAATTAAGGGTAATAGATGTTGAGGCTTTCGAATGAGGTCAATTACCTGCATCTCTGGTCCGTAATCTGACAACCAGTGTCTGAGCGTATTCATAATCTGATGTGCCTGTCCGGTCATATATAGCGATTCATGTGTTTTATAGCTTTTCATCAGGGCTCACTCCTAAATAAAGTCGTATACTACACCGTATGCCCAAGCAGTCTAATTTAATACTTATTGTTTACTAATGTTCGTTTTTATCTATACAGGAGGTTTAACTATGAAGGAATCAATTATTCGTCAGAAGCATCCAAAACTAAATCATCCGGATTCGAATCCGGCATTAGTCGAAAAAACAGTGTCCACAGAGCCTATTTTTGAGGGGAAAGTGGTTTCTCTCCAAGTGGATACCGTAACCTTACCAAATGGGCAGACCGGAACTAGAGAGATCATCAGACACCCGGGAGCGGTTGCGGTTCTGGCTGTTCGAGGGGATCGTATGCTGGTTGTCGATCAGTATAGACAGGCGCTAGGAAGAACGGAGCTAGAAATTCCGGCAGGTAAGCTGGACCCAGGTGAAGATCCGGAGGAAGCGGCCAAAAGAGAGCTGAGAGAAGAAACGGGATACCGTGCAAAATCCCTTGTACCGCTGCCTGCTTTTTACACCTCCCCTGGTTTTGCTGATGAGGTTATCTATCTATATATGGCTGAAGAACTCGAGGCGGGCGAGATGGAACTAGATGAAGATGAGTTTCTCGAAGTATCGGAGATCACTTTGGACGAAGCTTATTCCCTAATTAAAGAAGGACGGATCAGCGATGCCAAGACGATTCTCGCAGTCTATGCATGGCACTTATATCAGCTGACAGGAAAGCTGTAAGATGAATCAGCAAGTTTCTGAAGGTGCTTCATCGCTTCGTACGTTCTACGCAGATCTCCATATTCATATTGGCAGAACAAACCGAGGAGAAGCGGTGAAAATCAGCGGCAGTCGGGATCTGACTTTTCTTAACATTGCTAAAGAAGCGGCAACCCGCAAAGGGATTGAACTGATCGGGATTATTGATGCCCATGCGCCTGTGGTACAGCGTGATATAAGAGAAGCACTTGAATCAGGTGAGATGAGAGAAATACCGGGCGGAGGCATCGCGTATCAGAATACAGTGATTTTACTCGGGACAGAGCTTGAAGTGAGGGAACCTGGACGTAAGGAATCCCATTTCCTTGCTTATTTTCGGACGTTGTCAGACATGGAATCTTTTACGGCCTGGATTACCCCTTTGATGAAAAATGTGAATCTCAGTTCGCAGCGAGTGTACGTTCCATTGAAGGAACTTCAAAAGGAAATTGTAGGCCGCGGCGGACTATTTATACCTGCTCATGTGTTTACGCCCCATAAAGGCATTTATGGAAGCAGTGTATACCGGATGGAGGAAATTTTAGACGTAGCTGACGTAACAGCCATAGAACTTGGACTTAGTGCGGATTCCGAAATGGCCGGTTATATCAGTGAACTGGACCATATTCCCTTTTTAACGAATTCGGATGCCCATTCCCTTGGCAAAATCGGAAGAGAGTACAATAGTCTTAGGCTGTTAGAGCCTTCATTTGATGAGTTTTGTTATGCTTTACAAAATAAAGACGGCCGCCGGATCGAAGCAAATTATGGTTTGAATCCGCTGCTTGGGAAATATCACCGTACTTACTGCGCAGCATGTAACAGCATTCTTGACGAATCTAAGGTAACTAGCGAGCGCTGTCCTTACTGCGGAAGCACGAAATTGATTCAAGGTGTACTTGATCGAATTTTAACCATTGCGGATCGTGAAGAGTCTTATATTCCACCTGGGCGGCCTGCTTATCAATATCAAGTACCACTGGAATTTATTCCGGGACTGGGTAAGGTGAAACTGCGTTTGTTACTTGAAGCATTCGGAAGTGAAATGGCAATCTTGCATCGTACAGAAGAAGCCGAGTTACGTAATGTCGTGGGAGATGAGCTTGCGAGGTACATTATAATGGCAAGAAGCGGCGAACTGCTGCTAAACTCAGGCGGCGGAGGAACCTACGGAAAAGTTTCAAGAACATGAGTTCAGATTCGGGTCATAGAATGAGAGAGAAATTCATAGAGTAGGGTATGTAACCAGAAAGGGGACGACCTCTCGCCATGCCATTTCTCAAGCATACATTCAGAGACCAAACTCCACTTTATGTTTTTGTTGCTGTATTATTTCTGGTCGGGGTTATTTTCGGTGCATTAATGGTAGGAGCACTAACCCTGGATCAGCAGCAAGATCTTGCGGGTTATTTGGATAATTTTTTTGTAAGTATCCATCAAGGAAATGTGAATGAATCTCATTCTTTTTTTGACATTACCATGCTTCATTTAAAGTGGATTGGGCTAATCTTCATTCTTGGTTTGTCTGTTATCGGTCTTCCAGGTATCTTGGTTTTGGATTTTTTAAAAGGAGTGCTGATCGGTTTTTCAGTTGGATATTTGGTTGCTCAGTATTCCTGGAAAGGGTTGCTGCTCGCCTTGCTGTCTATCGCACCGCATAATTTGTTTATCATCCCTGTCCTGATGATTAGCAGTGTGGCAGCAATCACCTTTTCGCTTCATATGATTCGCAGTCGATTTTTTATGCAGCGAAACCAAAGCCTAAAAAGGCCGCTTACCAGTTACATTACGTTAACCCTGGCAATGGCCCTGCTTATGGTTGGGATCTCTTCTTTTGAGACCTTTGTAACTCCTGTGTTAATGCAGTGGGTAACCCCACTATTTATTAAGGTTTGATCCTAAGACCAAATCGCCCTTAAAACCCTGATACGGTTGACTTTATTTCGTATGTGACCCTATAATAAACAAGTGGGTTTACGTACACGATGCAGTGATTTCCGAGGGGGAGGGATAATATGGAAGCACGGATCGACAAGATAAAACAACAGTTACAATCTCAAGGCTACAAACTAACGCCCCAGCGGGAAGCGACAGTTCGAGTCTTGCTAGAGAATGAAGAAGACCATTTGAGCGCAGAAGACGTGTTCATGTTGGTTAAGGAAAAAGCTCCCGAAATCGGTCTGGCAACCGTATATCGAACCCTGGAACTGCTCAGTGAGCTGCATGTCGTTGAGAAGATAAATTTTGGTGACGGAGTAGCCCGTTATGATTTACGCGGTGACACAAGCAAGCACCATCATCACCATTTGATATGCGTTCAATGCGGCAGTATGGACGAAATACGAGAAGATTGGCTTGGGCCGCTTGAAGAACGTTTAGAGCGTGAGTTTAATTTTACGGTTCTAGATCACAGACTTGATTTTCAAGGAATCTGTCATCGTTGCAAAGACAAGAACGATCAGAAACCGAAGAACTGATATAAAGACAAGCATGAGCAAGCTCTCACCGGGTCAAGTTCGGGGGAGCTTTTTTAGCATGTTCATTTATAAGTATGACTGGAGATAACTTCATAATAGACTTTTACTATTTTAATGAGTTAAGTAATGAGTTAAGTAATGGACTCCATTGTAAAATGTAGAGTAAAGCCAGTAGTTTCTCTTTTTTGCCAGCCTAAAGGTGGTCATAGTCGGGTTGACAGGTTCATAGGCTGAATCATAGCCCAATTGTCATCGGGGAATACTACCCAAATACCTAAACCCTATAAAAGACAACATTATGACTATAGGAAGGCGGAAGAAACTTATGGTATTTTCACTTCGTAAATGGCTTCGCATGGTTCGTTTATTTATCATCTTTGCTGCCCTAGTTTATATGTTTTATAATGTGTTCGATTTATTCTCAAATTGGATCACTCCTGTGGATCATTATAAGATTCCTGAGGGGAATGCACTGAAAGTATTTCATCCCGAAGAAGGAATTCAGCTTGCAGCCGAGAAAACAAACTTAATGAATCGTCTTCGTTTTTTTTATTGGTATGGTGAATAGAAGTGTGGTCTTGTTAACTTAAAAATTCAAAGGTAAGGAGCTGTAAGGAAAACGATGAGGAAGTATGTGCAGCCCTACATGGATTATTTGCAGGAGGATAAAGGGTCTTCTGTCAGTACGCTTGAGTCGTACAAACGTGATATTGAACAGTTTATTGGGTATATGAATAGAGAACAGCATATGGATGCGGATATGGAAGCGTCTGAAATTACACGTACACATATTGTACTGTATTTATCCTATCTAAAAAAAGAAGGGAAGGCGGCTTCAACCATTGCCCGAAATGTCGTTTCCCTTCGTTCTTTTTTTCATTATCTTATGTTTAAAGGCCTGGTTTCTAAAGATCCGACTTATCATTTGGATTCACCCAAAACAGAGAAAAATCCGCCTAAGATCCTTTCTATTACAGAAGTGGACAGGCTGCTCAGCATTCCCGATCCTTCTGTACCTTCGGGTCTTAGGGACAAAGCAATGCTTGAGCTTTTATATGCAACGGGAATTAAAGTGTCAGAGCTTGTTCATCTCAACGTAGAAGACCTGAATACCCAGCTCAAGTATGTTCGGACGGGAAGAGACAGTGCGAAAGAAAGGGTCATCCCTGTGACAGGAATTGCAGCCAGGGCGACGACTGAATATCTGGAGTCTGCTCGCAGCAAACTACTAAGGGATCATACGGAGGAACAAGCTCTGTTTGTTAATACGAATGGTAGCCGGTTAACACGGCAAGGCATTTGGAAGATGATAAAAAAGTACGCAGAAGAAGCGGGTCTCGCCGGCGAAGGAATTACACCGCATACGCTTAGACATTCTTTTGCTGCACATTTGCTGGAGAATGGTGCTGATCTAAGATCAGTGCAGGAAATGATGGGGCATGCTGATATTTCGACTACGCAAATCTACAACCAAGTGGTCAAACGTAATATGAAAGATGTTTATGATCATTATCATCCCCGTGCCTGATGGATTCAGCACTACACTATAAGTATATTCCGATAAATTATGGAACTAGGGAAGGGGCAATACATCATGACAAGCAGAGAATCACGTTTCAAACGGATATGTTTCATCGTGCTGGATAGTGTAGGAATTGGAGAGCAACCCGATGCGTCAAAGTTTGGTGATGCAGGTGCTCATACACTAGGTCATATTTTGGAACGAGTTCCGGGTACAAAGCTTCCGAACATGCAAAAATTAGGGCTTGGAAATATTGCTTCTATTCCGCCTCTGTCTCCTGTGGAAGAACCTAGAGGATATTACGGAAAGATGAAAGAAGTATCTGCAGGTAAAGATACGATGACCGGACACTGGGAATTAATGGGGCTCAAAATTGAAACTCCGTTTAATACATATCCTGCCGGCTTTCCGCAAGACTTAATTACTGAATTTGAAAAACAGACAGGCCGTAAGGTTCTTTGTAATAAACCGGCTTCCGGTACGGAAGTTCTTGAGGAGTACGGTGAAGAGCAGATGAAGACAGGCGCTTGGATTGTCTACACATCGGCAGACAGTGTATTCCAAATTGCTGCACATGAAGACATTATTCCGGTTGAGGAGTTATTCAAAGCTTGCCGGATTGTTCGTAAACTTACGCTTGCTCCTGAACACTCTGTAGGGCGTGTAATTGCTCGTCCTTATGTGGGACAACCAGGGTCTTTCAGAAGAACGCCTAACCGGCACGACTACGCAGTAAAACCGCCAGAGCCTACAGTGATGAACTCTCTGCAATTATCTGGTTATGATGTAATCGCAGTAGGGAAAATTAATGACATTTTCGATGGAGAAGGGGTAACCGCTTCTTATCCGTCCAAGAGTAATGAACATGGCATCGAACTAACTATTGAGCAATTAGGCAAGGATTTTAACGGACTTTTGTTTACGAATTTAGTAGACTTTGATTCCTTGTACGGTCACCGCAGGGACCCGGAAGGTTATGCAGGTGCTCTTGAAGTATTTGATAAGGCTTTGCCGGAAATTATGCAGCGCATTGGTCCTGATGACCTTCTCATCATCTCTGCTGACCATGGTAATGATCCTGTACATGCAGGAACAGATCATACGAGAGAATATGTACCTGTGCTGATCTATAGTCCATCTTTACAAACCCCAGGAAAAAGTATTGGTGTAAGAGATACCTATTCTGATCTTGGTGCGACGATTGCTGATAATTTCGGTACGAAAGCTCCACTGCACGGGGAGAGTTTTTTAAGGGAACTTATTTAAGGGGGACAACCAAGTTTATGACACAGCTAGCGCGAAACAGCGTAGGGGAAGCAGCAACTTATATCCAATCAAAAACGAACGTGATTCCAGAAATCGGGCTTATTCTTGGCTCAGGACTTGGCATTCTAGCAGAACTGATCGAAGATGCCATTGCCATTCCTTATGAAGAAATCCCCCATTTTCCGGTTTCCACTGTAGAAGGTCATGTTGGGGAATTACTGATTGGAACCATTCAGGGGCGTCCTGTTGTGATGATGAAAGGCCGTTTCCATATGTATGAAGGTTATGGTCCAGAAGTAACCGCGTTTCCAGTGCGTGTGATGAAAGCAATCGGTGTTCAAAAAATGCTTGTGACAAACGCAGCAGGAGGCGTTAACACGTCTTATACACCTGGGGATCTGATGATTATATCCGATCATCTCAATATGACAGGCCGCAATCCGCTGATTGGACCCAATCATGAGGACTTTGGTGTGCGGTTTCCAGATATGTCTGAAGCGTATAGTCTTAGACTCCGTAAGCTTGCTAAAGAAACGGCAGAGAAACAAGGTTTTGCGATGAAGGAAGGCGTATATGCTGGTCTTCTTGGTCCTAACTATGAAACACCGGCTGAGATCGTTATGCTACGGACACTGGGCGCGGATGCAGTAGGAATGTCTACGGTGGCTGAAGTCATTGTAGCGCGTCATGCAGGAATTGAAGTGCTCGGTATCTCATGCATTACCAATATGGCTGCAGGTATTCTTGAACAGCCGTTATCTCATGAGGAAGTCATGGAAACCGCTGAAATGGTAAAAGAAAAATTCTTGAACCTGGTCATGTCGTTTATTCCGAAAATGTAGATATACTAAGGAAGATAGGGTACGAAACATAGCAACATAATTTTGTTTAAAGGGGAATAACATATATGTCTCAAACTACAAGTGATCTGACTAAAGATTACGGTGCTCGCATTGAAGAAGCTGCAGCTTATATTAAACAAAAATTAGGCAAGTATGCTCCTAAAATAGGTCTCGTTTTAGGTTCCGGTCTCGGCGATCTGGGTGACCAGATTGAAGATGCCGTCTATATTCCATATAACGAAGTTCCTCATTTTCCTGAATCGACCGTTGCAGGACATGCGGGCCGGTTTGTTATTGGTCAGCTTGAAGGCAAAGATGTAATGATTATGCAAGGACGTTTCCATTACTATGAAGGTTATGATATGCGTACTGTTGTTCTTCCTGTGTATGTGATGGCACAGATCGGTGTAGAGACGCTGATGCTGACGAATGCAGCAGGCGGTATGAATCGTGGATTCAAAGCAGGAGATCTCATGTTAATTACAGATCACCTCAACATGACGGGAGCAAATCCCCTGATTGGTCCTAATGATCCGAAACTTGGCGTTCGCTTCCCTGATATGTCTGCTGCTTATGATCCAGAATATCGTGCTCTTGCCAAAAAACTTTCGAAAGAAATTAAAGGTGAGGACGGTACGCATTTGGAATTGCAAGAAGGGGTATACTGCGGCATTAGCGGCCCAACGTATTCAACGCCAAAAGAATCAACCATGTTTGCTCTTCTTGGGGGAGATGCAATCGGGATGTCTACCGTAGGTGAAGTAATTGCGGCAAGACATGCGGGTCTGCGTGTACTGGGCATTTCTTGTATTACGGATATGGCAATTGGAGAAGAACTAGAACCTTTGACTCATGAACAAGTAGTTGCTGTTGCAAATCGTACCAAACCGAAATTTATCGGTCTTGTACGTGCTTTCGTTCGTGAAGTGTAAGAAGTGTAATTAATGGTGCTCTGAACTTTTTTAAATACGGTAATAAGGTGTGGTCAATATATGAGAGCTGTGGATATAATTCAAAAGAAACGCGACGGACATGAATTGTCAGCAGAAGAAATTACGTTTCTAATCCAGGGTTACAGCCGTGGTGAGATACCAGATTATCAGATGTCTGCTTGGGCAATGGCAGTTTATTTCCAGGGAATGACGTCACAGGAGACAGGTCATCTTACGATGGAGATGGCGAAGTCAGGAGATCAAGTGGATCTATCCCCGATTGAGGGTATAAAAGTAGACAAACATTCCACAGGGGGCGTAGGAGACAAAACGACGATTGTACTTGCTCCGCTTGTTGCCGCGGCAGGTGTTCCTGTTGCTAAAATGTCAGGCCGTGGATTAGGTCATACGGGCGGTACCCTGGACAAGTTAGAGTCGATCTCAGGCTTTACCATCGAGCTCTCTAGAGACGAATTTCTGAATCAAGTGAATGAAGTGGGAGCAGCTGTCATTGGTCAGAGCGGGAATATGGCTCCCGCAGACAAAAAGTTATATGCTCTCAGGGATGTTACTTCAACGGTGAACTCTATTCCACTGATTGCAAGTTCGGTCATGAGCAAGAAGATTGCGGCAGGCGCTGATGCGATTGTACTGGACGTAAAGACAGGCAGTGGAGCTTTTATGAAAACACTAGATGATTCAATTCGACTCGCAGAAGCAATGGTTGATATCGGAACCCATGTGGGTCGTGATACTGTTGCTGTAATCAGCGATATGGATCAGCCGCTTGGTTTTGGCATTGGTAATGCGCTTGAGATCAAGGAAGCCGTTGAAACTTTGCAAGGAAACGGACCGGAAGATCTAGAGGAAGTCAGTCTTATTTTGGCATCGCATATGCTCGTTCTCGGCGGAAAAGCAAAGACCGTAGAAGAAGCGCGTGTTGTGCTTGAAGAACTGCTGAGAAGCGGGGCGGCATTTGATAAACTAAAACAAATGGTCGCTGCCCAGCATGGTGATGTAGGACAAATAGAAGATCTAAGCAAACTTCCTGGAGCGAGCCGTACACTCGAGGTAAAAGCAGATACAAGCGGTTATGTGGCGAGTATTGAAGCAGAAGCCATCGGTATTGCTGCCATGCTGCTCGGTGCAGGGCGCGAGACAAAGGAATCTGTTATTGATTACGGAGTCGGCGTTACCCTTGTGAAGAAAGTCAGCGATGAAGTTAAAGCAGGAGATACTCTTGCTGTTATGCACATCAATGAGGCGAGTGAATCCAAGGTGCAGGAGGCGGAAAACAAGCTGAAACAAGCTTACAGTATTACAGATGCTGCCGTACCTAAACAACCTTTAATTTATGCACTTGTTACTAAACATGGCGTAGAGCGATTCGTATAGCTTCGATAAGGCCATATAGATCGCAATCAGATACCAAAAAGAAGCAGATATCCTTTTAGGGACTTCTGCTTCTTTTTTATTTTTAACTCCAAGGTCCTTTAAGAGAAGTTTTTCATCAATCAGACTCTGATGACTTCGACAATCATAAATGTTTCATAAATTATTGATCGTTTTGTCTAATTGGAACCGTTATTTTCTCATTCAAATGTTCAGTCGTGTACATAAAAACAAAGATATCTAATTGATCCGGCGCGAAATTTTCATATACATCCATACTTTTATTGGTTCCTTCCCCTCTAAAGTTTACAATGGAGGGTTTTCCATAAATCTTTTCTTTACCGTCATAATAATAGGTTTGATTGATTCCTCCAAATGTAGGATCCTGGCTGCTGGACTCTACATACAGCTGTTCATCTTTTAGATAATAAGTCCAGTCTACCGTAAATTCGCCGTACTTCGTTTGAAGATGCTGTGGTTTGGTTGAGATACTGGAAAGCCTGATAGAAGTTTCTTCATTTCCTTTATGCTCCTCTACACGCTTCTTAGCTGTAAGAGTGATGGGCTGTTCGTGAAGAGAGGTAAGATCCATATTCATCATTTCAAAACGGAGCTCCGTTTTTTTGGACGGCTTCTTATGATAATTGATACCGCCAGTTAATCGTTTCCCGCCGATCTCAAGCTCGTAATCAATGAATGGTAAATGAGCATATTTTTCTTGATTGGTGATCATTAAACGAACTTCGGATGGAGTTACGATCATCTCCGTAATTTTACTGCCTTCCCGCAATTCAGGTACAGGCAGGTCTAACTGTTCTCTGATCGTACTGTTTTCTAATTCAGACTTAGACAAGGTTAGATCCATTCCCCATTCGCCTGATATACGTCCTGTTTCACGTTCATAAGAGAGAGCGAAATGAGTACCATCAGCAGTAAGCTGTTTTTTGGTATAGAGCTGTTCAGATATGGTTTGATCTGGGCTTGTGCCTGGTATGCCGTATACGTTTTTTGATCCTCTAATCATATTATTGTTAGCATCCAGGACAGTAAAGGAAGTCCAAGTACGCTCCCGCTGGCGCTGATCAAGGCCTTCAAAATGAACAGTAGTATTTAAAAGGGTATCTTTTTCAGACTGTTCAAAAGTCTCAATCCTTACGGTACTAATCCCATCTCTCTTGATCTCAAACGTTTGCGTCTCCTGATTTGCGGGATTATAGAAGAGAGGCACCTCTGTTTTTTCTGTTAATACTACATTCGTAATCGCGAAATGAAGATTTTCTTTCTTATGTCTTAGAACATAATCGGTTTCAAAATAACCCTGATATTTACCGATTTCCGCATTCCACCTCTGCTCGTAATTCCCTTGGATTATCTCTCCATCTGAATTGAATAACTCAACTTTGTCGTAACTCACAGTTTCGTTTTTATATGCTGTACCTGGATCCAGTGTGTACAAGAGTACCGTCCTGTTTTCATCGGAAAAAGCGATATCTACCGTAAGCGTGATTCCATCTTTATTTACAGATTGGTCAATATTTTGACCAAGCCCCTGTTCCCATACCGACTGAATGCCTGTCTTATGAGAAAGTACATCCGACCAATTATAATGAATGGCTGCATATACAGGAGTTGAGATCATAACTGCAGAGATCCCGGCAATTACCGCTGTTTTGCTTAGATTGGTACGCTGAAACCACCTCGTTTTTGAACCTTGTTGCCATTCTTTGTTTTGTTCAATCTTATTCCACATCAGGTCAAAATCCGGATAAGTGACGGAAGGAGTTTTCTTTATCGCTTCTCTAATTTTTTCATCTTCCATAGGCTTCAATAGGATTCTCTCCCTTCAGATCGTAGAAGTCTTCCTCTTGTAGTTTGTTTCTCATCAGCTTTAATGCTTTATGAAGTCTCGATTTCACCGTTCCGACAGGGATATGAAGAACATTTGCAATCTCTGTTATTGTCAGATCGTTCACGTATCTAAGCGTAACCACCACAAGAAGCTTGTCCGGAAGCTCTTTTAATAACTTTTGCCAATCGGCTGCCGTAGATTTTTCCTCAACAATGGTTTCCAGTGCTTTTGCAGAGGTTTTTGCTTCCTCATAAAGATGCCTAATTTGCAGCTGTTTTTCTCTTTTCTTTCGACTTTTTTTGAGTAGATTCAGGCAATGATTTGTAGTGATCCGCATGAGCCAAGCTTTTAAATAGACTACTTTTTGGAAGTCACGTTGGAAAACGGTAACGAATACATCGTGGCATGCATCTTCGGCATCTTGTGCATTCTGAAGAAGAAAATAACAGGTTCGATAAATCTCTTTATTGTAGGTATCGAATAGTTCACGTTCTGTCACGGCCGTCACTCCTTTCGCTTGCTGATGTATATAAAACAAACAAGCTGCAAAAAAGGTTCATTTTACCAGGATTATATTTCTTACCTTGTATTATGTAGGTCTTATTGGAACGAATACGCAAAGTCAAAATATTATTTATCTCAGATAATGGAATAATTCCCAATAATCCTGACGAGAATGTATAGCAGTATGACGTCACACATCAGCTAACTGAATAGATCGAAGAGGAGGATACGGGTACTTATGAAAAAAGGGATAAAAATACTAACCGCTCTTTTGTTGACATGCGCCATTATTGTTCCAGGTACCGCAACAGCCGAAGAGCCGATTAAACAGCAAAATAATGTAGTACCTCCCGTTGAACTTGCGGAAAATGCAGTTTCGGCGGTACTGCTTGACGCTGACACAGGGACCATTATCTATGAGAAAAATGGACATGAGAAACTTCCTCCAGCGAGTATTACCAAAATCATGACGATGTTATTGGTCGTTGAAGCGATTGATGCTGGAAAACTGAAATGGACCGATAAAGTTCGTACAAGTGAATATGCTGCATCGATGGGCGGGTCACAAATCTTCCTTGAAGTCGGAGAAGAAATGACAGTAGATGATATGCTCAAAGGAATTGCTATGGCTTCAGGTAATGATGCATCCGTAGCTATGGCAGAGAAGCTGGCCGGGACGGAAGCGGCATTTGTTGAAATGATGAATAAACGTGCGAAAGAACTTGGGATGAACGATACTCATTTCTCTAACTGTAACGGGCTGCCTGTTGATAATCATTATTCATCTGCACACGATATCGCGATTATGAGCAGGGAATTGTTGAAACATAAAGACGTTACAAAATATACAGGAGCCTATCAGGATCACTTGCGAAAAGATTCCGATAAACCATTTTGGCTGGTAAATACGAATAAATTAGTTCGGTTCTATCCGGGAGCCGATGGTCTTAAAACAGGTTATACATCAGAAGCTAAATTTTGTTTGTCTGCGACTGCTGTAAAAGACGGCATGCGGGTGGTAGCGGTGGTACTTGGCGAACCGAATACAAAAACAAGAAACAGTGAAGTTTCTAACATGCTGGATTATGCATTTTCTCAGTATATGATGAAAACCATCTATAAAAAAGGTGACGTTATAGGCAAAGTGCAAATAGAAAAAGGGAACATCAAAGAGATTGAAATTATTGCCGACACACCTTACAGCGTCCTCATGAAAAGAGGAGCATCGGATGAAACAACTCAGCAGCTGACTATTCCGGCAGAGATCAAAGCTCCTATTGCCAAAGGTCAAGTTTTAGGAAAATTAATTGTTTCTCAAGATAACAAGGTCTTAAAAGAATTTGAGATTAAAGCAGCGGTGGATGTGGAGAAAGCAGGTTTCTGGAAACTGTTTAAACGGACGACCTCTGATCTTTTTCGCTAAAAAAAGTGCTTTTGTAGATTCATGAGAGTTTTCTTCTAGTTTTGTCGGGGGGCAGGAAACCATTTTACAGATGTAGAAATGGTTGGCTATGACAGGGAGGAGAGTGAGCAAGCATGAATTTGCAAGTGAACATGGAGCACGATCGCGGGGTACTCATTGTCCGGCTTACAGGAGAGCTAGATCATCACACGGCAGATGGCGTTCGAATGCAGATGGATGAAGCGATTCAGAAGCAACAGTGCAAGCATCTCGTACTAAGTTTACAAGATCTTCAGTTTATGGACAGTTCGGGTCTCGGTGTCATTCTAGGACGCTATAAACTGATCCATCATAAAGGCGGGAAAATGGTGATCTCGGGCGCTAATCCAGCGGTTCACCGTTTGCTTGATATGTCGGGCTTGTTCAAAATAATGCCGGTTTTTGATAATGAGGGAAGTGCCCTCTCGGGTCTGGAGGTAGTTTCATGAAACCAGGACAATCGAATTTTATGAACTTGCAGTTCTCTGCAAAGTCCGAAAATGAATCTTTTGCTCGTGTGGCTGTTGCTGCCTTTATTTCACAGCTTGATCCAACGATGGATGAACTGAGTGATCTGAAAACCGTGGTATCAGAAGCAGTAACCAATAGCATTATTCATGGTTATCACAGTGATGAGAGCGGTGTGGTTACGATTAGGGCAGAGATCCTTAACGATATCATCACCCTCGTTATCGAAGATAACGGACAGGGAATAGAGGATCTCGAAATGGCTAAGCAACCGCTTTATACTTCTAAACCAGAGCTGGAACGTTCAGGTATGGGCTTTACGATTATGGAAAACTTCATGGATGAATTTGAGGTGTCAAGCGAGCTTGGACGCGGGACTTCAATCCTCATGAAGAAGAGGATAGAATCCAAGAAAGCACTGTATAATTAGGGGTTGGACCTATGGAAGCAGAAACGAAACATAAAACACACACGTATCTAGAAGATGCGGAAGTCAAACGCCTCATTGCTCTCTCCCAAAGCGGGGACAATGTGGCCAGAGACACGCTTGTCAATTGTAACATACGTCTTGTGTGGTCCGTCGTACAGCGGTTTATGAACCGTGGATACGAGCCTGAGGATCTGTTTCAGATCGGCTGCATCGGGCTGCTGAAATCAGTAGATAAATTTGATCTCAGCTACGACGTCAAGTTCTCTACGTATGCAGTGCCAATGATTATTGGCGAGATTCAAAGGTTCCTAAGAGATGATGGAACCATTAAGGTAAGCCGGTCACTTAAGGAGACAGCGAACAAAGTTCGTAAAAAGAAGGACGAACTCTCTAAATATTTAGACCGGTTGCCGACAATTAAAGAAGTGGCTGAGGCGCTGGAGATTACACCAGAAGAAGTAGTCTTCGCACAGGAGGCAAACAAGCCTCCTACTTCCATTCATGAGACGGTATTTGAGAATGATGGGGATCCAATTACCTTAATGGATCAGATTGCTGACGAATCTCAGGAGCGCTGGTTTGATAAACTGGCGCTGAATGAAGCCATTGGGAATTTGTCTGAGCGAGAACGCCTGATTGTGTATCTCAGATATTATCGGGATCAGACTCAGTCCGAAGTTGCTACAAGACTAGGTATTTCACAAGTACAAGTATCCCGATTAGAGAAGAAAATTCTCCAGGTCATTCGTGATCAGATTGCGCAGTAAACGGTGCAGGTAAGATACTGATGATATGTTGTAGGTAAATAATTCTTTAATTCGTGTAACAACGATAATAGGTTACAAGTAAGGCCCTGTCCAGTATTTAGGATAGGGTCTTTTTAGTGATGCCATTTTCGCTGAATCAACCGATATTCCTGAATTTCGGAATAATTAAGAGCCTAAATCTCCATACTATGACTAATTTCGCAGTATAAGGAGTGACGTCAGGGATGAATGGAACATCCACTCCTGTAGTGTACGTTCGGCTGCACAGCCGAATTAAAATAAAGATGGGTAGCACACTCCAAATTAAGCATGTTGCTAATATTTTGAGTGATCCGCCAGAGTATGAGCATAAATTACGGGAAACCGTACTGATACATACTGAAGAAAAAGATGGGACATTGTTACTTATCGATGTGCTTCCTCTTATTGCGCGGATTAAACAAGTTGTTCCGAGTGCTCAGGTGGAGACGCTTGGGAGCAGCCATACCTTGGTCGAATTACTCCCAAATGAGAAGCCTCCTTCCAAATCTCTTTTCATTTTAGTATGGCTTTTGCTGTTTTTCGGATCAGCTCTGACCATTATGAATTTTCATGCAGACGTCAATATGAAAGAGGTTCATGTACGTGTTGTTGAGATGCTAACTGGATATAGGGATGAGAATCCTTATATGTTCCAGATTGCTTATTCCATCGGCATAGGGTTTGGTATGGCCGTATTTTTTAACCATTTATTCAAGAAAAAGTGGAACGATGAGCCTACTCCGCTTGAAGTGGAAATGTATCTGTATCAACAGAATGTAGATCAGTACACGATCAGCGAGGAATATGAACGTATTAAATCTTCAATCAGCACGGATAACTTGAGCGGCAGGGATTCACTATGACTGTACTTGATGGCGTCGTCATTATGTTTCTTGGTGTCGCCAGCGGTATTGCGGTTGGGAGTGGTGTCATTGCTTTGTTTATCGTGCTCGATATCATTCCGCGGCTCGCACAGTTAACTCGCTCATACGACAAGGCACATGCATATGAAGTCGCTATGATATCCGGGTCTCTGATTGGAACGGCAGCTGACTTTTGGCATTTAAAAATAAGACTGCTGCCAATTGTGGCTATTTTTGTGGGATTATTATGCGGTGTATTTATTGGTTTGCTAGCAGCTGCACTAACCGAAGTGCTCAATGTACTTCCTATATTAGCGAAAAGGCTGGGAATGAAACCGTATCTATTCGGATTACTCATGGCTATGGTTTTTGGAAAAGTAGCAGGTTCGTTATTTGATTGGTTTATCTTTGACAAATAGGGAGGACCTGATTATGCCAGAAGAAAAAGAGAAAGAAAAAGAAAAAATGAGAGAAGCTGAACTCAAAGAGAAAAAGCACAGTGAACGATCAGATTCAATCGAAGAATCTGTTGTTTACTGGCAGGGAAAAGACACAGTTCTCCCTGAATTTGATAAGCTCAAAGAAACGTTTAAATATGTCATGGGACTTGGAGAAAGTTTTGATATTAACTTCCGGGAAATGACGTTCGGCGGAAAACATACGGGGTTATTATTCGTTACCGGTCTTACCAAAGATGTCGTGTTAACGGAAATATTAGAGAGACTATCCTATGTGAGTTCAAGGGGGATGAGTGTTGATGCAGCGGAAGATTTCTTTGAGTATTACATTCCCCACATCCAGGTAACGAAATATACAGAACTCAGTAAAATATTTATTCAAGTAATGAGCGGAATGAGTGCATTCTTCATTGAAGGTGAAGAAACAGCACTCGTCATTGATACACGTAGTTACCCAGTCCGAAGTCCTGAAGAACCATCGCTCGAACGAGTCGTTCGGGGATCAAGAGATGGTTTTACAGAGACGCTGCTGACCAACGTTGCTCTCGTCCGCAGAAGACTTCGTGACCCAGGGTTCAAGCTTGAACTGTTTCAAGTTGGTCGCAGAACAAAAACAGATGTTTGTATTGCTTACATCGATGATATTGTCGATAAAGTACAAGTTGATAGTATTCGTAAAAAGATTGAAAAGGTAAACCTTGATGGAATCCCGCTTGCAGATAAACAGCTCGAAGAAGCGATTATTAATGAAGGTTGGAATCCTTTTCCTTTGGTTCGATACTCGGAAAGGCCTGATTCGGTAGCTTCCCACTTACTGGAGGGCAGAGTTGTCGTTTTTGTAGATACATCCCCGAGCGTTATGATTATGCCGACGACATTCTTTGATCTTTGTCAGCATGCGGAAGAAAATAGGCAAACGCCTTTTATGGGGACTTATTTACGGCTAGTCCGTTATCTAGGGATCTTTGCCTCTTTATTTCTGCTTCCTTTATGGATGCTCTTTGTCATCGAGCCCAGTCTAAAACCAGAGGGAATGGAGTTTATTGGGCCACAAGAAAATGTAAAACTGCCGATCATCATGCAGTTTCTCATTGTTGAGATAGGAATCGACCTGATGCGGATGGCGGCTGTGCATACGCCTACTCCGCTGGCCTCAGCGATGGGGCTGATTGCTGCCATTCTCATTGGAGATGTTGCCGTCAAAACAGGGCTCTTTGTTAATGAAGTGCTGCTGTATATGGCGGTTGCAGCTATAGGTATGTTCGCTACGCCAAGTTATGAACTAGGTCTCGCGAACCGAATTGTCAGGCTGATCTTACTAGTTGTCGTGGCAGCCTTTAAAGCTCCGGGGCTGATTATAGGAACGACAATCCTAATCTTGATCCTTGCTCTCCATCGTTCATATAATTCGGCGTATCTCTGGCCGTTTATACCTTTTAATGCAAAGGCAATGATGGAAACAATAATTCGTTCTCCGGTACTTGCATCTAAGAAGAGACCATCATTCAATAAACCGCGAGATAATACACGGCAACCGGTGAAGAAGAAGTAAGGTTCGCCGTTTGAATCAATTTGTTAACTCGTTTAAAGGGAATTTGAATAAAATTCCAGTAATTAAAATACAAATGATGTGCCGATTAATCCATATATACGTAAAGCCAAATTCTGCTATACTGGTGTAAAATTAGATGGAATCATTCCAGGAAAAGTGAGGAATTGCCAACAATGTATTTACACGGTACTAGCAAAATTAATGCTTTAGGTCATCTTGAAATCGGTGGCTGCGATACGGTTGAACTTAAAAAAGAATATGGAACACCGCTGTACATCGTAGACGAGCATTTGATTCGTCAGCGTGCAAGAGAGTATATGGATGCATTCAAAGCATCAGGACTCACTTTTCAAGTAGCCTATGCAAGCAAAGCTTTCAGTGTAAAAGCAATGTGCACTCTTGTGGAACAGGAAGGTCTTTCCTTGGATGTGGTTTCAGATGGAGAATTATATACCGCAATGCAAGCGGGTTTCCCGGCAGAACGTATTCATTTTCACGGGAACAATAAAACACCTGATGAAATTGAAATGGCCCTGGATGCAAAGATTGGTTGTTTTGTAGTAGATAACTTTACTGAGATTCATCTATTGCAAGCCATGGCAGCAGAGAAGAATCAGACTGTAAAAATTTTGCTGCGGATCACTCCAGGTGTTGAAGCACATACACATGAATATATTTCTACTGGACAGACGGATTCAAAATTTGGATTTGATATTGGTAATGGATCTGCTTTTGAAGCGATTGAACTGGCAAGTAAGCAGTCTCATTTACAGCTCCTTGGTGTACATTCTCATATTGGTTCTCAAATCTTCGAAGTGGAAGGTTTCCAGATGGCAGTAGAGCGTGTAGCTGGATTCGCTAGAGAAGTAAAAGAGAAGCTTGGACTTACATTCCAGGTCGTTAATCTTGGCGGTGGATTTGGAATCCGTTATGTAGAGGGGGATACACCTCTAGAAGTGTCACAGTATGTTAAAGCGATAACAGACGGTGTTAAGAATCATTTTGCAGGTATTGGTGAAGAGCTTCCTGAAATCTGGGTTGAACCAGGCCGCAGTCTTGTCGGGGAAGCAGGAACTACACTGTATACCGTAGGTACAAGTAAAGATATTCCTGGAGTTCGCAAATATGTTGCTGTCGATGGCGGAATGTCAGACAATCCTCGTCCTGCATTATATGAATCTCAGTATGAAGCTATGCTGGCTAACCGTGCGAATGAACCTGCAGCTGAGACGGTATCCATTGCAGGAAAAGCTTGTGAGAGTGGAGATATGCTGATATGGGATTTGGCGCTGCCAAAAGTGGAAACAGGGGATCTCTTAGCGGTAGCTTGTACGGGTGCTTATAACTATTCAATGGCAAGCAATTATAACCGGATTCGCAGGCCCGCTGTTGTTTTTGTACAGGATGGACAAAGTGATTTGGTTGTTCGTAGAGAGAGCCACGAAGATATCGTTCGTAATGATCTGATTCCCGCACGTATGAATAAGCAAACGGTGACTTCTTAATTAAAGTAGATCACGTTCTACAATGTCGATAGACCAAGAATCATACCTTAGAAGCTGTGGCTTCAGGAAGAGTGGAGAGAGCTGAAAAGCTCTCTTTTTTTATGGCTCATACGCTTGTCACTTTGGTTTTCTAAATCCAATCTGGATATCAATGAACGCTCCTGCTGTTTATATCGCCGTGATCAGGAGAAGTGCGACGTAACCTAGCAACAGTCCCATTAACACTTTTTACTAAACCGGTTCACCTGAGGTTACAGATCGAGTTAAGAGATGAATAGTGTAGCGTATTGATTTGGGTAGGATAACAAATTAAAATAATGACTATAAAAGAGGAGATTGATTATGATGAAACAAGAAATGAATAAGGTTAAAGTGTACCTTGCTAGTCCGTTTTTTAATGAGGAACAAATTGACAGAGTGCAGAGAGTTGAGAAAGCACTGGAGAGTAATCCTTATGTTGGAGAGTTCTTTTCTCCAAGACTTGAGCAGCTAACCCATCTAACGATGTATACAGCAGAGTGGGCAGATGCAGTTTATCGTAATGATGTTAAGCATGTTGACTGGGCTGATGTTATCGTTGCAGTGATTGATTATGAAGGAGAGACTGAGCTGCATGGTGTAAGACATGGACATGTAGACAGTGGTACAGCTTTTGAGATTGGTTATGCCATTGCTAAAGGTAAGCCTGTTATCATTGTGCATGAAAAGTCAGGTGTTGTTAACTTGATGATTAGCCAAAGTTGTCATGCGTACCTGGAATCTGCAGAGGCAGTTGCGGATTACCATTTTATTGACATGCCTAATATGCCCTTCACTGGAGATGTAATGTAGAGGTAATTGAAGTAAGAAAAGGGTAGGATTCTGCTTTTTTTACTAAAGGGAGCTTTTAGGCTCTCTTTTTTATAATGAGAACGCTCAAAGTTGCTTTACAGTGTTTACTCATAGTATGCTATTGGAGGCAATTTATTTTTTAGGAGGAATTACAATGGCTAAAAAAGGATATATTGTTATGGAAAATGGGGAAAAAATGGAACTTGAATTTTACCCAAATGAAGCTCCTAACACCGTAGCAAACTTCGAGAAATTGGCTAATGAAGGATTTTATGATGGAGTTATCTTCCACAGAGTAATCCCAGGTTTTGTTAGTCAAGGTGGAGACCCTACAGGTACAGGTATGGGCGGCAGCGGAACTACAATCAAATGTGAAACTGCAGGAAATCCTCATAAACATGTGGCAGGTTCCTTGTCTATGGCTCATGCAGGCAGAGATACTGGCTCCAGTCAGTTCTTCATTGTGCATGAACCACAACCACATTTAGATGGTGTTCACACTGTATTTGGTAAAGTAACTTCTGGTCTTGAAACAGCCCTTAACATGAAAAATGGGGACAAGATGGTAGAGGTTAAAGTATTTGATGTTGAATAGGATTTAGTCCGCAGGCACCCCCGATCAGGGGTGCTTTTTTACATGTAAGAATGAATTATTTATAGACCCTGTTGATTTTTTTAGAGCAGGGTGCTACTATTTCATTAAGCTTTTTACAATTTCATATCGATTTTCCTTCGGGGCAGGGCGAAATTCCCTACCGGCGGTGATGACCTCCATGGTACGTAATAGGAATATGGATCAGTCTAAGTCCGTGACCCGCTAAGCGTATGCTTACGGTGGATCTGGTGAAACTCCGGAACCGACAGTATAGTCTGGATGAGAGAAGGAATAGAAAGTACATAGACGTTATTTGTTTATATACTAGCTATCAAATCAGTTGAGTTAGCAGAAGTTTTTCTTTTTGTTATGTCTATTTATTTGGCATACCTATAATGAAGAGCTGCTTATTAGTAATTTTGATTTGTTATGCTTTTATTCGTCGTTCTCTCAGGGCCCCCGTCCGATATTATGTATCGGTTGAGGGTCTTTTTTGTTTTGTATTGCATGAAAGAGGCACAGTGAATGAGGTGATAAGTATGGACGTAATGAATGATGAGTTCTATATGACACTTGCACTCGAAATGGCAGAAAGGGCACAGGGGCAGACAGGAATTAATCCGGTCGTAGGTTGTGTCATTGTCAAAAACGGCCGAATGGTTGGGCTCGGTACTCACCTGCAAAGAGGTAAGGGCCATGCGGAAGTGCATGCTCTTGAGATGGCAGGGGCCGAAGCGGAAGGAAGTACCGTTTACGTTACCTTAGAACCTTGCTCTCATTACGGTAAAACTCCTCCATGCAGTGAAAAGTTGATCAGAGCCAAAGTGAAAAAAGTGATCATTGCTTGCGAGGATCCGAATCATGAAGTTGCGGGTAAAGGGATCTCTATGCTTCGGGAGCAAGGAATTGAAGTGGAAGTAGGACTGCTTGAAGATCGTGCGAAATACCTTAACGAAAAGTTTTTCAAGTATATTACAACAGGGCTTCCTTTTGTAACGCTGAAGACAGCTTCCACTCTAGATGGGAAAATAGCTGCCAAGAGTGGAGATAGTAAGTGGATTTCAAATGAAAAAGCGAGAGAACATGTTCACTTGCTCCGGCATCGACATCAAGGGATTATGGTCGGGGTAGGGACAGTAATTGCAGATAATCCCGAGTTAACAACCCGGTTAGATGTGGATGGAGTAAATCCAGTGCGGATCATCATAGATTCACAGCTTCGAACCCCCCCGGACGCGAAGGTAGTGAAAGATGGTCTTGCACCTACCATTCTGATTACAACGGAGGGAGCGGATAAGGAGCGCGCCGATTATTTTGAGAAACAAGGTGTTCAGGTCATTCGCTCTGGTACAGGTTCAAGGGTTGATCTCTTGGCCGCACTCCGTAAACTTAGTGAACTTGAAATTAGTTCGATTCTGCTGGAGGGCGGAGGTACGTTAAACGGAGCTATGCTGGAGAACCAATTGGTAGATCGGCTCGTTATGTTCATGGCTCCTAAAATTGTCGGCGGCTTTAAGAACCCCGGAAGCTTCTATTTTGAAGGAGTAGAACGAATGAGCGAAGCGATTACGCTGAGCAATCTTCAGGTAGAAATGCTGGATGACAATATCCGTATTTCAGGCGTGCCCGTCTGGCGGAAAGCGGATAAGGAGTGATGTATTTTGTTTACCGGCTTAGTTGAAGAAGTAGGAAAAGTACGGAGTATAGGCCGAAAGGGCGAAGCGATGGTGCTTGGTATTTCAGCGAAACGGGTTATGGAGGATTTAAATATTGGTGACAGTGTAGCTGTAAATGGCGTATGTCTAACCGCAACCTCGATCGAAGCTTCTGGATTTTTAGTCGATGTGATGCCTGAGACTTATAGAAGTACGAATCTGAAATTACTGGCAAGCGGAAGTCGGGTTAACCTCGAAAGGGCGATGTCTGCAAAAGGTCGATTTGGCGGTCACATTGTGCAAGGTCATGTTGATGGTACTGCCCATATTCGATCTATTATACGAGACCAAAATGCAGTTGTATTTGAAATAGCTCCGGTAAGTACAGCATTATTTCGGTATATCATTCCCAAAGGATCCATCACTGTGGAAGGAACCAGCTTAACCGTTGTAGATGTTACGGAGAGTGCTTTTACTGTCTCCATCATTCCTCATACGCTAGATCAGACGGTGCTGGCTTATCGAAATACGGGAGATCTTATTAATATTGAATGTGATGTGATCGGAAAGTATGTGAACCACTTACTCGGGTATCGTGAAAATAACGGTCCCTCACAGAAGAATTCATCTGCTGGACTCAGTTATGAGTTTTTGAGCAATCATGGTTTTTCATAAAAAATAAAAATTTCATACCTCATTACAAGACTATCAAGTGAAAGCAGGTAATCATTGATGGAAAC
This sequence comes from Paenibacillus polygoni, assembly GCF_030263935.1. Classification (NCBI taxonomy): domain Bacteria; kingdom Bacillati; phylum Bacillota; class Bacilli; order Caryophanales; family Paenibacillaceae; genus Paenibacillus; species Paenibacillus polygoni. Next base: position 3,443,469 of record NZ_CP127162.1, on the reverse strand, counting down.
TACATTTCATTTTCATACCGTAGAAGAAGCGATTCAGGATCTACAAAAAGGAAAGGTCGTTATCGTTGTTGATGATGAAGACCGTGAGAATGAAGGGGACCTCGTCGCCCTGGCTGAACTGGCTACGCCAGAAGTCATTAATTTTATGATTACGGAAGGCCGCGGCCTCGTGTGTGTTCCGATTACGCAAGAACGAGCAAATGAGCTGGATTTAAAACCTATGGTTCAGCATAATACAGATTTTCATGGTACAGCCTTTACGGTGTCTGTAGATCATAAGCTGACAACGACAGGAATCTCGGCGCAAGAACGTTCCATGACGGTGAAGTCGCTTATTGATCCTGAGGCTGCAGGAGAGGATTTCAGAAAACCAGGGCATATGTTTCCTTTAATCGCGAAAAAAGGCGGGGTATTAAGACGAGCAGGACATACGGAAGCCGCTGTAGATCTTGCACGAATGAGCGGAGCTTATCCAGCTGGTGTAATATGTGAAATTATTAAAGAAGATGGAACGATGGCTCGTCTGCCTGATCTATTTGAAATGGCTAAAAAGCATGATCTAAAACTGATTACTATTAAAGATATGATCGCTTATCGCAATTCGCAAGAAAGACTCGTAACAAGGGAAGTTAGCGTTCGGATGCCTACTGACTTTGGCGTGTTCCAGGCGATCGCCTATACCAATGAAGTAGATAACAAAGAGCATATCGCTCTTGTCAAAGGGGAGCTGAATACGGATGAACCTGTACTGGTGCGTGTTCACTCTGAGTGCCTGACAGGCGATGTTTTCCACTCTCATAGATGTGATTGTGGTCCTCAGTTTGAAGCAGCTCTTCGGCAAATTCATGACAATGGAAGCGGCGTTCTGCTCTATATGCGACAAGAAGGAAGAGGAATCGGGCTTATTAATAAATTAAAAGCTTATAAGCTTCAGGAACAGGGACTCGATACCGTGGATGCAAATTTAAAACTTGGTTTTCCGGCAGATCTTCGGGACTATGGCATCGGTGCTCAAATTCTAAAAGACCTGGGAATTCGTAAAATCAGGCTTCTTACCAACAATCCGCGTAAAATCAAAGGTCTAGAAGGATATGGTCTAGAAGTTGTGGAACGTGTTCCTATTCAAATTGCAGAGAATGCAGAGAATACTTCCTATCTCCATACGAAGCAGGCAAAGCTTGGTCATATGTTAACGTTTGATGATATAGAACAGAACGAGAATAAAGAGTTGTAAAAGTCATAAAAAGGAGATGTAAATAATGGCAAATGTTTTTGAGGGAAACTTAGTATCTGAGGGATTACGATATGGAGTGGTGGTAGCCCGGTTTAATGAGTTTTTAACAAGTAAGTTACTATCTGCTTCACTTGATGCTTTCAAGCGCCATGGAGTAAAAGATGACGAAGTCGATGTGGCATGGGTTCCTGGTGCTTTTGAAATTCCGCTTGTAGCACAAAAGATGGCGGAGAGCGGCAAATATGACGCAGTTGTCACGCTGGCTACCGTCATCCGAGGGTCAACAACTCATTATGATTATGTATGTAATGAAATGTCCAAAGGAGTTGCAGCAATTAACCTGAAAACAGGTGTTCCTACCATCTTTGGACTGGTTTCAACAGAGAACATAGAGCAAGCGATTGAGCGTTCTGGAACCAAGGCAGGTAATAAAGGTTGGGACGCTGCCGTAGCAGCGATTGAGATGGCAAACTTGACGAAACAGCTAAAATAGTGCTTATTTAATGTAGTGCCCTGTACTCGTATCTTTTGTTACAATACAAAAGGTACGGGGGCAGGGCTCTTGTATTTTGTAACTGTAGCGGGAGGATGCGTCCATTGACGGTTGTAACCTATAAGCTTGAAACGTTTGAAGGACCTTTGGACCTTTTATTGCACTTGATTGACAAACATGAAATTGATATCCAAGATATTCCGATCAGTCATATTACAGATCAATATATGGACTACATTCATTCCATGCAGGAATTAGAACTTGATATTACAAGTGAATTCCTTGTCATGGCGGCAACCTTGCTTGCGATTAAATCCAAAATACTTCTTCCTAAACCACCGGTGTTTGCGGAAGATGAAATCTATGATGACTACATGGAAGAGGAAATGTATGATCCTCGTGCAGAACTTGTACAGCGACTCATGGAATACCGTAAATTTAAGGGAATTGCTCGTCATCTGCATGAAAGGGAATCGGAGAGAAGTTTGATCTTCTCTAAGGAGCCGGAAGACCTGACACCATATGTTCAGGTAGAGCCTAGTAATCCGGTGCAGGGACTTCATACCTCAGATTTAATAGCAGCTTTTCAAAAAGCGCTAAGCAGATCTTCCAGGCAGCCGGCTGTGGCTAAAATTCATCGGGATGAAATATCGGTCAAAGATCGGATTCGTGATGTGGCAGGAGCACTGCAAGCCAAAGGTTATGGCGGGAAGATGTTATTTTCCAAGCTTTTTCATGAAGAAATGATCCGTCAAGAAGTAGTAGTAACGTTTTTAGCGATTTTGGAGTTGATGAAAATGAAAAAAATTGTATGTTACCAGGAACGATTGTTTGAAGATATCGTGATGGAATGGAGAGGGGAAAAACAGATCGATGGACTTGCGAACATTGAAATCGATTATTGAGGGACTTTTGTTTTTAGCGGGAGAGGAAGGGCTGGGCGTTAAGCAGCTCTCGGAAATCGTTAACGAGTCTCAAGATATCGTGGCTGGTGCCCTCGAGGAGCTAAAACAAGAGTATGCAGAACATCAGAGAGGTCTACAAATTCTGAAAATTGCCGGCAATTATCAAATGAGTACACTTCCGGATCATGCTCCGTATTTTGAAAAACTAGCCTATTCGCCGTCACGTTCTTCTCTTTCCCAGGCAGCACTTGAAACGCTGTCCATCATTGCTTATCGTCAGCCGATTACAAGAATTGAGATTGAAGAAATTCGCGGAGTCAAATCGGAACGAGCGATTCATACGCTGGTCAACAAAGATTTGATACACGAAGTAGGAAGAGCGGAAGCCATTGGCAGACCAATTCTCTACGGAACAACAAAAGCATTCCTTGATTATTTTGGTCTTGGGACACTGAAGGATCTGCCAGAACCAAATTTATTTGAGGAAACTGAAGCGCAAGAAGAAGAAACCCAGCTTCTGTTCACAAAGCTTGAACAGACAGGTTTTGAGGAAGATAACCAGCAAAATAGTTAAAGAAGAAACCGATGCTCTTTTATAGAGTGTCGGTTTCTTTTTGCTCAGCAGCAGAATGCTTTCCATTTTTTATGAACATACTAGACGAATGTATGCATGTAAGCATGCAGAAACATATTTATAAAACAGGAGGAAACCCGCGTGTGGATTTGGATTGGATTGATATTTTTAGCTGTTATAATTCTACTCCTCATCTTGGCTTTGTTATCCAATATACATATTGAAGCTAGTATAAAGACGCGAGACACTCAAGCAAAAATGGAATTCCGAGTGAAATTGGTATATGGCGCCGTCCGATTTCATTACGAACTTCCAGCTGAACGTTTTGAAGAGCTCAAGAGCAAGTTTGCTCAACTCGTAGCAGAGAAATTGTCTCATAAAAAGGGTGACGATAGATCACAAGAGGATTCTTCCACTAATAAACGAGGCAAAAAAGGATTCAATTATCAAATCAAGGACCTTATGAAAAGTGCTTATGCACTTCGTATCTGGGAGACAAACGACTTTTCTAAGCTTCACATAACGAAACTTGTGTGGCGAACCAGGCTTGGTACGGAGGATGTGGTAACCACCTCTGTACTGACCGGCTTGTTGTGGGGGATTAAAAACACCTTGCTCGGGTGGTTGTCTTACAAAGTGACGTTTACAGACGGTCCTAATCTAAAAGTAAATGCGATCTGGGAGGAAAAGTGGTCCTTGGATACGCTTTTCGAGTTTCAGGCTTATATTCGGTTTTTCAGGTTGATGAAAATATTCCGTACCATAAGTCATAGTATCGTGGATGCGCATGGTGGAATTAGGGCTTGGCGACGAGAGTTAAACAACAGAGGATAACTTAGAATCTTTTTTTCTTCAATTCGCACATAGCAAGAGGAAAAGTTGGGAAACCTATATTATGTCAAACTATTGATTAGCAGGAGGTATGTATTCTATGTCCGATCATCCGATTCAAGGTCTAATGAAAACAGCCATGGAAAATATTAAAGCGATGGTTGATGTAAATACCATTGTAGGAGATGCAGTAGAAACACCAGACGGTACCGTTATTTTACCGATTAGCCGTGTTGGTTTTGGATTTGCAGCAGGAGGCAGTGATTATCATCTAGAAACAGATCCTCAGTATGACCGCAGCGGTGCTCATTCACCATCAGCCGTTCCATTTGGCGGAGGCAGCGGGGGCGGTGTATCCATACACCCGATTGCTTTTCTTGTTGTGGGGAAAGATGGAGTTAATATCGTTCCTCTAGATAACAATACGCATTTGTTCGAGAAAATTATTGATCAAGCGCCGAAATTAATTGATCAAATGCAGCAGCTGTTCAAAAATAATCAAACAAACACAACAACGACTCTTTCTTCTTCCCAGTAGCAGCAACAAAGCAAATTCCCTTCCAGTCTTGTGCTGGAAGGGAATTTGTTTTGATAACGACAAGCGGTTTGAGTAAACAAGGACATACTTCGATGGACAAGGACATAGTATAGTACAAGATTCTGCAAAAGGACCCGGAGGAGAACTTATGAAACTATTGAAAAAATGTAGTGTGTTGCCTTTGGTAGTAACACTTATGTTATCACCTCTTACTGCTTATGCTGATCATAAACCCGAACATAAGGAACCCCCAGCACTTCATACCAATGCAGAAACCGCTTCTCTTATTGATGTGAGTTCGGGCCGTATTCTGTACAGCAAAGACGGAGATAAAGAAATGAGAATCGCAAGTCTAACCAAAATCATGACTGCCCTCGTTGCAGTGGAGAAAATGGACTTAAAAAGCATGGTAACCGTAAGTAAAAATGCAGCCGGTAAGGAAGGCTCCTCTTTGTATCTGAAACTTGGAGAGAAAATGTCACTGGAGAATATGCTGTACGGCCTTATGCTCCGCTCAGGAAATGACGCAGCAACCGCGATTGCTGAACACGTTGGGGGATCAGAAGAAGGGTTCGTTCACTTAATGAATCAGAAGGCGGAGGAAATCGGGCTCAATCACACTCAGTTTAAGAACCCCCATGGGCTTGATGCTGAAGGTCACTATTCTACAGCAAATGATGTGGCCAAGCTGACCGCGTATGCACTGCATAATGCAGATTTCAAACGCATTGTCGGTACGCAGCAGAAAAAAGCACCCAATCCGAATGAATCCTGGGATTACAATTGGCTGAATAAAAACAAGATGTTGCGGCTTTATGAAGGAGCCGACGGGGTAAAAACCGGCTATACCAAGATGGCATTCAGGTGTCTTGTGAGTTCTGCAACTCGCGAAGGGCAACAGCTCGCAGCGGTAACTTTAAATGATGGGGATGACTGGAGCGATCACGCTAAAATGCTGAACTATGGATTTGAGCATTATCCGCTTGTTGATCTCGCACAAAAAGGCCAGTCCATTCAAAAATTTCAATATGTCACAGGTAACTCTTTTAAGTACCCTTTACTAGCTTCTGAAGCGGAAAGTATTAAAACAAAGCTGATTTTATATGACCAGCAGCTTGAAGAAGCTAAGAAAATTGTGGACAAGGATGCAGACTTTGGGCTTAAAGGACGCGTTGAGTTTATGCTGAATGGAGTAAAAATCGGTCATATCCCCGTGTATAAAAAGGGAAGTTATATCCCGAAAGACACTTCAGCCGAAACTTCCGTCTTATCTTATAATTTAATTCATAAAAGTACATTTTTAAGTTCGCTCCGAGAAGTCCTCGGCCAAATATTCACAAGAGAATAAAGGAATCCGAAGCGGGAGGGGTTCGCGTTGATAAATGTCATTTGGCTTGCCATGATTGTGATAGGATTTTGTTTTGCTGCGGTAAAAGGGAACATTGAGGTCGTTACTCAGTCCGCCTTTGATGGTGCCGCTACGGGGGTAACGGTATGTTTTGGACTCATTAGTGTTCTTGTCTTCTGGATGGGAATGATGAAAATGGCGGAAGATGCTGGATTACTGTCTAAGATTGCTAAGCTTTTAGGACCCATTGTTGCTTTTTTATTTCCTGATGTTCCTAAAAATCATCCTGCGATGGGATATATCCTCTCCAATATGAGTGCCAACTTACTGGGACTTGGAAATGCGGCTACTCCAATGGGGATAAAGGCAATGCAGCAGCTGCAGGAACTGAATCCGGATAAACAAGTCGCAAGTCCAGCGATGTGCACACTGCTGGCTATAAATACAGCAAGCATAACGCTAATTCCGACCACACTGATAGCGATCCGGCTGAATTATCATTCTGCCAATCCCGCCGAAATAGTGGGGACGACCCTTGTCGCTACTGCTTTTGCAACGGCGGCAGCCATTATACTGGATCGCTATTACCGAAGCAGATTGCCGAGGACACCTAAACGCTTCGTAGATAGAACACAGCCGCCGCCTCCGGAAACAAGTGTGAAAGGGTGAGCACATGTTAGCGTTCATTAATCTCATTTCTACATGGGCCATCCCGATTATCATTGCTTTTGTTCCATTATATGCCTATTACCGTAAGGTCCTTGTGTATGAATCCTTTGTTGATGGTGCCAAAGAGGGATTTGGAACTGCCATTTCTATCATTCCTCAGCTTGTAGCTATGATGGTAGCCATCAGTGTATTTCGCGCTTCGGGAGCACTTGATTTCTTTTTGAGTTTTTTTACCCCCTTTTTTCAGTGGATGGGGGTTCCTTCTGAAATATTACCTCTCGGTATACTTCGGCCGCTGACAGGGACAGGTTCTCTTGCCTTTACAACGGATTTGATTGGAACTTATGGTCCAGATTCCATGATTGGCAGAATCGCTTCAACAGTACAAGGAAGCACGGATACGACGCTGTATGTACTTACTGTTTATTTTGGGGCTGTCGGTATTAGAAATGGCAGATATGCACTCAAAGTAGGACTTTTATCTGATCTAGTCGGCTTTGTTGCAGCTATTTTTATATGTCTTCTTGTATTTGGTTAAAACCCGTTAACACTGGTCGCAAGCCCTTGGAGAATGCCCCGAGGGTTATTTCCTTTTCATAACCTTGTTATTTCTCCTTCTGATGAGTATCATTAATTCCTGAGGTGACTTATTGAATATGGAGAGATTACAAAAAATTATTGCACAAGCAGGAATTGCTTCCAGACGTAAAAGCGAAGAGCTTATTTTGTCCGGTAAGGTTGAAGTCAACGGAGAAGTAGTGACCGAGCTTGGTACGAAAGCAAATCCTGATGAGGATATCATTACGGTAAACGGCAAGCCGATTCGTAGTGAGAAGAAAATTTATATCATGCTGAATAAGCCAAAAGGAGTCATCACAAGTGCTTCTGACCCAGAAGGCAGAAAAATTGTGTCAGACTATCTGAAAGGGATCAAAGAAAGAGTCTATCCGGTAGGAAGACTGGATTATGATACCGAAGGACTGCTTTTGCTAACGAATGATGGTGAATTTGCACATCTGCTGACGCATCCGAAACATCATGTACCTAAGACTTATTTGGCTACAGTAAAAGGAGTTCCACACGGAACTGCACTCGATCAGCTGAGAAAAGGGATTATGCTGGACGATGGAATGACATATCCTGCAGAAGTGGAATATAAGGATGTGGATACCGACAAGAAAGAAGCGGTCATTAGTATTACGATTCATGAAGGACGTAACCGGCAGGTTCGGCGTATGTTCGAAGCCATCAATCATCCGGTAACCAGACTAAAACGGATATCTTTTGGCGGACTCCTCCTTCAAAACTTGAAACGGGGATTATATCGCCACTTGACCAAAGAAGAGATCAATAACTTGATGCAATCTGCTCAATCCGCTGCAGAGAAAAATAACAAAAAATAAATCCGTAAGGACACATAATTTTCAAAAAACAGACGAAGTTTTGTGACATTTTTCGTTATAATTATCCATAGGCTGGATAATTGGACATAATTGTCATAAAAGGAGCGCATTAACGATGGGAAAATCAAAACGAACCGTTCAGGTTATTATTTTGATATTCATTGTCATCTTGGGTGCCTACGCCATTGGCTCGTCTGTTTTTGGTTCGGATGGAAAACCCGGTGTCGGTGATCGTGTGCCTGATTTTGAACTGCTTGGAATGGACGGCAAAGTTCATACCCTTGCAGAATACAAAGATAAAGTCATGGTTATTAATTTTTGGGGGACTTGGTGTGAACCATGTGTTGATGAAATGCCCGCCTTGCAGAAACAATGGGACAAATGGAAAGAGCAGGGCGTGGTATTCATCGGCGTAAATGTAGGGGAAGATCAGATGACGGTGGATCAGTTTGTTCACGGAGTCGGTGTAGATTTTCCAATTATGTATGACAAGGGAAGAAAGGTGACAGGTGAGTTTGGTATTTCACCGATGCCTTCTACTTTTTTTGTATCTAAAGACGGAAAAATCTCCGAGAAATTTGAAGGTCAGCTGAATTTGGACACGTTGGAGTACAAAATCAAGCAGCTAGTCAATTCAAATTGAAGGAATAGGAGGTTAACGTCATCATGATTCAGAACACAAAGTGTGAATGCGGCCACCAAAATCCAGTGGGCACCGTACTGTGTGAAGCCTGCGGTAAACCGCAAGACGAAAAAGTTCTTGTCTCCACTGAACTGCTTGAAATGCGTTATGACGGCAGGGCGAGGCGTTCACAGCGAAGTAATCCAAATGCGATTGACCGAGTATGGAATTTCTTCTCATCTGTTAAAGTGGCGATCTATTTGATCGTCTTTACTTTGGTTGGAGCCATGCTTGGAACGATCTATCCACAGGAGAATGCTTTTGTTAATCTCGATCCTTCTGTCTACTACAAAGAAACGTATGGCCTGCCAGGAAACATCTATTACATATTAGGACTATCACATACATACGAATCCTGGTGGTTTATTTTACTGCTTGTTATGATCGGTGCTTCTCTTGTTATTTGCAGCATAGATCGGGTACTGCCGCTGTATAAGGCACTAAACAAGCAACGTATTCCTAAACATATGCAGTTCCTAACAAGACAAAGAATTACCTATCAGACAGAAATGTCGGAAGAGCAAACAAAAGAATGGATTGAGAAAGCGGTTACCCCGCTTAAGAAAAAAGGATACCGTGTAAAAACCGACGAATCTGCACTGCTTGCAGAAAAGTATCGTTTTAGCCGGTGGGGTCCCTATGTGATACATATTGGACTGATTATTTTCTTGCTGGCCGTATTGGCAAGAGGGCTGCCTGGCCTGCATATGGACAAGCATGTTGCTTTTCCGCAAGGCGAAATTGTAAATTTACCGGATACTACTTTCTATCTCGAAAATGTAAATTTCCGGGTGGAATATTACAGCGAGGAAGAAACACCGGAAGAGTTTAAGAATGTAGGGAGAATTGTTCCTAAGCTGTTCGAGACGGAAGCTAAATTGTATGAATGTACAGCCGATTGTACAGATCCATCGAAAGAGCCGCAGTTAAAACAAGTAGATCACCATTTCATTCAGGTGAATGACCCGCTAGATTACAAAGGACTTAAGGCGTACCAGTACGATTATGATTTGACTCCTATTCTTAGGGCCGTTTCGCCAGAAGTGATAGATACGAAAACAGGCGAATCTTATGGAACCATTGAGCTTAGTATGAATAATCCGCAGCTTGACTATGAAGCGGGACCCTATCATCTGAAACTAACTAGCAAATTTATGGATTTTGGCTTAAATGACCGGGGAGAACCGGTATCCAAGACTCCAAATCCTAATGCACCTGCCTTTTTGTTTTCAGTGACAGGCAAGGATCTTCCAGCAGACGGGGTGAAATATCTTTATTTTCCGAAGGAAATTGATAAGGAACGTTTTCAGCAGGATCTAATTAATGAAAGACTAAGTGAAGGAAACATGCCGCTTAGGCTTGATGTGAACGGAATGGATAATGTCGACATCATTAACTCCACTACGTATCTTAATATTCGTGTTGATAAAGCCATGCCGTTTGTTTGGCTCGGAGCAGCGATTGTTATGCTTGGTCTGATCATGGGATTCTACTGGCAGCATCGCAGAATTTGGATTCGAATTGACCAGGGAACTCTTACCTTGGGTGCCCATACCAATAAAAACTGGATTGGTCTAAGGCGAGAAGTGGCTGATGTGCTGAAGAAAGGTAATCTTATAGTGGATGAAAAGTCACTGGACAACGGAGGGAATAAAGCGTGAACATGCTTAACGTAAGCAGTAATGCATTTATGATTGCCTTTTTCTTATATTGTGGAGCTTTTATCGTACATGCAATCGCCGTTATGGGTCGCAAGTTTAGTAATCGAGAGCCGGAAGCTCATGTTAAAAAATGGGGAAGATTTGGCTTAATTCTTACCTTAATCGGTCTAGGTTCACAGCTCGTTTATTTTTTCACCAGATGGGCAGGGTCAGGACATATCCCCGTGTCTAATATGTATGAATTTATGACCTTCTTGTCTATGATGGTCATTGTTGCTTTTGCGATCCTTTACATGATATATAAAACATCGCTTCTCGGACTCTTTGCACTGCCGATTACCATTATACTAATGGCATATGCAGCAGTCTTTCCACAGGAGGTACAGCCTCTAGTTCCATCTCTGAAATCGATCTGGCTGAACATCCACGTTACCCTTGCTGCTCTTGGTGAATCATTCTTTGCAGTGGGCTTTGCCGCAGGGCTGATGTATTTGCTAAGAACGGTTAAATTCGATAGTTCTGCAAAAGTGGATAAAAGACAGCAAAAGTGGCTTGAATTTACGTTAGTTGTTATTATTATTGTTATAGGGTTTATTGGTACCGTATTTGCCTTTCGAGCAAGCGGGTACGAAGCGGTATTTGTTCAGCAGCAGGTGACAGACGTTGACACCGGGGGGACAAATGATAGTAAAATAGAGAAAGTCATTTATCACATGCCGCCTCTTGTAGCACCACATAACAGTGATACAGAAAGTTATACTTCATTCCTAGGAATGAAAGAACCTTTATTTGAAGCACCTTCATGGATGAATGGTGTAAATGCAGGACGCAAACTGAATACAGTCCTATGGTCTGTGATTTCGGGTCTGCTTTTATACGGGGTGCTTCGATTAATCATTAGGAAACCACTTAGCCGGGCACTGAGTCCTTATCTGGCGGATATTGATCCTGACGATTTGGATGAAATCAGTTACCGTGCAATTGCGATAGGATTTCCCATCTTCACCTTAGGTGCACTTATATTTGCCATGATATGGGCAGAGATCGCCTGGGGACGGTTTTGGGGCTGGGATCCCAAGGAAGTATGGGCACTAATTACTTGGCTCTATTACAGTGCTTATTTGCATCTTCGTTTGTCTAAAGGTTGGCAGGGACGTAATTCCGCATGGCTTGCTGTACTCGGCTTCCTGATCGTGATGTTTACACTGGTTGGCGTGAACTTGATTATCGCTGGACTTCATTCCTATGCTGGAACAGAATAACTGGAAATGAAGTTTATGTTTTTATTCAGGATAGAGCATACTATGAGAACTGGTTTAAGAAAGTGAGGCGAATCGTACGAATGGCAGATCATGAGAACCGGATACTTGTCGTCGATGATGAAGAAAGAATTCGGCGTTTGTTAAAGATGTATCTGGAAAAAGAAGGCTATGACATCGACGAGGCGGAGGATGGTGAATCCGCACTCAGTAAAGCGACATCAGAAGATTATGGCTTGATCTTGCTGGACGTAATGTTGCCGGGTATGGATGGTATTGAAGTGTGTACTAGGCTGCGTCAAGTGAAATCAACTCCCGTACTGATGCTTACAGCCAAAGGAGAAGAAATCAATCGTGTACAGGGTTTTGAAGTTGGGGCAGACGATTACGTTGTTAAGCCATTCAGCCCTCGTGAAGTAATCTACCGAGTTAAAGCTATTTTGCGTAGAGCTTCTGCAACCGCTTATCTATCTAAAGAAAGTAATTCAAGCAATAATATAGTTTTTCCTCACTTACTTATTGAGCATGATGCTCATCGGGTTACAGCGAATGGATCAGAAGTAAGTCTTACTCCAAAAGAGTACGAGCTGCTGCATTATCTCGCTGTATCGCCGGACAAGGTCTTCTCCAGAGAAGATTTACTTAAAGATGTGTGGAATTATGAGTTCTTTGGCGACTTACGTACGGTGGATACCCATGTGAAACGTCTTCGTGAGAAGCTGAATAAAGTGTCTCCAGAGGCGGCATCCATGATAACAACAGTATGGGGAGTGGGATATAAGCTGGAGGTTCCGAAGTAGTGAAGTTCTGGAAATCACTAGTTGGCAAACTGTGGTACACCATCATACTATTAGTCGCCTGTATCCTCATGACACTCGGAGTATTCCTGCTCCCATATATTGATATTAATTTCTCTGCGGATGAGTCCGGGGAAATTAAGAAGATGTTTGTGCTTGTCTGTATTGTTGGGTTTAGTTTAACTACTTTTTTTGCCCTCTTTCTTCTAAGTAAAATAACACAACCGATGCAGAAGCTGATTCAAGCGACAAATGAGATTCGTAAAGGAAATTATGATACAAGACTCTCTCTAGTTACAAGCGATGAGATCGGTGAGCTCGCGAATACCTTTAATCATATGGCGGGGGAGTTAGAAGATACGATTCGGAACCTCAACCATGAGAAAGAACGTGTGGCAAGCGTCCTGCGCAGTATGAGGGATGCAGTCGTCTCTTTTGATAGTGAAGGGAAGATTATTTCTACGAATCCGCAAGGTGCGAAATTGATGTCAGCTTGGCAAGGAATTGAATGGAACAAGATTGATATTAGATACTCTCCTCAGGAACAGAATGGGGATACTGATAATGATGTCCCTGAACCGCTGAGACCCTTGTTTAAAGCGGTGGTAAGCCATGGAGAAGACCAAAGTGCAGAAGTACATGTGAAACAGAGTGTATGGTCCGTACAGATGGCTCCCTTGCATACAGAACCAGGAAACCGAGGGGCCGTTGCGGTACTGAGGGATGTGACGGAGGAAGCACACTTAGAGAAGATGCGCAGTGACTTTATAGCGAATATTTCTCATGAGATTAGAACTCCATTATCGATGATTCAAGGATACAGTGAGGCACTGCTTGATGGAATGGCGGCTTCTCCAAAAGAAAGCGAAGAACTCATACAAGTTATTCATGATGAATCCCTGCGAATGGGCAGATTAGTTAAGGATCTGCTGGATCTTGCTCGGATGGAAGCAGGGCATATTGATGTCACCCTGGACAGAGTGGATGTAAACCAGCTGCTTGATCGTGTATATCGCAAGTTTAGTGTCGCTGCTAAAGATCAGGGGTTACGCTTAGAGTATAAGCATGCAGATGAACCTTTGATACTCGAAGCAGCCGACGAGGACAAACTCGAACAGGTATTTACCAACTTACTTGATAATGCTTTCAGACATACCCCGTCAGGGAAACATATTTATATTATCTCTTCTATGATTAGCGAGAATGAACTGGAGATTCGTATTCAAGACGAAGGGAAAGGAATTCCTCGGGAGGATCTGCCTTTTATCTTTGAAAGATTCTATAAGGCAGATAAAGCGAGAGTTCGTGATGTAGGCCGTGGAACGGGTCTTGGGCTTGCCATTGTTAAGCATATCATTGATGCGCACAAAGGGACAATCGAAGTTGACAGTATTCATGGAGAAGGTACAGAGTTCACGGTTGTACTTCCTATAAAACAACACAAATCGGATAAATCAAAGCTTACTTGATCTTATCTACGAAAAAGCACCTTTTGGAGGGTGCTTTTTTTGTTGAACAGTACCGATTAATCTTGTTCAACGTGGAACAATTCTACTTATCACCTGTTAGATCGTGCGAATAAGAATGAGGACAAGGGCCGTATTTTAAAAAAAATGGAGCATAAGAAAAAAGCTGACCGAAAATGGCCAGCTTTTTATTATATTACAGATGATTGCTAGATTATTTTTGAAGCACAATTTCTTGAGCTGTATTCAGTTCAGGAAGTTCTGTAAGTTTTTTGAGTACTTCTTTAGGTACTTCTTTATCAACCGTCAGAATCATAATCGCAGCTCCGCCAATAATTTTACGTCCTACTTGCATGGAGGCAATATTGACATCATTCTCACCAAGAAGCGTACCTACACGGCCGATGATTCCCGGTTTATCGTTATGAGAAATGAAAATTTGATGATCTTCAGGAGCAAAGTCAACTGGGAAATGATCGAGTCTTACGATACGCTCGCCATATCCAGTGAGAAGTGTTCCAGCAATACGTCTTTCTTGCTCATGTTGGTTTTTGAGTGTCACGGTAATCAAGTTAGTGAAACCTTTTGTACGCGGCGCTTGGGATACGACAACGTTAATATCGCGAATCTTCGCTAGATGCAGAGAGTTTACGATATTAGCTTCACTTCCAAGATGTCTTTCAAGTATGCCTTTTAAAACATAACGCGTCAGCTGCTGCGTATCCACTTCCGACAAGTCGCCAGAGTAGTCAATATGGATTTCCTGAATTGCTTCATTTGCCATCTGAGCTGCGAAGCTTCCCAGCGTTTCGCCAAGTTTGAAATAAGGTTGAATAATATTCATCACGCTTGGAGCCACAGGTGGCATATTAACCGCGTTTTTAAAAGGTTCGTTCCGCAAGATATGAAGCACTTGCTCAGATACGTCAATCGCTACGTTCTCTTGTGCTTCTACTGTAGATGCACCAAGGTGAGGGGTAACGATAATATTCGGATGACTTAGGAATGGATGATCCGCTACAGGAGGCTCACTTTCAAATACGTCAAAGGCTGCGCCTGCTACAATTCCTTCATCAATCGCTTCAATTAAAGCCATTTCATCAATAATACCGCCACGCGCACAGTTGATGATTCTCATACCTTTTTTCATGACTTCAAATTGTGGACGAGCAATCATATGTTTTGTTTCTGGAGTCAGCGGTGTGTGAACGGTCATGAAATCGGCGTTACGAATAATATCATCAACGGAAGCCAGGGTAACTCCCATTTTCTCAGCACGTTCTTGCGTTAAAAATGGATCATAGCCGAGAATATTCATGCCAAATGCTTTAGCTCTTTTTGCTACTTCACTGCCGATTCTACCCATACCAAGGACACCAAGTGTCTTGTTGCGAAGTTCTACACCAAGGAATGTTTTACGATCCCATGTACCGCCTATCGTCTTAGCATAAGCTTGAGGAATATGTCTAGCTAGTGCCATCATCATCGCAAATGTATGTTCACAAGTAGTGATGGTATTTCCATCAGGCGCGTTAATAACAATAATACCTCGTTCCGTAGCTGCTTCGAGATTGATATTGTCAACACCAACTCCGGCACGACCAACTACTTTGAGACGAGTGCCAGCTTTCATAATGGCAGGAGTTACACGAGTTTGGCTGCGTACAAGAAGTGCATCATAATCTCCAATAATCTGAATAAGTTCATCTTCCGAAAGACCTGTCTTTTTATCAACTACAACATCCTCAGCATCCATAAGCTGCTGAATTCCCAAATCGCTGATTGGATCAGATACCAAAACTTTTAACATTGATCATCGTCCTCCTTGATTTTGAACAACATGTATAGATTAAGAAGCGGCGTTCACATATAAAGCTAAGCCATTTCCTTAAACTCGGTGAAAAATTAATGCGTTGAAGTGACATAGTACAACATTGTAACAAAAGAAGCTATACCAAATATCTGAAGGGATAACGCAAAAAAACTCTCAATCCGCATACTACTACCGTAGTAAGGGACGAGAGTTGTCGTGGTGCCACCCTAATTCGCTATTACTCCTCAAAGAAGAGCAACGGCCTTAATGGTCTACAAAATAGACCAGATTCATAACGTGAATCACGCGACTATATCTACTGATGATTCAATATAGTAACTCGGGAGCGCTAAAGTATACTGTATGATTACTGATTCTCACCAACCATCAGCTCTCTGAATAATCCGTACAGTTCTTTTCTCCGTCATCGCTGTTTAGATATTGTTAAATAACAATTTTTTCATAATGTATCATGTGTGACATCACCATGTCAATAGGAGAGTCTACTAAAAAGAGGAAGAAAAACCAAAGCAACCTCCTAAATTTTCCCTCCATCTATCGAAGGTTCTTGAATCTATTGAGTATTTTGGATATCATTTAAATATTCCCTTTATTTACATCAGAGGCAAAGACATCATTATTAGAATAGGAGTAAGAATTGGCGAGAATGAAAAAACAACATTGGAAGAAAATAAAATTTCAAAAGATTGAGCCTCACCAGCTGACGGATCGCCTTCTTCTTATCAACCTTTATTTAACACAAGCACTTACATTAATTATAGGTATTATCTGGATTCTCTTTCAAAAAAGAAATCCGCTGGAGTTATTAAGTTTACCCCAAGGCTGGCAATTTGTAATGTATGGTCTTGGACTTGCTGCAATCATGCTGGTAGTTGATTTCTTGTTGTCAGCAGTAATGCCTGAGGACAGCATGGATGATGGCGGTATTAACCGTATGTTATTCCGCAAAAGACCGATCTGGCATATTGTATGTATCGCGGCCGTTGTGTCGATTTGCGAAGAACTTCTGTTTAGAGGTGCCATTCAGCATTCCTTTGGTCCTTATTGGACAAGTATTATTTTTGCTCTCATTCATTTTAGATATTTGAATCACTGGCTTCCTACAGGCTGGGTTTTTGTATCCAGTTACGGCTTAGGATATATCTATGAGCAATCCGGAACATTATGGGCTCCCATACTGTGCCATTTCCTTATTGATTTAATATCCGGACTCGCCATTCGTTTTCGGAGGGAAACATGAACCAACAACTAAGTAGAACACAAAAGTATGGTCAACATCGTCGTCGCAAAGAGGGAAAGGAATCAACCCCTTCCAAGTCACTTCATAAGATCGCTAAAAATAGTACACCGATAGATCATTCAGTTGTGAACAAGGCAGTGTATAAAAAACCTGTGAGTAAAAGTCAGCCCGTTCCTGAATTATCAAGAATGCAGCGCAAACTCCAGGCTGAACAAAAACAAAAGAAGGAAGCGAATGGACGTATCCAAGAAGCGGAGACGCTTCCCACAAGGGCAGAACTGTTTCCGTCTCGAAGAGTAAGACTCAGCAAGTGGTTCATTAACTCACTTATTCTCCTTTTTATTCTTCTAACTGGATTTCTTGTCTATTGGGGAATTATAGGAGCTCCTCCGCTAAATACATTGATTCCTTAGAGCCCTAGATCGATTAGTAGCTAAGGCTTCAGGCTGTACTTGGCCTGAAAACTTAAACTTTCTTGTGTGATCCGCGCATGACTTCTCTTAGTTACGTGAACAATAAGGAATGCATCCTATCACACAAGGAGGTTTTATAAGTGAGAACTTCTTCGTTTCTAATGGGCTTAACTGTTGGTGCTGTAGCTTGTTCTGTCCTTTCTCAAAAAGGGAATATGCCTACGGCAAAACAAGCGAAAAAATATCTGCATGATGCCAAAGAAAAGGTAATGGATATGACCTTTCCTGGAATGGATAGCATGCTGAGCAAAGCATTGACAGATGAGAACACAACGAATGCAGGATCAAATTCGAAATCTTCGGCTCAAAAATTATCGAGTTCAGAACAAAAAGCCGAGAATTTAGATTTGATTAAATCTTTTATCCGTTCGAATCCAGACGTGAAAAAAGAAGTGGAAAAAGTGCTGGCGGAATCGCATACAGCCATCCCTGGATTGTAAAGAAATAAGGATTTGAGGAAAGAATCATTGCAGATCCTTATTGGACTGTAAATGATTCTTTTTTTATCGTTTTTATTACGTGCATTTGTGGGTATAAAATGATAACATACTTACATAATCCATTTTGAGCACATACTCACAGAATAGAACATAATCTGTTTATAACACATGCTTAATAAAGGGGAGATCCTGTATGAAAATAGAACGCTTAAGCAATGACAAGATACGGATTTTCCTGACTTTTGATGATTTAAGCGAGCGTGGTATCCAGAAGGAAGATATGTGGCAGGAAGAACCAAAAGTTCATGAACTGTTTACGGAAATGATGGACCAGGCCTACAGCGAACTTGGATTTGATGCTACTGGCCCTTTGGCCGTTGAGGTCTTCGCGTTACCAGCTCAAGGAATGGTCGTTATTGTCACAAGAGGCAAATATGATCGTGAACGGTATGGTGCAATACACGAAGATGATATAGCAGACGAAATATACGAAATGGAAGTAACACTCGAACAGAGTGATTCTGTGATGTATGTATTTAAGGATTTTGAAGTATTGATTGAGGCAGCTCACATGCTAAAAGCAAAAGTAACGGAAGCTGGACGTTTGTATCATTATAAGGACAAATGGTTCTTGCATCTTGAGCCGGACGAAGTCGACACGGAACAGCACGGAGCGCTTATTGCCCTTCTTGCTGAATTTGGCGAGGGAAGTTCGGTTACCTCAGCCGTACTCGGAGAATATGGTAAGCTCGTTATGGCAGAAAATGCAATCGGAACGATTTGTGAACACTTCAAACGTCATGATTCTTAAATTTTGATGAGTAAGTATGTGAAACCATTATCTTGGAGGGATGTTCGGTGCTTTTGTTTTCGGTCTTGACGGCAGCAATTGCGCCGGGGCTTTCCCTGCTTACGTATTTTTATCTTAAAGACCGTTACGATGCCGAACCTCTCCATATGGTTATTCGAATGTTTTTTTTCGGACTCCTTATCGTATTTCCCATTATGTTCCTGCAGCGAGGGTTAATGCTTTTGCTTGGTGATTTCGGAAATCATCCGTTTTTGCATGCATCCGTTGTTTCTGCTGGGATTGAGGAAATACTCAAATGGCTCGTTTTATTTTTTGTTATTTATCATCACACTGAATTTGATGAGCCATATGACGGAATATTATATGCGGTAGCCATCTCGCTAGGTTTCGCCACAGTGGAAAATTTGCTGTATGCATGGGCTGGAAATGCTTCAATGAGTTTCATGCTTTATAGAGCGTTACTCCCTGTTTCGGGACATGCGATGTTTGGTGTTATAATGGGATATTATATGGGCAGGGCAAAATTTAGCGACAAAAAGAACTTGGGGCGCAAGTTTCTTGGTATGTCGATTCTTCTTCCGATATTCTGGCACGGACTATACGATCTGATTCTCGGAGTGGAGCAGACTTGGTATTGGTTTATCGTCCCTGTTATGCTCATCCTTTGGTATGGGGGTATGGGGAAAGTATACCGTGCTAATAATCGTTCCCCGTTCCGATTCGTGAAACGTGAGGAAGAGGTTAACCTGTAATTGATTTGGATACACTTGTTTCTAGTTGACAGTTTTTCTGTCTATTTTAGAGACAAGTGTTTTTTTTGTGTTTACATCCAAAATCAGCCAAGGAGTGAGGGTTTAAATCATGAGAGTAAAAGTGAAGATTCACTGCAAGCAATGCGGTGAAAGGTTTGTCTTACGCGGTAAAAAAGAACGGGGAAGAATTGAAACTGGATTCAAACAATGTGTCTGTGATAATAGGGACATGTTTGATATTGAGGAAGAAAGCTTCTAATTTTAAGATCATCCATGCATAACCTTCCTTTCTTCTTGTCACAATAAGGTCATCGTACCTGAAGAAAGGAGCAACACAAGATGTATAAAAGGTTAAGTTCGGTGTTATTCCCAATTGTATCAATACTGCTCATTGGTTCTTTGATCTGGGGATATCAACAATATCAACAACGTAATGCAGTTGCTTTGAAGTCGGAAAATCAATATCAACGTCTATTTCATGATCTCTCGTACCACATGGACCGGATTCATTCGGAACTAGGAAATACGCTTGCGGTTAGCAGTACATCAGATGGCATGCATAAAAAGGGGCTTATGAATGTATGGATGCTTGCGAGTCAAGCGCAGAGCGAACTTAATCAGCTTCCACTCACATCGCTTCCCGTTAACAAAACAGAAGAACTTCTATCTCGCATATCTAAATTTGCGTATCAAACTTCGTTAAGAGATCTTCGTGAGAAGCCCTTAACAGCTCAAGAAAAAGAGAATCTTAGAACTTTGTACAAAAACTCAGCTGAGATTAACAAAGATTTGGATCAGGTACAATTATCTGTACTCTCTGATAACCTGAAGTGGGGTGACGCAGAGGCTGTTATCAATGCGCAAGGGAATAAGCAACAGCAAAATGTAATAGTAGACGGTCTTCGAGCTGTGGATCAAAAAGTCGGTAACTATCCACCTATGGATTGGGGACCATCCGTTTCGAGTCTTTATGAGCATCGTACGGTGCGTAAATTAGGCGGAGTACCTGTTACTACGGAAGACATTAAACGAAAAGCACAAAAGTTCACGGATATAGACAGTCCCGCTATTCAGGTGATCCAGAACGGGAAAGGGACAGATTACAGGTCCTACACCGCAAGCCTTACTGCACCAGATGGTCATTTGATTCGTATGGATTTTACTGTGGATGGCGGCCTGCTAATTTCATATAACGATGAAAGAGAAGTAGGTCCAAAACAAGTAAATCGGGATACAGCAATGTCTAAAGCCGATCGTTTCCTTGAGCACAAAGGATATCGTGATATGAAAGCTGTTGCTTACAATGAATATGACAATCTAGGTAACTTCACTTATGTAAGAGAACATGATGATGTGCTCGTTTATCCTGAGAAAATTACGGTCCGTGTAGGTCTGGATAACGGAGAGGTTATTGGGATCCAAGCATCCGATTTCCTTAACGAACATAAGGATGATCGTAAATTTGCAGAGCCGAAAATTAAGCTGAAAGAGGCAAGAGCACAGCTGAATCCTGACTTTAAAGTATCCTTTACGCGGAAAGCGTTAATAAAAAACGAGTATAACGAAGAAGTACTGTGCTATCAATTTGGCGGCAAAATTAACGATACGATGTACCGGATATACATTAATACAGAGACAGGTGTTGAAGAAGCAGTGGAGGAAATCCCTGCTCCAACCGCTGGTTCTAAAATGTAGATGGAAAGCTTCTCCTTTGGAGAAGCTTTTTTGCATTTTTCTGAATGTATTTTCAAAAACACATGGTATAATATTCCTGTTATATTTCATGAAAGTGCGACTATAGACAGGGAGTGAATGAGGTTTGTATCCGAAAGTAAATGATGTGTTGTTCATACAGTTACCCTCAGAAGGTGAGAAAGAAGCGAATTACGAATACCGTTCAAGAATTGCCGAAACAGATGAAGATGATATTTATATGGAAGTTCCGATTCGTGAAGGAAGCGGGCATCTGAAAAAACTTCATATGGGCGATGAGCTGTCGGTTTACTTTCTAACAGAAGGTGGAGTAAAGCATTACTTTAATACATACGTGACTGGTTTCAAAGAAGATGTAATAAGAATGGTGAAGTTTCGTAAACCGTCTGCAGAAGAAATTTTTCAGGTGCAGCGGCGTAATTTTTTAAGAGTCCAGTCCAAGTTAGAACTGGCAGTTAAGTTCAAACACGATTTTACCCGGTTTCTAACCTATACCGATGATGTAGGCGGAGGAGGCATTTCTTTTGTAGGGTATTCCAAACATGAAGTTAAGGAAGGACAGATCCTTTCTTGTTGGCTGTTGCTTCCTTATAAGAACGGAGAGCTTGAACATGTTCCTTTTGAAGGCATCGTGGTTCGAAGCATTACCCTCGAAAGTGGGCGGCAGAAAGCCATGCTTGAATTTACACAAATCTCCGACATGGAACGTCAAAAAATAATAAAGTACTGTTTTGAGCGTCAACTTGACTTTAGAGGCAGATAAATAAATTCATAACGATCGATTCATGAAGTGAATGAATCATTATTTCTGAGGGCACAATGAACAAAATTGTTCTGCAGGAGAGATGAGAATGAAGCAGCCTGGTGAAGAAGCCCGCAGCTATGAAGCTTTATTTATCAAATTCAGTACGCAGGTTGAGCGTAAGTTAAAGACACTGCTGCTCTGTCTTCTTCTGTTACTGATCGTTTTTCAAATTTTGCTGCATAATAGATTCACAGCACCCTATATGTCAGCAGTATTTCGGCTTGAGGGAACCCCCTTGCCTGCTTCATTCCAACTACCCAATATACTGAATAAAGAGTGACCATTTTTGCATCACTGTTGGTTGTGTGGTATAATTTTCTCGTCGCAGGCAATGCCTGCTTTTTTCTTGAGGCTTAAGTTTGAGGAGGAATGCCCCGTTGACAAGCCAGAATACAGCAGAGAACGGGAAACTGAACGTGGCTATTGACGGTCCCGCAGGAGCTGGGAAAAGTACCGTTGCTAGACGCGTGGCGAGCAAACTGTCTTATGTGTACGTGGATACAGGCGCTATGTATCGTGCTGTAACCTATTATATGCTTCGCCATGAGATTAAACCAGAAGAGGTAGATACCGTACTTGCACACGTTAGAAAACTGGATATTGAACTTATACCAGCGGAAGGCGGGCAGAAGGTATTCCTTAATGGGGAAGAAGTATCAGGGCCGATCCGTTCGAGAGAAGTTACTGGAGTTGTATCCTTATATTCGCAAATCGAAGATTTGCGTCATCACCTTGTTGAGATGCAGAGAAAAATGGCACTTCGCAAGGGCGTTGTTATGGATGGAAGGGACATCGGAACGACGGTTTTACCCGATGCAGAAGTGAAAATTTTTATGACCGCAAGCGTTAGGGAACGTGCACTTCGTAGGTTCAAGGAACTCGATAAGACGGAAGAGGTAACACTTGACCAGCTCGAGAGAGAGATTGCGGCTCGGGACAAGCTGGATCAGGAACGTGAAGTTTCGCCGCTGCGTCAAGCAGAAGATGCCTTCGTTCTTGATACCACATCAATGAGTATTGATGAGGTTGTTGAACACATTGTAACGCGCTGTATGGAAGTCAGGGGAGAGGTTGGATTATGATTTATTCAATTGGTCGGTTTCTGTTAAACGTAATTTACACTGTTCTATTTCGTTTAGAGGCCACCGGGAGAGAGAATATTCCCCGCGAAGGCGGCGTGGTATTGTGTTGTAATCACATTAGTAACTTTGACCCGCCAACTCTTGGAATTAAGATTCACCGCAAGATCCGATTTATGGCAAAAAGTGAATTGTTTGAAGTTCCGGTACTCGGTCCGATCTTGAAAGAACTCGGAGCATTCCCTGTGAAACGGGGCGGTGTGAGTAAGGATTCCATTAAAACAGCGCTTAACATCCTTCGGGGTGGAGAAGTCTTGGGGATTTTCCCGCAAGGCAGTCGGCATAATGATGGCGGTATGGGAAAAAAGGGAGCTGCTAGTTTCGCACTGCGAAGCGGAGCTGCTGTAGTACCTGCTGCTGTAATCGGTGAATACAAACCTTTCAGAAAAATGAAAATTGTTTACGGTGAACCCGTTGATCTAGATGAGTTCAGAGATGATCCTACAGGAGAGTCACTTGAACGGGCAACGGAAAAAATTATGTCTAAAATTGATGAAATGGCGAAAACGGGTGTACCATCGAAGCCGTAAAGCCAATGAATGACACATCATATTTTATGGTAAGCTAAGCATTACCAGGTTATGTTTTGAACTCTGCTACGGCAGGTTTAAATAAATGGGGTTTTTGAATTGAGGAGGGTATTGATTATGTCGGAAGAAACTAAAAATCAAGAAGTAACAGAAGCAGCAACCCAAGATGAATTGGATTCATTCGTATCATTAAAAAAAGGCGATACTGTAAAAGGAACCATTGTCAAATTGGAAGATAACCAAGCTTATGTAAGTATTGGATATAAATATGACGGTGTGATTCCAGTTCGCGAACTTTCCTCTGTACAAGTGGATAATATCAGCGAAGCAGTAGAAGTTGGCCAAGAAGTGGAATGCAAAGTAGTCAGCATCGATGACGAGAAAGAAAAACTCGTTCTTTCCAAACGTGCAATCGATAGCGAAAATGCTTGGGAAGATCTTGCTAAAAAACAAGAGTCTGGTGAAGTATTTGAAGTTGTTGTATCCGATGTCGTTAAAGGCGGCGTAGTTGCTGACGTTGGCGTACGCGGATTCATCCCTGCTTCTATGGTTGAGCGTCATTTTGTGGAAGATTTCAGTGATTACAAAGGAAAAACACTTCGCGTTGTAGTAAAAGAACTTGATCGTGAAGCTAACAAAGTAATCCTTTCCCAAAAAGATGTTCTAGATGCAGAACACGAAGTTAACAAACAAAAAGTGATTGCTGAACTTACTGAAGGACAACAAATTGAAGGTACTGTACAGCGCCTGACTCAATTTGGAGCTTTCGTAGATGTAGGCGGCGTTGACGGTCTTGTTCACGTATCCGAGATTGCTTGGAGCCATGTGGATAAACCAGCTGACGTTCTTTCCGAAGGCGAAAAAGTGAATGTGAAAGTACTGAAAGTTGACCCTGAAAAAGGTAAAATCAGCCTCAGTATCAAAGCAGCACAACCAGGTCCTTGGGAAACGGCTGCAGATCAGTTCAAAACAGGCGATATCGTAACAGGTACTGTAAAACGTCTGGTTCAGTTTGGTGCTTTCGTAGAAATCGCACCAGGTGTAGAAGGTTTGGTTCATATTTCCCAGATTTCTCACAAACACATCGGTACTCCGCATGAAGTTCTGAAAGAAGGACAAGAAGTTCAAGTGAAAGTTCTGGAACTGAACCCTGCTGAGCAACGTGCAAGCCTGAGCATCAAAGAAACAGAAGAAGCTCCTGCTGATGCAGCGCCGCGTGCTGAAAAATCCAGAAAATCAAATGCTCCACGTGAAGTGGTTAACAACCCTAACGTTTCTTTGAGCAACGAAGGACTCAGCGTTACACTGGGCGACCTTTTCGGTGATAAATTAAGTAAATTTAAATAATGAAGTCGCGTTAAGCTTATCTTCATACAGGCAACACTAACAGGTTGCTAATCACGATTGGCGGATCCTTCGGGGTTCGCCGATTGTTGTTAGAACCTGTTTTTTGGATAAGGAAAGCATTAGCTTAATTATCTTTTTTTTGCTATGATGAAGCGTAAGAAGTGACAGGAGGAGTGTATTTTATGGCAAGACCCGTTGTGGCTATAGTCGGACGTCCGAATGTAGGAAAATCAACAATTTTTAACCGGATCATCGGCGATCGGTTGGCCATTGTGGAGGATAAACCGGGAATTACGCGTGACCGTTTGTATGGTGTGGCGGAATGGAACGGCAAACCTTTCAGTATTATTGATACGGGAGGAATCGAAATTGATGGTGAAGATATCATTCTGAGATCCATCCGTATGCAAGCAGAACTCGCTATTGAAGAAGCTGATGTCATCGTATTTATGTGTGATGCGAAGACAGGCGTTACGCAAGCTGATGAAGAAGTGGCTCAAATCCTGTATCGATCCGGTAAACCGATCATCGTTGCAGTTAATAAAGTAGACAATATGGGTCGAAGCGACCTCATTTATGAATTCTATTCTTTTGGTTTTGGTGATCCGATTGGTATCTCCGGAAGTCATGGTACGGGCATTGGTGACTTGCTTGATGCGATTGCTAGTAACCTCCCTGAGCTTGAGGAAGATGGGTATGATGAGGATGTAATTAGAGTCGCTCTCATCGGACGGCCAAATGTAGGAAAATCATCGCTAGTCAATGCAATTCTTGGGGAAGAACGCGTTATCGTAAGTGATATTGCCGGAACAACAAGGGATGCAATTGATACTCCATTCGAAAAAGATGGTCAGCGCTATGTCCTTATTGACACGGCAGGTATGAGAAAACGCGGTAAGGTATATGAAACTACTGAGAAATACAGTGTAATGCGTGCCATGCGTGCGATTGAACGTGCAGATGTTGTACTGGTTGTAATTAACGGCGAAGAGGGAATCATTGATCAGGACAAGCATATTGCTGGTTATGCTTATGAAGCAGGTAAAGCTTCTTTATTCGTCGTGAACAAATGGGATGTTGTAGATAAAGACGACAAAACCATGCGTGAATTCGAAAAGAATATTCGGGATCATTTCTTGTTCATGACCTATGCACCGATCGTATTCCTATCTGCAAAAACTAAACAGCGCTTACAAAAATTGCTTCCTGTAGTACAACATGTATCACAGCAGCATGTCATGCGTGTTCAGACTCATTTACTTAACGATGTAGTATCTGATGCAGTGGCGATTAACCCGCCGCCAACAGACAAAGGAAGACGACTGCGCATTAATTATGTAACACAAGTAGCAGTGAAGCCTCCTACCATAGTTGTGTTTGTAAATGATCCGGAACTGATGCACTTCTCTTACGAGCGTTATCTTGAGAATAAAATACGTGCTGCTTTCAATTTTGAAGGTACACCTATTCGTATATTTACTCGGCGTAAGTCCGACGAAGGTTAGGGGAGAAACAATGTGATTTATGCTATCATGGCTATAATCATCAGCTATCTTCTAGGTTCCGTAAGCTTTAGCTTTTTGCTTGGTAAACTAACAAAAGGCATAGATATACGGGATCATGGAAGCGGCAATGCAGGCGCAACGAATACGTTACGTGTTCTTGGTAAAGGACCGGCTATTCTTGTGCTTGTACTTGACGTTGCAAAAGGGATCGCAGCGGTATGGATCGGCAAATGGCTTGGCGGTGATTCACAGTGGGTTCCAGCGCTGTGCGGAGTCGCTGCTATTGTTGGTCATAACTGGCCCGTATTTTTCCGTTTTCGTGGAGGGAAAGGGATTGCAACCGCCATTGGCGTGCTTGCAACCCTTTGTTTGTTACCCGCTTTATATGCAGGAATTATAGCGATTATGTGTATTGTAATTACTAGATACGTATCCTTAGGTTCTTTAATTTTCGTATTTCTAACACCAGTGTTCTTATTTATCCTTCTTTATCCATGGCCGATATTTTGGTGTAGTCTCGTGATTTGTATACTAGCCTTCTGGAGGCATCGGACGAATATCAGAAAACTGATACGCGGGGAAGAAAATAAGCTGGGATCTCGTTCATCAAAAGGGGGTAAACGGGTTGTCTAACAAAGTAACGTTACTGGTAGCTGGAAGCTGGGGAACTGCACTGGCAAGTGTTCTTGCAGACAATGGCCATGATGTATACATGTGGACACGAAGTAACGAGCAAGCTGCTGAGATCAACGAGCAGCATACGAATGCTCGGTACTTACCCGGCATTATTTTATCAGAACGGATTAGGGCTACAAATGATATGGAAGAAGCGGTAGAAGGCAGTCAGGCTATTATTATTGTAGCTCCTTCTTCAGCGATGCGTTCCGTAGTACAACAGCTGCAGCCTTTTTACAAAAAAGGCACACTGATTGTACATGCAACGAAAGGCTTTGAAACGGCAACTTTAAAGAGAATGTCTGTTGTCATTTCGGAGGAACTCGGCTGTCCTGAGGGAGATATTGTTGTGCTTTCAGGTCCGAGTCATGCGGAAGAAGTCGTTCAGAAAAAACCGACCACAACTGTGGTGGCGTCCTTAAATGATGAGCTTGCTAATCGTGCTCGAGATTTGTTCATGAATGTGAACTTTCGAGTATACACCAATCGAGATTTGCTTGGTGTTGAACTAGCAGGTGCGTTTAAGAATATCATTGCTTTAGGTGCAGGAATGTCAGACGGTCTTGGATTTGGTGATAATGCCAAAGCAGCGATCATAACCCGCGGCCTTGCGGAGATTGCTCGAATAGGTGTAGAGATGGGGGCTAACCCGCTTACCTTTTCGGGACTCGCTGGCGTAGGGGATTTAGTCGTGACCGCAACAAGCAAGCATAGCCGTAACTGGCGTGCTGGATATTCGCTTGGACAAGGCAAACCGCTGCAAGAAGTACTAGATGCCATGGGCATGGTTGTGGAAGGAATTCGTACTACAGAAGCAGCTCATGCGATATCACAAAAGTATAATGTCCAAATGCCGATCGCTGATCAGCTCTATAAAGTGCTTTTCACAGGCAAAGACAGCCGTACTGCGGTAGAAGCGCTGATGGGCCGCGATCCGAAGACTGAGATGGAAGTCATGAGACTCGAAACATGGGAGCAGTGGCATACTTAGGCTTCTGGGTTCTTTTCTCATTTCTCCATTACCCTTCACCCTTCGATAAGACAGCTCATATAATATGTTGAGTTTTTGTCTTGAGGAGGGGAATAAATGGCAGACAATATTTCTAAAGATGCTCTAAATGCAATAAATAAAAAGACAGGGAAGAAGATCACGGAAGGTGCAGTGAAAAAGCTCGCTAGTACGGTGAAACCTTCTACTCTACAAAATGAGGATCAGCTTAGAACGCTCATCAAACAAGTTTCTGCAATGGCGAAAGTACCTGTCAGTGAAGAAACGATTCAAGAAATCGTGAATGCGATCAAGAAAAGCGGTATGAATCCGAGTAACATGGAAGCAATCATGAAAATGATGATGAAAAAGAAATAATAGATCCAGGTAAGAAAGAGATATTCACCTCTTTCTTACTACGAAGAACAAAGATGGGCCCCTGCCTATTATCTTTGTTCTTTTTCTTTTTACAAGGAGGAATGGTTAAGTTTTCATGTTATAATCACCTTATCTGAAAAAAGATGGGTAATACCTTGTTTTCTGGGATCAATAGATGTATTGGAGGATGAAACATGGATGCAATGGACAAGATGTGGCTTTCGATTATCGCTGTGCTAATTATGGGATTGTCTGTCTTCCTGATTACTTTTGCACGTGCGAAGACAAAGGGTATAATAAAAGGAGTTTTATCTTTCCTTGCTTTTATAATTATGCTGCTCGGACTTCTTAGTGGTCTGGTATCCATTATGTAATTAAAATCAAGGAAGACTGAATTCATTAAACGATTGGAGTCATGATAAGTGCTTGATACAGCTTTAAACGTCTTAGGTAAGGCTTGGAACCCAAAGCAATACAACTGGCTGTTAGGAGGAAGCTGCAGCCTTCTGCTGCAGGGTGTAGAACTAGCAGACCCGCCGAATGATATTGATGTATATGCTGATTTTGAAACCGCGAGACCCTTACATAAAGAGATTAGTTCCTATTCAGTCGATGAGCAGCGTCTTGATCGTAGCGGTACCTATACTTCTCTGCTTAGTCATTATCAGATCGGTGAAGCATCTATCGAATTATCCGGAGGGTTTGAAATTTGTACATCGGACTCCCTTTATCGAACAGATATTGCTTTTTTGATACCTCATGCAAAGAAATATAATATTCCGGGTACGCATCTTTCCATATCTATGACACCGCTAAGTCATGAGCTCATGTTTAACATCCTTCGTGAGCGGGCAGATCGATATGAGCTTATAGCAAAGAAAATGAAAGAAAATATAGAAGCTCATACCCCTTTAGTAAAAGATCTCATTTGCCGTAATGTATGGTCACCAGCACATCTGAAACAGTTGGAGGATGTACTGGGGATAGATGGAAATGTATTACGAGAACAAGGGCGGCTCTGATACAGCTATACTGAGCACGGACAAGCAGGGGGTAAGTGATGAAGGTAACCTTTTTACCAAGTGGCAAACAGGTTGAAGTGAAGCAGGGAGTTACTTTACTTCAAGCAAGTCGTTTAGCAGGGATTACGATCCCTACAAGGTGCGGAGGCAAGGCTGGATGTATGATGTGCAAAGTGAATGTTCCTGAAGGAGAAGAAGGTCATCTGAGTAAACCAGGAAGAGCTGAACGTAACAAGCTCGGCACATGGATCGATCATGGGACACGTTTAGCTTGTCAGGCTGCTGTTCAGGACTCAGTTACCGTTCAAGTACCTGAGGATAAGCTGAAAGCAGCGATTCGTAAACAGCTCGAAAGACAAGCTGAAGAAGATACGCTTTGGTAAGATTCCGAAAAAAGATAGCTAGATTCTAATAAAGGATGGGCTTAATTAATGAGGGAAATATACGGAAACATAAGAAAACAGCGTGTTTTCCTATGTGCTGTTATAGCTGCGTTCATGTTGTTGCTGTCGGGCTGTATGCAATCTTCAGGGAGTAGTAACAAAGAAGCGTGGGCCACAAATTATGACGGGAGTGTCTCAAGGGTTCAGAATGCCATAGATGCCTTTCAGGACTCGAAGGGTGTTTTGCCGATTGTTACGGCTGGGGCTGAAGTCCCTATATACGAGAAATTTCGTGTTGATATGAGCAAGCTTGAACGGGAGGGATATATTGACGATATTCCAAAGACGGCTTTTGAAAAAGGCGGAAGTGCGTATTTCCTCGTTCAAAATGAAGAAGTCGATCCGGTTATAAAAGTAATGGATCTTATAACTGTTCAAAAAGTAACTCTAGTTCAGCGTCTAGTTGATTCTTATTATGCCTCTCATGGAACCTGGCCAGTGAAGGAAGAGATTTATCCAAACATTCATCTAGTGGACATAGAAGCCATTCAAAATTCGGGAAACCGGGTTGAAGATCTGGCAAGTGTCTATTCTGGTGAAATACTTCCTTACATCATAGATCCTGAAGGAACAGTGTATGCAGATTATGCTTTTGACATTATGCAGCTTATTGATCGAAAGAAAATTAGTCCCAAAAGCTCGGAAGACGTAAGGAAATACCTGACGGAAGAATCTCATTTTGTGCCTGTAAAATCACTCCCTTATACATGGGATGGCGGTCAGCCTATTGCTGTCCCGTCTCTTTCATAATCATGGTCTAGCATGAACAACATCCATTACACCGTCCCACTGAGGGGCGGTGTTTTTATATGACGGATTGTAATATGAAGTGCGACACCTAGTTCAAAATTAAAAATGGCCCATGGCCGGATTCGTGTAGAATGGAGTTACCACACAACACCTACAAGGAGAATCCGCCATGAGCTACACACATCTTAGCATAATTGAACGCAGTAAACTAGAAGTATTACATCAACTGGGGCTGTCCGCCCGAGCCATTGCTCGCGAATTGGATCGTCATCATTCCACGATCAGCCGGGAACTGAGGAAAAATCAAAGCCTAAATGGTTATCAAGCGGTAGCATCAGAGCATCGTTATAAGCATCTTCGCCAAGCTCAGAAACCTAGAGAAAAATGGACGGAGACACTCGGAAAAGAAATTGAACAGCGACTTCACGAAACCTGGTCTCCTGAGCAAATCTCTATGCGTTATAGACTGAAAGGAGAGCCCATGGTTTCGTTCAAAACGATCTATTGCTGGCTTTATCAAGGACGTATGATTCGTAACACCGTTCAGCAGTTAAGACACAAAGGAAAAAGACAAAAACCCCAAGAAAAACGAGGTCGCTTCCTCGTAGGCACTTCTATCAAACAACGGCCTAAAGAGATTCGTTCCCGTGAAACCTTTGGACACTGGGAACTGGACACGGTCGTCTCCAGCCGAGGAAAAAGTAAGGCTTGTGTCGCTACATGTATCGAGCGAAAAACAAGGCTATACACTGCTATTAAAATGCCAGATCGCACTTCATTATCAATGGAAATTGCTATTGGTGTAGTTGCTGCACAGTACCCTGCCCAAACCTTCCAGACAGCTACCGTAGACCGTGGTAAAGAGTTCGCGTGCTTTCGTGAATTGGAAGAGTCACACGGTATGACGGTATATTTTGCAGATCCTTATTCCTCATGGCAACGAGGCTCCAATGAGAATGGAAACGGGCTCCTTCGAGAGTTCTTCCCAAAAGGAAAGGACTTTGCAAAGGTGACCGAGGAAGAATTAGAACACGCCCTCCAACTTATTAACAACAGACCAAGGAAATGTTTGGGATGGAAAACTGCTCACGAATCATTTGAAGAAGAAGTGTCGCACTTGGATTGACAATCCGTCATATATTAAAGTGCCATTCGTCATAATTGATAGCTAGCATTCATATATTTAGCGTGGATGGTCTTCGGGAGATCATGAATCTTCTTAAAAAGAGAGTGCTTCGAGAATAACCAACCAAAAAAAATAGAAAAGACGTCATACTGCAAAGGTCATGTACATACTATGATACTAGTCCAAAAGCATGTACGAGTTACGCCGCTCATCTTTCTTTCATCAGAATGTGATATGTCGGCGGCGGACGACTTCCGGGCAATCGTTATAACTGCTCTACCGTTGCAGGGATTAACGTCTTCTGATTGAAAACGAAGCGGATGCTCTTTAGCATTTTTCCTTCGGAGTATGTTTAGGAGGGGATTTCACTTGGAAAAAGTAGACATTTTCAAAGACATTGCTGAGCGAACCGGTGGAGACATTTATCTCGGAGTAGTCGGTGCAGTTCGCACAGGGAAATCAACATTCATCAAACGATTCATGGAAACAATTGTTTTACCTAACATTACGAATGAAGCAGACAGAGTAAGGGCGATTGATGAACTTCCGCAAAGTGCAGCTGGAAAAACAATAATGACCACTGAACCTAAATTTGTACCTAACAGTGCCGTACAGATTAAAGTAGCAGATGGCCTTGATGTTAATGTCCGTCTTGTGGATTGTGTAGGATATGCGGTAGAGGGAGCCAAAGGGTATGAAGATGAAAATGGCCCCCGCATGATTTCTACACCTTGGTTTGAAGAACCGATTCCTTTTCAGGAAGCAGCAGAGATTGGGACACGAAAGGTCATTCAGGAACATTCCACACTTGGTGTCGTGGTCACAACTGATGGCACGATTGCGGAGATTGCACGTGAATCCTATGTGGAATCCGAAGAAAGAGTCATCGCTGAACTGAAAGAAGTAGGTAAACCTTTTGTTCTCATCATAAACTCAACGAAACCTAAGGGCGAAGAAGCCTTACAACTTCGTGCTGAACTTGCTGAAAAATATGATGTCCCTGTTATGACATTAAGTGCTGCAACGATGACAGAAGAGGATGTTACCGGTGTGCTTCGAGAAGTACTGTATGAATTCCCGGTTCACGAGGTGAATGTAAATTTACCAAGCTGGGTTATGGTACTGAATGAAAATCACTGGCTGCGTGCAAGTTATGAGAACTCCGTTCGGGATACAGTAAAGGATATTCGCAGACTAAGAGATGTGGATCATGTAGTATCTCAGTTTATGGAATATGAATTTATTGACCGGGCAGGACTCAGTGGAATGAATATGGGGCAAGGGGTTGCAGAGATTGATCTCTATGCGCCAGATGAGCTTTATGATCAGATTTTATATGAGGTAGTGGGAATTGAGATTAGAGGTAAGGATCACCTCTTGCAACTGATGCAGGACTTCTCCCACGCCAAAAAGGAGTATGACCGTTTCGCAGAAGCACTGGAAATGGTCAAAACAACGGGGTACGGAATTGCTGCTCCATCGCTTGCTGAGATGGCTTTGGATGAACCCGAACTTATCCGTCAAGGAACTAGATTTGGGGTTAGGCTGAAAGCAACAGCACCATCGATCCACATGATCCGTGTCGATGTAGAGTCTGAATTTGCACCGATTATTGGTACCGAGAAACAGAGTGAGGAACTAGTCCGATATCTCATGCAGGATTTCGAAAATGATCCAATTAAGGTATGGGATTCAGATATGTTTGGTCGTTCCCTGCATTCCATTGTAAGGGAAGGAATCCAAGGTAAAATTGCCATGATGCCGGATAATGCAAGATATAAACTCCAAGAGACGCTCGGACGGATCATTAACGAAGGTTCCGGCGGACTGATAGCAATCATATTGTAATTCATGGCCTGGCCCATAGATTTACCGCCAAAATAACCGTAGGGGTTTCTCCCTTTCGGTTATTTTGTGTATCTTCGTTCTCTGACAAAATAGGGGAAATAATCTATTAGAAGTATGTCTTTTTATCAATTTTGTCCCGAGAACAGTGATTCTACTTGAAATTGTGTTCTGACTGTATTACTATAAACCTTGTTCCGCTTGAGGGATAGAGATTCACTTGAAGTAACCATATGAACCTAGTCTCATGCGGAGAAAGTATGAACCTATGAACAATATTACTTGGGAATAGGTATATCTTATGTATATTTTGTGATGAAACGGGAACAAAGTATAACACTTAGATAATATTATCAGGAGGTGAATTGACTTGAATAAATCGGATCTGATCACACAAGTAGCTGAATCTACTGAACTGCCTAAGAAAGATGTAACGAAAGCGGTTGATGCCGTATTCGAAGCTATTTCTGAAGCGTTGCAAAAAGGTGACAAAGTACAACTCGTTGGTTTTGGTAACTTTGAAGTACGCGAGCGTTCTGCACGTAAAGGACGTAACCCGCAAACAGGTGAGGAAATCGAAATTCCAGCGAGCAAAATTCCTGCTTTTAAACCAGGTAAAGCGCTCAAAGACGGAATCAAATAAGATTTCTACATACTTTTATGTAATCGAAAAGTCCGTGAATTCGTTCACGGCTTTTTTCTTTTTAGCAGGAAGGGGTGAAGTTCATGGAAGGTCCAATCAACAACGGGGATTATATCGTAATCAAGGCAAAAGAGAACGGTGTTCATGTCATTGGTTTGACACGAGGTCATGATACCCGGTTCCACCATACGGAGAAGCTTGATAAGGGTGAGGTTCTCATCGCACAATTTACAGATCATACCTCTGCTATTAAAATTCGCGGCAAAGCAGAAGTCATGACAAAACACGGTGTTATTGAATCAGATCAATAAAAAGAGCGGGAAACTAGAAACCGTCTTTTCATTTTAAAAAGCAGGCATAGCCTGTTTTTTTCGTTGTACAATAGAGTATGGGCCTTCTGTTTGATGCTTACAATAAGAAGGACAGGAGGTCTATCTATTGAAAAAGCGTAGAATATTATCCCTTGTTCTCGTCATGTCTCTTGGTGCGGCGGTACTTTTGTCAACGTTTGTTACGGGACAAAGTAAAATGTGGATAGCAGAAGAATCGAAAGAAGTGCTTTCGGCAAATGAACAAGTAACGCTAACGGATAAAAATTTGGTTGACGCTCTGCATGATCTTTCTCTAAATACACCGATCAGTAAAGTGAAATGGAGTAAAAATGTGCTGACCTTAGATCTCAAAGTGACAAGGAACTCCATCATACCTTCCGAAATTTATATAGATATTGCGAGTCTTGCGTCCTTTTCGATGGAACGAACGAATAATGTAAATCAGCTTATGCTTCGCGTGCTTGCGGAAGATGAATGGGCAGGGAAGAGGCATTTACTTCTCTCTGCAGATATAAAACGCACGGAATGGGACAGAGAAGCATGGATGAAATTAAGGGAATGGAAAAATTCGGTGTTACCTGACGAACTGATCCAAAGGTTCCATATGACAGAGACAAATCTATGGCGTGAGCAGTTTATTTCCTCTGAAAACGGTTATTGATGCCCTGTGCGGGTATAAGAAACATATGTTATAATAGATAAGATTGTGACGAAGATGATTGATTACTTTTGAATGAACGCTCGGAGGATTTATAATGATTTCATACCGCGTAGCAAATCTTGCAAAAAAATATACGGATTACGATATGATACAGCGGCATACGGAATTGCCGACGTTTCCTAATGGCCGTGTACAATTGCTTTACACGTTTTTGAACCAAGGGCAGAGACATTCAGTTGAGGACAGCGAACTCTTTTCCTTAGTTACAGCACTTGTACAGATGGGACTAGATACGCATGAAATGATTGATGTTCAGGAAGAAGATCTTGGAGAGCAGGATATGCGTTCTCGTCAGTTAAAGGTGCTCGGAGGCGATTTTTTTAGTTCGCGGTTTTATCAATTGCTGGCCCAGTCTGGTCATATATCGGTTATTGCTTTGCTCAGTGATGGGATCTGCCGATTAAATGAACGGAAGATGAGCCTTTATGACCGTATGAAGAAACACAAGCTTTCCTCGGAAGAATATGTGCAGGAATCGGTACAGCTGAAGAAGCAGCTGTTTCTTTCTTTTCAAAACATGATTGCGGAGCAGCAAGCAGAGCTTTATGACCAGTTTCTAACCTCAGTTAGTCTTTTGGATCTGCTTGTTGAAGAACGGGAAGCTGCTAGCGATGTGGAACGTTCAAAATCAAGATTTGCTTATTTACATGTCTATGAGAATGAAAGTTCAGATGTACGCTCTGCCTTGGCAAAAGGGAAGGTTACTCCTTCCGAATGGAATGAACTGATTAACAAGCATAAAACAATTGAAGTACTGACGAAGAAGATAGACCAGTCCGTTCTTTTGGTTCAAGGTTTATTAGAGAGTCAAGTGCAAGATCATGTACTTTGTGAAGAACTCAAGACCCTCATAGAACCCTATTTCATACATAGGGCAAGTGCATAAGTTTATGGTTTGATGAAAAGTAAATAAAGGTGGTATTTATACATGCAGCATGGGGGGAACAAGCCGAAGGAACAGTACGTCCATTCGGTTTTTCAGAGTATTGCTGGTAAGTATGATGTAATGAATGACACGCTTAGCTTTAGGAGGCATAAGGCCTGGCGTAAATTCACAATGAAAAAAATGAATGTACAGCCTGGACAAACGGCACTAGATGTCTGCTGCGGTACTTGTGACTGGACGCTCGCACTTGCAGAGGCAAGTGAAACGGGTCACATCGAAGGACTTGATTTTAGCAGCAATATGCTGGAAGTAGGTCAGCGTAAAGTTGAAAAATTAGGCCGCAAACAGCAGATCACGCTTATTCAGGGAAATGCGATGAGTTTGCCTTATGAAGATAACAGCTTTGATTACGTAACGATCGGCTTTGGTCTTCGTAATGTGCCGGATATCAAACAAGTATTAAACGAAATGAAGCGGGTAGTAAAACCAGGAGGGAAGGTCGTCTGTCTGGAACTCTCTAAACCTACCTGGCAGCCGTTTAAAGGTTTGTATTATTTTTATTTTAGAAATATGCTTCCTTTCATTGCCAAGCTGTTAGCAAAGCGTTACGAACAGTACAAATGGTTACCTGACTCCCTTATGATGTTTCCTGGAAGAGCGGAACTCGAACAGATTTTCAAAGAGACCGGCTTACAAAACGTCACTTCCTTTGCCTTGACGGGCGGAATAGCAGCATTACATATCGGGACCAAGGAGAGTCAGCATGTTTAAGAAAATTGGTATATTTCTAGAAATGATTAAAATTGAGCATACGCTGTTTGCGTTGCCATTTGCATTTATGGGTGCTGTGCTGGGATCAACAGAAATAACGGGCCATTTACCAAGTTGGGCTCAGATTGGCTGGGTACTGCTCGCTATGATCGGTGCGCGAAGCGCTGCCTTTGGACTCAATCGAATGATCGACCGTGTGATTGATGCCAAGAATCCTAGAACGGCTGGACGAGCCATACCAGCAGGACTTCTCAAAATCAGTGAAGTTGTTGTTTTTGTAATTATTTCTTTTCTTTTATTATTTTGGGCGGCATCACAGCTTAATCCGCTGTCAGTAAAACTTCTTCCAATTGCTGTATTCATGCTCGTTATTTATTCTTATACGAAACGATTTACATGGGCTTGCCATATCGTATTAGGTTTTACGATTGCCCTCGCTCCGCTTGGCGGATGGGTCGCAGTGACAGGAGAAATTAACCTGAGCAGTCTTGTACTGTATGTTGCGGCCGCTTTTTGGACAGCTGGTTTTGATATTATTTATGCGTGCCAGGATATTGAATTTGATAGAGAAGAAGGCGTGTACTCCATTCCTTCGCGTTTTGGTGTTGCTGGAGCATTGACTATTGCAAAAGTATTTCACCTCATTACTGCGGCTGGCTTTATTGCCTTACTCTTTATTACAGGCCTCAGCTGGATCTATGCAGTAGGAATTTTGATCTCTTGTGCGCTGCTTATTTATGAGCATTACATTGTGACACCGAGTGATCTAAGTCGTTTACAGACGGCTTTCTTTACTCTGAACAGTGTAGTCAGCATCGTAATCTTTGTCTTTACTTTGATTGATGTGGTGGTGTTTTAACTTGACAGCAAACCGGTTGAAAAGACTTGCCGTTGGTATTACAGGGGCAAGCGGCAGTATATACGGAATACGACTGATTGAAACTTTACTTGATCAAGCCTATGAAGTGCACCTTGTCGTATCAAATGCAGGCTGGCGTGTCATAAAAGAAGAACTAGGCTGGAACGTTACGGACCGGGAAGGGATTTTGAACGAGAAGTTCGGGAGCCGTCCCGGTTCTCTTGTTTATCATCCCGTAAATGACATCGGGGCTTCGATCGCAAGCGGGTCCTTTTTAATGGAAGGGATGATTATCATGCCATGTTCCATGGGGACTTTATCAGCTATTGCTCATGGAGCCTCAGATAATCTGATGGCACGCGCAGCAGATGTGATGATGAAAGAGGGGCGCTCCTTAGTTTTGGTTCCGAGAGAGACGCCGCTTCATGCGATACATCTCGAAAATATGTTGAAGCTGTCGCGCCTTGGTGTCAAAATGATTCCTGCGATGCCGGCGTTTTATTACCATCCCAAAACGATGGATGATTTAATTAATTTCCTTGTTGGTAAAGTACTTGATACTCTTCATATTGAGCATGATCTGTTTACGAGATGGGGGGAGACAACATGAATACTCACAGTAAAACCGTTCTCGGTAAGATTAGTTATACCAATGCCTGGCCTATCTTTCATTATTTCGATCCGAGGAAACTTACCCATCCGGTCGAGATGGTTACAGAAGTTCCCGCTGTACTGAATCAAAGAATACATGACGGCTCACTTGATCTGAGTGCCATGTCTTCTTTTGCTTATGGAATGGAATCAAAACGCCTGATGGTTCTACCAGATATATCAGTTAGCAGTAAGGGTGAAGTGAAATCGATTCTGCTTTTCAGTAAAAAGAAGATCGAAGATCTGGGCGGCGGAACAATTGCTTTGACGAATACGTCAGCTACTTCTGTGAATTTGTTGAAAATACTAATGACAAAGTTCTATAAATTGAACCCGGCGTACATTACGCAAGAACCGGATCTGACTTCTATGATGGAACATGCAGATGCAGCTTTACTAATCGGTGATTCTGCGATACAGGCATCTTGGACAAATCACGGCTACTATGTATATGATTTGGGTGAGAGATGGCACGATTTCACAAATCATAGTATGACTTTTGCGGTATGGGCTGTTTCATCCGAGTATGCGAAATGTCATAGTGAAGTGATTCATGAGATCACAGATGCTTTTATATCAAGTAAAGAAAAGATTATGCAAGACCTTACTCCGGTTATAAATGAAGCGATACAAAAAATCGGCGGAACAAAATCTTATTGGTATGATTATTTTACGAATTTATGTTACGATTTTGGTGAAAATGAGTTGCAGGGACTGCAACTGTATTTCCGTTATGCACATGAGCTCGGTCTCATGGAGCATGAGGTCCGGCTGGATCTCTGGAATGAGAATAAGCTGATACGGGTGACGGAATGAAACTACTGGATATATTGACTGAACTTAAAAAAGATATGAAGTACATTGAGAAAGAATTGTATAAGAGTGTGGAAACGGATCAGAAGCTGCTTGCTGAGACTTCTTTACACTTGCTGAAGGCAGGCGGTAAAAGGCTGCGTCCCGTCTTTGTTTTGCTGGGCGGTAAATTTGGAACCTATGATATTGAAGTGCTGAAACATATCGCTGTTCCGTTAGAACTCATTCACTCTTCTTCTCTTGTTCATGATGATGTGATTGATAACGCGAAGACACGCCGCGGACAACTCACAGTGAAATCCAAATGGGATAACCGGATTGCCATGTACACAGGAGATTACATTTATGCCAGAGCAATGCTCATGATTACGGAACTCCCTAATCCGCTGATTCATCAGACCATGGCAAAAGCGATGGTTCAGATGACTATTGGTGAAATGGAACAAATCCGGGATTTCTTCAATACGGATCAGAGTATTCGGAATTACTTACTTCGTATCCGCCGGAAGACGGCTCTGCTGATTGCGATCAGTTGCCAGCTAGGAGCCGTGGCTGCGGGAGCTTCCAGTGACATTTGTAGACGCTTATACAGCTACGGATACAATGTAGGGATGGCTTTCCAAATTCAGGATGACCTGCTGGACCTTAGAGGAACAGAGAAGCAGCTTGGTAAACCGCCGGGAAGTGATATGCTTCAAGGCAATATTACAATCCCTGTCATTTATGCGTTACAGGATGAGAAGATTAGACCTGATTTGTTGCAGCTGATCTCTAACATTCGTGATCAGAATGATATGGGTAGCGTTCGTGCTGCAGTGGGTATGATTAAAGAGAGTGCGGGAATGACTAAAGCAGAGGAGCTTGCTGACCGATATATGAATAAAGCTCTTGATGCCTTGAATGGACTTCCTGACATCAAGACAAAGAAAAATTTGCGGGATATCGCTCATTTTGTCGTAAAACGTTCATATTAATCAGGCAGGAAGATGTTCTCACGAAGTCGAAAGCTTACGAAAGCAGCGCATTCATAACTAAGCCTGGAGGGGAATACACATGGAACGTACTTTTTTGATGGTGAAACCAGATGGCGTACAACGTGGACTCATTGGACGAATTGTTAGTCGGTTTGAAGATAAGGGGTTTAAACTGGTCGCAGGTAAATTCGTACAGATGACTGACGAGCAAGCAAAACGTCATTATGCGGAACATGAAGGTAAGCCTTTCTTTGATGAGCTCGTGTCTTTCATTACTTCTGGGCCGGTCTTTGCTATGGTATGGGAAGGCGAAGATGTAATTGAACTTGCTCGGGTGATCATGGGGAAAACCAAAGTGAAAGAGGCGCTCCCTGGAACGATTCGCGGAGATTTTGCGGCAGTTACTCCGCATAATCTCATTCATGGTGCTGATTCTCCTGAAAGTGCAGCTCGTGAGCTTGCTAACTTTTTTAATGAGGCTGAACTGGTATCTTACAGTAAAACGATTGCTGCCTGGACATAAACGAGTGATCTTTCCGTAAGAAGGAAGGAATCAAATGTCACTGCTTGAAAAAAGTTTCTGAACAGGATGACTATGTCCTGTTTATTCATAAGATCAAGGCAGCTACTGGAATTGATCTTGCCCAGTATAAAGAAACTCAAATGAAGCGGCGGTTGACTACCCTTAGGTTAAGACATGGGTACGATTCTTTTGCCGCTTTTTTTGAAGGGATGGAACAGAATAAAGCACTTTTTCTAGATTTTCTAGATCGAATGACAATTAATGTGTCTGAATTTTGGAGGAACCGGAATCGGTGGGAAGTACTGCAAAACACATTGCTTCCTTCCCTTACTTCCCATCTTCCGCTTAAAGTATGGAGTGCCGCCTGTTCTACGGGAGAAGAGCCCTATACAATCGCAATGATTCTTGACATGGCTGGTTTACTCTCAAACAGCAGAATTATGGCTACAGACATTGATGATGGTGCCTTGGCAAAGGCAAAGCAAGGTACATATTTGGAACGCTCTTTAAAAGAAGTTCCTGAGCAGGCAGTCCAAAAATACTTTATACCTGAGGGAATGCATTATAGAATTGATCCTAAACTTGCGGAAGCTGTCCATTTTAGTAAACAAAACTTACTTATGGACCCCTTTGAGGATGGGTTTGACTTGATTGTGTGCCGAAATGTGATGATCTATTTTACAGAAGAAGCAAAGCATGTACTTTATCAGAAATTTGCAAATGCACTTCGTCCTGGCGGTATTTTATTTGTGGGAAGTACAGAACAAATTTTCTCACCGGGAGAGTACGGCCTTGAAGGAGCAGAGACTTTTTTTTATCGTAAAAAATAGATGCATAAAAAACAGCTA
Organism: Paenibacillus polygoni; assembly: GCF_030263935.1. Classification (NCBI taxonomy): domain Bacteria; kingdom Bacillati; phylum Bacillota; class Bacilli; order Caryophanales; family Paenibacillaceae; genus Paenibacillus; species Paenibacillus polygoni. The sequence continues at coordinate 3,401,772 of NZ_CP127162.1, read as the reverse complement.
GAATGTCTCATACTGTAGCAATCAGATAGGATGGATAGATCTGGAGGCGAAAGTGATGGATAAGCGAGTTGTAATCACTGCCTACCGGCAGGGAACGATTAGTATTTTGGAATGTGCTCAGATTCTTGGACTCGATCCTTCTCAAATGAGACAGGTACTTGGCAGTATAAAGCCCGATAGTAGTCTACAGAACAGCAATAGATCCAGGCAGACCAGTCTGTTGGGAAGCAAGTAAACTTACGCAATAGAGAACACGCAGATTCGTCCATTTGAATCTGCGTGTTTTTTTATGAATGAGAACATTTCTTGTCAAAGATAACATGCTATACTATAATGATCAAAGATTAAGGATTTTAGCAGTTTAAAGCTTAACAGTAAAAAGGGGGAACGTATTATGAGTCTTCGTTATTTAACCGCAGGGGAAACGCACGGACCCCAATTAACCGCAATCGTTGAAGGTCTTCCGAGCAATATGAAGGTGGATTTTGAGGAACTGAATTTCCAGCTCCATCGCCGTCAAAAAGGATATGGCCGAGGACGTCGTATGCAAATTGAGAAAGATACCGCTGAATTTGTGGGTGGAATTCGTCACGGATATACAACCGGTGCACCAGTGGCGCTCGTAGTTGAGAATAAAGACTGGACGCATTGGCGTAATATTATGAACATTGAACCGATCGAAGGCAATGATGAAGAGAAACGCCGGATACATCGCCCGCGTCCAGGTCACGCAGATTTGAACGGCGGACTTAAATATAATTTGAAAGATCTTCGTAATGTGCTGGAACGTTCTAGTGCAAGAGAAACAACGGTACGTGTTGCTGTAGGCGCGCTTGCACGTCAACTACTCTCCGAGTTTGGAATAGAGGTTGCCGGCAGAGTGCTTCGGATTGGGGAGATTGAAGCTCCTTATGAAGACCTTCCGCTTGAAGAACTTCGTGCTCGTACAGAAGCCTCATCGGTTCGCGTTACAGATGAAGAAACAGAGAAGAAAATGGAAGCTTATATTGATCAGATTAAGCAAGAAGGCGATTCAATCGGCGGGATCGTAGAGTGTATTGTGGAAGGTGTTCCTGTTGGTCTTGGAAGCTATGTTCAATATGACCGGAAGCTTGATGGTCGTATTGCTCAAGGGGTCATGTCCATTAATGCATTTAAAGGTGTAGAGATTGGAATTGGGTTCGAAGCGGGCACGATTCGTGGTTCCCAGGTTCATGATGAAATTCTGTATACGGAAGAGAAAGGATACCACCGTGCTACGAATCGCCTTGGCGGATTTGAAGGCGGAGTAACGAATGGTATGCCAATAAAAGTACGCGGCGTTATGAAGCCCATTCCGACGCTCTATAAACCGCTGCAAAGTGTAGACATTGATACAAAAGAGCCGTTTACCGCTCAGGTAGAACGTTCGGATGCTTGTGCTGTACCTGCTGCGAGTGTGGTAATGGAGCATGTAGTTGCTTTTGAAGTAGCTAAAGCATTCTTGGAGAAATTCGGCGGGGATTCTATAGAGGAGATCCGGGCCAACCTCGATAACTATAATGCGCAATTGGAGCGTTACTAGTGATGAGGGAGTTAAAGGTTGACCTCGGCGAACGATCGTATCCAATCTATATTGGAAGTGGACTTCTTGAAGAAGCAGGAGATTATATTCAGAAGCATGGAATTAGCGTAAAAAGTTCTTTGCTTGTTATTACGGATGAGAAGGTTGCTCCTCATTATCTTGATACACTCCTCACTTCTCTGAAAACTGCAGGGTATACTGTAGCCTCTGCGGTGGTACCAAGCGGTGAAACCTCGAAGTCACTAAAGGTTTATGAAGAGATGATGACAAGTGCAATTGAAGCGAAGCTGGATCGCAGCTCGGCTATTCTTGCGCTTGGAGGCGGTGTGGTTGGAGACTTAGCTGGATTTGTAGCTGCTACTTATATGCGAGGCATCAAATTTGTGCAAATTCCGACTACGATCCTTGCTCATGACAGCAGTGTAGGCGGAAAAGTAGCGATTAACCATCCACTTGCCAAAAATATGATCGGTGCTTTTCATCAGCCAGAGCTTGTTTTATATGATGTAAACACGCTGCTCACACTACCGCGCCGTGAGGTATCCGCCGGACTTGCCGAAATGGTTAAGCACGGACTGATTAGGGATGCAGAATTTGCACATTGGTGCGAGGAGAATGCAGATCAGTTATTAGCTCTGGATAAGGATATTTTAGCGTATGGACTACTCAAAGGTTGTGCGATCAAAGCAGAGATTGTTTCTCAAGACGAGCAAGAAAACGGAATTCGCGCCATCTTGAACCTGGGTCATACCATTGGTCACGCGATTGAAGCCATTGCTGGTTATGGAGAGTTCCTTCATGGAGAAGCCATCTCCATCGGAATGGTTGGATCCGCTAAACTTGGTGTCATGAGGGGAGCAGATGTTTCTCTATATGAAGACACCAAACGGATGCTTAAGGCAATTGGACTGCCGACAGCTCTCCCGGGGCATCTAAGTAGTGAAGATATTATGTCTGCGATGATGCATGACAAGAAATTCAGAGAAGGTCATATGGTCTTTATTATTCCAACAGCGATTGGTGAGGTCACGATTGCCAAAGATGTGCGGACCGAAGATGTTCGCCTAGTGCTTGAGGAACTGAAGAAGGAGGTGTAAGATCGGATGTACACAAGAGGAATTCGCGGTGCAACAACGGTTGCGAGCAATACGGAAGCAGATATTGTGAGTGAAACAAGCAAGCTTCTCAGAGAAATTGTCCAGAAGAATTCGCTCGATCCTGAGGCGATATGCAGCGTATGGATTACGCTGACGAAAGATCTGGATGCAGCATTTCCTGCCAAGTCCATTCGTGAATTACAGGGATGGGAGCTTGTTCCCCTCATGTGTTCGCAGGAGGTACCTGTCAAAGGGTCACTGGAGAAATGTATTCGGTTCATGATTCATGTGAATACAGACAAAACGCAAAAGGAAATGGTTCACGTATATCTGAATGGAGCTAAGGCTTTGAGGCCGGATTTAGCAGAACCATCGAATACATAGGTGAAAATGGCTTCTTGCCAAAACCTGTAGATGTAATGTATAGTGATTGTTAGCAGAGATGAGAAGAGTTTAGAGTTTAGATAAAACTTTAATTGAGTAGAGTATAGCAGAGCTGAGACGAGTTCCTATGATTTATGGCTTATGTGCGGTAGCGCATATAGGTAGCATAAAGAGTGAGGAACAACCCATTGATTCATACTTTGGTGTATGGACCAATAGGGAGAGATGAACATGGATTTTAGCAATATCTTGTACATATGAATCACAGCATGGGCCATGTTTATAGAAATATGGATGCTGTGGATAAGAGTTCATAGGCTTCTTTTGATTACGTAGGATTACGTATCATCGGATAAGACTCTTTCTTTGTACATAGATAGATAAACCTCCATGATCGGATCATGCTGTATACACTTAACTTTATTATTGTTTTTATAAACCTCTACGTTCTCGTAGAGGTTTTTTTGCGTAAGCATATCCTACTTCCATCCATCTACACTCTGCCTATCTCAATGAAAAAGGAGAGTTTTATGATGAATAGCGAAGCACAGCAAGTATTAAAATTAGCAACAGAATATAATCTCATTCCTGTGGTAAAGCGGATTTTGGCCGATATGGAGACGCCCATTCGATTATTTAGCCGATTTGCAAATGAGGAATATGCTTTTTTACTGGAAAGTGTAGAAGGAGGCAGCCAGTGGGCTAGATATTCTTTTATTGGTACCGCTCCTTTTTTATCGATAGCAGGGAAGAATGGTGTGTTAACACTCACACATAAAGGCGAAAAATCACAAATGAAAGCAAAACCGATTGAAGAATTGAAAGCACTGCTGAGACAATATCGCAGTCCCAAAATAAAAGATTTGCCTCCTTTTACAGGCGGAGCTATTGGATTCTTCGGATATGACTTGCTTCAATATTATGAAAAACTTCCGAAACATGAGGTGGATGATCTTCAAATGGAAGATATTCAGTTTATGTTCTGTGATGAAATTATCGTCTTCGATCATGTGAAGCAGCAGATCCTGCTTGTTGGCAATGTACATGTGAACCCGGGAGATCTGGATCAAGATATTCTTGAAACTTATCAAAGAGTGACAGATCGGCTTGAACAGCTCGCAAGTCAGCTGGCAGAAGAAGGACCTGCGGAAAATGTGAATCGTCGATCGATTCCAGATGCTGTGGATCTGGGGAAGGTACACTCAAATCTGACGAAAGAAAAATTTCTCGCAAATACGGAAAAGGCTAAGGAATATATTCGGGCGGGAGATATTTTTCAAGTCGTATTATCTCAGCGTTTTCATATCGAAACGGAAGTATCGCCGCTTCAAGTATACCGTGTACTTCGAACACTTAATCCTTCCCCTTATATGTATTATCTAAAAATGGAGGCAGAAATCATCGTCGGCACTTCACCTGAACCGCTTGTAAAAGTGGACGGAGGTCGCGTGCAGACGAGACCCATTGCCGGAACCAGGCCACGAGGCAAGACAGAAGCACAGGATGCTGAATTAGCACAAGATTTACTTACGGATGAGAAAGAACGTTCAGAACATCTCATGTTAGTGGATCTTGGTCGGAACGATATTGGGAGAGTCAGTGAGTTTGGCAGCGTGAAGTGCGATTCCTATATGGAAATCGAGAAATATTCACATGTCATGCACATGGTATCCAATGTCTCCGGTACACTTCGTGATGATCGTGATTTCTTTGACGCATTTCTGTCATGTCTGCCAGCAGGTACGGTATCGGGGGCTCCTAAACTGAGAGCAATGGAGATCATTGCTGAACTGGAACGTGAAGCGAGAGGGGCCTATGCTGGCGCAATCGGGTATCTCGGTTTTACTGGCAATATGGATACTTGCATCACGATCCGTACCATTATTTTTAAAGAAGGTAAAGCTTACGTGCAAGCAGGGGCAGGAATTGTATGGGACTCGGTATCCGAAAAAGAATACGAGGAAACTGTAAATAAGGCAAAAGCTCTGCTGACCGCCATTCGCTACGCAGAAGCGATGTTTCCTGTAGAGCCATCAGCTCCAGCGTATGCTAACCAAGACTATATTTGTATGTCATCCAATCAAAAAGGATAAGGAGGAGGAGAAAACATGAATATGCTAAGCAGCGTAACTGCCATCCAGCAGGGTCTAAATAAGATATTAGGTGGAAACCATCTGTCGCAGGAAGAGGCAAGGCTTGTGATGTCCAGTATCATGAACGGGGAAGCAACATCCTCGCAGATTGGCGGATTGTTAACAGCACTTCGCATGAAGGGCGAAACGGTGGATGAGATTACAGGTTTTGCTCAGGCGATGCGAAGTTCTGCTAATAAAATGATAACGGATCAAGAAAATTTACTGGATACATGCGGTACCGGAGGCTCTGGTATTAGTAAGTTTAATATATCCACAGCTTCAGCAATCATTGCCTCCTCCGTATCGGTACGGGTAGCTAAACACGGCAATCGTTCCGCAAGCAGTAAAGCTGGAAGTGCGGATGTACTCGAAGCATTAGGCGTAAATATTCACCTGAATAACACGCAAGCTAAGGCTTGTTTAGATGAAATTAATATTTGTTTTTTATTTGCTCAGCTGTATCATCCTTCGATGAAGTATGCCGCAGCACCGCGTAAAGAACTCGGTTTTCGCACCGTATTTAATATGCTTGGTCCGCTTACCAATCCAGCTGGAGCAGATCGGCAGGTATTAGGACTATATGATATCAACAAGACTGAGATTATTGCTGAGGTACTAGGAAGACTTGGTCTCAAAAGAGCACTCGTAGTAGCAAGTTATGACGGGCTTGATGAGATCAGTATTTCAGACAAAACAAAGGTGTCGGAACTTAAGGATGGAATAGTTCATACGTATGATATTCATCCAAGCGACCTTGGTCTCCGTGTACATCCGCTGACTAGTGTGCTTGGCGGCAATGCGGCTGAAAATGCGGAGATTATAAAAGGTGTCTTATCGGGTGAAATGAGCCCTTATCGTGATATCGTACTTGCAAACAGCGGTGCTTCAATCTATGTAACGGGCCTTGCAGGAAGTTTGGCCGAAGGTGTTCATATGGCGAAGGGTGCTATTGATTCCGGCAAAGCCTATGCAAAGCTCACACAACTTATTCAGAAAACGGGGGAGTATGACCATGAGTACGTATCTTGATCGCATTGTAGCTACCAAAATTGATGAAGTAGCAAAACTTAAGCAAAGCTTTGACCTTACTGCAGCAGAGAGAAAGATTGCACAAATGCCGAATACGAAAGGATTTGAGCAGGCTTTATCGAGATCGCACAGTTGCGGGATGGGACTTATTGCCGAAGTAAAAAAAGCATCCCCTTCTAAAGGGCTGATTCGCCCTGATTTTGATCCCGTGCGGATTGCTAAGGCCTATGAAGAGGCAGGAACGGATTGTATATCTGTTTTGACAGACGAATTATATTTTCAGGGTCAGGCAGCCTATTTAACGGAGATTAGAAATGCAGTAAATGTTCCTTTACTACGTAAAGATTTTATTATTAGTGAGCTTCAGATTGCGGAAGCACGCCTAATCGGTGCAGATGCAGTCTTACTTATTGCCAGCATACTGACACAAGAACAGATGGGAGCCTATCATCAGTACGCTAAAGACCTTGGTCTTGATGTGCTCGTCGAAGTGCATGATGAGCATGAACTTACACAGGTACTTGATCTGAATGTTGCCACCCTTATTGGAATTAATAATCGGAATCTGAAAAGCTTTGAAACGGATTTGAATACAACCGCACTTCTATCACAGCGGGTTCCTGCGGGCATCACGTTAATAAGTGAAAGCGGGATAAGAACAAAGGCGGATGTTGAGTTTTTAAAAACAACAGGGGCAAAAGGAATTTTGGTCGGAGAACAGTTTATGCGTAACGAAAATGTGAGTGAAGCCGTCCATGAGATGATGGGAACGAGGAACTAAATGATGTCTATTTCTAAAGTGAACGAGAAGCCGCTTGTAAAAATATGTGGACTTCAGGACGTTGAAGTGCTAAAATCTATGAAACACTTAACTGTCGATTTTATTGGATTCGTTTTTGCAAGATCAAAGCGTCAGGTGATTGCAGCACAAGCAGCAGACCTAGTGAAAGTATTGTCAGAATGGCAAGTGCGTCCTTTACCCAGATCTGTTGGGGTATTCGTAAATCCCTCAGTAGAGGAAATTGAAGAAATTCTTCGTCAAGTATCGCTGGATGTAATTCAGCTGCATGGTGACGAATCTCCAGCCTTATGCCGAGAACTAAGAGCTAAGTTTGGTGTGGATGTATTCAAAGTGTTTTCTTTGAATAACGATCCTAACCAGGCGGCTGAAGATATAGACTTAACTCTCGCTCCCTATGAAGGAGTAATAGATGCCGTTCTTATAGATACCTTTGATCCTGTATACGGAGGCGGTTCTGGCCGTACTTTTTCCTGGGAACGCAGCATTCCCTACCAGATATGGGCAAGGAAAATGCAGATTCCGCTCTTTATAGCGGGAGGGTTAGATCCTGATAACGTACATGAACTTGTGAATGGGTATGCACCGGATGGTGTTGATATATCCAGCGGTGTAGAGACAAATGGAATCAAAGATATGATTAAAATGACAGCTTTTGTGGAAAGGGTGAAGAAGGCATGACACTGGTACCGGATGTATACGGTCGTTTTGGACCTTTTGGAGGACGTTATGTACCTGAGACATTAATGAATGCTTTGATTGAACTGGAAGAGGAATTTAAACGTTTTTCCGAAGATGATGAATTTAATGAGGAACTCCGTTATTTGTTAAAACAATATTCAGGCAGAGAAACCCCTCTTTATTACGCTGAACGCCTTAGTCATCAGTTAGGCGGTCCAAAAATTTATTTGAAGCGAGAAGATTTGAATCACACAGGCGCTCATAAAATTAATAATGCGCTCGCGCAGGGGCTTCTTGCAAAACGGATGGGCAAAAAGAAGGTCATCGCAGAAACAGGGGCTGGACAGCACGGAGTAGCTACGGCTACCGTTGCAGCGCTGTTAGGTCTGGAATGTAAAGTATTCATGGGTGAAGAAGATACAAAACGGCAGCAGCTGAATGTGTTCCGTATGAACTTACTCGGAGCGGAAGTCATTCCGGTTACGTCAGGTTCTCGCACGCTGAAAGATGCGGGCAACGAGGCCTTAAGATACTGGGTGAGTAACGTGGAAGATACGTTCTATATATTAGGTTCTGCAGTTGGACCTCACCCATATCCGCTCATGGTCCGTAACTTTCAGCGTGTGATTGGTGATGAGACCCGTCGTCAAATTTTGGATACCGAAGGCAGACTTCCGGACGTGGTGGTTGCACCTGTTGGCGGTGGAAGTAATGCGATCGGTATGTTTTATCCTTTTATTGAAGATGAAGAGGTGCAGCTAATTGGCTGTGAGGCTGCTGGCAAAGGAGTAGATACAGAATTTCATGCCGCAACGATGAGCAAGGGGACCCAAGGGGTGTTCCAAGGTTCAATGAGTTATCTGCTTCAAGATGAATATGGGCAAGTCCAAGAGGCTCACTCAATTTCGGCTGGCCTAGATTATCCGGGTGTTGGTCCAGAACATTCTTATTTGAAGGATATCAAACGTGCACAGTATGTGCCTATAACAGATCAAGAAGCGCTTGATGCTTTGCAGCTGCTAAGCAGAATTGAAGGGATTATTCCTGCACTTGAATCCGCACATGCGGTTGCAGAAGTTGTGAAACTAGCTCCAACCATGAAGAAAGATCAGATCATTGTCATCTGTTTATCAGGCAGAGGAGACAAAGATGTGGAATCGATTATGAAATATACGGGAGGTGGACTCGCATGAGTATCCGATTAAACCGGATGGATGAGGCCTTCCAAACGCTGCAGATGAGCGGCAAAACAGCACTTATTCCTTTTATAACAGTGGGAGATCCAGATCTGAGCACGACTGTTGAGGTCATTATTGAACTCGAGAAGGCAGGAGCTGATGTGATTGAACTAGGGGTTCCATATTCTGACCCGCTTGCAGATGGACCTGTTATCCAGCGTGCTTCTGAAAGAGCACTAAAACAGCAGGTTACAATTCGTACCTGTTTGGAGACAGCTAAGCGTGCACGTGAGGCGGGAGTGAAGCTGCCATTTGTACTCTTTACATATTACAATCCTGTACTTCAGACAGGTCTGGAAACTTTCTTTGACTTGCTAGTAGAGCATGATATTAGCGGTATGATTATTCCGGATCTTCCGATTGAAGAATCTGCACAGATTCGTGAGTATGCGGATCGTGCTAATATTCACCTCATACCCTTAGTTGCACCGACATCAAAGGAAAGAATAAAGAAAATTGTCTCGAGCGCTAGAGGATTTATTTACTGTGTATCATCACTAGGTGTAACAGGAGAGAGAGCTGCGTTCCACCAGAAAGTAGATGAATTTATTACAACAGTAAAATCATATACAACGCTTCCCGTTGCTGTTGGCTTTGGGATATCCAGCCGTGAGCAGGTAGAACATTTTTCTGAAATTTGTGATGGAGTTATCGTAGGCAGTGCCATTGTGAGAGAGATCGAAAATACGATTCCTTTGTTATCAAATCCAGATACGAAGGAAAAAGGACTTTTGCAAATACGCCAGTTTGTGGCACAATTAAAAGTATAATTTTGGATATTTTTTTATAATCCACGAGGGAGGGCTTGTTTATGAAACATAAGTCTACTATTGGCAATTTACCCGTATATAAACCAGGAAAGCCCGTTGAAGAAGTGAAAAAAGAGTTAGGACTCAGTGAAGTGATTAAGCTTGCATCAAATGAGAATCCTTATGGCAGTTCAGCGCTTGTGAAGGATGCAATTCAGGCAGAACTTGCAAATCTGAGCATCTATCCAGATGGTTCAGCAGGAGAACTTACAGCCGATCTGGCCGTACATTTAGGTGTGCAAAAGGATCAGATTATTTTTGGCGCAGGTTCGGATGAAATCATTGCTTTGATCGCTAGAGCTTTTTTTGTTTCCGGTGACGAGACGATCATGGCGGATCAAACGTTTTCAGTATATAAGAGTAATGCAGATATTGAAGGAGCAGCAAGTATTGAGGTTCCACTTGTGGACGGTACGCATGATTTAGAAGGTATGTTATCAAAAGTATCTTCCAAAACAAAAATAATCTGGGTATGTAATCCGAATAATCCAACAGGCACCATTATCACCGAGAAAGAGCTTGTTTCCTTTATGGAACGTGTTCCTTCCCATGTAATGGTCGTTCTTGATGAAGCTTATTATGAATTTGTTACAGATGAATCCTATCCAGAAACAATTCCAATGCTGGAGAAATACAGTAACCTTGTCATACTGCGGACATTCTCCAAGATTTATGGACTTGCGTCTTTACGGATCGGCTATGGGATCGCGAGTTCCGAAGTAATCTCTTTAATTAATCAAGTCAGAGAACCGTTTAACACGACAAGATTTGGTCAGGTTGCTGCTCGTGCGGCTTTGCAAGATCAAGACTTTGTAAAAGATTGCCGTGATAAGAATCGTCAAGGTGTTACTTATTTGCAAAGCGAATTTGATCGTTTAGGACTTCACTACTTCCCTTCACAAGGTAATTTTATACTTGTACAAATTGGCAGACCGGCTGCCGAAATGTTTGATATCTTACTGCGACAAGGGATCATTATCCGTTCTGGGTTCCAGGTTTATCCTGACTACATCCGGGTATCTGTAGGTACACCCGAACAGAATCAAGCGTTCATCAAAGCTCTAGAGCATGCGCTTACCCCTGAACGCTCGGAAGTATAGTGGACTCGGAATGAGAACAGAAGGAATAAACTGCAAAATTGCAATCTTTGGCGTGGGACTCATCGGAGGGTCTCTCGCCCTTTGTTTTAAAGGGAAGCCGGGAATAGAAGTAGTCGGTTATGCGCATGAACCGAAGATTCAAGAAAGATACCTAAAGAGCGGCGTACTTGATCATGTGACCTTATCCATTGAAGAGGCAGCAGTGGATGCGGATTTCATTTTTTTAAGTGTACCGGTTGGCATGCTGAATTATTATCTTCTGGAACTAAATAAGCTCCCGCTAAAGAAAGGCTGTATTATTACGGATGTAGGCAGCACGAAAGCCTCGATTACAGCAGCTGCGAAGACACTCGATTTTCAAGATGTGTATTTTATAGGCGGGCATCCGATGGCAGGTTCTGAGCGGTCTGGGGTAGAGGCGGCTTCACCGCTGCTATTTGAAAATGCATATTATGTTCTTACACCTCAGCCAGAGATCAAGGAAGACGTCTATAATAAGCTCCATCATCTGCTGTCTTATACTAGAGCACAAGTCATTCGGGTAGAACCTGAGCATCACGATGATATCGTGGGCGCTATTAGTCATTTGCCTCATATTATTGCAGTAGCATTAGTTAATCAGATCAGCAGCTACAACCAAAATGAACCCTTATATCAGCTGCTTGCCGCCGGAGGATTCCGTGATATTACCCGGATTGCGTCGAGCGACCCGGTAGTATGGCGTGATATTCTACTTAGCAACCGTGATGTGTTACTGCGGCTTCTCAGGGACTGGAATAAGCAAGTAGGCCAGTTTACTCAGGTTCTGGAAGATAGTAATGGAGAAGCAATCGAAGCTGCTTTTCGTGAAGCAGGTTCTTTTCGAGATCAATTACCAGAGAGAAGGAAAGGAATCATCAATGCTTTATTTGACATATATATTGATGTTCCGGATACCCCGGGGATTATTGGCCGGATTGCTACGGAACTCGGGACGGCTCGGATCAATCTGAGCAATATGCAGATCATTGAGAGCAGAGAAGATGTACCCGGCATTCTCAGATTGTCTTTTCGGCAAGAAGAGGATATGGAGAGAGCAATTGAACTTCTTACTAATCTCGGTTATACCGTACGAAGCTAAGAGAGGGGAAGCCCTCTCTCTTTGTTTATAAAACCGCTTTATTTATGCGAATATGCAAGATCCTAAATAAATGTATAATTATGGTTGACAGAATGAAAACGGATACATATAATAAAAGTACAGTATGGTTTCTCTCCACTCCTATCCAATAACTGGTTGTTCTGAAAAATGAACAGCGGGCCGCGATGATTCGCGGCCTCTTTTTTTTGAAGAGAAAGACTTGCTTTTGTAAGTAGAGGAGACTTTTTAGAAAAATATCTCAACCCTCATCTAGGCTTAATAATTGTTACTTCTCTTGTGTCAAATTTATCAATCAATTCTGTCTTAGATAGGATCATATGAATCAAACGAAAAAGTGGCTATTATTAATTAACTGTATAAAATCTACAATGTCACATAAGATTGATTTTGTTCTACATATTGGTTAAAAAGAACATCAGTCATCAAGATCATTCACAAAAGAGAAGGTGTAGGAATAACGATATTGTATTTGTTTCCATTTTCGTTTTCAGTGTATCCTCGATTTTTGAGAAAATTTAAATATTATTCTGTATTTCATTTGTAGCAATGACTGTCTATATTTTTTCTAATAAGAATCAATAATTTTCAATCAAAAAATTTAAATAACATAGCTTTTAAACAATGTGCTGCGATAAATTCGCGGCCTATTTTTTTGCTTACATGACTAGATCATATAAGTCTACTTTAGTCTTAAAGTATGATAGACATTAAATAAATAACAAATTTTTCATAAATTAAAAGGGAAACTTTGGTTGTTTATATGGTATAATGTTCCTTGGAATTACAGGAATGTTTAGGAAAGTGTTACTACATAAGGATTTAGAAGCAAGAGAGTAAGAACTAGCAATCTATTTACAACCTAATAATAAAAATTACATTTCTGTAATTATATTCAATCATAAACGTGGGTTCCCGCTCTAAAAAGTGTTGTTACAGGTATTTTTATATACCTGGGCACTATGGAACTGCAAGGAGGAGCTTAGACCTAATGGATGATTCAGAGTTGATTAAAGAAATAAAAGCAGGAAATGTCGAGCTGTATTCTGAGCTCATGGGACGATATGAAAGAAAAATGTATGCTTTTGTCTACCACATGCTTCGCAGTTCTGGACTTGAACATATGTCAGAAGATTTAGTATCAGAAACATTTTATAAAGCTTATAAAAGTCTAAATACCTTCCGCGAGATTGATGCATCTTTCTCCACCTGGGTGTATACTATTGCTAGAAATACGGTTCTTAGCGAACTGCGAAAACATCGAGGAGGTAACATTCCGCTTGAAGAAAGTGGAGTTACTCCTGTTGCGTCTTTGGATACAGCTCCTGAACAAGCGATGCTGAGGAATGAACGTGTCATTAAAGTGCGTGAAGCAATTAATAATTTGCCTGATAAGCAGCGAACGGCTCTCATACTCCGTGAATATGATCAGCTTGAATATCAGGAAATTTCGGATATTTTAGGGCAGACGGTGAGTTCCGTCAAATCTTTATTGTTTCGTGCACGGATGAGCGTCAAGAATCAATTGCATTCGTATTTCTTTGAACCGATCTATGAGGAGTATGAAGGGATGAAAAGTCAATGAATTGCAACGAAGCCCAGGAGTGCATGGCACAGGTTTGGGATTTGTCCGCACATCATCCGGTACGAGTTGAACTGAATAAACATATAGAAGAATGCCCTGATTGTGCCTTTGAATATAGCAGGTGGGAGGAATTATATGATCTGATCCCCGAGACTTCAGATCCTGTTCCTGAGAAGTCGCTTCAATCCATGCACAGTAAGGTAATGGACAAGATATACAGCGACCATCCGCATATTCAAAGAACAGATATCAAACCCTACAAATGGATGGAAACCACGGTGAATCGTTTTTCTATCTGGATTTCTGCCTGTTTAGCCGTGTTGTTGTGCAGTATTGTACTGATGGTATGGAAGATAAGTATGAATGACGCTACAGGCATAAACAACGATGCGGGGATTGTTCCTACCGGAATAGCGAGTAGTGCACCGGCTTTCAGCTTGCCTTATCATGATCCAAAGGGTGCTTCTGGAATTATTGAACCTTTTGTAGCAGGAATTCCAGCTTACCCTGAGTACTGGATGTTCATATCTCTGCTAGCCTTGGGGATGGCTTTATTCTCTTTACGCAGAATGCATCATATAACAAAATAACAAAAAGAGAAGGAGGCATATCTTGAAATGAGAATTGGGTTAATACGTCATGGACTTACCGATTGGAACGTAGCTGGACGAATACAAGGTCGCAGCGACATTCCTCTGAATGATGAAGGCAGACAGCAGGCCAAGCTGCTTGGAGAACGTCTTCTTACTGAACCCTATGAATGGGACTATATTATCACGAGCGGATTGTCTCGTGCACAGGAAACCGGAGAAATTATAAGCCGTATTATTAATGTTCCTATGCTGCCGCCTGATGAGCGACTTCAAGAAAGATCTTTTGGACAAGCCGAAGGTCTCACGCAAGAAGAACGAGAAGCGAAATGGGGAGTGGATTGGAATTCATTAGATTTAGGGCAGGAAAAAGAACCTGATATGCGGGTAAGGGCCCTAACCTTTATTAATGAGTTAGCCCAGACGCATCCTCATCAGCATATTCTTGTCGTTTCTCACGGAGCTTTGCTTGCTCAGTTATATAAAGCACTTTACGAAGATCGATATAACGAGAGAATTGGAAATTTGTCTCTTACCATACTTGAGAACGAAGAAGAAAAATGGAATCCGTTGCTTTATAACTGTACGAAGCATTTACAGGAATGTTCATTTGAAAAATCAAAAAAATAATCGATGTGTAAATAACTCGAATGCAGATTCGGGTTATTTTTTTTGCCGTAAAGGAATAAATGTTGCAATAATTCCCATAATGGTAGTAAAACGGCGAGGCGATGGGACAATGAATTTAGCGGATCTACTTACGTATGCTGACATTGGTCAGCTGAACCGCATTGCAAACCATTATGAATGCAGCAGCAACACCCATTCCAAACATGAATTAATTCAGAGTATTTTAGTGACGCTTGGTAATTCTTCCTTTATTGAAGAACTGGTATATGATCTGCCAAAGGGTCAGCTTAGTTTTCTAAATGCACTATTGTTTGATGGAAGGGTAAATTACAGCATAGAAGAACTTACGGCCCTTGCAAAACAAGCAATGGAACCCAAAGGCGAACGTCCTGCTGCTTATTTTCGCGATGTTGTTGTTCAGTTTACGAAACGCGGCTGGTTATTTAACGGTTCAACACAGCAAACGAAATATTTGTATCGTGTTCCCCAAGATTTAAAGAAGAAATTTATGGGCGTAATACGTTCAAAATTTATACAGCTTGCTGAAGTTGTCCCTGAACCTTCTGTCTATCGTGAAGAACACCATTTACTGTTCGAGGATATGAAATTGCTGCTTACATTCACTGATCAGTATGAAATACCTCTGAATCAGGAAGGATTTATGTATAAGAGGACGCAGCAGCAGTTGCTGGATTTTCTACATGTAAAAGAACCATTGGTAGGAAAAACAGGATGGCGTTTCGGATATGGGAGAAGCTATAAAGAATACCCTGATAGGTTAGCTCTACTGTATGATTATGCGATTCATCAGCGGTATATAGCAGAAAACAATGGAATTCTTGCAATTACCGATGAAGGCGCTCATGTTTTTGAGAAATCATCAGACGAAGAGTTGATGCAGATTTTTCGCTATTGGTTAAGACTTTATAAAGGAGCCATTCCGAGTCTTGCTTCTGTGGTGTATTGGATTGGGGAGTGTGCGAAGGAATGGACTACGGTTTCCTCTTTACTGGAAAGCATGGGTGAGATCATTCATCCCTTCTATTACGATACGAATGAAGCTGTTCTGAAACAGCGAATACTTCAAATGATGATGCATCTAGGAATGGTTCGGATCGGAGAACATGAGGAGAAGGGACAGGTTGTTCGAATGACACCTTGGGGGAACCGGTTAACGGTAACCTGCAATGCGGTTTAGTATACATCCCGTTAACCCGTGATAATAATTTAGCTTAGCCTGAAAATATAACAATTGGTTGGAGGTGCATCCTATGGATAAAATGAAAGTTACTTACGAGGTCATGTTAGGACTGGCTGCAGAAATGGTCTGGGACGCGGCATTACGCAAACATCGGAGTGAACAATTATATGATGAAATTGACAAAGCACTGGCATCGGGGGATGAAGTGGCTTTCCGCAGCCTGACGGATGAACTGAGATTAATTATTTCGTAAGACAACCCTTAAAAAAAGAACCCTTCTCTGACAAATGAGAAGGGTTTTTTGTGAATCTATAGAAGGTCTTTCCAGTTATGGTTTCGAACCTTATAATAGAAGTAATACATAAAGAGGAGGCAGACTCTTGAAATTCAGCGAGATTACATCAGATGATTGGGTAGAATTGCAGCCTTACCTAGATACATGTCTCATACCCTACACCGCACTTACGGGACGGGAATCCCCTTACGAGGCGGTGATTGCACTTGAAAGGCTAAGAGATTTTTTGGATTATGTTGAAATCCCTTTCAAGGGCCGAGTAGTTACCTATCCTGCCGTTCATTATAGCCAAGCTTCGCAATTACAGCATTTAAATGAGCTGTGCTCACATCTAAAAGCAGGCGGATTCAAGTATGTCATTGTGATGACGGCTGACGAAGCATTGGTTCAAGCTGATCTTTTTGAGGCAGATCTAGTCTTATCTTTAGCTGCATTTTCTATTGGGAAGAAAGAATCGGAACACACTACTGAAAACGAATTAAAAAGGGATATCCAAAGTCAAATCTATCAAATGTGGAATTAATCCATTTCGTAGGGATATGTGACAAATTACCAACATTTTCATTGTAACGCTTCCATTCCCTGTTTGAAAAGTTGTGACAAATTCTTGACGGTCCTTGTAGGCTACTATATGATAATGTATGTCATAGTAATTTGTGGAATTTTTTAAGAGAAGAATGAAATATTTGGATGAAAAAGGGGGTCGGAAGAGGATGAGCAATCACAATGATAGTGAGCATAATGTGCCTAAGCCACCCAAGCGGAAAGAGATGTCACGCAGACAGTTTCTGACGTACACTTTGGGCGGAGCTACCGCATATATGGCTGCAGGTGTCGTATTGCCTATGGTTCGATTTGGTGTGGATCCAATATTGCAAAAGAAAGATGAAGGCGCTTTTGTAAAGACAGTGGAAGTGAGTAAAGTAACTTCGGAGCCTTTGGAAGTTCATTTTGAACTGAAACAGCAAGATGGTTGGTACACAAGCAATTCTTCACTCATTGCGTGGGTTCGCAGAGGGGAAGACGGCTCCATTTATGCATTGTCACCGATATGTAAACATCTTGGATGTACGGTTGGTTACAATAACAATCCTGAGCTGCCAAATCAATATTTCTGCCCTTGCCATGGTGCGCACTATACTCAAGAGGGGAAACAGTTAGCAGTTGCTTCCAAGCCGCTTGATGAGTACACCGTTAAGGAAGAAGAGGGATGGGTTTATCTTGGGGAGATCATTCCGAATCAGAGAGTCCAATAGGAAGGCGTGAGTAGATGTTTAAAAATATTTACAACTGGGTCGACGAGCGTCTGGATATCACTCCTATTTGGCGTGACGTTGCTGACCATGAAGTTCCTGAACACGTAAATCCAGCCCATCACTTTTCAGCGTTTGTATATTGCTTTGGCGGACTTACGTTCTTCATCACGGTTATTCAGATTCTATCAGGAATGTTTCTTACGATGTATTACGTACCCGATATTATTAATGCGTATGCTAGTGTAGAGTTTTTGCAAACCCAAGTCGCTTTTGGTCAGATTGTTCGAGGAATGCACCACTGGGGTGCCAGTTTGGTCATAGTGATGATGTTTTTACATACGATGCGGGTGTTTTTCACAGGATCCTATAAAGCCCCACGTGAGATGAACTGGGTTGTAGGGATGTTAATCTTTTTCGTTATGCTTGGACTTGGATTAACAGGTTATCTGCTGCCTTGGGATAACAAAGCTTACTTTGCAACCAAAGTAACGCTCGAGATCGCGAATACGGTTCCTTATCTGGGACCTGTTATCAAAGAACTATTACAAGGCGGTACGATTGTTGGAGCTGAGACATTAACAAGATTCTTTGCCCTTCACGTGTTCTTCCTTCCTGCTGTTCTGCTTATTTTACTTGTAGGCCATTTTATTATGATCCGCCGACAAGGTATCTCCGGACCACTATAATAGAAGGGGGGAAACGCCTATGGCACACGGGAAAAAATCAGACGAAAAAGTTGTTTTTGTTGGAGATTCCAGGGTACGTAAAGGTATGGGATTTATTACACCGCCTGACTATACTTCTTATCCGGGAAAATCAGAGGCTTTTATACCAAACTTTCTGTTAAAAGAATGGATGGTAGGGGTCGTTGTTCTTGTTGGCTTTCTGGTACTTACGATTTCAGAACCAGCACCGCTTGGATATCCAGCTGACCCTGGTGCATCGGTAATACCGATGCCTGACTGGTACTTTTTATTCTTATATCAATACTTGAAATATCCTTATGCTTCTGGTGATTATGTTGTACTTGGTACACTCGGTGTTTCAGGTGTAGCATTTGGAGCTTTACTTCTTGCACCTTTTTTAGATACGGGGAAAGAACGCCGTTTCTATAAGAGACCTATTGCATCAACGCTTATGCTGTTATCCATTGCTTCGGTCTTCTATCTGACTAATGTAGCATGGACTCATTATCAACATGAGCTTGATAAGTCGGGGCAAGTTCCAGAACATATTGCACGTGAGGAAGAAGCTCTTGAGAAGCATAATGCGGGTCTTCCGACTTCAATGGCACCTTCTACAGAAGAAGTTGCCATTGTAGACAAGGACGGAGCGGGTGCTGAGATTTACAAAAAAGCAACTTGTGTCACTTGTCATGCCGCCGACTTGAAAGGTCAAGCGGGACCTTCACTTCGTGGAATCGGTGATGCACACAGCAAAGAAGAGATTCTTGGTATCATTCATGACGGTATTGGTGGTATGCAACCTCAATATGAGGACAATATCGCCAAAGGTTTAACAGACAAAGATATTGACACTCTTGCAGACTGGCTTGCTTCCCAGAAAACGGCAGAGTAATATTAGAATACAGGTTACCGAAAAGGGCCTGACTGCATCTATGAGCAGTCAGGCCCTTTTTAGAGAGAACTCATTCACCATCATTCTTCGAAATGAAGATCAGATTATAAAAGGAGGATGTACGGCACGTGTTATCCCTATCTTTTTTTTGGAGCCGCTCTGTGCTGATGAACCGCGGATTTTTATGGCTCTTATTTTGGTGTAATTTACTAGGTACAGTATATGGATACATATGGTATGATAATCAGCTTCTATACACTTTTCAAAATTATCCGGCAGCACTTCTTGTTTTTGTACCGGATAGCCCTACTGCTAGTTTATTTTTTACGCTATCCCTTTTATTTCTGTTATACCCTCCTCAGAAACGCGGGCTGCAAGGGGTTGGTCATGTAATTCAGGGCCTTGCTGTTGTGACATCTGTCAAATATGGGGTATGGGCAGTGAGCATGATTGTAGCAGGATGGTCCTTCGGAGGAGATATGATCTGGCAGGATTTTATGCTGATCGCTTCTCACTTAGCGATGGCAGTAGAGGCACTTCTCTATGTTCGGTTCTTTGGATTTGGAATGGTTAGTCTGATTGTAGCAGGAGGGTGGACCCTCTTAAATGATGTCATGGATTACACATTTGGGATTTATCCGTATCTTCCTTATGAGCTTCATAATTACGTGAGTGAAGTACGAACCTTTACCTTCACACTGACGATTCTTAGTTTTATAGCAGGCTGGGTCGCCTTAAAGAAGGCGAAACGGTTATAGTTCTAGGTGGACATCTCTCTTCATACGATACAGTAGGAGGGGATGTCCTTGTTTTTTCGAATAAAACGTTCTTCCTTATTAATGGTTGGTCTACTATGTTGTACACTACTGAGTCAGAATTTCTTGCTGAACACGGCATATGCGGAAAGTTCGGAGGAAGCGAGTCCAAGCCTTGTAAGCGGTGCTGAACAACTCAATCAGATCGCAACCTCCTTATACCGGAATGCGCTCGATTATAATCTATCTGCGGTACGGAAAGATGTAGAGGATTTAACGAGTCAAGTAGAGCGGTTCTCATTCGATGGGTTAACTACAGTAGAAGGGATGCATGCTCTCACGGAGACGATTGTCGAAGTGAAAGAAGCTGCTGCCAGTGTGCAGGCTGCATCGGACTCATTACAGCATGCGTCTGCCAAACTCAGACTTGCCGTGGATAGCTTGGCTCATCCGGATAAGCCGCTGTGGCTTCAATACTACAAGATTATGAAAGAAGACTTATCCTCTATTGAACAAAGAGTAAAGAATGAACCAGGAACCGATATCACTGCAAATTATATGGAACTGGAAAGTCATTATGAAACAATTCGTCCTGCAGCGATCATTCGGAGACAACCTTATGAGATTGAAAGATTTGATTCCTGGATGTCTTATCTAAAGGGACTTACTATGAGTAATGGAGCAAAAGAACAAGACATTCTCGATACGTTAAAGCAGGGGGATGAATTTGCGAATGCTCTATTTGGCAGGGAGAAGGATGCAACCGCTTTTGTTCCCTTTGCAGCAGGACCCGAACCATGGGCAGCTAATTTATTCCTTGGTTCTGCGATTGTGGCAGTGCTGGCATACGTCGGTTACCGTAAGTACAAAGGGAATCATCAATCCTATTTTTAGCCAGATATAATAAAAAGAAAAAAGAGAAAATAGTCCGGATGTCCGGGCTATTTTTCTGCTTCTTTGAAACCTTCTCCATGGACATCATGCACCTCATTAATAATGAGAAATGCTTTTGGATCAATGGATCTTACAATTTGATGAAGTTCTCTCATTTCTTGTCTAGAAACGACAGAGTAAACAACATGTTTTGCTTTTTTAGAGTAGGCTCCAACCGCTGGAATCAGCGTAACCCCGCGTTCCATCTCATTGGTTATTTTATCCGCAATTTCAGGGCCATGATCACTAATGATCGTAAATGCTTTGGCAGCATATGCCCCTTCTTGAATGAAGTCAATAACCTTGGATCCGATAAATACGGCAATAAGCGTATACAGGACTTTTTCAATAGGTATGTAAATAAGGGAAGACCCAATAATAACAATATCAATGGCGAGCATAACTCGTCCGATACTGAGCCCCGTTTTTTTGGACAGAATTCTTGCAATGATATCAGAACCCCCGGTTGTCCCCCCTGCACGAAATACAATCCCTAAACCAAGACCAATGGTAACACCGGCATAAAGTGCAGCAAGCAGTAGATCATGCTCTGTTTGCAAAGGAACGATATATCCTGCGTCTATTAAACGTTCAAATAAACCAAGGAAAATGGTAAGACCGATGATTCCGACACCGGTATAAATAATTTGTCTTCCGCCAAAAACTTTCCATCCCAGCAGAAACAGCGGGATATTAATGATGAGCGTAGATAGGGAAGGAGATATACCAAAAGCATAATTAAGAAGCACGGTAATACCCGTGACGCCACCTTCCATCAACTGATTCGGAATAATGAAATACAGGAGACCGAACGCAAAAATGGCGGTGCCGAGGAGGATTGGTATAATGATCTTTAACTGCGCTGTAATCTTATTCATTTGAATGAATCCCTCACTAGTATTAGATTTGCCTAATGCTCAAATGTAGTATGCCTTTTTCATGGGAAGTTTAAAAAATGATTTGTTTTCACTTTCTCAATACGTTAACATATGGATGAAGTGAGTTATAAACATTGGTCAGTAAGGAGTATGCTCACATGGAAAAAACTTTATTAGAAATGCAAAAAGAAGTGGACGATTACATTTCCCAGTTTAAAGAAGGTTATTTCAGCCCGCTGACGATGCTCGCTCGAATGACGGAAGAAGTCGGAGAACTGGCACGTGAAGTCAATCACGAGTACGGAGAAAAACCTAAAAAAGCAACGGAAGCGGACAATTCCATAGAACTGGAGCTTGGTGACATTTTGTTTATAACCATTTGTTTTGCCAATTCGCTCGGAATTGATCTAACCGAAGCTCATGATAAAGTGATGCACAAATTTAATACGCGAGATAAGGATCGCTGGACGAAAAAGGACACCGATTAGGCCATTCTTACATATGCTGTACTGACCGACGATACGGGAGGTGCAAGCTAACGTGAAGGCTGACGACTACATTCAAGAAGCGTATAAAGCCATTTTTCATAATGACTTTGAACGGGCTGTCTACTGGTTTGAAACGGCATTAGCAGAGGAACCAAATAATCCAGAAATCCATTATCGCTGTTCGATTACGTATGCTCGTAATGGAAAGCTTGATCAGGCTTTTGTTCACGCAAACAAAGCAACTGAGATCGCACCAGGGCATATTGAATATCTCATCCACATCAATCGTCTCCAGTCCAAAAAGCTGACTGCCATGTCTCGTGTTCTCATTGAGTCGTCAAATGCAGATCCAAAGAGGAACTATGATAAGGCACTGGAGCAATTGAAACAGGCGATTACGCTGGATCCGCTCTATACAGAAGCGTATGTATGGCTCGCCATCGCATATGCCGAGATGAATGAATATATCCTCGCTATTGCTGTATTAAAGGAAGCAATCGCGATGGAACCGCAAAATGAACAATTAACAGATCTATTGCATGATTTTAATAAACGGATGAGAACATATTTCCAGAAACCATCAACCTAGTTTATCTAAGGAGTGTTCGTTTTGGCTGATAAAATTAAAGTTATTGTTGTAGGTGCAGGGGGGCGCATGGGGCGCGAGGTTGTTAAACTTGTGCTTCAGGATGAGGAATTAGAACTTGTTGCTGCAGTGAACCGTTCCGAAGCAGGTACGGATGCCGGCAAACTGGTAGGACTTGAACCTTGCGGAATTCTCGTTATGGATCAGCTTGAAAAAGCGCTGAGTCAGACCGATGCTGATGTCATGGTTGATTTCACAACACCTCAATATGCTTATGAGCATACCTCCCTGGCCATTTCTCATGGGGTTAGACCTGTCATGGGGACAACCGGTTTTACGACCGAACAGATTACGGAACTGGACAAGCAATGTCAAAAACAAGGGATTGGCGGCCTAATCGCACCAAATTTCTCAATTGGAGCGATCCTGATGATGAAATTTGCTGCACAAGCGGCGAAATATTTGCCAAACCTCGAAATTATTGAATATCACGGAGATCAGAAGCTCGATGCACCATCAGGAACGGCTGTAAAAACAGCTGAGATGATCGCAGAGAATCGCAAAGAAATCCGCCAAGGTAATCCAAAAGAAGAAGAAACCATAGAAGGATCACGCGGCGGGTACTACAACGGTTTCCGTATTCATAGTGTCAGACTTCCAGGCGTATTTGCACAGCAAGAAGTTATTTTTGGTGACTTCGGACAAACGCTGAAGATTAGACACGACTCCTATGAGCGTGCCGGTTATATGCCAGGCGTTAAGATCGGAATTCAAAAAGTAATGGAATATACCGGAATGGTTTATGGATTCGATCATTTTATAGACTAGTTGTTTAAAAAGCCTCAATTTATAGACATAGGGAGAGAACAGATATGTTGAAAATCGCTTTCATAGCACATGACCGTAAAAAAGATGAAATGGTTAACTTTGTAACAGCATATGAACACGTATTTGTTGGACATAAGCTTTATTCAACGGGGACAACCGGGCAGCGTATCATGGCAGGTACAAATTTGGAAATTCATCGCTTTATGTCAGGCCCGCTTGGCGGCGACCAGCAGATTGGTGCACTTGTTGCTCAAAATGAGATGGACTTAATCATTTTCCTGCGCGATCCATTAATGGCACAGCCCCATGAACCGGATATCAATGCATTACTTCGTCTATGTGATGTCCAAGGAATTCCGCTTGCCACCAATGTAGCTACGGCTGAAATTTTGGTAAAGGCGCTGGATCGTGGAGATTTCGCATGGCGTCAGCTTGTACATAAATACAAACCAGGTACCGACGGTACAGATTCCGAATCGTAAGCTCGGATCATACATTATTCTTAAGTAAAAGGAGGCCCTTCTTTGAGTCAAGCGGGTAAACACTTAAAAATCGGGATTACCTGTTATCCGTCTTTAGGCGGTTCGGGTGTCGTAGCAACTGAGCTTGGAAAAAGGCTCGCCGAAAGAGGGCATCAGGTTCATTTTATTGCGAACAGTATACCTTTTCGACTTGGACAATTCCATAAAAACGTATTTTATCACGAGGTGGAAGTGAACGATTATTACGTCTTTCGCTATCCTCCTTATGATTTGTCATTAGCTACAAAAATGGCTCAAGTAGCCAAAGCACAGCAGCTCGACTTGCTTCATGTGCATTATGCGGTACCTCATGCGGTATGTGCCTATTTGGCCAAACAAATGGTGCCAGATGAATTGAAAGTCGTGACCACTCTGCATGGGACGGATATTACGGTACTTGCACAGGATGAATCACTCAAAGACTTGATACAGCTGGCTATTAATAAAAGCGATGCGGTCACAGCGGTCTCAAATGATTTGATTCGCGAGACGCATGAACTGCTTGATATTACGCGAGATATTGATCTTACGTATAATTTTGTGGATGAGAGAGTGTATTATCCAAGAGAAGTTTCATCTTTGCGGAGAGATTATGTAAGTGATCAAGAGAAAGTGCTTATGCATATTTCTAATTTCCGTCCAGTGAAGCGAACCCTGGATGTGATTAATGTGTTTGCAAAAGTTCAGCGTGAGCTTCCCGCAAAGCTGATACTTGTTGGTGAAGGACCAGATTTACCTAAAATTCAGTGTAAAATCCAGGAGCTTGGTCTATCTGAAAAAGTTCTCTTTCTCGGAAAGCAAGATGATGTGGCCCAGGTAATTTCAATGGCTGATCTATTATTACTTCCATCTGAAAAAGAAAGCTTTGGTCTTGTTGCTCTTGAAGCAATGGCTTGCGGTGTACCCACGATCGGATCTACGGCAGGCGGAATTCCGGAACTCGTATTACACGGTCAAACAGGGATGTTATCCCCGATTGGAGATACGGAACAAATGGCAAAAGATGCTGTCCGCTTGCTAACGGATGATGAACTGATGAACAAATTCAAAAAAGCTTGTCTTGAAAGAGCAAGTGTAAACTTTAATATTGATAAAATAACGGAACAGTATGAACGTATTTATGAACGGGTATTAACACAAAAATCGGCATCAATTTTATAAAAAATCCTGTGTGGATGAGGTTCGGTAAAGGAGTAAGTGGAATGAAGAAGTGGAATTATACGCTTCCAGCAATGGCCGCTGGAGGAGAACAAGTGCTGCAAAAACTAAACGACCATGGTTACGATGCCTTTTTTGTTGGTGGATGTGTGCGGGACGAGCTTATGCATAGAACGGTTACGGACATGGACATCACCACTTCGGCAACGCCTGAACAGGTTATTGCTCTTTTTCCGGACTCCATTCCTACCGGGCTTCAGCATGGGACAGTTACGGTGCGAAGTAACGGACATCATTATGAAGTTACGACTTTTCGTACGGAGAGCGGTTATGAAGATTTTCGCCGCCCGACCGAAGTTCACTTTGTGGATCGAGTAGAAGATGATTTAAAACGAAGAGACTTTACGATGAATGCGATTGCCCGTAATGTAAACGGCGATTTGCTGGATCCTTTTTCCGGTCAAGAGGATATTAAACAAGGTACTGTAAAGTGTGTCGGGACCCCAGAAGAAAGATTTGAAGAAGACGCCCTTCGCATCATGAGAGGCGTTCGTTTTGCTTCGGTTTTCAATTTTGGACTGGAGTCAGATACCTGGTCAGGAATGATTCTTCAGCGTGATAAACTCGCTTACATAGCGATGGAACGAGTTCGTACGGAGATGGATAAAATGATGGCGGGTCCTTTTCCTTCTAAAGGTGTTCAGCTTCTAATGGACAGCCGCATACTAGAATATGTGAAGTCTCCCGTTCGCCTTGCTTCATTGGACCGCAATCTTACTGGATATCTAGATAAACTTCCGCAGCAAGCAATTTATCGATATGAATTGTTGTTGTTGTTACTTGAGATGGGTTCATCGGATGCGGGTACCTTACTTCGGGAATGGACATTTTCAGGCGAATCACGTGATCGAATAACAAATATGTTAGCCTTTCATGAGCATATTATGAGTTTGTTTGAAAAACTCGCCTTACACATGGAGCGGCTTGAGAAAACAGAACTTTTTCATTTGCTGCGTACAGACTGGATCCCCCTAGTTCTTCGGTTTGGAAGAGAAGCGGCTCAAGACTGGATACAGATCAATAGAGAAATAGCAGTGGAAGAGGATATCTTTTCTCCTGCATATCGCAACCTTTGTCCCTTGCTGCTTCTTAAAGCGGAAGATTGGACTGCTGAAATGAATGTATATCACGTAAAAGATCTGGCGCTCGGAGGGGCGGACTTGATGAGAGTCACAGGGCGCAAGGGCGGGCCTTGGCTCGGTTTAACCATGAAGAGACTTTTACATATCGTAGCACTGGGACAGATCCCTAATGATCACGATTCTCTATTAGATTTAGCGAAGAAGGTGATAGAAGATGAAGTATAAAATGTTGCTCGATCTATTTGATGAAAAGTCAAATGGATTTCTTTCCGGAGAAGAAATCAGTAACCGATTATCCATCAGCAGAGCTGCGGTATGGAAGCAAATTAACCAATTGCGTGAGCTCGGTTATGAATTCGAAGCGGTGTCCCGTAAAGGATATCGTTTACTCTACAAACCTGATGAGTATGAGCATAAGGATCTTATGCAACATATAAACACAGCCGTTTTTGGAAGCAGGCTTCATATACTGGAATCAACAACCTCTACGCAGATCGAAGCAATCAAACTTGCAGAAGAAGGAGCCGAAGCAGGGACGCTGGTGATCTCGGATATGCAGACGAGCGGGCGAGGGCGTCTTGGACGCAGCTGGTTCTCTCCTGCTGGAAAAGGGATCTGGATGAGTCTGGTATTACGCCCGGAACTGCCGGTTAGATTTATGCCTCAGTTAACGTTGTTAACAGGCGTAGCTGTCTGCAGTGCAATTCGAACAGTTACAGGAGTGGAAGCAGGACTCAAGTGGCCAAATGATATTTTAATTGGCGGCCGTAAAGTGTGCGGTATTCTTCTTGAAGCAGCTACCGAAGATAACAAGGTTAGGTATTGTATTGCAGGGATTGGCATTGATGTTAATTTGTCAGAACAGGATTATCCAGAAGAACTGCGAAGTATAGCTACTTCTCTGAGAATGGAAGCGGGAACTTCTGTGTCTAGGTCCAAACTGATCGGCGCGGTGATGAATGAACTCGAAGCAAGATATTTGCAGTATGAGAAGGAAGGATTTGCTCCGATCTTGAAAGAGTGGGAAGCTTTATCGGCCTCTATAGGGAAACAAGTGCGCTCGGTAGCGCTCAACCAGGTGATCGAAGGAACGGCAATTGGTTTATCCGACAGCGGAGGCCTTATGGTTCTGACAGAAGAAGGAATGAATTCTACTATTTTTTCCGGTGAAGTGGAGATAATACAATAAGGGCAGCAATCTGTAAACATATTCGATAACAGGATGGCTTCTCCATCCATCTTTTTATGGTTCATCCTGTATGCTTTAGATTAATTATTCCGAGGCATAGACATTTGATCTTTTTTTGGTATACTTTCTTCTTGAGGCGGTATTAAATGATCACCATTTGAACTGCACTCAATAAGTTAGTTTCTTTGTAATCTATATTTTATAGGTTTGTTGGATTCTGCTCTGAGCCGAAGAGGACCGAGACAGAAGGGACGATCGTTAAGTGACTCTTTTTTGACTTTTGGGACCTTTTTAGTGACAACTAAAAGGTTTTTTTGTGTGTTCAATATCTAAACCTCCAGGGCCCAGCTGATGAGAATCCGTAGGACATTACGCTTTTTAACATCTAAAGACTTACGGTCAATATCAGAACAGAAGGGAGCCACACCAAATGGCTGCAGTGAAAAAACCACTTAATATCGTAAAAATGAAAAAAATGAAAGAAAATAAAGAGCCGATCACAATGGTGACTGCTTACGACTATCCTTCCGCGTTACTTGCTGAGGAAGCGGGAGTAGATATGATTCTTGTAGGAGATTCACTTGGTAACGTCGTGCTTGGATATAACTCTACAATTCCTGTAACACTCGATGATATGGTTTACCACAGCCGCTCGGTTGCACGCGGGGCGGAGCATACATTTATTGTTGCAGATATGCCTTTTATGACGTATCACGGCAGCATTGACGAAAGTTTGCGCGGTGTTCGCAGATTAATGCAAGAAGGGCATGCCCATGCCGTAAAACTGGAGGGCGGAGCTGAGATTGCAGATACCGTTCGTACCATTGTTTCTGCAGGTGTTCCTGTTCTCGGACACATTGGACTAACGCCTCAGTCTGTGAATCAAATTGGTGGATTCCGAGTACAAGGAAAAGACGCGCAAGATGCAAAACGTCTGCTTGAAGACGCTAAGGCTCTAGAAAAAGCAGGTGCTTTTGCAGTAGTACTGGAGCTCGTAACTGAAGAAGTAGCGGAAGCAATCTCTCGTGAGCTTAGCATACCGACAATTGGTATTGGTGCAGGGCGTGGATGCGATGGGCAAGTTCTTGTGTTCCATGATATTGTTCAGTATGCTTCCCCTTATATTCCGAAGCGCTTTGTGAAAACGTACAGTGATGTAGGTTCCCTCGTTCGTGAGAGCATTGCAAACTACGTGAAAGAAGTAAAAGAAAGATCTTTCCCAGCACAGGAACATGTATTTACGGCAGAAGACGGTGTCGTTGAATCGCTGTACGGAAATCGTAAAGCAGAGGTGGACAATTAAGATGATTACCGTTCGTACTATTCAGGAGCTAAGATCACAAATTGCAGGAATGAAAAAGCAGATTTCTAAACCCGAAGTAACGGTTGGTTTTGTGCCGACAATGGGTTACCTGCATGAAGGTCATGCCAGTTTGATGAAACAAGCAAGAAACAAAACAGATATTGTTGTTCTTAGTATTTTTGTGAACCCGATCCAGTTTGGTCCAAATGAGGATTTCGAAAGTTACCCGCGTGATGAGAAGAGAGATCTTGCGGTAGCGGAAAAAGAAGGAGTAGATATTGTATTTATTCCTTCGGTTAAAGAAATGTATCCACAGCCTACGAAGACAACGATTAAGGTCGCTGGTCTGACAGAACGCCTATGCGGTGCTTCTCGTCCAGGTCACTTTGACGGGGTAACTACGGTGGTTGCCAAACTGTTCAATATCGTACAGCCTGATTTCGCATTTTTTGGTATGAAAGATGCGCAGCAAGTGGCAGTGCTGTCGCAAATGGTTGCGGATTTAAATATGCCTGTAACCATTGTTCCCTGCCCGATCATGAGAGAGGACGACGGGCTCGCTTTGAGCTCTCGTAACGTCTATCTGAGCAGTGAGGAACGTTCGCAGGCACTCTGCTTATCACGTTCTCTTTCACTTGCTGAGAAAGCAAGTAAAGAACGTCCGGATATCACTATTGGTGAGCTTCGCAGTCTGGTTACTGCAGAGATCAAGAAATCACCTGTTGCCGTAATTGACTATGTGGAAATTTTGACATTCCCCGGCTTGCAGCCGGTACATGAAGAACAGAAACTTACCGATCTAGAAGATGTGATTGTGGCTTTAGCCGTTAAATTCGGCAAAACTCGTCTGATCGATAATCATCGTTTACAGAAAGTGAAGGTGGTCTCACATGTTTAGAACTTTAATGAAATCAAAAATACATCGTGCAACGGTAACAGAGGCAAATTTAAATTATGTAGGAAGTATTACCATTGATCGCGATCTAATGGAAGCAGCGGATATTTTCGAGAACGAGAAAGTTCAGATTGTGAATAACAATAATGGAGCCAGACTAGAGACTTATGTTATTCCCGGCCCGCGCGGCTCTGGAACGATTTGTCTGAATGGTGCTGCAGCTCGTCTTGTTCAGCCGGGAGATACGGTTATTATTATCTCTTATGCGATGATGGATGCAGCAGAGATGGCAAGTCATAAGCCAACTGTCGTATTTGTTAATGATGCGAACAAACCGGTTCAAACGGTTCAACAGGAAGTTCACGCTACGATCATGTAATCCATGGGAATAAGGAATGAAAACTGCCCATTACGCAGAAAATGTGATTAGGTTACTGCACTAATCCATTTTACCGAGGGTGGGATGCAAGCCATGTTTCAATATTTATTCGCCGAAATGAATGATGCGCTTGACGAGATTGAAAAGTATTATTCTGCTGCACCTGCCGTTAAGAAACAAGAGATGTTACGAAAGTGGAATTTGCTAAAACAGATGAGCGATGGAATCATGGATGAGTGGATGTCATTTGAAGAAAAAATGGCTCGGATACGGGAAAGCGGTTTGTTCCGCGGAACGGATCCCTTTACCATGATTCCAGAACTCAAGCTTCAATCTTTTGTCAAAGGACAGGGGTATTTTAAGCTTCTTATGTATAAACATGCGGCTGAAGAATTTAACAAAGTCGTTGAATTGTACCCGGAAAGTTTAATGTCCCGTCTGTATTTAGCTGTGTCGTATCTTCATTTAGAAGAAACACATGTCGCTGCAAAGGAACTGAATCGAATTTTGCTGAACAGCGATCAGCCTAGACTTAAAGCGCTGGCTTATAATGCACTTGGCTGTATCCATGCCAAACATACGGATCTCGAGAAAGCACTTTCCTGTTTTGCCCTTTCTCTAAAGCTTGATCCCAGTTTGCAAGAGCCGCTGTATAATCTGGAAGCATGCAGATCCAATAGCGGAAAACTCCATTATGGAACTCAGTTGCTTGCTCTCTCCTAGAGATGCATTAAAAGGCAGTGCAGTGCATCAAAAAGGCGATGTCTCTTCATTTGGCATCGTCCTTTTTTTGTGCTCTAATGTTCAAAAGTCTTTTTTTTTGCTATGCTACTAAAGAGACTGGATGAAGGGAACGTTTAATTGTAATGAAATTTGCCGTGCTTGATTTTGAAACAACAGGTACTCAGTCTGATGGTGAAATTACCCAGGTTGGACTTACCATAATAGATCATGATTTAAGTATAAAAGAGACATACAGCTCTTATGTCAATCCCGGCGTTCCCATTCCACCTTTTATTACTGGACTTACTGGAATTTCGGACGACGATGTCAAAGATGCACCTCATCTTGAAGAAATGATGATGGAACTTGTTCCATTGCTGGATGATGTTGTACTTGTTGGCCATAATGTAGCTTTTGACTTTTACTTTTTGCAAAATGCATTAGATCGATGCGGATACCTGCCGTTTACAGGCCGTATTTTGGATACGATGGACTTTTTAAAAATTTGTTTTCCTTCGCTTTCCTCTTACCAGCTGGGTTATGTTTCAACTGAATTTGGATTTGAACATGACAGACCGCACCAAGCGGATAGCGATGCACTCGCAACCGCTCATGTATTTCTTAAAAGTATAGACGAACTGAGAGGTTTACCTTTGATTACACTGCAGCGTCTCTCGGATCTCTTTCCTGCAGAGGAAAGTGATTTCGGCTGGTTTTTGGATGGACTGCTGACAGAGAAGGAAAGCGAGCCGATTCAGGATCTGGACGGTCAGAAATATTACAGACAACTTGCGCTCGCCATTGATGATTGGTCTACGATTGCTCCGCCGCGGGACGAACATGCACCGAACCCTTTGGAGAATGAATCGTTCAGCGCGTATATGGAGAAGGTTCAACAGAACTTAAAAGATAAACTTCCCAACTATGAACAACGGGAAGCGCAAAACATGATGTTTGACGAAGTGAATAAAGCTCTATATGAGGACAAGCATTTACTAATTGAGGCAGGAACAGGAACAGGTAAATCCCTTGGATATTTGTTGCCTTCAATTTACCAAAGTGTTAAGCAGGAGACGAAGGTTACGGTAAGTACACACACGATAAACCTGCAGGAACAACTGCGTGAACGTGATCTTCCTTTGTTAACCAAAGTCGTTCCTTTTCCTTTTAAAGCAGCGATCTTCAAAGGTCGTGGACATTATCTTTGTCTGCGTAAGTTTGAACAGAAGCTGAATAATAAAGAATTTGCTACACCCAAAGAAGATGTGTTTACAGCGGCTCAGATGCTCGTCTGGCTCACGCAAACAGAAACCGGAGATGATGAAGAACTAAACTTAAGCCACCGGGGAACAGATTTCTGGGAAACCGTACAAAGCGAGTCTGAATCCTGTTTAGGACGGAGCTGCCCTTGGTTTAAAAAATGTTTTTATCATCGTGCACGTCATGAAGCAGGAATTGCAGATGTTGTAATTACCAATCACTCGAAACTGTTTACAGATGTGAAAGCCAGCCATCAACTGCTTCCAAGTTATGACTATTTAGTGATAGATGAAGCTCATCATCTAGAAGACGTAGCGGGTAAACATCTTGGGATGCACATGAAATATTTCTCAGTGGTCCATACGCTAACAAGACTGTTTAAAGATAGTCGTAACGGTCAATTTCCTGCACTTCGTCAGCAAATTGATCAGTCAGGACATGAGAAATACGTGGAATGGACTTCAGCTATTGACGAATTGTTCCCATTTGCTCTAGAAGCGAAGGAAGAATGGGATACACTGAGTGATATGCTGTTTAAGCTGTTACCAGAGAGAATGGATGCTGCGCCAGGAGATTCGGGACAGTTTTCACTTAGACTGAAGCCGCAATCAAAGCCAAAAGCATGGGACAAAATCTCAAAACATGAAAATCAGTTTTATGTCACAGTAGGCGAAATGGTTCGCAAAGCAGATAAGCTGCTTGGAGAAGTGAGAGAAGAGCTAGATGATTATGCGTCAGATAGTCTCATTACGGATATCACAGGTCTTGTCAGAGACTTAGCAGAACTTAGGGATAATCTGAGACTCTTTATGCGGCTTGACGATACAGGTACCGTATACTGGCTTGAAGCAAGCGGTCAGTTTAGAAGTAAGTCTCTGCAGCTATACGCAGTTCCTGTCGATGTAAGTTCACATTTGAAGGAACTGTTTTTTGATAAAAAACACAGTGTGATCCTGACCTCTGCTACGTTATCTGTAGACAAGTCATTTCAGTTTATGATCGATCAGCTCGGACTATCAGAGGCACAGGAAAAAGGCAGGCTTTTGACGTCCTTGCTGCCATCGCCATTTAATTATAGGGATCAGGCACTTCTTGTCATTCCCCGCGATTTTCCAAGCGTAAAAGGAAGTGTAGGGGATGATCACTTTGTAAGTATGCTGGTGACTTCACTTGCAGAGACAGCGAAGGCAACCAAAGGCAGAATGTTAGTGTTGTTTACATCCTACCGTATGCTGAGACAAGTGCATGAGCCACTAAAAGAAGCACTTGCAGCTAGTGACATCACGGTGCTTGGACAAGGGGTAGATACAGGCAGCCGGACCAAACTTACACGTCGGTTCCAAGAGGCTAAGGCTTCTGTCTTGCTTGGAACAAGCAGCTTCTGGGAAGGTGTAGATATTCCAGGAGAAGCTTTAACTTGCCTTGCAATCGTGCGGCTGCCTTTCCAGCCGCCCAGCCATCCGGTGGTGGAAGCAAAAAGTGAACTTTTGGAAAAAGAAAAGAAAAACCCTTTCATGAAACTTTCTGTTCCACAGGCAGTGATCCGGTTCAAACAAGGTTTTGGCCGGCTCGTTCGTACAGCACAGGACAGAGGTATCGTTATCGTTTATGATACAAGGGTTATTGAATCCTATTATGGAAAGTACTTTTTGTACTCCCTGCCAGGTCCCAAAATGGAACACATGGTTACGGAAAAAATGGTTCCAAGGATTAGTGAATGGCTGATGGAACATGAAACGAATAAAGAATAAGACGGAACATAAGTAATTTGTGTTTTGATGTAAGGGGGAGTTAACATTGAAGTCGGATAAAATTTCAGAGGCAGTCGTTCGCCGGCTGCCCGTATATCTGCGTTATCTGCAGGAGTTATATAAAAGAGAAGTGACAACGGTATCCTCTCAAGAACTCGGACTTAAACTGGATTTAAATCCAGCTCAGATCCGTAAAGATTTAGCTTATTTTGGCGATTTTGGACGGAAAGGAATCGGATATGACGTTGCTTATCTTATCGATAAAATTCGTCAAATCCTCAAAATTGACCAAGTCATCAATGTTGCCCTCGTTGGAGCAGGGAACCTCGGTCAAGCTTTATCTAACTATAACCGCTATGTAAAAGACAATATGAAGATTGTTGCCGTGTTTGACTCGTATGATAAAAAAATTGGAACGATGATCAATACACTTACGGTGCAGCCAATGGAAGAGTTACAGGATACAGTGAAAGAACGTAATATCCGAATTGGAATCATTACGGTGCCTGATTTTGAAGCTCAGCGTGTAGCGGATTGCATGGTTGAAGCAGGTATAGAGGCCATACTTAATTTTGCACCGATTATTATTAAAGCTCCGCCGCATATTCGGATCCATACGGCCGATTTCACAACAGATCTATTAAGCCTTGCTTATTATCTGGAAAGCGAAGAAGGAAAGGAAGTTACAGAAGATGAATAGTCATAAATGGCTTATTAAGAACGGACAATTCGCAGTTAGTGATCCAGAATGGCGAATCGTAAAAGGGTATATGCTTGTAGAGAATGATAAGATTGTCTACATAGGCGAGAAACTCCCTGAGGGGGAGGAAGAAACAACCGTTTTTGACGGGAAAAATTTACTCTTTATTCCGGGTCTAATCAATACGCACGGTCACGCTGCTATGTCTCTTCTGAGAGGATATGGAGATGACCTTGCACTCCAAATCTGGCTTCAAGAAAAAATGTGGCCAATGGAAGAGAAGTTCACGGCAGACGATGTATACTGGGGAGCTTCCTTGTCGATCCTGGAGATGATTAAAGGGGGCACAACCGCTTTTCTAGACATGTATGATCAGATGGATCAAGTGGCTAAAGTAGTAGAGGAGTCGGGGATACGAGCAAGCCTGATGCGCGGTGTTATTGGATTCGGTTCAGATGAACTGCGAGCTGCTAAACTTGCAGAAGCGACTTCTTTTGCCAAGGAATGGAACGGGCAGGCGAATGGCAGAATTACTACGATGTTGTCACCTCATGCACCGTATACATGTGGACCTGAGTTTATTGAGAAATTTGTTCAGGCGGCGCATGACTTGGACTTACCGCTTCATACGCACATGTCTGAGACAAAGGCAGAGGTAGAGCAGAATGTGAAAGATTATGGACTTCGTCCGGTTGCTCACTTAGAAAAATTGGGCTTCTTCTCCCGTCCATCTCTCGTGGCGCATGCGGTTCATTTAACTGACGAAGAAATTGAGATTCTTGCTAAATATAATGTGGCAGTAGCGCACAATCCAGGAAGTAACCTCAAACTTGCCAGCGGTGTAGCTCGAGTTCCGGATTTATTAAAAGCGGGGGTTGTTGTATCCTTAGCAACGGATGGACCTGCAAGCAATAATAATCTGGACATGTTTGAAGAGATGCGTCTCGCAGCCCTTATCCATAAAGGAGTCTCTGGTGACCCAACGGCGGTTCCAGCGACAGAAGCTCTACGTATGGGAACAGAATATGGAGCAAAATCGATCTATGTTGAAGATACGGGAACGCTTGCAGCAGGTAAAAAAGCAGATTTTATAGCGATTGATTTAGATCAGGCGCACTTTTTGCCGTATTCAGATTTGATCTCCCATGTTGTATACTCGGCAAGTGCTAAAGACGTAAAACATGTTTGGGTGGATGGCAAGCAGTTGTTAAAAGATGGTGAAGCTCTTACTTTAGATGAAGAACGTATTAAGCGTGAAGCAGAATCTGCATTTAAAGGACTGAAAGCCCGCTAACGGAACGAAGGGTGAGAAGGGAGTCCCGCCTTGAGGAGAAATCGTAAAAAGTGGATATACATTAGTATTCTTACCGTATTACTAATTTTATTTGGAATTTATCAATTTTATGTTTATGTAATGAAAGATCAGTGGGCAGAAAGAGACCTGGCGGTATCGATTGCAGAGCAGCAGGCACAGCTTACATCCGTTACAAAAACGCAGAAATCAGTTTGGGGAGAAGAGTCGATCTATTGGACGATTGAAGGCACGAACAGCGAGAGTAAGCCAATTATGGTCTGGGTTCGATTCGGAATGGATCATAAACCAGTAAGTGGAAAGAATAGTGTTCATACTGAACTCATTGAGAATAGTTTCTCTGAAGATGAAATGTACGCCAAAATCGCTGCAGAGTTAGGCAATATAGAGATTATTCATTTGCATCCAAGCTACTACAATAAAACATATGTATGGCAGCTCTTTTATAAGCAAGATGGCAAATATGTGTATCGATTCTACCAATTTAGTGATGGAACTGAAATAGGGAATGGATATCAACTTCCCGATTAAGGATTAAAATAGATATAACCAATACCCCCCAAATGGTCGATATAGATCATTCGGGGGGTATTTTATGTGGTAACATAGAAAAATATTTCATAGTTTAGATTTCATGCTTACGATATGTTATGCTATATTTATAGATTTTATTTACAGTAAAAACAATAAAAAGACTAAAAAGCAAGGGAGGTTGTCACTTGAAATTGCGTCCTATACCAATTGCAGTATCTTTGTTCGTTACTGCTACATTGTTGTTTGGAGGCTGGTTTGCCTACCGTCAGGTGGCTATGATTAAACCAATTGACAAATTGGTATCAACATACGAGGGTGTCAACAATGTTCAAATAGATATTAACCCAAAGGAAGTGACTTTGAATCTCGATTTGGAACCTCAAACGAATCTTAGGGGTCTAGTTGAACTTATTCATACAGATGGAAATCCGTATTTAAAGGGAAAGAAACTTAAACTTGACGTCAAAAATCATTCTACAGAGGAACTCGACGAATTTTGGTCAAGTGCCTTATTTACGGTAGCAGAAGCAATGGAAACAAGACAATATACGCAGATTCCTGAAGAACTGCAGAAAATGAGCGACGGCAGCATACAAGTAGATTACGATATGGATGATCAGAATGTGTATGTAAGTTTATCTGACGGAGAAGCTAGCAAGTTTATTATTTTGCCGCGGCAGTCGGCAACGATGGGGGTATGGCCAAATGCCTAAATGGACCAAGGAAATCTTGATTGGAGCAACGCCCGTCATCATTTTATTTCTCGTCTATATCGGGGTAAATGTAGTTCCTTTATTGCTTATGGGTCTTCTTGTTGGAGGTGTATTTCTTCTCATGCAGATGCGCGGCGGTCTGACCGTCGGTGCAAGCAGTGAAAGAAAACGAAAAAAGGCAGGTCCGCCGAAGCTCACTTTTGAGGAAATAGGCGGTCAAGATAGTGCGAAACAGGAGCTTAGAGAGGCTCTTGATTTTTTAATCAGACATGAGGAAATACAGAAATTTGGTATCCGTCCCTTAAAAGGAATCTTGTTAACCGGACCTCCGGGAACAGGTAAGACACTTATGGCCAAAGCAGCAGCACATTACACGAATTCCGTGTTTATTGCTACATCAGGCAGTGAATTTGTAGAGATGTATGTAGGTGTAGGTGCGGGCCGTGTTCGGGAGTTATTCCGTGACGCGAGAACACGAGCAGCCAAGGAAAACAAAGAAAATGCAATTATTTTTATTGATGAGATCGATGTTATTGGCGGTAAGCGAGAAGGCGGGCAACAACGTGAATACGATCAGACCCTGAACCAGCTTCTGACGGAAATGGATGGGATTTATACATCAGATGCGCCGCGTATTCTAATCATAGCTGCAACCAACCGTAAAGAAATGCTGGACAGCGCTTTGCTTCGCCCAGGACGTTTTGATAGACATATACAAGTGGACTTGCCAGATAAAAAAGGACGCAGACACATTCTTGAACTGCATGCCAAAAACAAGCCGCTCGATAAAAACATTAACATGGACAAAATTGCAGAAGAATCCTATGGCTTCTCTGGCGCACAACTGGAAAGTCTAATGAACGAAGCAGCGATCTATGCGATGCGGGATGATAGCCAGTACATTACACAAAAACATCTATCCATGGCCATTGATAAGGTGATGATGGGTGAAAAAACAGACAGAGAATCAAATGAAGACGAGAAAAAACGGGTAGCCGTACACGAATTAGGACATGCCATTGCGGCAGAAGCTGTACGTCCAAATAGTGTGGGACAAGTTGCATTAAGCCCGCGTGGACAAGCGTTAGGCTATGTAAGACATAACCCGCAAGTAGAACAATACTTATACACCAAAGACTTTTTAGAAGCTCAAATTATGATTGCGCTTGGCGGTGCGGCAGCAGAGGAAATTTACTACGGGGGCCGCAGTACGGGTTCGAGAAATGATTTTGAGCAAGCGTTAGATATAGTCAAGACCATGATCAGCTCTGGACTTACAGAACTCGGAATCGTGCATCTGGAGATGGTCTCTCAAGCGGACATGTCGAAAGAAAACGCAGCGATATTAAATGAACTT
The DNA here is from genome assembly GCF_030263935.1 of Paenibacillus polygoni. Lineage (NCBI taxonomy): Bacteria > Bacillati > Bacillota > Bacilli > Caryophanales > Paenibacillaceae > Paenibacillus > Paenibacillus polygoni. The sequence goes on along the minus strand of NZ_CP127162.1, from coordinate 3,363,258 downwards.
TTCTCCCGTACCAAACAGCTGCTCATTGATCACGGTCCTATCTTTGATCAATCCTTAAGTATCCTGCTTAAAGAAGAAGTGTTATCTGGTGATGAATTTCGCAAATTATTCAAAGAAAGTACATTATTGCCAGCATAATCTATGATGCTGGTTATTTTTTTTTACTTTTGTTTCATGCTAAGATATTATTAGATGTTGGGTCATAAAATGTATTCTTCATGTTTCGACAAAGAAGAATACAAAATATTACTAGAGACCAAGAAAGGGATGGAGCAGTAACCATGTTGTTTAAAAAAATAGGAGTTATCGGCGGAGGTACAATGGGCCAAGGTATTGCAGAGATGCTTGCAGCCAAAGGCCTCGACGTCTTGCTCGTAGAACAAACCCCTGAGAAATTAGATCATTCAGTAGAAATGATTGAAACAGGACTTGATAAGAAATTAGAGAAGTGGGCTATCACTCAAGCAGAGAAAAAATTAATCTTGTCCAGAATTCATAAAACGACAAGTTATGAGGAACTTTCTGTATGTGATTTAATCATAGAGACCATTACGGAAGATTTGGAAGAGAAAAAAGTTCTCTTTAGAAAACTGGAAGAAGTAATCGGTACTGATATCATTCTGACTAGTAATACTTCTACTCTTAGCTTGACGGAACTTGCAAGTGCAACTAACTCACCTGAACGTATGATCGGGCTTCACTGGACACATCCGGTTTCCAGCATTGATATGGTTGAAATTATTCGTGGTCTTAAAACTTCTGATGAAACGTTCAACGCAACAAAACAATTTGCTGAAGAAGTGCTTGGCAAAAAAGGGATCATGGTTTATGAGTCCCCAGGATTTGTTACTTCTCGTCTAATCTGCCTGCACATTAACGAAGCTCTTCATTTGCTTGAAGAGGGAGTTGCTTCTGCAGAAGATATCGATGAAGCGGTACGTATTGGTTACAAATTCCAACATGGACCGCTTGAAATGGCGGATCGTTTCGGACTTGATTCTGTTCATGCAGCGCTGGATGGAATGTTCCGCGAATTTGGTGAACTGAAATATAGACCATCTACTGTTTTGAAAAAAATGGTTCGCGCTGGACAACTCGGCGTAAAAACAGGAGAGGGCTTCTTCAAGTACGACAAGGATGGTGACCGAGTATGAAAATTTTAGTTATCAATTCAGGGAGTTCTTCTCTGAAATATCAAGTATATGACATGACGAATGAATCTGTTCTTGCAAAAGGACTTGTAGAACGGATTGGTATGGATTCTTCCATTTTGAATCACAAACCTACAGGCAAAGAAGAAATTACAGAAGTTAGTGAAATTCTTGAGCACAATACTGCTATTCGTAAAGTGCTCGACAAATTGACTCATGAAGAACACGGTGTAATGAGCTCGATTTCAGAAATTCAAGCAGTAGGTCACCGCGTAGTACACGGCGGGGAAGCTTTTAAAGAATCTGCTCTTGTAACAGACGAAGTAAAAGCTGAGATCCGTCGTCTGATCGACCTTGCTCCGCTTCATAACCCAGCAGCAATGATGGGAATTAACGCTGCAGAGCTAAATATGCCGGGGATCCCGCAGGTTGTCGTATTTGATACTGCGTTCCATCAAACCATGCCTGAACATGCATACCTGTATGCTATTCCACGTGTACTTTATAACAAGTACAAAGTACGTCGTTATGGTGCACACGGTACTTCCCACGATTTTGTAAGTAAAGCAGCTGCTGAATTCCTTAATCGTCCGATCGAAGACCTGAA